>JBFWSH010000008.1:0-124009 GCA_050248475.1 Flavobacteriales bacterium
AATGGATGCATGATTATAATTACAACAGACCTCACAAATCTCTTAAAAATAAAACGCCTATGGAATATAGATTATCAAGTTAAAAATTCTATTTTTGATTGGATTGAATTGAGGGGTAGCTTACAATGCCATACCTGATATTGGAGAGAATCAACAAATAGTATTTACTAAATGGATGGGTCGATCGCCTCAAGACGTGGACGATCAGATTACTTATCCCTTAACCACTGCTCTTTTAGGCGTTCCGGGAGTAAAAACCATCCGAAGTAATTCCATGTTTGGTTTTTCAAGTATTTACATCATTTTTAATGAGGATGTAGAATTTTATTGGAGTCGCTCTCGAATTTTAGAAAAGTTAAATTCCTTACCATCAGGTACACTACCAGATGGTGTACAACCTGCTTTAGGTCCTGATGCAACAGCTTTAGGCCAAATTTACTGGTACACCTTAGAAGGTCGTGATAAGGATGGTAATCCGGCAGGAGGTTGGGATCCACAAGAATTACGTTCCATTCAGGATTTTACGGTAAAATATGGACTAGCTTCAGTTGATGGTGTTTCAGAAGTGGCTTCAATAGGTGGATTTATCAAAGAATATCAAGTGGATATAGATCCAAACGCAATGAAAGCGGCTGGAATTAGCATCATGCAGGTAATGATGGCAGTTAAAAATAGCAATTTAGATGTCGGGGCTAAAACTGTGGAGATTAATCGTGCCGAATACTTGGTAAGAGGTTTAGGCTACATTAAAAACATAGAAGATTTAGAAGATGCTGTAGTAACTGTACATGATAATGTTCCTGTTCGAATAAAAGATATTGCTAACGTTAGTTTAGGACCTGCATCGAGAAGAGGTGCATTAGATAAATCCGGAGCAGAAGCTGTTGGAGGAGTGGTTGTTGCTCGTTATGGAGCAAATCCTTTAGAAGTCATTAATAAGGTAAAAGAACAAATAAAAAATATTAGTCCTGGATTGCCTTCAAAAAAGTTGGCTGATGGTTCTACCTCTAAAATAACCATTGTTCCTTTTTACGACCGAACCACATTAATAAAAGAAACATTAGGCACACTTAATGATGCTTTGTATGAAGAAATTATTATCACTATTATAGTGATCATTTTAATGGTGTTAAATTTAAGGGCATCGTTGTTAATATCATCATTAATTCCAATAGCTGTACTCATTTGTTTTATTGGAATGCGATATTTTGGTGTTGATGCAAACATCGTAGCATTATCAGGTATTGCTATTGCAATTGGTACTATTGCAGACATGGGAATTGTCTTAACCGAAAATATGCTCCGGCATTTCGAAATAGCCCAAAAAGGAGAATCAAAACTAGAAACTATTTATAGGGCAACTTCTGAAGTTGCATCACCGGTTTTGGTTGCTGTAGTTTCTACCATTATCAGTTTTATACCTGTGTTTGCAATGGAAGGTGCTGAAGGGAAATTGTTCAGACCTTTAGCTTATACCAAAACATTTGCTTTAATAGCTTCCATAATAGTTGCGATTACTCTTCTTCCTGCCTTTGCCCATTGGATTTTTTCTATAAAAATTGAAGGTAAAAAGGTTCGTAATATGCTGAATATTGCAGCGATTATTATTGGTATTCCTTTTATATTTATTTATGGAGTTGTTGGTTGGTTACTAATTGCAGCTGGAGTTTCAGGATTGTCGGAATGGATTGCAAAATGGTTTCCCGATAAAATTAAACCTCTTATTAAGCGGTTAGATATCATTCTATTCGCCTTGGTTTTAACCGGATTAATGTCCAGCCATTGGTTGCCTCTTGGACCACAGGAGAGTAATTGGAGCAACTTCCTTTTTGTTGCATTGTTTATTGCTGTAGTTATTGGGTTTTTCTGGTTTATTATTTGGAAATACAGCATCATCCTAAACTGGTGCTTAAATAATAAATTGTTATTTCTTTCAGCACCATTAATCATTATCATTTGGGGGTTTTTCAGTTGGATTGGGTTTAAAGATATTTTTGGGGTAGAAAAAGAAACCATAAAAAACAATTCCTTTTATAGTTACTTGCATGAATCGTTCCCGGGAACTGGAAAAGAATTTATGCCTTCTTTAAATGAAGGTTCATTTTTACTGATGCCCACTTCAATGCCTCATTCAGGAATGGAAGAAAATGTTGATGTAGTACAGAAATTAGATATGGCAGTAACAGCTATTCCAGAAGTAGAATCAGTGGTTGGAAAAATTGGCAGGGTTGAATCAGCATTAGATCCTGCTCCAATTTCTATGTACGAGAACATTATTAATTATAAACCTGAATTTATTGTTGATGAAGATGGAGAGCGAATGCGATTTAAAGTGGATGATGACGGTAATTATGTGAGAAATAAACATGGTAAGTTAATTGTAGATGAAGATGGAAAATTCTATCGAAATTGGAGAGACCACATCCGCAATCCTAATGATATTTGGGAAGAGATAAGTGCAATAAAATTACCTGGAGTAACATCAGCACCAAAATTACAGCCTATAGAAACTCGTTTGATTATGCTTCAAACAGGAATGAGAGCACCAATGGGGGTGAAAATAAAAGGACCTGATTTAAAAACCATAGAAGCCTTTGGTCTCCAACTCGAAAATGCCATTAAACAAGTTGAAGGTGTAAAACAACAAGCCGTTTTTGCTGATAGAATTGTCGGTAAACCCTATTTAGAAATAGATTTAGATAGAAAAGCACTAGCAAGATATGGGTTAAGTATTCAACAAGTTCAACAATATATTGAAGTTGCCATTGGAGGAATGCCACTTGGAACAACTGTTGAAGGTAGAGAACGTTATCCATTAAGAGTTCGGTATGCAAGAGAATTAAGAGATTCGCCCGAAGAGATTGAACAAATACTAATTTCGGCTTCAAATGGAGTTCAAATACCTTTAGGAGAGATTTCCACCATAAATTATGTGCAAGGACCTCAAGCAATAAAAAGCGAGAACACCTTTTTATTGGGTTATGTGTTGTTCGATAAATTAGAAGAATATGCAGAAGTAGATGTGGTTGAAAATGCTCAGGAACATTTGGAAATGCTAATAGAAAAAGGTGAATTAGAAGTTCCAGCAGGAGTTAGTTTCGAGTTTGCTGGAAACTATGAAAATCAGATAAGAGCCGAAAAAAGGTTGTCCTTGGTAGTGCCGTTAGCCCTGATTATTATCTTTTTGTTGTTGTATTTTGAATTGAAATCGGTTATAACCGCTTCTATGATTTTTGGAAATTTAATCATTGCCTTTTCGGGAGGATTTATTATGATATGGCTTTATTCTCAAACTTGGTTCATGAACTTTGAAGTGTACGGTACTAATTTGAGAGATTTGTTTCAAATGCACCCCATCAATTTAAGTGTTGCTGTTTGGGTAGGTTTTATTGCATTATTTGGTATTGTTGATGACGATGGTATTGTAATGTCAACCTATTTAAATCAGGTATTTGATGAAGACAAACCTCAAACTAAATCAGCAATAAGAAGTGCCGTCATTAAAGCTGGTTCAAGAAGAATTAGACCGTGTTTAATGACATCAGCCACTACAATTCTTGCTCTTATTCCTGTATTAACTTCTACTGGAAAAGGAGCTGACATTATGGTTCCTATGGCAATACCATCATTCGGAGGAATGTCTGTTTCAATCATTACACTTTTTGTTATCCCTGTTTTATATTCAGCATGGAAAGAAAGAGGAGTTAAATTATAAAATTAGAACCATGAAAAAAGTATTTCATATAATAATATTGGTGTTCTTTAGTGTTTATGGTTATTCTCAAACACTTAATGACTACCTTAAAATTGCAGCAGAAAATAATCTTGCGTTAAAAGCAAAATTTAAGGACTATGAAGCTTCGCTTGAAAAAGTGAATCAGATGGGGAGTTTGCCAAATCCAATACTAGATTTTGGTTATTTTATTAGCCCAATTGAAACTCGAAATGGACCACAACAAGCAAAAATAGGAGCAATGCAAATGTTTCCATGGTTGGGAACACTAAATGCTCAACAAGAAGTTTTTGCAAACTTGGCTAAATCGAAGTTTGAAGATTTTGAAGCACAAAAAAAAGTTGTTTTTTATCAGATAAAGAGTGTTTGGTACGAATTGTATGAAATACAACAATCCATACGTATCGTCGAAGCCAACCTTAAAATTTTAAAAAGCTTTGAATCGTTAGCCACTCAAAAGTTTGAAACTGGTTCAAAATCAGGAATGGTAGATGTTCTTCGCATTCAAATGGAAATTGCGGAATTAGAGAACAAATTAGTATTAATTCAGGATAAGTTTCACGCTAAAAAAGTAATGTTTAATAATGTGTTAAATAGGGATGTAACAACTCCTGTTTTAATACCTGAAGAACAACAGATTTTAGAAATTATCGAATCTAAAGGGCAAATCACTACCAACATCATTGCTTCAAACAATGAGCTTAAAAGTATGGATATGAAAAAGGAAGCTTTTCATGCTTCATCGGTTGTGGCAAAAAAACAAGGATTACCAATGATAGGCTTAGGATTAAACTATTTTATGATTGGTGATGATGGCATGGTTGCTCAAAATAGCGGTAAAGACGCTTTTATGCCTATGATTACGTTGAGTGTACCAATTTATAGAAAAAAATATAAAGCTCAAAAAAATGAAGCCAATCTCAACATGGAGAGTGTTCAGTTTCAAATAGAGAACACAAAAAACAAGTTAGAGAATGAATTGGAATTGACTTGGGTAGTTTATGAAGATGCGAGCAGACGAATAGAGCTATATCATCAACAAAACATAAAAGCTAATCAAGTACTTGAAATTATAGTAAGTAGTTATGTTAATTCTGGTAAAGATTTTGAAGAAATATTAAGAATTCAACGCATAATGTTGGGTAATGATTTACAAATTATTCAGGCTATACAAGACAAAAACAATGCAGTATCAAAAATTGAATCAATGTATTAAAAACTAAAAAAAATGAAAATATTCAATAATAAAATCGTGTTAATTATCCTTGCTTTATTAGTCGGGTTATTGGTTGGAAAAATCTTCTTTTCTTCTTCTCCAAAGGAAGTAAAAGAAGACCATACACAACACCAAGAAAAAACAACACAAATATGGACTTGTTCCATGCATCCACAAATTAGGCAAAACGAACCGGGTAAATGCCCTATTTGTGGAATGGATTTAATTCCGGTAGATGAGGTAGGTGATAATCCTTTAAACATGGAAATGAGCGAAGAAGCTATTCGTCTTGCCGATATTCAAACCTCGAAAGTTGAAATGACAAAACCCGAAAAAGAAATTTTTATGCAAGGGAAAGTAAAAATTGATGAACGTAGAATTTCTATCATCACTTCTCGTTTTTCGGGCAGAATAGAAAAGTTGTTTGTTGATTTTACAGGAATACAAGTGGTGAAAGGTCAAAAGCTGGCATCTATTTATTCGCCCGAATTAATTATTGCACAACAGGAATTGTTTGAAGCACTAAAATTTAAAGATGCCAATGGAATGTTATATACAGCAGCTCGTAATAAATTAAAACTTTGGAACATTACTGAAAATCAAATCAATGAAATAGAAGCCGGTGGTGAACCAAAAAAAGAAATAGAGGTGGTTTCTCCTTTGGCAGGCATTGTTACCATGAGAATGGCAACATTGGGTGATTATGTAAAAGAAGGCACCAAATTGTTTGAGGTAGTAGATTTAAGTCGAGTATGGGTAGTTTTTGATGCTTATGAATCGGACATACCATGGGTTAAACAAAACGATGTGGTTAATTTTAAAGTTAGTTCGGTAGCAGGCAAATCATTTAAGGGGAATGTTGATTTTATCGACCCTTTGATTAATCCAAAAACAAGAACAGCTGCTGTAAGAATTAATTTTAATAATGTTAATCAGCAGCTAAAACCCGAAATGTTTACCGAAGGGAGATTTACTGCGAAATTACCCATTAAAGAAACCAAAATTATTGTGCCAAAATCGGCTGTTTTATGGACAGGTAAACGCTCTATTGTTTACACTAAAATTCAGGAAACCAATAAACCAACTTTCCAGTATAGAGAAATAACAATTGGGTTAGATTTAGGCTCACACTATATTGTAGAGCAAGGACTTGTAGAAGGAGAAGAAATAGTAGTGAATGGTACCTTTAAAGTAGATGCTGCTGCTCAATTGGCGGGTAAAAACAGCATGATGAATCAACAAACTTCAACTTATATGGGAAAATACCACGTAACAGAAGGATTCAAACAAAAACTAACCTTATTTTTTCATCAATATGTTGAACTTAAAAATGCGTTAGTAGCATCTGATTTTGAAAAAGCAAAACAAAAATCAGCATTATTACAACAAAAATTGAAAACATTGGATAAAAGCGAATTACACGATGAAGCTCACGAACTATGGATAAAAAACTATGCAGCTATTGAAAAATCACTTATAGAAATTTCGACATCTGATTCAATAGAAAGTACTCGTAATTCATTCAAGTCATTATCAGAAGTTCTTTCATTAACCATAGAATCTTTTGGCTTGCATGGAATTAAAGTTTACAAAGATTATTGTCCAATGGCAATAAACGATAAAGGAGCCATTTGGTTAAGTGAAACTGAAGAAATTCGTAACCCTTATTTTGGAGAAAAGATGTTGAGATGTGGAGAAGTAAAACAAATTATTGATACAGAAATTAAATCAAAAAAATCAACACCCATAAGCGGACACAATCATTAAACAAGTAAATAAATTATAAACCATAAAAATGAAAAAAATGAAAAAACAAATTTTAACAATTGGAGCAGCAATGCTGTTTACATTAGGAAGTGCAACTTTTATTGGTTGTGGAAATGCTGAAAACAATGAAAGTGAACACATGGAGCACATGGATGGAGAGCATCATGAGGATATGACTGAACATCATGATGAAGAAATGCATGAAGATCATGCCATGTACCAATGCCCTATGAAATGTGAAGGGGATAAAATGTATGAAGAAGCAGGTTCATGCCCTAAGTGTGGGATGGATTTGAAAGAAGTCGAATAAACCAATAATGTTGAGTTCATTTTAATTTTAAAGTGAACTCACTTCATTTATCAATTAACTTAAAGTTAAAAAAATAGCTAATGATTGTATATGTAAAAAATATGGTATGTAATAGATGTATTTACGTAGTTCAATCATTGATTAAAAGATTGCAATTAAACGCATTAACTATTCAGTTAGGAGAAATAGAATTAATAGAAGATGAACTAACATCTAATCAATTTCAAATACTTCACAAGAATTAGAAGAATATGGGTTTGAATTGTTAGATACAAAAAGTAGTCAATTAATAAAAAAAATTAAATTATCTATTTTTCAATATATTGAAAAATGCTTGGAAGATATAAGAAGGTTAAACCTTTCTGATTATCTTGAAAAAGAGCTAGAATTCGATTATAAATACATTAGTAATTTATTTTCCTCAACAACAGGAACAACAATTGAACACTATTTTATCAAATTAAAAATAGAAAAAGTAAAAGAATTGCTTTTGTACGATGAATTAGCCCTAAACGAAATTGCTTTTCAGATGGGGTATAGTAGTCTGGCACACTTAAGCAAGCAATTTAAAAAAGAGACTGGATTAACGCCTGGTTATTTTAGGAAGTTAAAGGATTCAAGAAAAAGGTTTTCTCTTGATAAACTGTAAATTATATAATGAATTATAAAAATTGTATAATAAACAAGGTATGAGGGCATATTACTTTTGAAGAAATATAAATAACGAAGTTATGAAACACACCTATCAAGTTACCGGAATGTCATGCACAGGTTGTCAAACCAGTGTAGAACAAGCCTTAAATGGTTTGGCTGAAGTTGAAAAAGCAGAAGTTAACCTTGATAAAGGAGAGGTAACTATTGAAATGTTATCTCATATCCCTTTAGAAAAATTACAGGATACGCTACTAAAAGCAGGATTGCATTACACGATTGATATACCAGATAATGATGCACATAATAATAGCGAACATCAGCATAAAGTAATACTGCCAAAAGGCAACGGAGTTTTTTATTGTCCGATGCACTGCGAAGGCGAAAAAACTTATAATAAACCAGGCGATTGTCCTGTATGTGGAATGCATCTGGTAGAGCAACCAAAAGTAGTTTCAGGGCAACAATATACTTGCCCCATGCACCCCGATGTAATAAAAGATAGTCCGGGTGCTTGTCCAATATGTGGAATGGATCTAGTTCCTATAGCACCTAGTGTAAGTGCAGAACAAAAAGTGTATAAAGAACTCGTAAAGAAAATGGTTATAGCTACTGTATTTTCTTTACCTGTGTTTATCATTTCTATGAGTGATATGCTTCAAAACAACCCGTTGATTAAAGTGATGGAGCATCAAAGCTGGAATTGGGTTCAGTTTATTTTAACCTTACCAGTTGTTTTTTATGCTTGTTGGATGTTTTTTGTTAGAGCATGGAAATCCATCGTAACCTGGAATTTAAATATGTTTACTTTGGTTGGTATTGGAACAGGAGTTGCGTTTCTTTTTAGTGTAGTAGGGTTGCTCTTCCCAAATATTTTTCCTAATGAATTTAAAACAGAATCGGGAACTGTTTTACTTTATTTTGAAGCAGCAGCAGTTATTCTAACCTTGGTTTTATTAGGTCAATTATTAGAAGCAAGAGCTCATAGCCAAACTAGTGGAGCTATCAAAGAACTACTAAAATTAGCACCTTCTGAAGCTATTTTAGTGGAGAATGGAATTGATAAAGTAATCTCCATACATGATATTCAAGTAGGAAATTTATTACGTGTTAAGCCTGGCGATAAAATTCCTGTAGATGGAAAAATCACCGATGGACATAGTAGTATTGATGAATCTATGATTTCGGGCGAACCAATTCCAGTAGATAAGAAAGAAGGAGACAAAGTAAGTTCTGGTACTATTAATGGGAACAAATCATTTATAATGGTTGCTGAAAGAGTTGGTGCCGATACCTTGCTTTCTCAAATAATTCAAATGGTAAATGATGCTAGTCGTTCAAGAGCACCAATACAAAAACTTGTAGACACTATTGCAAAATATTTTGTACCTATTGTAATTGGTGTTGCTATAATTACATTTGGAGTTTGGGCAATTTTTGGTCCTGAACCAGCTTATGTTTATGGTTTTGTAAATGCTATTGCAGTATTAATTATTGCTTGTCCTTGTGCTTTAGGTTTAGCCACTCCAATGTCAGTAATGGTAGGCGTGGGTAAAGGGGCTCAATCTGGCGTTTTAATAAAAAATGCGGAAGCACTAGAAACGATGAATAAAGTAAATGTATTGATTACTGATAAAACAGGGACGATTACCGAAGGAAGACCATCGGTAGAAAAGGTTTATGCAATAGATGGAAATAATGAGACTGATTTATTACAACAGATTGCCTCTTTAAATCAATACAGTGAACATCCTTTAGGAGAAGCAGTAGTGAAATATGGTAAATTAAAAGGTGTTCAATTGATTGATGTAAAAGACTTTGAAGGTGTTACTGGAAAAGGTGTTATCGGAACAGTAAACGGTAAGAAAATTGCTTTGGGAAATATTAAATTACTTGAACAATTTAATATAAATATTCCAAATGAACTTAAATCGAAGGTAATTGAAGAACAGAAGTTAGGTAAAACAGTATCATATATTAGCATTGAAAAAAAAGCTGTTGGATATGTAGCTATTTCTGATGCAATAAAAGAATCTAGTAAAAGAGCCATTTCCGAACTAATAAGTAAGGGAGTTGAAGTTATAATGATGACAGGAGATAATGCAAATACCGCTAAAGCTGTTGCAGACACTTTAAACTTAAGTGATTTTAAAGCCGAGTGTTTACCTGAAGATAAGCTTAATATGATAAAAGAATTACAAGCACAGGGGAAAGTGGTTGCAATGGCTGGTGATGGAATAAATGACTCTCCTGCATTAGCACAAGCCAATGTGGGTATTGCTATGGGAACAGGAACGGATGTGGCTATTGAAAGCTCTGAAATCACCCTAGTTAAAGGAGATTTACATGGAATAGTAAAAGCAAAGAATTTGAGCCATAAAGTAATGGTTAATATCAAAGAAAATCTATTTTTCGCTTTTATCTATAATGTTTTAGGAGTGCCTATAGCTGCTGGTGTTTTATTTCCTGTCTTTGGAATTTTACTTTCTCCAATGATTGCTGCTGCCGCCATGAGCTTTAGTTCGGTTTCAGTAATTGCAAATTCTTTACGGTTAAGGAACGCAAAAATATAGTAATTCATATTAAATGCAGGAATGTTAAATTTAGATGTTAGAATTGAGGAGAGTATCGAACTCCTTTCAAATCTTGATAAGCTTTTTATGAACAAAGAAATACAGCTACTAAGCAACACATAGTGAGTTCGATATTTCCCTCAAAGTTGGTTTTTGATAATAAAAAAGTTCAAACTCTCGAAATGAATAAAGTTGTGCAAATGATATGTAGTAATGACAGGGCTTTTAGAGACTCTAAAAAAAGAAAGCACTACCATTTTGGTGTGCCTTCCCTCGGAGTGGAGTCGGAGGGATTCGAACCCTCGTCCAAACAAGGAACTAATAAGCTTTCTTCATGTTTAGCTTTTACTTAATTGTTAGACTTAAAGCAGGATAAAAGCCACCAACTTTAAGCTTAAGCCTCTTTAGTTTCGCTAATAAATCAAGGCAATTTATCAACTAGTTTGAAATTTTGATACCTCTGATACAACCGTTAACAAACAGAACAGTTGTGAGGTAAATGGTGCCAACCCTCTAAGAGTTGGTATTAAGATAATCCGACTTGGTCGAGATTATGCAGCCATTGCATAGTTATTTTCGCCAGTTAGCGATTTGAGAGCCGATATTTACGAGCCAACTCACAATGCTCGACATGCTTACTTACCACTTCATCTTGCAGTCAAAACCAAAAACGACCCCAAAATTTTCAAAGAACACAACGAAATTACTATTATTTCTTAGCAAATATCATGCATTTTCATAAATTTGCAGGCAAACAAATGCAAATGATTAAAATTGGTGTAATACGAGAAGGAAAAAACCCGCCAGACGAACGCGTTCCATTTTCTCCATCTCAATGTAAATTTATAAATGATAATTATCCCAATTTAAAGGTTGTTGTTCAAAAAAGCAATGTTCGAAGAATAAAAGATATCGACTATCAAAACCAAGGGGTTGAATTGGTTGATGATGTATCTGATTGCGACATCTTAATGGGAATTAAAGAAGTTCCTGTAAACGAATTGATTGCGAATAAGACTTATTTTTACTTTTCTCACACCATAAAAAAACAAGCATACAACCGTAAATTACTCATTGAAATGTTAAACAAGAACATTACTATGGTTGATTATGAAACGCTTGTAGATAAAAAAAATCATCGGCTAATTGGTTTTGGTCGATATGCTGGAATTGTTGGTTGTTACAATACTTTTTCTGCTTACGGTAAACGAATGGGAGCTTTTAATTTAAAAAAAGCTCACGATTGTAAAGACAAAGCAGAAATGCTTACTGAACTTACAAAAGTTGTTTTACCAGACGATTATAAAATAGTTATTACGGGAGGTGGTCGCGTTGCAACCGGTATTCTTGAAATATTAGAAGTGCTTAATATACAAAAAGTAAATTCAAACGATTTCTTAACTAAAACCTTTAACACTCCTGTTTTTACTCAACTATTCCCTGAAGATTACAACAAAAGAATTGACAACAAACCATTTACTGTAGCAGAATTTTTTACTGATGCGTCTGGCTTTGAGTCGAACTTTATGCCATATGCCGAAGTTGCAGATATGTATATGTCAGGACACTTTTGGGCAAAAGGTTCCCCATATATTTTTTCAAAAGAAGATGCAAAATCTCCTGATGTAAAAATAAAAGTTGTGGGTGATATCAGTTGTGATATTGAAGGACCTATAGCATGTACATTGAGAGCCTCGACTATTGCCGATCCAATATATGGTTACAATCCAATTACCGAAAGTGAAGTAAATTATAATGATGTAAATGGTATCACTGTAATGGCTGTAGATAATTTGCCTTGTGAACTACCTATTGATGCTTCAAAAGATTTTGGGAGAGAGTTTATTGATAAAATTTTACCTCACCTGATTGATGATAAAGAACAAGTTATTGAACGTGCTACAATTTGTAAAAATGGAAATTTAATGCCACGTTTCGAATACTTACGTGACTACGTGAATGGAGAGGTTAAAGTCTAACGACCTTGTTTTTACCTACTAGTTTTTTTAGTAAACAATACAAATATTGTGTTTTAATCAGTTCTTCAGTCGAGGCTGTATTTTCCATTGGTATTCGTTGAAGATTAAATTCAACTGTATCTTTTTTTAGCCCTGCACTACCAAATGTTAAATCAACTTTTGATTGTATTGTTTTAAAAAAACTTTGTGTCACACCATCATCTGTAAAAGGAAATGAAAAAACTGAGTAATCAAGACGAAACTGTTTTTTTAGCACTTCCAAACTCCCTAATGTTTGTTCTATTTGTTCTTTTTCAGATATCAATTTATACAAAGGATGATTTTTACTATGCGCACCAATAGTAAATCCTTTTTCAATCAATTCATTAATTTGATTTGTCGTTAAATATGGTTGTTCTTTTTCCAAATAATCTTCAAAGTTAATTCCTAGTGTTTTAGCAAAACCATCAATATCATTTTCCTCATTGCAGTTCAAATCTAACATTCCATTAGCGGCTAATTGTTCAACCAAAATACTGGCCTTAAATCGATAAAACATCTTTTTATTGTCAATAAAATCGGTATTTATAAAAAAAGTGGCTGGTACTCTTCTTTTAATTAATATAGGTACTACCACATCATAAACTTCAACAAGTCCATCGTCAAACGTAATATGAAAACTTGGCTCTTTAGGTATAAGTCCGTTTTTATTTAACTTGATTAATTCTTGTAACCCAATCGGCTTAAAATGTTCTAATAAATAGTCTAAATCTTTTTCAAAATCAACGGCAGAGCGAGCTTCATATAAATTAATCAAATGTGCAGGTGGATTATCACTTACAGCGTGATAAAAAGGTAAAATAAGTTTTTCACCTGTTAACCCAATCAACTGTTTTTGGCTAAAAAACTTCGAAACCCAACTTGAGATATGTAAGGCCGTTGATTTAATAATTCAACAATTTTAATAATTGTGATGATGTTTTAGAAACTTCAAAATAAGGAGTTTGTTTACCTCCAAATGCCCTAAAATAACGTTCTATTGGTTCAATCATACTCCCTTCAAAATTAAATGATTTTGTTTTTTGAGAGGAACGCTTAATCGCTTCCCATAACAACAAACTCATAGAGCCTGTTGTTTTATATTCCGAATTAGTTACTCCGTGCAAATAATATGCACTTTGCTTGTCCCAAACATACAATATTATAGAATGTATATTTCCGTCTTTATCTTTAGCAGCAAGCAACTCTCCACAATTGTATTTTAAACAGTACCCAAACACTTTTTTCAATAACGATAGTGAAAATGGGTAATTATCTTTTTGCTCTATGTATGTTTTTACTTTTAGCTCATACAACTCATCAACTTCTTTTAATGATAGTATAGTCAACTGTTTTTCGGCTTTCCTAATCTCTCTTCGGATATTTTCCCTAAAATCAGCAAACAAACTATCTCTATTACTTAGTTTGTCTAGTACATAAGTATAACGAGTGGTTTGAGAAAATCCTTTCCAATAAAAAGGCAACCAATTGGTAATTTCAGGATAAAATTTTTGTTTAAACGAGTCAGTTTTTGGCAACTGATTAATTAACGAAGTCATGATCTTTTTCTCAAAACTCAAGCGATTGGTATACTTTTGCTCATTGTTATAGTTTAGCCAAACTCCCTGATAAGGAGTTAAAGAAGGGGGAACAATCACCTTAAATTTCATCTTTTTTGCTATATAATAGGGTATAAAACCTACCACCTCATTATTTTGCTCCTCAACCACAACACCCCAGTCGTTTTCAGAAAACAAGGTGTTGTACCAATTGTATTGCAAGAAAAAAGGAATCGAATCATTCTCCTCACAAACCTTTTTATATTTCTGTTTATCGGAATCCATAATTATTATTCAAAAATAGCTTTAAAAATTAAAAACCTTAAAAAACTGCATTTATTTTATAATTTTGACGCGTAAAACATTTTAGCTATGAGAGAAATTCAATTTAGAGAAGCACTTAACGAAGCCATGTGTGAGGAAATGAGAAAAGACAATTCTATTGTTTTGATGGGTGAAGAAGTTGCTGAATATAATGGAGCTTACAAAGTTAGTAAGGGTATGTTGGATGAATTTGGTCCAAAAAGAATTATTGATACTCCAATTGCTGAAAATGGATTTACAGGTATTGCTGTTGGTGCTGCAATGAACGGTATGAGACCAATAGTAGAATTTATGACTTGGAATTTCTCATTAGTGGCTATTGACCAGATTGTAAACAACGCTGCTAAAATGTATAACATGTCTGGTGGACAATTAAATATTCCTATTGTATTTAGAGGTGGAACTGGTTCGGCAGGACAATTAGGTGCAACACATTCTCAAGATTTTTCTAACTGGTATGCAAACTGTCCAGGATTAAAAGTGATACAACCATCAAATCCAGCAGATGCTAAAGGTTTATTAAAAGCAGCCATCAGAGACAATGACCCAGTAATTTTTATGGAATCGGAGCAAATGTATGGCGACAAAGGATTAGTACCAGATGGAGAATACATTATTCCAATTGGTGTTGCAGATGTAGTAAAACAAGGTACTGATGTTACTATTGCAGGTTTTGGTAAAATGATGAAGTTAGTTAAAACTGCTGCTGAAGAATTAGCTAAAGAAGGAATTAATGCTGAAGTAATCGATTTAAGAAGTTTGCGTCCTATTGATTATAAAACCATTATAGAATCAGTTAAAAAAACTAATCGTTTGGTTTTTGTTGAAGAATCATGGCCTTTAGGTTGTTTTGCTTCTGAGATTACTTATAAAGTTCAAAAAGAAGCTTTTGATTATTTAGATGCACCTGTTGCAAGGGTTACTGGAGCAGATGTACCGATGAGTTTTTCTGTTCCTTTAATTGAAGCTTATCTACCCAATGTAGATAAAATCATAAAAGCAGTTAAACAAGTAATGTATAAATAAACTTTCAAAAGAATTTCCCTACTGAACACTTATTAATAAAGGATGACAGGCTCATTTTAAACGACTAAAATGAAAATATTCGCCATTCGTTATTCATTATTCATTTAATTCCCTACTTTTGCCCTCCGAAAAAAAAAATTAAGAATTAAAACAAATTAAATATATAGTATGAGTTCAATGATGATTTATTTGCCAATAGTAATGGCATTGATTGGTTTAGCTTTCATGGCTGCAAAAAGAGCATGGGTATTAAAACAAGATGCTGGTGATGGTAAAATGAAAGAAATTTCAGATTACATTTATGAAGGAGCTTTAGCTTTCTTAAAAGCAGAATATAAACTATTAACTTTCTTCGTTATTGGAGCAAGTATTGTTTTAGCTGGAATTTCATTTGTTGTTCCCACTACACACATATTAATAGTGGTAGCATTTATTTTCGGAGCATTTTTCTCTGCATTAGCAGGTAATATGGGAATGAAAATAGCTACTAAAACTAATGTTAGAACAACTCAGGCTGCTCGTACAAGTTTAATACAAGCATTAAAAGTTTCATTCAGTGGTGGAACAGTAATGGGATTAGGTGTTGCTGGTTTGGCTGTTTTAGGTTTAACTGGTTTCTTTATCCTATTATTCAATTATTTCATGAAAGGTGTTTGGACTTCAACAGAAGATATGACTATTGTTTTAGAAACATTAGCTGGGTTTTCATTAGGAGCTGAATCTATTGCGTTATTTGCTCGTGTTGGTGGTGGTATTTACACTAAAGCTGCCGATGTTGGTGCTGATTTAGTTGGTAAAGTTGAAGCTGGTATTCCAGAAGATGATCCAAGAAACCCGGCTACAATTGCTGATAACGTAGGAGACAACGTAGGTGATGTTGCTGGTATGGGTGCAGATTTATTTGGTTCTTACGTTGCAACAGTTTTAGCTGCAATGGTTTTAGGTAACTATGTTATTAAAGATATGGGCGGTGCAATTCAAGATGCATTTAATGGAATTGGTCCAATCTTATTACCAATGGCAATTGCAGGTTTTGGTATTTTGTTTTCAATTGTTGGAACCATGTTAGTTAAAATAAAATCGGATGATGCAAAAGAAAAACAAGTACAAGGCGCTTTAAATGTTGGTAACTGGGTTTCCATTGTTCTTACTGCAATTTCTTGTTTCGTATTGGTAAAATTTATGTTACCGGAAACTATGAAAATGGAATTCTTTGGTGAAGGTTTAAAAGACATCTCCTCAATGAGAGTATTTTATGCTACTATAGTTGGATTAGTGGTTGGTGGAGTTATTTCTTCCGTTACTGAATATTATACAGGATTAGGGACAAAACCAGTATTAGCAATCGTTCAAAAATCATCAACCGGTGCTGGAACTAATGTTATTGCAGGTTTGGCTACAGGTATGATTTCAACATTCCCTACTGTAATTTTATTTGCTGCTGCAATCTGGGCTTCTTATGCATTTGCAGGATTTTATGGTGTTGCCTTAGCTGCTTCAGCTATGATGGCAACAACAGCTATGCAATTAGCTATTGATGCTTTTGGTCCTATTTCTGATAATGCTGGTGGTATTGCAGAAATGAGTGAATTACCTAAAGAAGTTAGGACACGTACTGATATTTTAGATTCAGTTGGTAATACAACTGCTGCAACAGGTAAAGGTTTTGCTATTGCTTCTGCAGCGTTAACATCTTTAGCTTTATTTGCTGCTTATGTTACATTTACTGGTATTGATGGAATTAACATCTTTAAAGCTCCAGTATTAGCTATGTTATTTGTCGGAGGTATGATTCCTGTTGTATTCTCTGCCCTAGCCATGAACTCAGTTGGTAAAGCTGCAATGGACATGGTATATGAAGTAAGAAGACAATTCAAAGAAATTCCAGGCATTATGGAAGGTACTGGAAAGCCTCAATATGGTAAATGTGTAGAAATTTCTACAAAAGCTGCCCTAAGAGAAATGATGTTACCAGGTATTTTAACTATTGGTTTTCCTATCCTTATAGTAGTATTACCTATGTTATTGGGTTACGATAATAAATTAATTGCTGAAATGTTAGGTGGTTATATGGCTGGCGTAACTGTTTCTGGTGTATTGTGGGCTGTATTCCAAAATAACGCAGGTGGTGCCTGGGATAATGCTAAAAAATCTTTCGAGGCAGGTGTAATGATTAATGGAGAAATGACCTACAAAGGTTCTGATGCTCACAAAGCAGCAGTAACTGGCGATACAGTTGGTGATCCATTCAAAGATACTTCTGGTCCATCAATGAACATTTTAATTAAATTAACTTGTTTAATAGGTTTAGTTATTGCTCCTATCTTAGGAGGTCATACAACTGAAGAAACTGTTGTAGAAGAAGACATTGTTATTGAAGAAGTAATTACAGAAAATAAAGCAGTAGCTGACATTAATGAATTAACAGGAGAATGGGTATTAGATGAAGCACATTCTTATGTAGATTTCACTATTCGTCACATATTAGCTAATTCAAAAGGTAATTTCCAAAAAGTTAATGGTACTGTAAATTTTGTAGAAGGTAAAATGGACATGAACATTACTATCGATGTTAATTCAGTAAATACTGGAAATGAAAAACGCGATAAACATTTAAAAGGAGAAGAGATGTTCAATTCACCTAAATTCCCTACAATAACATTTATAGCTTCTGACATTACTAAAAATGTAGATGGTTACTTAGCAAAAGGTAAATTAACTATGATGGGTGTAACAAAAGATGTAGAGTTTCCATTTAACTATTTCGGAAAACAGGATACCCCTTGGGGATTTCCGTCAGCAGCTTTTGCCGGAAACATTATTATAAACAAGAATGATTTTGGTTTAACTTACGGTGGGGGAATACTTGGAGAAGAGGTAAAAGTTGATTTTTCAATTGAATTAAACCCAAAACAAGAAGAAATTTCAGAAAATAAATAAGTAACGCTGTTAAAAAAGTGTTATTTTTACATCAAACAACAAACAAATAACATAAACAATAAACCGTTCAAACCAATAGTAACAAAGGGATTGAGAGTTATCAACAACCTGTTAATAACTACAAACAATTGTTAATAAAAATAAAAAAAAGTTGCACAGTTTAAAAAAAATGTTGTAAGTTTGTCGCAAACTAAAAATTAAATTAAAAATTAAAAAGTTTAACTAAAAACAATTAAAAATGAAAAAAAGATTATTATTTGTAGCTGCTATCTTTGCTGCTACTGCAACTTTCGCTCAAGATGGTTTAACATCTAAAAAAGGTGAAGCTTATTTACCAGAAGCTGGTGATTGGGCAATCGGTATCGATGCAAACCCATTCTTAAACTATGCTGGTAACTTATTTAATGGTAACACAAGCAACAGTATTGGTGCAGGTGCTACTTGGTTTATGCCAAACACTATTTATGGTAAAATGTTCAAAGACGAAAAAACTGCTTACATTGGTATGTTAAGACTTGGTTTTGGTTCTAGTAGTGCTGGAAACAACATTGACACATTAGCTGGTGCTCCTGCTATTGCTGATGAAGTTTCTATTTCTTACAACAACATTACTTTAGGTGCTGGTATCGAAAAAAGAAGAGGTAACACAAGAATCCAAGGTGTATACGGTGCTATGTTATACATCGGTTTTGGTGGTGGTTCTACTAAGTATACTTACGGTGATGTTCGTAATGATGCTCACACAGCTCAATGGACTAACTGGTCTGGAACTACTGTAACTGGTACTTCTTCTGGTAACGGTTCAAGAACTACTGAAATGAAAAATGGTTCTACTTTCGATTTAGGAATTTTGGGATTCTTAGGTGCTGAGTGGTTTTTTGCTCCAAAAGTTTCTTTAGGTGCTAAATACACTTGGGGATTAGCAATGTCTTCTACAGGTGAATCAGAAACTACAACTGAGAGATTTGGTTTAACTGCTGCTGAAGCTGCTTTAGCTACACCTCCAGCTAACCACATCATTACTGAAACTTCTAAAGGTGGAAAATCTTCATCTTTCTCTTTAGATAACGGTATTTCTGGTGCTAACATCTCTTTAAACATCCACTTCTAAGAAATACTCTTAAAAGTAAGAATAAAAAAGCCTCGCAAATTGCGGGGCTTTTTTATTTTCCCTTCCTGCGTAGGCAAGAATCCAGCAAAAAATCAATAGTTTACTACTAGTTCCCTGCCTTTGCAGGGATGAAGCAAAAGAAAAATTCCCTCTTACCATTCCTGATGCAGCGTATCGGAAATCAGGAATCTAAAACCAATACCATTCAGCTAGTTCCCTGCATCTGCAGGGATGAAGCCAATTTATACTTCTCTATTACCGATCCTGATAAAGAGAAACAGAAGTCAGGAAACTAGATATAATACTTCCAACCACACCAACTCTCAAGCAAGGATGAAGTCAACGAAAAAGAAGAAAAATTACTTTGTTTTAAACAAGCCGTGTAGCTCTGCATCAATATTATTGATAATAAGACCCAAATCTTCTGCTTTTTCAGAAAAATTATTGGTATCAACATCAATAACTAAGATTTTACCTTGATCATAAGTTGAAATCCAAGCTTCATAACGTTCATTTAAGCGCTTTAGGTAGTCTAATCGAATACTTTCCTCATAATCACGCCCACGTTTCTGAATTTGATTTACAAGTGTAGAAACAGATGCTCTTAAATAAATTAATAAATCTGGTGGGTTAATAAACGACTCTTGCAATTTAAACAATGAAAAATAAGTTTCAAAATCACGGGTAGTCATTAAACCCATTGAATGTAAATTTGGTGCAAAAATATAAGCATCCTCATACAATGTTCTATCTTGTATTGTAGGTTTTCCGCTACTATTAATTTCTTGAATTTTACTAATACGGCTAGTTAAATAATACACTTGAAGGTTAAAAGACCAACGTTGCATATCGTTATAGAAATCATTCAAATACGGATTATCATCAACATCTTCAAAATGGGTATCCCAGTTGTAATGTTTAGCTAATAATGTAGTAAGTGTAGTTTTTCCTGAACCGATATTTCCTGCAACTGCTATTAACATATTTTATTTTTTTGAGAAACTAAAAGTACAAAAAATATTCAATAACAAATCAGAAAAATCAATGGTTTAAAAAGAATTATAAATCGATTTTTTCAATAATCAATTCATTTTTTGAATTAATTATATAAATGTTTTTATTTTCGATTCTAACCCATTTTATATTAGCATATTCAATTGGCTTAAAAACAGCCTGTTCTAAGGTGAAAAAATCATACGTTTCAATATGGCCCTCTTCGCTTACATAAAGCAAATAATTTTCTTTAACCTGAAAGGTATTCAAATTGTAAATTGGAATTGTTTTTAGATATGTTCCATAAATATCAAATACCAAAATACCATTTACCGGATCATTCAGGTAAACCTTGTTATTATATTCCACTAAAAAATTGGGCTGAATATTTTTGTTTAAAATGGTAGAGATATTTGCTGATGTGTTGCTACTTTTAGAAAAGTGCTCTATTCGCGTCAATTGAAATTTAACAGGATTATAATACCAAATCCCATTATTATAGGAAGTACAAACTAGCGATGTTTCTTCTAAGCTTACCTCATTCAAGTCTAATACACTTCCTTGCTCTGTTAATGTATTGTCTAATATAACTATTTTAGAAAAATCCTTAAAAAACACAACAATCTTCATTGGGTTAAACACATCAACACTTGTTATTTCTCCTAATATATTGTTGCTGTATGTAAATTGTCGTTGACCGTTTTTTCCGATTTTCTTTATTTGATTTGAATAGATTTCATAATAACTACCCGTTTGATCGGTAGTAAATGCTTTTCCTTTAAATTCAGTAGCATTGTTTTGTGCGTTTATTTCAAACGACAACAAACAAATCAATATTAAAATAAATTGTTTCATTACAACTACAAATATACTCCATTCGTCGTTACGAGCTTGACCCATAACACGCTAAATTAACTCTGAGACATGGGTTAAATCCATAATAACGTTTATTTTGCCTTTCAAGGCTAATATTATACCAATTTAAGGATTTCTTCAGCGATTTTTCGATTATTTGAAAGTCGGGGTACTTTATGTTGCCCACCTAACTTGTTGTTATGCTTTAACCAAAGGTAAAAAGTGTTTTTTGGTACCAACACTAACTCTGGCAAATCAAGTATTAAGTTTTTATAACGCTTTGCTTCGTAATCAGAATTTACCGATTTAAGAGCTGTATCCAACACTTCCATAAAATAGTCAATACTTGTAGGTAACTTTTCAAACTCAATTAACCATTGATGTTTACCACTTTTATCATCTGCTAAATAAATTGGTGCAATGGTATACTCATGAATCAATGCTTCTGCTTTTTTACAAGCAATTTCCAGTGCCTGTTCCACATTCTCAACAATCAGTTCCTCACCAAAAGCATTAATAAAATGTTTGGTACGCCCAGTTACTTTTATCCTAAACGGATTTAATGAGGTAAATTTTACCGTATCTCCAATAATATAACGCCATAAACCTGCATTAGTAGAAATAACAATAGCATAATTAACATCTAGATTAACATCTTCCAAAGTAATGGTAATTGGATTTTCTTTGTCAAATTCAGTCATTGGAATAAACTCATAGAAAATTCCATAATCCAACATCAACAACATCTCCTTTGAGTCGCATTGGTCTTGCAAACCAAAGAACCCTTCCGATGCATTATAATTTTCGTAATAATTTATCGGACAACCCTTTAAAATGGCATCAAATTGTTCTTTATATGGAGAAAAATTAACTCCTCCATGCATGTATAGTTCTAAGTTTGGCCACACCTCATTTATCGATTTTTTATCGGTAATTTCTAAAATTTTCTTTAATAAAATCAATGTCCACGAGGGAACTCCAGAAATATTTGAAACATCTTCTTTAGACGTCGTTAATGCCATTTTTTCAATCTTCTGCTCCCATTCTGCCATTAACGCAATTTCGAGTGTTGGCACTCTCCGTTGTTCTACCCAAAATGGGAAATTTTTCATAATAATTGCCGATAAATCGCCATAATACGAACTGTTGTGGTATTGATTCAGTTGACTACTCCCTCCTACTACTAATGTTTTTCCTAAAATAAGTTTTGATGATGGGTGATTGTGATGATAAATGGACAATAAATCTTTACCCCCTTTGTAATGGCATTCCTCTAAAGATTCTTTACTTACCGGTATAAACTTACTTTCTCCACTTACCGTGCCCGATGATTTTGCAAACCATTTGATTTCGGTAGGCCACAAAACGTTTTGCTCGCCATGTCTAATTCTAAAAATATCGTTTTTTAACGTTTCATAGTCTTGTAACGGAACTCTTAATTTGTAATCGTCATAGCTACTTATCGACTTATATGCATGTTTTCTTCCCCACTCAGTATCTTTTGCCTGATAGACCAACTTTTGTAGCAACTCATTCTGAACATCCACCGGATATTTGATAAACAACTCCATTTGATGAATACGTTGTTTGATAAACCATGAAAATACAGAATTGATAATTTCCACTTAATTAAGTTGAAAGTTAGTAAAGTATAAAGTTAAAAGTAATCTTGTAACTTTATAAACTTTTATACTTTATAACACTATACTTTATGAACTATTCAGGACCTATTGATAAAATGCAAACCGTATTAAACAACGAAGTAACTTACCATTTGCCTATTGGTGAGGACTTGGTAAACATGAATGAATTGATTGGTAAAGAAATTTCACTCAACTATCAACATCAAATTATTTGTAAAGAATGTGGTAAAACTACCATCAAGTCTTTTAATCAAGGGTTTTGTTATCCGTGTTTTAAAAATTCTGCAAGTGCTGCCGATTGGATTATTCATCCTGAATTATCAAAAGCACATTTAGGTGTAGAAGATCGTGATTTAGAGTTTGAAAAATCGGTACAATTGCAACCACACATGGTGTATTTATCGTTAACCAGTGGTTTAAAGGTTGGTGTAACACGTGAAACCCAAATACCAACACGCTGGATTGACCAAGGTGCTTCCAAAGCCATCATTTTAGCTATTACTCCCAACCGTTATTTAGCTGGAATGATTGAGGTAAGTTTAAAAAAACACTTAGCGGACAAAACCAATTGGCGACAAATGCTTATGAACATGCAACCTGATATAGATTTAGTTGCCGAAAAAGACAATGTTAGGTCTTTACTAACAGAAGAATACAAACCCTACATTTTACAAGAAAACAACATTACAGAAATCAATTACCCGGTGCTCAATTATCCTGTAAAAGTAACCAGTATAGGTTTTGATAAAGTACCTGAATTTACAGGTAAACTAACCGGAATTAAGGGACAATACCTTTATTTTGAAAATGGGATTGTGCTGAATATAAGAACTTATGGGGGTTATGTTGTTAAGCTAACTTTATAAAAAAAGAGCCAAATGGCTCTTTTTTTTATTTCAAATACCTAAAATCTTGGTTGTTTTTGATGTTTTGTAAGGCTTCATAAATTAGCTTAATTACATTTTCCACATCATCACGATGAACCATTTCAACTGTAGTGTGCATATATCGCAATGGTAATGATATTAATGCAGAAGCAACCCCTCCTGTTGCATAAGCAAAAGCATCGGTATCTGTACCTGTAGCACGACTTGCAGCAGCACGTTGAAAAGGAATTTTTTTCTTGTTTGCTGTATCTTGTATCAACTTTAATAAATTGTTTTGTACTGCTGGTCCAACCGTTAAAACTGGTCCTTTACCCGCATGATTATCACCATTTTCAATTTTGTTAATCATAGGTGTTTGGGTATCGTGGCAAACATCAGTAACAATAGCCACATCTGGTTTAATATTTTGCACCATCATTTCAGCACCACGCAAACCAACTTCTTCTTGTACCGAATTAGTAATGTATAATCCAAAAGGTAATTTCACTTTGTTTTCTTTTAACAAACGAGCTACCTCAGCAATCATAAATCCACCAATACGGTTATCTAATGCACGGCCAACAAAGTATTTTTTGTTTAACACCATAAACTCATCCTCGTAAGTAATTACAGAGCCTACGTTAATTCCTAAAGCCTCTACTTCTTCTTTCGTATTACAGCCACAATCTAAAAAAATATTGTTCAACTGAGGTGTTTCTTCTTTACCTGCAGTTCTGGTGTGAATGGCTGGCCAACCAAAAACAGCTTTAACAATACCTTTATCGGTATGGATGTTTACTCTTTTTGAAGGTGCAATTTGATGATCAGAACCACCGTTTCTTCTCAAATAAATAAAACCCTTCTCATTAATATAATGTACAAACCACGAAATTTCATCAGCATGAGCTTCAATAACTACCTTATAGGATGCTTTAGGATTGATTACCGCAGCAACAGAACCATAAGTATCCACAAAATGCTCATCAACATAAGGCTTAATGTATTCCAGCCACATTTTTTGCCCAGCAGACTCAAACCCCGTTGGAGCAGCATTGTTAATGTAGTTTTCTAAAAATTTAAGCGATTTTGCTGTGAATATTGATTTTGAAGATTTTGTAGCCATTAGATTTGTATTTAATTAGAGCGATGAAATTAGTCAATTTTCTGAAAAGATGTACATTTGAAGTGAATGAATATTGAAGAACGATACATGTTAAGATGCCTCGAATTGGCAAAAAATGGTTTAGGAAAAGTTGCTCCTAACCCCATGGTTGGCTGTGTAATTGTTTATAATGGGAAAATAATTGGCGAAGGTTATCATCAAGAATATGGTAAAGCACATGCAGAGGTAAATGCTATAAATTCAGTGAAAGACAAATCACTGCTTAAACAAAGTACTCTTTATGTAAGCTTAGAACCTTGTGTTCATTTTGGGAAAACACCTCCTTGTGCCAATTTAATTGTTGAACATAACATTCCAAGAGTGGTCGTGGCTTGTGTCGATACTTTTTCGGAAGTATCAGGGAAAGGGATAGAAAAACTAAAACAAGCGGGCATAGAAGTAAAAGTTGGAATGTTGGAAAAAGAAGCCTTAGAATTAAACAAACGTTTTTTCACTTTTCACAACAAAAAACGTCCTTATATTATTTTAAAATGGGCAGAAACAAATGATGGTTTTATTGATGTGAATAGATCCTTCGACAAGCTCAGGATGACAAATACGGATAATTGGATTACTTCTCCGTTAAGTAAAAAATTAGTGCATAAATGGAGAAGCGAAGAAATGGGGATTTTAATTGGTACCAATACCGCATTGAACGATAATCCACAGTTAAATGTCCGGGAATGGAATGGTAAAAACCCAACTCGAATTGTAGTCGATTTAAACGATAGATTACCTCAAACTTTACATCTTTTCGATAAAACCATACCAACCATCGTTTTTTCATTAAACAAAGAAAGCGAAGATACAAACTTGGTTTTTGTAAAAATTAATGATGTTTCACGACTTATTGACGAGGTTTTAAATGAACTACATCGCCGAAATATACAATCAGTAATTGTAGAAGGTGGAGCAAAATTACTACAGGCTTTTATTAACCAAAATTTGTGGGATGAAGCTCGGGTATTTGTTGGAAAAAAAGAATTTAAATCAGGTTTAAAAGCCCCTGCATTAGCTGGTAAAATAGTTTCTAAAGAGAATATTAAAGACGATGTTTTAACCGTTTTTATCCCACAAGATACTTCGACAAGCTTAGTATGACAAGATCAGACACCTACTTTACGATAGAAACAGCTTCTGAAGGAATTTACAAAGAAAAGGGAAGTAAGTTTTTGGCTTTTGCCTACCCTGTTTTTAGCGAAGAAGATTTTAAGGAGCATATCCTAGAATTAAAAAAATCGCATCACAGCGCCCGACATTTTTGTTATGCTTTTAAATTAGGCTTAACCAAAAACGAATACCGATATAGCGATGATGGAGAACCAAACAACTCTGCTGGAAAACCTATTTACGGTCAAATTTTATCAAAAAACCTTACTTATGTAGGAATTGTAGTTGTCCGGTATTTTGGTGGCACAAAACTTGGTGTTGGAGGTTTGGTTACTGCATACAAAGAAGCTGCTGCTAACGCATTAAACAATGCCAAAATAGTAGGGCAAACCGTTAATAATTTTTACAGAATTACTTTTGATTATACCATTATGAACGAGGTGATGACCTTTATCAAACAACACAACTTGAATGTTACTAAACAAGTTTTTGAAACCAGTTGTTCAATAGAATTTAACATCCGACAGACTGAAGCTGAATTTATAATACATGAGTTAGAGAAAATAGACGGTTTAATAGTTAAGTTTTTGAAAACTCTTTAATTGAAAAATCTACAATTTTTATTTCAAGGTATTCCGATATTTCTTTTGATAACATTTTTGAATCTTTGTAAGAACCTTTAAAAACCAAGGTTCTTTTCCGCACATTTTCACATAAAAACACGCAATATTTATAATCGCTAAAGTTGGTTGTACAACTATCATTTCCACTCAACTTAGGAGAACTTACCGTTTTTGAGAATTTTACTCGAGTCAATCCAATAAATTGAATATCAGCCAAGCTTTTCCAATCACCTACTTTAAATCCCAAAACACTTACAATAATTCTAAAGCGATTGTTTTCCTTATCTAACCAAAGTTTTTTGGTTTTTAACATGTTACTCCTGTTCTAAAACAACATTCTTAACTAAAATGTGAGTAGTTTTTTCTCCGATAGGCAAATCAAAATTGATGGTTTGCGTTTTATAACCAACGGCAGAAATAGTAACTGAATATTTTAAATTCCCTGGCAGGGTCATAAAATAATCACCAGTTTCCTCAGAATTAACTTTAGCAATACTATTGCCTGATGCATCCTTAAATTCTACATCGGCAATTACTTTTTCACCATCCAATTTTGCTTCAATATTTCCTTTTACAATTGATAGATTTTTCTGTGTCCCTTTCAGTAAATCGTAATCTTTCAAATCAATTTTGTATATATCTCTTTCTCCTAAACCATCTTCCCGAACTGTTGAATAATATGCAATTTTACCATCTGTACTCAATACAAAGTGAACATCATCATCTATTGTATTAATAGGATAACCTAAGTTTTCTGGCTTCGACCAGGTTCCATCTACTTGCATTTTTGACATAAAAATATCATAACCACCCATAGACAAATGTCCTTTTGAACTAAAAAACAATGTTTGACCATCCGGGTGAATAAACACAGAAATCTCATCTTCTGGAGTATTGATAACCGATCCCAAATTTACAGGCTCACCCCATGTTGATTTAGATATTTTTTCTACCACATAAATATCACCCTTACCTATTGCTCCATATTTTTTTCCTTCACGCTCACTCACAAAATACAATTTATTACCATCAGCAGATAATGATGCAGAGCTCTCAAAATAAGTTGAATTAATTTGTTTATCTAATTCTTTGGGTTCTCCCCAGTTACCTGAACTTCTTCGTTTCGACACAAAAATATCGCCAATGTAAACACTACCATCATTTCTATATATGTAAATTTGGTTGCCATCAGGAGAAATACTCAAACTAGCATCATGCCTCTCAGTGTTTAATTTTCCTTCTACAGGAATAGCTCTAGTCCAATCCCCCATAACAGAATCCCATTTGGAAATATAGATGTCCTCAAAATATTTATAATCTCCCGCTTTATCTACACCACCGCCTTTTGTATCGGAACGACGAGATGTAAAAATCATAGTTTGTCCATCAGCAGTAATGGATGGTGCATAGTCGCCACCTCTCGAATTAATATTTTTACCCAGGTTTATAATATCAACTTTTACTGGGGTCAACATCATTTTTTTAGCATAACTCACCTGTTCCTGCATCTTATCTACATCATATAAAGGATCTTTCTTTTTCAACCCTTTTTGATATTCAGCAAAAGCTTCTTGGGCTTTATCTAATTGGTTATTTCTATGAAAAGCATTCCCTAATTTATAATTCAACTCAGGAGCAACTTTTGGATTAATGTTTTTTGCATTTTGAAAATACTCCACAGCTAATAACCAATCTTTCAACTCTAAATAACACTCTCCTATCCTATAATTCACTGTAGCATCGTTGGTAAAATCCTTTAGCATTTCTCTGTAAATAAGCAAACCTCCCCTTATATTACCATTCAAATACAAATGGCGAGCCTCACTCATTTTCATCTTATAAGCTACCTTGTTTGGTTTTTTTGCTTTTTTATCTTGGGCAATGGTTATAGTCGTAGTTAAAGCAAATAAAACAATAAGTATCTGGCTGATTCTGTTCATGTAAAATGTAAATTAAGTATTAAAACAAAAATAGTTATTATGCTGGTATTTAAAAATTATAAGTACTCCTTTAACTATTTAGATATTAACATTTTCAGTCAAAAAATTCAAAAAAATATCTATAGACCTCCTTTTTTCTTGGTCTAAATGATAACTGATATCATAAGTTAAATAGTTTTTTAATTTGTTTTTATCCATTGATTGATTTGTTGAAATATTTACTGCCTGTGGAATATGATTCACCCCAAACTTTAAAGCTTCATTTAATTTTCGAGCAAAGTCTTCTGTCATTTTTTTATTAGAAACCCAACAGGCAAAAGCAAAAGGAAGTTGGGTAAATTTTACCCATTCTCCTGCTAAATCATATTGGTATAAAAACTTTTTTGACAAATCAAAAGTACGATCCCCAATAATCACTCCTGCCGTGGTTCCTCCAATATTTTTTTCAAAACCAACTGTTGAGTTTTCGAATTTCGGAAATATTTTCCAGTACTGTTTTGCCAATATTTGAACTAAATTTATAGATGTTATCGACTGATAATCAAGCATAATTGTTTCTATTTCATTTAATGGCACATCACTATATAACAATACTGAATTAACTTTTTTGGTTGCTCCAATACAATAATCCGTAATAATGTGATATTCTTTCAGCTTTGGTAAAATAGCTACTGGAACCAAACCAATATCCACTTGATTAGTTAGTAATTTTTCGGCACATTTTGAAGGAATATCCAATTGTAAATCAATTTCATTCAGTATATCTGAATGTTGTAACCCATATAAAAATGGTAAAGTATTAGAATACGAAACAATAGAAATTTTAACTTTCAAACTCAATAATTTTATTGGGCGAAGTTAAAACTTTATGTGTGGAAATGGTAGCAGCAACGACAGAAATTATTGACACAAATCCAGCTAAAGTGTAACCACAAAAAGGAATAAGCATAAACACTGAAAACAAAACCCCGTTAGCAACTGCAATACCTTTGTTTTTACGAATAAAATCTACACTTTGAGCAATACTGTAACGTTGGCGTTCTACAGTATAATCCATAAACGAAAACCCATAAAAATATGATGAAACAAAAAACAGAAAAATTGCTCCTAGCTGCCCTACCACAGGAATAAAACTCAACATAAAAACAGCTAAAATAAACACCAACTCTATAAATAAATTTCTAAATGCTATTAAAACCCCTCTAACAATATCTCGCATTAACTGATCAGCATCAAAAGGATATTTTTTACCCGTTAATATTTTTTCAGTTTTCTCGGAAAGAATAGAGAAAACTGGTGCCATAAAAATAATGACAATATAACCACCCAAATAAGCAAACACAAAAAAGAATAAAATTTTAAACACTAACCAAATGAATCCCGACAATATCCCTTGCACATATTCGACTCCCCAGTAGGTGGCATTTTCGTCATTAACTAAGTTATATGCCCAACCGGTAGTATATTCGGTTAACCAATCGATTAGTGCAAAACCACCAAAAAAGAACAAGACATTTAAAATAACAGGAAATATAAAAAACCACCATAAACCTTTTGAAAAAATAATTTCTAATGCTTTACCGTAAGCAGATAAACCTATTCCAAAATCCTTAAAAAATTTTCCCATAACGAATTACTCTTTTTATCAAAAATACGAAAGTTGTGAAAACCATTTCAAAATAGACAAACAGCTATTAAATTTATAGAAAAAAAAATGCACAAACTTCTCTTATCGTGATGAAAAGGATAATCTAATCAGATCTTATCGAAAGGTTTCAAGTTACTTAACTTTAAAAACTATTTTTTGATGAACTTGAACCGTTGTTTATCTATATTGCTAGAAATTTCTAGAAAATAAACTCCTTTTGCCAAATGACTTAGCGGTACAGTTAATTTATCGGTGTTTGTTAGTTGCTGAGAAAGCACCATTTTACCCGAAACATCTTTAATATTAAGTTCACCTAATTGTAAAACGTCTTTCAATTCAATGGTCAATACTCTACTTACAGGGTTTGGATAAATTTTAATACCTCCAAAATTAGTTTCACTAATAGAAGTTAGAAAGTCAACATTTACAAATTCGGTATTTACCATTGAAACATTGTAAGCGCTATCAATAACTATCGAATTAATTCTACCCGCAGGAATTCCTTCATATCGAATATCATCAGTAGGGTTTTGTCCAACAGTAACTAGTTCTGATGCCATTCTGTTTTTATAAACCATTATATCATTAAATGCTGTGGCACAGTTCCCTGTACGTAACGAAATATAATTACCTACTGTTAATGGTGTAGAATCAGTCCAAGAACTAATAAAGTTATCATTTACATACACATCTGTTTCGCCAGTAGTCTTATCGTAAACAACTTTTACATCATAAGTCTCATTAGTGTTAAACACAAAAGGTACATCTTTAACCAAACTAAAGGTATCGTTTACCACCTTGTAAAACTGAAGTTTTGAGTCATTTTGTCGGAACCAAACAAAATAAGAATTCCCTCGATTAGTTAAGCTGGCATCATCACACATGTAATGAAACCCTGTACGTTTATTTGCTGCAGTGCTTATTATCTGAAACTTGTAGTTATATAAAAATTTAGTAGCATTGTTCTGATTACAAGAAGCATAAGTATTTGTATTTCCGTTGGTCTCGTCTAATTGTGCATAGCCAAAGGCATTGGTTACCCAACTACCTGAAACTTCCGTCCAGGTTAAAGCTGCTGCACTCCCCTGATAATTAAAAAATCCATTTTGTTCGTTGGAAAGCCAACTAACACCATCATAGTCTGTTACCTGATAAAACTGATGTTTAACACCACTTCCGCCAACATTATCGGCATCGGTAAAGTTGCTCGTAAAATCATCATATTCAGGATTTGAAGTGGCAGCTATTACTGTGGTGGGTTTTATCGTATCCTGTATGCAATAATAATTAGCATTAAATCCTGGTTTTGTTGTAGCTCCATCCGATGTAAACTTAAACGTAATTGCCCCTGTTGATGAATTAAAAACTGGAGGCAAAGTAGTTCCTGTAAAAGGGCTTCCAGGTATTTGTGGCGAAGCAATTGTTGGTCCATCATAAATGTACAAGAAATCAAACGTATTTTCTACATCAAACGAAGTAAACGTTAAATTAATGCTCGAAGCTCCTGTTGGAGCAATGGTCCACGTATAGTTTTCGTTATCGTAATAATCTTTTTTTGGACCTCCAAAATCATGTATAGTTCCCGAACAAGGTGAGACAAAACAATCCGTCATATAATCATTTAAACCATCCCAAAACTGATTGTAGCCGTCATCATAACCCAATGCCCAGATACCCATACCACCAATACCCGTATTGTTGATGTGGTCTAAACGTTTGTAAAAATTATCTTCAAGTGTTATAAAACATTGTCGTGTACCACCATTGTTAAAGACAAAAACGTCAGAATAACTATCCACTTCTTGTTGATGATTACCCACTGAATAATATCCGTTAAGATTGTCTTTTACATCGTTATAAAACCGAGCCACCCCATTAGCAGTTGCACCAGAAGGAATGGATGTGCTTGAAGTTGGCCATTCTCTACCATAATAAGGCAATCCCATAATTAATTTATTTCTCGGACAACCTTTATTTAAATAGTAGGTAATTGATTTTGATAAATTATAATTGTAGGTTGTTGAGTAATGATAAAGTGGGTCGTTTGGTCCTGCTGTGGTACTTCCTGTCCAATAATAATCATAACCCATTACAATAAATTTATCTACTGCATTCGACATAATCGTAAAATCAAACACATTGTTCCAATCTACCGCATACAACACAGTACTTACATCAGAACCAGGAATAGCAGTATGAAATTGATTAGCTAAATCAACCATAAAATTAGCAAAAGCCGTTTTTTGTGAAACTGGTAAACCCTCGAAATCAATATTTACTCCATGTGCTCCTTTAGACTGTATGAGGTTAATTAAATTGGTAATTAAAGTTTGTCGAGCAGTTGAATTCCCTAAAAATGTTGCATGGCTAGAAAACAAGGTAACACATAACGTAACTTTGGTATTACCTGAAGCCAACGCAGCATTAACAGCTGCACTTGTCGAAAACCCATGAGTTGAATTTGCATTTCCTGTTGCGGCATCTACCTCATAACTAAAAAATGACATGTGGCTTAACAAATTCCAATCGTAATTTAAATAGGCACTTCCAACCCAATACGGATGCCACCCATAAACCACTTTATTTAAATTACACGTCACCTTATTGGCAGAGGGTTTAATTGCTGCTTTTGTATTTTGCTCATAGTAATTGGCATCAGCATTACCCAAACTGTTGTAATATTCCAACTGTTCTTGATGGACCGATTTTTGGGCATAAACAGCAGTTGTTATTACAACTAGTAAAAACGCGTATAGTAGCCTCATCTTATTGTATAATAATATTTTAAGCTAAGGTAATAAATTAAAATGATTTAATATTCTTCACTACTTATTGTAATGATTAACTTTGTAAAACTTTAATTTTTTGCAATATGAACAACAAAAAAGTAGCTTTATTAATTCTTGATGGCTGGGGTTGTGGTAACAAAACCAAATCGGATGCCATTTACAATGCAAACACTCCTTTTTACGACAGTTGTTTAGAAAAACACCCTCACTCCTACTTAAAAACTTTTGGTGGTTTTGTTGGTTTGCCTGATGGACAAATGGGTAATTCAGAGGTTGGTCATTTAAACATTGGTGCAGGACGAGTGGTTTACCAAGATTTTGCAAAAATCAACAAAGCTGTTACCGAAAATACCATTGCAAAAAATGAAGAATTGTTGGCAGCGTTTAATTATGCCAAAACAAACAAAGTAAATGTTCATTTTTTAGGCTTGGTTTCCGACGGCGGAATCCATTCACACCAAAACCATTTGTATAAATTGTGTGAATTAGCCAATCAACATCAAGTGCCCAATACTTTTATTCATGCGTTTACCGATGGTAGAGATTGCGACCCAAAAAGTGGTTTAGGTTTTCTAGAAATTTTAGAAAATAACATTAAAAACACCAACTGCAAATTAGCTTCGGTGGTTGGCAGGTATTACGCCATGGATAGAGATAACCGTTGGGAACGTGTTAAATTAGCCTACGATTTAATGGTTCATGGAGAAGGTGAAAAATCAACCAATTTGGTTGAAAGCATGAAACTTTCATACAAAAATGATGTAACCGACGAATTTATCAAACCATTGATAAAAGTTGACACTAACAACAATCCTATTGGAATTATACAACCAAACGATGTGGTGATTTGTTTTAATTTTAGAACCGACCGTTGCCGAGAAATTACAACCGTGCTTACCCAACAAGACATGCACGAATACAACATGAACACCTTGCCGTTGTATTACGTAACCATGACAAATTACGACAAGACCTTTAAAAATGTACACATACTTTACGACAAAGATAATTTAACCAATACATTGGGTGAAGTGTTAGAAAAAAACAACAAAACTCAAATTAGAATTGCTGAAACCGAAAAATACCCTCACGTAACTTTCTTCTTTTCCGGCGGACGCGAAAAACCCTTTATTGGTGAAAAACGAATTTTAGTGAATTCACCAAAGGTGGCAACTTACGATTTACAACCAGAAATGAGTGCTGAAGAAGTAACCACTTCCATTTTAACTGAAATTGAAAAAGCCGAAACCGATTTTATTTGTTTAAACTTTGCAAATCCAGATATGGTTGGGCACACAGGCGTTTACGAAGCCATTATAAAAGCTGTAGAAAAAGTGGATAATTCGGCAGAACGCATCGTTAAATTAGGTTTAAAAAAAGGATATTCTTTTATTATTATTGCCGATCACGGCAATGCCGATTTTGCCATAAATGAAGATGGAAGTCCAAATACAGCACACTCAACGAATTTAGTGCCTTGCATTTTAATCGATAACGATTACAAAAAAATAAAAGATGGTAAACTCGCCGATGTGGCTCCAACCATTTTAAAATTATTAAATATTCAACCATCTGCGGAAATGGACGGAGAATGTTTAATTTAGTTTCCACAAAAAATATACAAAAAAGATATGAATACCATTCAAAACTATATCCAACAAAACAAAGAACGTTTTATTAACGAGTTGATTGATTTGTTAAAAATACCGTCGGTAAGTGCTGATAAAGCCTATAAAAATGATGTAGTAAAAACTGCTGAAGAAGTAAAAAAACGACTAACTGAAGCTGGTGCTGATAACGTAGAAATTTGTGAAACTGCAGGCTATCCAATTGTTTATGCAGATAAAATGATAGATACTAATCTGCCAACCGTTTTAGTATATGGACATTATGATGTTCAACCTGCCGATCCTATCGAACTTTGGACTAGCCCTCCTTTTGAGCCTGTAATTAAAAAAACAGATTTACACCCTGACGGAGCTATTTTTGCTCGTGGTGCTTGCGACGATAAAGGTCAAATGTATATGCATGTTAAAGCATTTGAGTTGATGATGAAAACCAACACCTTGCCATGTAATGTGAAATTTATGATTGAGGGTGAGGAAGAAGTCGGCTCAGAAAATCTTGGCACATTTGTAAAACAAAATAAAGCCAAATTAAAGGCTGATGTTATCGTTATTTCCGATACAGGTATTATTGCCAACGATGTACCATCGATTACTACTGGTTTAAGAGGTTTAAGTTATTTAGAAGTTGAAGTTACGGGTCCAAACCGCGATTTACACTCTGGTTTATACGGTGGTGCTGTTGCCAACCCTATAAATGTATTAGCAAAAATGATTGCTTCGTTAACAGACGAAAACAACCACATTACCATTCCAGGTTTTTACAACAAAGTAGAAGAATTAAGTGCTGCCGAACGTACAGAAATGGCAAAAGCACCAATTTCTGACGAAACGTATCTAAAATCGTTAGATATTGCGGCTGTTCAAGGAGAGAAGGGATACAGCAGTTTAGAAAGAGTTTCTATTCGTCCAACATTGGATGTAAATGGTATTTGGGGTGGCTACATTGGTGAAGGAGCTAAAACAGTTTTGCCATCAAAAGCATTTGCCAAAATTTCGATGCGTTTGGTTCCTCATCAAATTTCTGATGAAATAGCTGAATTGTTTACAAAACATTTTGAAAACATTGCTCCAAAATCGGTTAAAGTAAAAGTAACACCTCATCATGGTGGAACTCCTTATGTAACTCCAATTGATTTTAACGGTTATGTTGCTGCCAAAAAAGCGATGGAAGAAACTTTTGGAAAATCGCCAATTCCAGTTCGTAGTGGTGGTAGTATTCCAATTGTGGCTTTATTTGAGCAAGAGTTAGGATTAAAATCGGTATTAATGGGCTTTGGTTTAGATTCAGATGCTATCCACTCACCAAATGAACATTATGGAATATTCAATTACTTGAAAGGTATTGAAACCATTCCATTGTTTTTTAAATATTTTGCTGAGCTACATTAAATTATGACTAAATCAAAATTTCTATTTGGCTTATTGGTTTTATCTCTTACACTTTTTTCATGTTTTAAATATGAGGATGTTCAACTATTAGAAGTAACCAACATTCGAATTTTAGATTTAACCACCAAAAAAGTTGAAGTTGGTATTGATATGCACATTATAAACCCTAACAATTACAAAATAAGCATTACCGACTCTGATTTAGAGTTAATCATCAAAAACAAAAAAATTGGTTCAGCAAAAATTAAGGAGAAAATTGAATTACCAAAAAAATCAGATCAAATTCATCACGTTTCAATAATTACCGACACTAAAGATATAGTCAGTGGTGCAATACCAGTATTGTTGGGTTTAATGTTTGATAACAGTATAGAATTACAAGTAAAAGGAGAAATTAGAGCTAAAGCTAAAGCTATCAGTAAAAATTTCCCTGTCGATTTTAAGGAGCGAGTGACGTTGAATAAGTAATCTTTAATTTACATAGATAAATGGAAACAGATTCTGATAAACTTCTCAAAAAGAAAATTAAAAAACAGGTGGTCTTATGGTTTAGAAGGATTTATGTTATAATATTTCATTTATATGCTTGGTTTTGGTTATTCCGATTAATCTTTATGGAAAAATCGACTAATTATGAAGATTATATTATATGGTTTCTCACAACTACAGGAGTTTATTTCTTTGTTTTAGATGGTAAAGATTCTTTCCTAAAGGAAATTAATAACGTCGGTGATTTAGAAAACGATTAATTATCTATTTAGAGTATTTTACCCCAACTTTCCCTAACCAAATACATTTTGATTAAATACGGCTGTTATTTTTTTGTACTTCTTACCTTTGCACATTGTAAAAACACCGATACAAAACCTAACTCCACTTTAATAAAAGATACCGTTATGTATAAACACACCAATGAATTAACTCACGAAACAAGCCCATACTTGTTGCAACATGCACACAACCCGGTAAACTGGTATGCATGGAACGACGAGACGTTAGAAAAAGCCAAAAAAGAAAACAAATTGCTATTGATTAGTATTGGATATTCTGCTTGTCATTGGTGCCATGTAATGGAACACGAATCGTTCGAAAACGAAGAGATTGCAGCAATAATGAACAAACATTTTGTTTGCATAAAAGTAGATAGAGAGGAACGCCCTGACATAGACCAAATTTACATGAATGCTGTTCAGTTAATGACTGGACAAGGTGGCTGGCCATTGAATTGTTTTGCATTACCCAACGGAGAACCTTTTTATGGTGGAACGTATTATCAAACAGGTCAGTGGAAACAAATTTTAGAAGCCATTGCTCGAGAATATGCAAACAATCCACAAAAAGTAATTGACTATGCCACCGAATTAACAAAAGGAGTTAAGACCAGCGAAATTTTACCAAAAATAACTCACAACAATCCATTTAGTATGGATGTACTGGATGTTGCAGTAAACAGATTTAAAACCAATTTTGATTATACAGAAGGGGGGACGAACCGTGCGCCCAAATTTCCGTTACCCAACAACTACGAGTTTTTGTTAGATTATTACCACCATACCAAAAGCAACGATATTTTAGCTTTTGTAGATTTAACTTTAACCAAAATGGCTTATGGTGGAATTTACGATCAAATTGGTGGTGGTTTTGCACGATATTCAACAGATAGCTATTGGAAAGTTCCTCACTTTGAAAAAATGCTGTACGACAACGCACAACTCGTTTCGTTGTACTCAAAAGCTTATCAACTACACAGAAATCCTTTATACAAACATGTAGTTTACCAAAGTTTAGCATTTGTTGAACGAGAAATGACTGCAAAAAATGGAGCTTTTTATTCGGCATTAGATGCCGATAGTGAAGGTGAAGAAGGTAAATTTTATGTTTGGAGTAAAGAAGAATTACAAACCTTATTAAAAGATGATTATCCTTTAGTAGAGACCTATTATAATGTAAATTATGATGGTAAATGGGAAGGACATTACATTTTATTACGCAAAGAAAATGATGAAATCATTGCCAAAAAATTCAACATTTCAGTACAAGAGTTGAACAAAAAAATAGACGGTATAAATACGTTATTGTTAGAAGCTCGAAGCAAAAGAATTCGTCCAAACTTAGATGACAAAACACTAACCTCTTGGAATGCCTTAATGTTGAAAGGTTATGTAGATGCTTACAATACTTTCGGTGAAAAAGATTTTCTAAATTCCGCTATAAAAAATGCCACATTTATTGCCAATACTCAAATTAGAAAAGATGGTGGATTAAACCACAACTACAAAAACGGAATAAGTAATTTGAATGGCTATTTAGAAGATTACTCCTTTACCATAGAAGCATTTATTGCTTTATATGAAGCCACTTTTGATGAAAAATGGTTAATGTTTTCTAAACAATTGATGGATTATAGCATCATCCATTTTTATGACAATGAAACAGGTTTTTTCTTTTTTACTTCTGATGAGGCTAAAGGATTAATTGCACGCAAAATGGAACTTTCCGATAATGTTATACCTGCCTCAAATTCTAGTATTTCAAAAGGACTATACCTACTTGGTTTGTATTTTGAAAACGATGATTACACCAAAAAATCAATTCAAATGCTTAAAAATATTGAATCAGAAATACCAAAATATGTTTCAGGATATTCTAATTGGTCAATTTTGCTTTTAAATCAGGTCAACCCATTTTACGAAATTGCAATTAGTGGCAACAATTCTTTGGAAAAAAGAAACGAATTTTATAGTCAATACATACCAAATAAAATAATTGTTGGCAGTATTAAAAAAAGTAATTTACCTTTACTGCAAGAAAAGCAAACCAACGGACAAACTATGATATACGTATGTTATAATAAAGCATGCCAAGAACCGGTTGAAACTGTTGATGAAGCGTTAAAACAAATGAAATAAGCATTGAACAATCTGTATAGAAATATAGTTTTAATTGGCTTGTTGGTTGCTTCTGTTAGTGGATTTGCTCAGCAACAAAATTTGTTATTAAACCGAGAGTTTAATTTAATCAACAACAAAGCGTTTAACGAGTTTAATGCTAATACTCACACAGCTTTTCAACCTATTATTCAATCTCAAATTCGTTCAACTGATTCACTCACTTGGTTATCTGACTCCGAAAAAAAATATTATTTGCATTACGTAAATAAATCTGAAGAAAAAACTAAGCGTTTTTTTGGCTGGTTAAATCAATCGTTTTTTTACCAGAATTTTTTAGTTGCTGACACCGGAAATTTTTACTTAACAGTCGATCCTGTTATTAATTTAGAATTTGGTGAAGACACTGAAGATAAGAATGTCAACAAACAAAGAATCTCTACCAATACAAGAGGAGCATTTATAAAAGGAAATATTGGGCAAAAATTCTCTTTCCAAACTGCCTTTTATGAAAATCAATCGTTTCTACCCAATTATTTAGATGCTTTTGTAGATGCAAATGATGTAATACCAGGACAAGGAAGGGTAAAACAATTCAAGAAAACAGGTTTCGATTATGCCTATTCCTCAGCCTATATTTCCTATTCTCCATCAAAACATTTCAACTTTCAAATAGGTAATGACAAACATTTTATTGGTGATGGTTATCGTTCGTTGTTACTATCGGATATTGCTACAAACTACCCTTATTTAAAGGCTACTGTTTTATTTGCTCACGATAAGTTACAGTATACAAAACTACATGCCGATTTAACCAATTTGGAACGACGGCCTGATGGCTCAGTGCCCGAGTCGTTACTTAAACGAAAAAGTATGTCGATACATTATCTTAATTGGTTGGCCACAAAATGGTTAAACATTGGCTTATTTGAATCAACAATTTGGCAAACCGAAGATTCAACAGGGACTTTACCATTTCAGTTTTTACAATTAAACCCGCTACCTTTTTTAAATACTTTGTCAACTGGATTCAACAATAAAAATCATAGTGTAGTTGGTATAAACACAAAAATTAAATTGCCTTTTAAGACAGTACTTTACAATCAAATTATTTACGATGGAAATGTTGATGACAACCAACTTGGGTTTCAAGCAGGGTTAACTTTTTATGCCATTAAAAATTTAACTTTACAGGGAGAAATCAATACAGTTGCTCCAGCTACTTACACTATAAAAGATAATAATTATCAGGGGTACAACCACTACAATCAACCTCTAGCACATCCATTAGGAAATAATTTTAACGAAGTTGTTGGTATTATTAATTACAAATACAAACGTTATTTTACTCAAGTTAAAGTTAACATAGCTGATTATATTTATAATCCAACTTTTGAAGATGCTCAATTAACAGTTCTTCAAGCTCATTTGGGATTTTTAATCAATCCAAAAAACAATTTATCGTTTTTAGTTGGAGCAACAAACAGAACAGAAAAAACAGCAAGTTTCATATCAAAAACAAACTATGTGTATGTTTCAATTCAAACAAGTTTAAGAAATTTATACACCGATTTTTAAATATAAAACATGGATATATTAATCTTACCATTCATCACATCCTTTATTATAGTCTTGCTATCAACCCCTTCGTTTATACAGGTAGCTATAAAAAAACGGTTATTTGATGAACCAAGTGAGGATAGAAAAATTCATAAACGAGTTGTCCCTTTAATGGGTGGTATGATGATTTTTGCTGGGACACTTTTTGCTTTTTTACTTTGGTTTCCCACCAACGAAATGGGTATCATCAAATACATTGTACCTTGTTTGTTAATTATGTTTTTTGTAGGCATGAAAGATGACATTATTGGAACTGCTCCTTCCAAAAAATTGGCTGCTCACTTAGTAGTCGCCTTTATTATGGTATTGATGGCAGATGTAAGACTAACCAGTTTACATGGGTTATTTGGTGTGCGTGAGATCCCAGATTGGGCTGGAATAATGCTTTCTGTTTTTACATATATTGTAATTATTAATGCTTTTAATTTAATTGATGGTGTTGATGGTTTAGCAGCTGGAGTTGGATTAATTTCGGCATCAATATTTGGTGCCTGGTTTTATTTTGCTGGAGATTTTGTTTATGCAGTATTATCCTTTTCTTTGGCTGGAGGATTATTTGGTTTTTTACGTTTTAATTTCAGCCCGGCAAAAATTTTTATGGGCGATTCTGGCTCATTAACCATAGGTTTTTTGTTTGCTGCTTTAGCCATTGAACTGGTCGAGTTTGATGCTCAAAAAGAATTACCATTAATCATTAAAGGCATTTCAAAACCTATTTTAGCTATGTCAATACTAGTTTACCCCTTAATAGATACCATTAGAGTCTTTACGTTAAGAATATTAAAAGGAGTATCACCTTTTACAGCTGACAGAAACCACTTACATCACCGTTTAATTGACTTAGGTTTATCGCATACTCAAACGGTGATAATTATCTACATTTTTAGTTTACTGGTTGTTGGAGCATCTGTTTTAGCACAATTATTTGATCCTAGCTACTCATTTATTGTAATTATGGCTAGTGTATTACTTGTGGTTCAAACACCGTTTTTTATTAATTTAAAAAAGAAAAAAAATTAAACACTTAAACTACATACCATTACTGTTTTTGTTATCCGTGTCAATAACAGGTACGGCACAGAATTTCAACATTACGAATCATCGTACGTTTGAGCAATTGTACATTTTGAGTTTAGATACATCCAGCAATTTTCATGCAGGTATAAAACCCTTTAGCACTAACGAAACAAATAAAGTTTCTTCAACTGACACATTATTGAACGAACTTCAAATCAACTCTAATTCAACATTAATGAACTTGATATTGAATGAGCACTTGGTTTCATCAAAATCGGAAAATTTTAGCCTTTTCATCAACCCAATTTTAAACACTGGAGGGGGGATAGAAAAAACTTCCAACAAAAATTTAAACTTAAATGAAACTGCTTTCGGGTTAAGTATAAAATCTAGTTTTAAGAAAAAATGGAGTGGTGAATTTGATTTTTTAGCCGATAATTCGCAATATCCTTTACATATTGATTATTTGTTGAAGGCAAAAAATGCTGGTCAGGGTTATGGTTATACCACCAACCAACAGGCTATGTATTTTCAGGGAAACCTAACCTTTACCGCCGACGATGTATTTACGTTTCAGGCTGGAATGGGTAAAAACTTTATTGGTGATGGTTACCGTTCTTTATTTTTATCAGATTATGCGAATAGTTATCCATACTTTAAAGCTACTGCCAACATTTGGAAAATTAAATACATGGCATTGTATACCAATTTTCAAGACATTCGAAATGGAAACAGTTTTAACGATTTTCAACAAAAATTTTCGACCATTCATTATTTAAGTTACAATGCTACAAAATGGTTAAACATTGGCTTTTTCGAGAGTATTGTTTTTCAAGCTCAAGAAGACAACTATTACAGAGGTTACGAGATAAGTTATCTTAACCCAATTTTGTTTCTTCGACCTGTAGAATACCATCAAGGTTCGGCAGATAACGCATTGTTAGGAGGTAATCTAAAAATCAAAATCAAAAAGAAAAATATTTTATATGGTCAATTGCTTTTTGATGAATTTCTACTTTCTGAACTAAAAGCTAACAGAGGTTGGTGGGCAAACAAATATGCTTATCAGGTAGGAATAAAGGCTTACGATATTTTTGGATTAGATGGTTTAAAAATGCAGATAGAATACAATACTGCTCGCCCGTTTACTTACAGTTATTTTGAAGTTCCAAGCGCTTTAAACACGCTACAAAATTATGGGCATTACAATTCTCCTTTGGCACACCCGTTAGGAGCTAATTTCAAAGAAGTTATTGGTGGAATCTCTTACCATAAAAAGAGGTGGATTTTTGAAGCCATGAGTACTTACGCCAAAGTTGGTTTAGATAGCAATTTGTTTAGTTTAGGTCAGGACATATATCAACCATATAACAATAGAGAAAAAGAATATGGTTACCAAACTGGAGGAGGAATCAACACATCAATTATCAATAATTCGTTGAAAATCTCTTTTGTGTTAAATACAAAAATGCAAACCATTATTCAACTTGGAGTAAACAACCGAACTTACAAAAATACCTACGTAAATGAATCGTCAAACTGGATTACTTTCGGTATTAAAACTGCACTGATTAATCAGTATTTTGATATTTAAAATGGAAACAACATTGGTATAAATATCGTTGCAACTATCCAGAACAATATATTTAAAGCTGTTCCAACTTTTATAAAATCCATAAACTTATATTCTCCAGCACTGTAAACCATGGTATTGGTTTGGTATCCTATTGGAGTCATAAAACTTGCAGAAGCAGCAAAAGTTACTGCCATTAAAAAGGGTACAGGGCTAAGCCCTAAAGTTTGAGATGTTGCAATTGCAATTGGAGCCATTAATGCAGCAGTTGCATTGTTCGACATAATTTCAGTTAGCATCGAAGTTACAAAATACAGCCCTGAAACAATAGCTATTGGACCCCAATCGCCTAAAGCAGTCACAATATTTGTAGCAATTAACTGGTCAAGAGCAGTATTTTTCATTGCAACACCTAAACTTAATGCACCTACTAACAAAAATACAATTTTCCAATTGATGGCTTCATAGGCTTCTTTCATAGATAAACATTTGAGCAACACCAACAGCACCACTCCAGAAACTGCACCAACCATTATATCTACTAAATTTAACGTAGCTAACACCACAATCCCCATTATCACAGCAATAACAGTGTAAAACTTCCTTTTATCAAAATCCATAATGGTTTGTTCAGATAATAAAACAAAAGGATTATCCTGATCAGCTTCGTGTCTTTTTAGTTCTTGAATATAATGGTTTTTTACTTCAGCTAAAATAACATCACCCGCCTTTAGCTTTACTTTATACAAATCTTCATGCATAACCTCCTCACGATGACGAACCGCTAATGGAACAGCACGATACCTTCTTCTAAAATCCACTTCACGCAAGTTTTTTCCTTCAAATTCTGAATTAGAAGTAATAATCATCTCCACCAATGTAGAGTTCTTTCCTTTTAAATCATCATCTCCGATTTTTACTGCCGAGGAAACCATAATTTTTGCTCTATCCTTTAACTGCTTTATTTTTTCAACATTACATCTAACTTTTAAGACATCATTTTCCAATAAAACAAAATCACCACCTGGTAAGTTAAAAGTTTCATTTCCTCTTCGAACTTCAATAATATCCATATCCAATTCCTTCACCAATGTAGACTGCATAATAGTTTTACCTATAGAATCAGCATTACTTTGTAATTCTATTTCAGTCAAATAATCCTTCATGCTAAATTTTGCCGACAAGTCTTTTTCTTCTTTTCGATTTGGCAACAGTTTTATTCCAATAAAAACCATATAAATAGTTCCAGCAACTAATAAAATTAACCCCATTGGTGTCATATCAAACATGCTAAAAGCTTGTAACCCTGCTTTTTCGGCAATACCACTAACTAATATATTGGTAGATGTTCCAATTAATGTACAAGTACCACCAAATATGGTGGCAAACGACAATGGAATTAACATTTTGGCAGGATTTTGTCCTGATGAATGTGCAATTTGAATAACTACCGGAATAAAAATAGCAACTACTGGAGTATTGTTAATAAAAGCAGAAATTATAGCAACAAGAACCATCATTAACAACATTCCTAAATTAAAGTTATTGCGAAACATGCTCGATAAACGAAATGCCAGAAATTGTAATGCTCCCGTTTTGAGCAAAGCTGCACTCAACACAAACATAAATGCAACTGTTATGGTGGCTTTATTACTAAACCCTTCAACTCCCTGTTCTGGAGTAATAACTCCAGTAAAAATTAGGGTAACCATTACTAGTAAAGCTACCAAATCAATTGAAATAATTTCTGTAGCAAATAGTATTACCGCTGCTAGTATAACAATAATTGTTATGATTGCATCTATGCTCATTTTCCAAAATAAAAAACAAATATACAAAGTCTATTGATTTAATAGACTAATAGATTCAAAAAAGATTATTTTTTTTCTTTACTGATAATTTGTTCTAATGTCGCTTTCTTCAACAATTCAACAGTTTGATTTCTAACTTCTAAAAATGCTAAACGGATTCCACACGACTCTTCGTCTTTACATTCTTCGCAACGTTGGTAATATTTATGAGTAACACAGGGCAGTAACGCAATTGGTCCATCAAACAAACGCATAACATCTGCCATATTAACTTCTTCTGTTGATTTTAACAGATAATATCCTCCTCCCTTTCCTTTTTTACTGGCTAATATTCCTGCATTTTTTAAGTCCAATAAAATAGCCTCTAAAAATTTACGAGGTATTTTTTCTTGTTCGGCTACCTCGCTGATTAAAATAGGGCCTTCATTTTTTCGTTTAGCCAAATACACTAATGCATTTATTGCATATTTCGTTTTTTTTGAAATCATTTCTTACTATTTCAAAAAATAATATGCCAAGGCGGTTAATGCAAAAATATAAAGTACTATTCGGTAATTGAGTTTATGACCTGCCCCACTATTTCTCGAAGATTCCCAACTGTGACGCAAATTAGAACGAAAAACTTCCGCATCAGTTCTATCACCATTATTGGTGTTTAATTCTCTTGAAATACGGTCGTAACGCTCTTGCATTTTCTCTTTGCGCTCATTATAATAACGTGGCTCGTAATGAAACTGATTAGGTTTTTTGTTTTTAAAAAACGATGGAATTTTTGGCGCTTGCATAACAAGTTTATTTTAAAACAAATTTACTATAAAATAATAAGTGTTCAATGTAAAATTTAACCTCATAGACACATAGCTTCTTACATTAAAGGCAACAGCAACTATTCAACAACACCCATTTTATTCAAGCGCAACATAGTCATCCCGATAAATTGGGATAAAACTAATGTGCTACTCATTTTAGTTTTTATTTCTGGAACAAAAAAGACTATATATCTATGTGTTTAAAACATTTTTGTGTTAAATAGTTGAGAATTGCATTTACGTTAATTTTTATAACGGTTTAGGCTTAACTTTGTTGTATGGATTTTTATCAACTTCTTGACGAAAAACACTGCAAATCGACAACCAATCGTATTGTTGATGAAGTGGTGACTTCTCCTGATAGAATAAATGAGTTGATTGAATTATTTTTGAGTGAAGATGTGAGGATAAGTCAACGAGCTGCATGGCCAATTTCATACATTGCAGAAAAAAAACCTAACATCATTGAAAAGAACTTGAAAAAGCTGTTTTTAAAATTTGAACAAAAAAATGTTCACGATGCTTGTATAAGAAACACGTTTAGATGTTTTCAATACATTAACATTCCTGTAGAAATGGAAGGGATTGTATTAACTAAAGCTTTTGAATATTTAAACAATCCATTAAGTACAGTTGCAGTTAAAGTATTTTGTATGGGTGCCATTGAAAAACTAATTAAAAAGTACCCCGAAATTAAAAACGAATTTAAAACATCGATAAAAACCCAATTGAACGAAGGAAGTACCGGATTTAAAAACAGAGGAAATAAAATTTTAAAAAGATTAAAATGAACATAGGAATAGTTTGTTACCCAACCTTTGGTGGTAGTGGTGTTGTTGCAACAGAATTAGGAAAAGCGTTGGCTTACAAAGGTCATAAAGTACATTTTATATCTTACCAACAACCTGTTCGATTGGATTTGTTTTCTGAAAACATTTTTTACCACGAAGTAAAAGTTTCGGATTATCCGTTGTTTGATTACCAACCCTATGAATTGGTATTAACCAGCAAGTTGGTTGATGTGGTTAAGTTTGAAAAACTGGATATTTTACACGTGCATTATGCTATACCACATGCTTCTGCAGCTTACATGGCACAACACATTTTAGCTAGCGAAGGCATTAAAATCCCTTTTATTACTACCCTACATGGAACCGATATTACATTGGTTGGAAAAGATGCCTCGTTTGAACCCGTAATTACTTTTGCCATAAACGAAAGTAATGCCGTAACTGCTGTTTCGGAAAGTTTAAAACAAGATACTTACAAGCACTTTAAAATAACCCGCGATGTAAAAGTAATTCCCAACTTTGTTTGTTTTGAAGAATACAACAAATTGGGCGATACCGAGCAATTGCGAAAATCGTTTGCTCCGAACGGAGAAAAAATTTTAGTTCACGTATCTAACTTCCGACCAGTAAAGCGTGTGCAAGATGTTATTCGGGTTTTTGATATTGTACGTAAAAAAGTTCCTTCAAAATTGTTATTGGTGGGCGATGGACCAGAGCGACACAAAATGGAAGAACTGTGTCGAGAATTAGATGCTTGTCATTACATTAAGTTTTTAGGAAAAGTACGTGATACCGAGCGTATTTTGGCTGTTTCCGATTTATTTGTTCTTCCCTCCGAATCGGAAAGTTTTGGTTTGGCAGCACTAGAAGCCATGGCTGCAAAAGTACCCGTAATAAGTACCAACACCGGTGGAATACCCGAAGTAAATATTCACGGCGTATCGGGGTATTTAAGCAATGTTGGTGATGTAGATGATATGGCTAAAAATGCATTAGCTATTTTAAGTAACGACAACACTTTGGAGCAATTTAAAAATGCTGCTTACCAACAAGCTAAACAATTTGACATTCATAGAATCTTGCCTTTATACGAGGAGTTGTATAACAGTTTAATGAAATAAAAAACTTAGCCGTATAATTATACGGTTAAAATTATATGGTACTGATTATCAACACAATTGAACGGGTTCTTTTTTTCATTACATTTGGAAAAGATATATTGCGAATAAAGTGCATATGCACTTTATTCGGATGTTGTGCATAATATGAAAACAGAATAAATGTTTCCAATAGAATTTATTTTTCCTGGACCTCCGTTGTCTTTGCAGTCGAAAAACAAGGCTAGAAAGAGGAATTACAAGGCAATGGTTGCAAGAGAAGCATCCAATGCGCTTCCTGCAGGCTTTGTAGCGACTAATGATGAGGTTGAAATCATTATCACTTATTTCTATGAAACTCAATCAGGTGATGTAGATAATATCATCAAACCAATTCAAGATTCACTAAACGGAATTATTTATGTAGATGACGCCCAAGTGGTTGATTCGAGAAGCAGAAGGAAAGATATAAATGGGAGTTATAAAATACGAAGTGTTTCCGCGAAAATTCTTGAAGGATTTAGTCAAGGGAGTGACTTTATTCACGTAAAAGTTCAAAAATTCGTTAACAATCAAGAGCTAGACTAATGGAATCAAAATATATACAAGGCATAGAAAGAAAAATTAAAGAGATAGCTCGTGAATACAAAAACAAGGGCTATGAAGTGATTATTGAACCTAGGTCATCTTTAACAGTACCTAACTTTATTAAAAATTTCCAACCTGACTTAATCGCATTAAGTGAAACAGATAATGTTGTTATTGAAGTAAAATCCTCTGAATCCAAAACGGACTTTAAATCTCTCGAAGAATTAGCCAACATTGTAAACTCTAAAGAGAATTGGCGATTTGAATTAGTTTTCACCAACCCTAGAAATAAGTTTTCTATTGATAACCAATTAACATTAATCGACTTAAATAAGATTCAACAAAGAATTCAAGTTTGTAATGATTTATTAGTTCAGAACAATGTTGAACCAGCATTTCTACTGGCTTGGTCAACTTTGGAAGCAGGGATAAGATATAAACTAAACTTATTAGAATTAAATGATGATTTGTCTAAAAGACCGCCTTTACATTTAATGAAAAGTCTCTACTCCTTTGGTATTATAGGGCAATCCCAACTGAGAAAACTAGAAATGTTGAATCAATTAAGAAATCAACTCATTCACGGTTTTAATGCCACCCTGAATAGAGAAAATGTATATGAGCTTATTGAAACAATCGAAATATTAACTGGTAGCGGAGAAAATTCAGAGATATATGACTGGTTGTCAGCACTGGATTTAGAAGGTTATGAAGAAATCTACTGTTTGTATAGGGCAATAGCGGAAACTGACGAATACGGTCTATTCAAGGTCTATGAGAGCAATGGCAAAACTTTCGTAAAATCAGATGTGATGGATGAAGAGTTAGAATTAAAAGACCAAGACCAAATAAAAGAAATCCTTGAAATAATTGAAGATGAATATATGGATGGTATGGATCCAGAGGGATTTTATGGGTTTCACAGAGCTATGGAAAAAGATGATTAAATAAATACTATGCACAACAAAACCTATAAGCAATAGCGCCCTGTGGGACGCTACTGCTCATAGCCAGAACGTTATGAGTAATTAAATTTCTCACTTCGTTTCGGGTTGTTTAGCTTTAAAACATCCATTTCGTACCTCAACGGTTGTTTTAAGAAAAAACTAAAACTCCTTAAAAAAAACAGCTTCACTGTTAATTTTAATCTGTTTTAAAAAACTTTGTAAAAGCGGCAAGTTACCATTGGTATAAAATACATTTGTATCGGCAACATTGCTGTTCAATAACTGGTGTTGTTTTAAAATATTTTTGGTTTGTTTGGCAGCCGCCTCACCAGAATCAATTAATGTAACATGCGGCGGTATAATGGTTTTAATAATGGGTATTAAAAAAGGGTAATGAGAGCAGCCTAGTACAATATAGTCAACACCTTCGGCAACTAAAGGCTGTAGATATTGCTCTAAAAGTGGCTTAGTTTGTTCCAGTTTACCTTCTTCTATTAGCACCACCAAACCCTTACCTTCTACTTCAATAATATCTTTAGAGTCTCTATATTGCTCCGAAGTAGAAATAAATAACTCGCTACTTAATGTTCCTTTAGTTGCTAACACTCCTATTTTATGCGTTTTACTTTGTAAAGCTGCTGGCTTTATGGCTGGTTCTATACCAATAAAAGGTACATCATAATTTGCCCGTAACACTTTAATAGCATTGGTTGTGGCTGTATTACAAGCTACCACAATCATTTTACAACCTTGAGCCAATAAATATTCAGTATTTTTTATGCTAAAATCAATAATCTCTTGTTTCGATTTTTCACCGTAAGGAGCATTTTTACTATCAGCCAAATAAATGGTATTCTCGTTAGGCAACAATTGGTGTATTTCTTTCCAAATGGACAAACCTCCTAAACCGGAGTCGAAAACTCCAATTGGTGAACTTGCAGATATTTGATTTGTTTTGGTCATAAAAAAAGCTCTTTCAAATGTAATCGAAAGAGCTTTTAAATTTTAGTAAAAGTCTATTTTTTTATAAACCCAATTTCTTTTTAACTGCAGGTAAAATATCATCACCCTCTACAGAGTATAAAACTACACCAACGCTAGAATCTAAAACTAAGGTATAACTTCCTTCTTTAGCTACAGCATTGATAGCTTCTTTTGCTTTATCAATAACCGGTTGTAACAACTCCTCTTCTTTCTTTTGTAAGTCAGCTTCAGCAGTTTGTTGAAACTCTGTAATTCTTTTTTCTAAATCAGTAATTTCTTTGATTTTAGAATTTTTGATTACCTCTGTCATTACATCTTGTTTGCCTTGAAAATCTTTGATTTTAGTTTCATACTCTTTTCTCATTGTTTCAAGAGTAGTTCTCAAATCATTGGCATAAGTTTCTAAATCTTTTTGAATTTTAGTTCTTTCTGGCATAGCCGACAACAATTCGTTTGAATTGATGTGTCCGATTTTAGTTGTTTTTTGAGCAAAAACTGAAGTTGACATCGCAACTACGAGCATCACTAACGTTAATTTAATTTTATTCATCTTGTTTAATTATTTTTCGTTTGTAAATATAAATTATTATTTAGACTCGCCCGGTGTATAGCCTAATTTTTTTAACACCGCATCACTTTTATTGTATTTAGAGTTAGAGTACAACATGGTTAAACCGCTCGATTTATCAAAAATAATGTCGAAACCACTTGCCGCAGCAACATCAGCAATGGCTTGGTAAACTTTATCTTGCACTGGTTTAACCAATTCCTGACGTTTTTTAAACAATTCACCATCCACACCAAATTTTTGTTTTTGATATTCTTTAGCTTCTTTTTCTTTTTTAATGATTTCGTCTTCTCTTTTGGTTTTCATATCCTCAGTCAACAAAATCTGCTCAGCTTGATAGTTTTTGTACATTTTATCAATTTCGCTGTATTGACGTTCCAATTGTTTTTGCCACTCAATTGAAAGTTTATCCAATTCTCCCTGAGCTTCTTTGTAATCTGGAATATTACTCAAAATATATTCGGTATCAACATACCCAAATTTTTGAGCTCTTACCGAAAATGTTGCCACAGTTAATAACAAAACAACTGCAACTTTTGTAAAGGTTTTCATCGTGTTTTTCATTTTTAGTTCCTCCTAAATTTAAACTTTCGAAATTTTTCGAATTTATTAAACATTATATTACCAGCCGTTAATGCTACCTCCAATACTAAAGTGGATTTCGCTTCGACTATTAGGATCCGTTTTACCAGGGATTTGATCAAATCTATATCCCCAATCTAAACCAAGCATTCCAAAAAATGGCATATAAATTCTAACTCCTACACCAGCCGATTTATATACTTGAAATGGATTGGCCTTACTAAACGAACCCCATGAATTACCAGCTTCCCCAAAAACTAAGCCATAAATTGTTGCCGTTGGATTTAATGTGAGTGGATAGCGCAATTCGGCAGTATATTTAGCCACAACAGTTGCCCCTGTACTTGGTGAAGCATCTCCACTTCCAAATCCTCTTAAGGCAATAATCTCTCTACCATCAATTGAAAAACCTGAGAGACCATCACCACCAATGTAAAATCTTTCAAAAGGAGATGGAAGGTCTGGATTATAGGTACCTAAAAATCCAAAGCCTGCTTTTGTATTTAATACCAAGTTGCCTGCAATTTTTGAGAACCAAGATGTTTGAAACTTCCATTTGTGGTATTCAGTAAATCTATATTTTTCCTGAGCACTCATTAAGGAATAATCTGTGTTTTTTGGTCTAAACATAGAGTAAGGAGGAGTTAGCTGTAAGGTAAATGTAGTTTGTGAACCCGTTCTTGGATAAATTGGGCTATCAACAGAATTACGTGACAATACTGTTTTAAAACTAATATTATTTGCAAATCCATCAGAGAATGCAAAAGCCGAATAATATCGATTTAGCACATAGTACTGGTAAGACAGTTCATTATATAAAGTAAAAAAGTCATCCGGAAACTTCAACCTTCTTCCCAAACCTACAGCTGCACCGTAAATTTTGATGGCTTGTTCAGAATCTCCTGTTAATCCATTTGATTGTACCTGATGAGATAAGCTCACACTCAACGAATTGGGTTTTCTGCCACCCAACCAAGGTTCAGTAAATGAAAAACTATATGCCTGATATTGACGACCGCTAGTTTGTGCTCTTAAACTTAATTTTTGTCCATCACCAGCTGGCAAAGGTCTCCATGCATTTCCTTTAAAAATATTTTTTGCTGAGAAGTTATTGAAACTCACACCAAGTGTACCAATTACTCGGCCACCACCCCAACCACCAGACAATTCAATTTGGTCAGAAGGCTTTTCTTCAACAACATACTCTATATCAACCGTACCATTTTCTTGGTCAGGTTTAGGGTTTACACCTAAACTTTCTTGATTAAAATAACCCAATTGTGCCAATTCTCGTTGTGTTCGAATAATATCCGATCGGCTAAACAACTGACCAGGTCTTGTTCTAATTTCTCTCCGAATCACATGATCATTGGTTTTACTGTTTCCAACTATAGTTACATTATTAATGGTGGCTTGTTTACCTTCATAAATACGCATTTCAAGGTCAATCGAGTCATTCTCAATTTTTACCTCTACAGGGTTAATGTTAAAGAATAAGTATCCATCATCTAAATACAAAGAACTCACATCTCTACCATTCTGATTCATAAATAATCGCTCATCTAAGATCTTTTTATTGTAAACATCTCCCCGTTTAATATCTAAAATACGATTCAAAACGTCTGTTGAATGAACAGTATTCCCCAACCATTTTACATCCCTAAAATAATACTTATTACCTTCTTCAATGGTAATGTCTATTTCTACCAATTTATTGTTAATAGTAATAACTGAATCTGTTACAATTTTAGCATCTCGGTAACCTTTTTCGTTGTATTTATCTACAACTCCATGTTTTTCTTTTTGGTAGGTATTTGGTACATATTTAGAAGATCCAAAGATATTATACCACCTTTTTCTTTTGGTATCTTTTAGAGATCGACGTAACTTTTTCGATTTAAAAGCTTGAACGCCATAAAAATTGACATCTTTAATTTTTGTTCGCCTGCTAACTTTAACATTTATTGATAAAATAACATAATTACTTGCACTGGTATCTGGTTCTTGAACAATATCAACTGTAGTATTTAAAAACCCTTTTGCAATAAAATGATTTTTAACTTTATTTGTTGTTGTTACCAACAAGTTTTCATTAACTATTTTACCACGTTCTAAACCTAACTCCTCTCTTAAATCTTTTTGTTTTCCTTTTCTAACACCTGTAAATCGATATTTTGATAATCGAGGTAGTTCTTTAATTCTAATTTCTAAAAAGATTCTATTTGATTCTATTTTTACTGCATAAATTTTTACATCAGAAAACAATTTTTGCTCCCATAAACTTTTTATTGCTCTTGTAATCTTGTCTCCTGGAATTTTAATAGAGTTTCCTACGGTTAATCCAGACAAAGAAATAATTGCCTGAGAATCAAAAAAATCCGCTCCTTGAACAGTTACACCAGCTATTTCATATTCTTTTGGAGAGGAATAATTAATGTCCTCCAAATCGGAATTAATGCTGAATTGACCTTTTACCAATAAAGGGGAAATAAGGATAAGTAAAATGTATAGATGTTTCTTCATTTATTTGTTTAATTGCTCACTCGTAAGTCCGAATCTTCTTTCTCTTTTCTGATAATTTACTATCGCCTCAAATAAATCTTCTTTACGATAATCTGGCCAAAGTTTAGGAGAAAACAACAATTCTGCATAGGCAATTTGCCAAAGCAAGAAATTGCTGATTCTATGTTCACCACTTGTTCTTATAAGTAATTCAGGATCAGGAATATTTTTGGTGTTCAAATATTCGTTTATTATTTTTTCGTTGATATCATCAACGCTTAATTTATTTTCAAAAACATCTTTGGAAATATGCTTAACTGCCTGAGTAATTTCCCATTTCGAACTATAACTTAATGCCAAAATAAGATTTAGTCCTATATTGTTTTCAGTTTTGTTAATTGCTTTTTTAAGTTCGTTGCTACAGTTTGAAGGTAAACTATCTATATCACCAATGGTAGAAAGTCGAACATTGTTTTTGTTCAAAGTATCTGCTTCTTTACTTATCGTATTTACCAACAATTGCATTAAGGCTGTTACTTCTAGTTTTGGTCTATTCCAATTTTCTGTTGAAAAAGCGTATAAAGTAAGATGTTTTAGACCTATTTCTCCAGCACCTTCAACAACATCCCGTACTGATAACACCCCTTTTTTGTGACCATATACACGAGGTTTATTATGTTCCTTTGCCCAACGACCATTCCCATCCATAATTATAGCAATATGATGGGGCAAATTTTGTATGTCTATTTGGTCTTTATAACTCATCCAATAAGCCTATTTTTTTCCAAGTTGCAAATATGGTATTAATAAGCCTATTTTACAACAGGACACCTATCTGTTTTTGTTAAAATTTTATAATTGAGAGTTATTCCTGCAAAAGAGTACCAATCATTGTTTTGAGAATTACTCAATTGGTATCCATTAGAATATGTGCCTGACAAACCATCTACCTCATCAGTAAAGGTTTTACGAATTCCCCACTCTATGTTTAATCCAATATTTCGCACAAAGTCGAATTTAACTCCAACGCCAAAAGGAACTGATGGTGCTATAATAGATTTTGATCCAACCGTGGTGTTCGAGTTATGATATCTAACCTCAGGTGAAACTCTAAAAGCAGCCAACCCAATAAACACAAATGGGGTAAACGGAGAGGTATTATAATTATTAATTTGATAAGGTAAAAAATTAAATTCTAACAATATTGAAGCCTCCATAACTGATGTAGAAAATGATACCTTTCTAAAATTATTCCATTCTAAACTCGTATACTCATCGGTTGCAGAGAGCATTCCATAATTAAAACCATACCTTAATGCATATCTTTTATTTAAATTTCTACGAAATAAAACTCCTATTGCAGGTCGTGGTTTATTTAAAAATGGATTACTTGTGTTTAATTCCCCTAAATAGTAGGATGTACCAAGTAAAACACCTATTTCAGAATGCTGAGCCTTGACTTTGTTTTGAAAAAAAAGTACTGAAAGAAAGAGAAAGAAAATAAATTTTCTCATGTAATTTTTTAAGAAAAATAATATTGAGAAGTTAAAACGAAAAATCTCTAATAAAATTGCTAGAACTTAGGTAAGTTTCTTCTTCTTTTTCCTGGTTTAAAGTTTATTGATACAACACCCATCATATAAGCATCCTTATCATCTTTATCACCTCTTTGCTGACCAATTTTATTACCACTACCATCATCAATTAAGCCATGGTATTTCCCTGAAGGATCGGCAAAATATGCAGCTTCATCACCGTAAGCTGCTTTAATAGAAGCATTATCATAATAAACATTACTTACATCATCAATATAATCTGAGAAAGTTTTTCTCATGCTCAACTCTAAACCAATCGACCATAAACCTTGACGAGTACTACCACCTAAATTTCTTCTTAAACCAATACCGTAAGGCATTACAACTGTAAAACCAGTATATTGTTTTGGTCCTCCCGGAAGTCCTTGCCCTTCAGTATGCATTTGGCGTAAAGAAACCCAATCACCTTGAGGGTTTCGAGATTGTGGGTTATACCAGATACCGCCTATACCTCCAAATACGTAAACCTCAAATCTAAACCAGGATTTACCTCTTACCCCTCTCAATCTATATAGGTGACCACTTTTTTGTTTTACCAACATATATTCACCTTGTGCTGATAACTCTAATAAATGAGATCTAAAGCTTAACTTCCTACTACTTCTAGCCGGTTCTTTAGTTAATGCATCATCACCTGCAACCATCACATAATCAAAATTACCCCTCACAAACCAATCTTCACCTAACTGATAACGATAACCCAAAACCGCGCCCATTCTGGTTGCACTCAACTCAAAATCTCTTAATCCATTTGTTCCAACCTGATCCGCTCCACCTAAATCTCCTAAAAAGTTTGTTGCACCAATACCAAAAGAATATTCCACACGGTTTCTCTTCCACTTCTGAGCACTACTCAAAGCCGGCAATAGTATAGTTATAAATAGTAGTATTACTAAATTTCGCATTCTATTTAACTCTTTAAAAATTAGAACAGTTGCAAATATATTACTTTATTTTTTAAATACCCAAAATAATTAACAGGCTGAGTAAATATCCCTAATTTTTTAAACTAGTTTCTCTTATCTAAACCCCACATTAGCTTGTTACGAAGTGTGCTTAAAAATTCATGATTTTTAAGTCTAACGAGATTAATTTGTTGAGAAGATTTTTTAATGATAATTTCAGAAGTCACTGGTATTGTTTTAGACTTATAATCGAGTGCAATTAAACAATTATCTGCCCTACCTTCTATTTTCAGTCTCACCTCTATATTATCTGGTATAACCAACGGACGAACATTTAAATTATGTGGGGCAATTGGTGTTATAATAATATTTCCAGAATTTGGTAAAACAATTGGACCATTACAGCTTAACGAATATGCGGTAGAACCTGTCGGAGTTGAAATTATTAACCCATCAGCCCAATAGGAATTCAAAAACACTCCATCTAAATACGTATGAATTATTATCATCGAAGAAGAATCCCTTTTTTGGATGGTAACTTCATTTAATGCAAAGTTTAATTCTCCAAAAGGATGATTCTGCAAGTCCACATCCAACATAGAACGCGTATCTAAATCGTAATCTTTATTTAGCACCTGCTCAATAGTTGCATCTATTTCATTACTTGATGCTGATGTTAAAAAACCTAATCGACCTGTATTTATTCCTAAAATTGGAATAGTAAGTTTTTTAACAAAACTAACCGATTCCAACAAAGTACCATCACCACCAACGCTAAACATATAATCAACTCCTTTCAGTTGCTGAGAATTTTTAAAGCTAACCAAAGATGTTAGTGAGTCATTCTGTTTCATGATTAACTCAACCAAAGGCTCATAAACCAATACTTCAACATTTTTTTCCGTTAACTTTTTAATCAACTCACAAACAAATAAAAGTTGGTTGTCTGATAAAATTCGGCTATAAATGGCTATTTTCAATTCTTTAATTTTTTTGAAAATTACTTATTTTGGTTACAATGGTGCTACAAAGTGTATAAACAATCCTTGTTCACTTAAATTATTAAACGAATATTCGAAGCGAAACACCATATCGTAATAGCTAACAAAATCAATAGATACTCCACCGCCAAATAGCCATTCTTTGTTTAAAAAATTTGAAAACCGCTCCCGATTTTCACTCACATAACCCCCATCAAAATAAGTACCTAAATATACAGATAGTGGTACTTTTTTAAATTGTTCGAGTGGTAAAATATTAATTTTAAACACTTTATTATCAAGTAATGCATATCTTAATTGAGTTTTAAATAACCCATAATGATTTCCATTAATCACATAATACTCGTAACCTCTAACCAGTGTACTTCCATAACCTAATCCTCCTAAAAAATAAAATGGCGGATTATTAATTGAGGTTTTTCCTTTCACTAATCCAGCAATATATAATCGTTTGTCTAGTGGGATATATTTTCTATAACCAATAGAGAAAAAAGAATTATTGGTATTCTTATCAAAAACTCCCAATCCATTCTGAGTAAACTGAAAATCATAGAAATAACCTTTGGTTGGATAAGCTTTATTATTTCTTTTGTCTCTTTTTAAATAGTAGGTAAAACTTAAAAATTCAATGTTGGTTTGATTTTTTTCCAAATAATTTGGATTATAAAACAACATAGAGTCAACCAAATCGACATTAGTATAAGAAATTTGAACACTGTGATTGTTGTACAACTTTGGTCTGAATTCGTAGGTTGCTTTGGTAAAGATTTCCTTCTTCAGGTACTTATCATTGTTTTTGTAAAACAATCTTCTGTTGTCTAATGTAGAAAAGTTTACTTCCCTATTTCTGCTATAGCTAAAACTTAGACTCAATCCTTGGGTTTGTTTTTGATTTAAATATGGAATTGAATAACTAAAACCAACTTGTTCTGTATAACCTCCTTGAACTTTGACTCCAACTCGTTCCTTCCTCCCTCTAAAATTTTCTTTTACTACAAACATCCCATAATTTGCTCTATCAAAATTTCTAGTTTCCCACCATGTATTGAAATTGGTTTCTTGAATATCAAAAATAGGAAGAGGCCACCAGTACCAACGTTCTTCAACAGTTATGTAAATCGAAATATAGGTGTCATTAAAATAAACCGGTTCTATAGTTATAAAGTTAAATAGCGAAGTATTAAAAATATTACTTTGAGCTCTTTCAAATATTTGAGTCATTTTATGTGCCCAAATTGTATCTCCTACTTGAAAGGGTAACTCTCGGACAATAATATGATCTTTGGTGGTTTTATTTCCTATTAACTTTATTTCATTTACAATAACATAGGCCGTAGAATCTTGTGCTATACTATTGTTAAGTAAACCAAACAAAAAAGAAAACAATACTAGTTTTTTTAAAAGCATAAGAACAATGGTTATGGATTTAAGAACCGCATAAACTCATCATACCTATTTTTTAAATCTTGGTGATATTCGCTTTCGTTAAAGGAAGCTGTTACAGTATAATTAAACCTTTCGAAAGTCTGTAATATTCTGGTAATATCGGTCTTATTAATTTTTAAGGTAACCTCAATTTTAGTGGTATCAGGGTGCGAGGTAATAAAAGAAGCCAATATTTTAGCATCATCAGACTCCACAATTTTTGCAATTTCTACCATAGAATAATCAATGGCATTCATTTCAAGTGTAATAATACTTCCTTGATTTGCAACTGAAACTATTTCAGACAAGTATTGTAAAATCTTTTTTGAAGTTATTAACCCTAAATATTCCGAATTTTCGTTTAAAACAGGCAACACATCAACATCAAACTCTACAAATAAACCAATTACCTCAAAAATATGCTGATTTTTGAAAACAAACGGCTTTTTTAAATCAAGCGAGTACGTTTCTATCTTATCCTCAATGTTATTTCTATCCAACAAATCGGTTTCTTCAATAATTCCAATATATTTTTTGCTTTTAACCACTACCATATCCTTCACCTTAAACTCTTCCATCCATTGCAAAACTTTGCTTCCAGTATCTGATAGTTTTAGTGGTGGTATTTCGTACGATATTAATTCCGCAGCAATCATATTGTTATTAATGAAAGTTTTACCTTTGTTTTGTAAACCTACTATTTTAGTTCAAAATTACCAATTAAAATATGACAAAATTAAGCGTAAACATTAATAAGGTTGCAACTATTAGAAATGCACGTGGAGGGAATATTCCAAACCTTGTTCAAGTGGCTATAGATTGTGAAAAATTTGGAGCAGATGGTATTACTATTCATCCAAGACCCGATGAAAGGCACATAAGGTACGCCGATGTCTATGATTTAAAAAAAGTAGTAAAAACCGAATTTAACATTGAGGGATTTCCAAACACTCAATTTATTAAGTTAGTTTTAGAGATAAAACCCGAACAAGTAACATTAGTTCCAGATCCTCCAGGGGTTTTAACTTCTAATGCTGGTTGGGACACCAAAAAACAAAAAGATTTTTTAAAAGAAGTGATTACCGAATTCAATACCAATGGTATTCGAACCTCTATTTTTGTCGATACCAAATTAGAAAATATAGAAAATGCAGTTGCAACAGGAACAAACAGAATTGAACTTTATACTGGTCCTTATGCCGAGCATTTTAATGAAAACAAAGAAAAAGCCATCAGCGAATTTGTAATTGCAGCTAACCTTGCTAATAAATTGGGATTAGGTATTAATGCTGGCCACGATTTAAATCTGGACAACCTTGCTTATATCAAAAAGCACATCGTTAATTTACAAGAAGTTTCTATTGGACACGCATTAATTTCTGACGCTTTATATTTTGGATTAGAAGAAACAATAAAAAAATACTTATCTTGCTTACAATAACTAAATTAAAAACTATGAAACCAGTTATTAAAACAATATTGCTACTCTTAATTATTGGATTAGTCATTTCATGCTCAAACCCAAGAAAATGTGGAAATAAAAAAGGGATCAGAACGCCAATGGGTGTGATGTAATTTAAAATTTAACTATGCGATTTGTATTTTTCATTACCACAATAATTTTTATTTCTTGTTCTACCTCCCAGCATTTAGAATTAAATAAACATATCGAGTTTAAATTGATAGCCAAAAATTCGAATTCGGGATTTGAAAACTTAACCGAACGAACCATAAACAACACAACTGATTTTAAAAAAGCTTGGGATACAGCCTGGTCCCATTTTACCGATCCGAACCCTGCTCCCTCCATTGATTTTAATACCGAAACCGTTATTTTGATAGCTTTAGGCGCCAAAAACAATGGTGGTTATCAACTAAAAATAAATTCGGTTCATGAGCAAGACAATGAACTTACAGTTAATTATACAGAAATTACTTCCAACCCAAAATGCACTAATACTCAAGCTATTGTTTTTCCTTATGAGTTTATTAGTATTCCTAAAACTTCAAAGAAAATAATATTCAAATCCTCGCAACAAGTAGGAAGTTGTAATTAAATTTTATTCTTAGGCATAGTAGCCAAAAACTCTTTTAGGTAATAAGGTTCGAAATAAGCAACATCTTCAAACTGTTGTTTATTCAATTTTTCTAAAGCCAATTGGTTTACATATTTAGCTGAAGGCTCAATATCATTAATAAAAACAGCATTTTTATATTCACTCAGCAATGCTTTACACTTTTCGGCTCCATCACCAAAAAAAACAGTTTTTTGTTTTTCCAAAATATCTGCGAATGAATACTCATCAATAATTTTTGCAGAAATGGATTCAACCATTTCCAGTTTTGAATTATACAATGCGGTATAAACCTCCATTCTCCGAGCATCTATCATAGGGCAAAACAAAGTCTCTTCTTCGAGAGAATTAGAATTTATAACTGGCAGTGTTAATACTTTTAATGTATCAACAGCAATCAATGGTTTTTCTAATCCGTAACATAACCCTTTTGCCGAAGAAACTCCAATACGCAATCCTGTATAAGACCCTGGTCCTTTACTTACAGCAACAGCGTCAATTTCATTCAATTGTATTTTAGCTTCTTTACACACCAATTCAATAAAATGATTTAAGTTTTCAGAATGGGAATATTCTCCACCTACTTCTTTCATAGCCAATAAAACTCCATTTCTGCTTATTGCAACACTGCACATTTTTGTTGCAGTTTCAATTCCCAAAATCAAACTCATTTTGATATTATTTTTATTTCTACTCTTCTGTTTGCGGAGTGTTCATCTTCAATTTTAGGGTCAGGATAAATCATTTTTGAATTACCATAACCAGTACATTGTAGTCGACTCAACTCAATTCCATTCGATGTTAAATAATCTTTAACAGCATTTGCTCTATCAATCGACAGCTTTTTGAACTCATTATGATTAGACTGCCCAGGACCGTTAACATGACCTTCAATCTCTATTTTAACCGATTTATTTAATTCCATGAAATTCAACAAACTCTTTAAAGAGCTTTCTGCGGTTTTCAAAAACTTATCACTTGCAGGTTGAAATTGAATGTCATCTAAACTTACATTTTTACCTTCCACAATTCTTTCCAATATTACATCTTGATGAAATTCATCTTTTGATTTATTGATATGAATTTTAGTCGAGTATAGCATATACCCTTCAGTTGCAACAGTTAAATTTATTCTATACATTGTTTTTTCTACTATTGCCTGATAGTTGGTAATATTATTCAGCTCCACATTTTCTTTTCGCAACCCACTTATCGTAACGTTTGCCGATACAGGTAATCTGGTCGCAGCATCACTAATATTAATTGTGAAATTAAGTTTTGGAGTGTCTTTTACTTCTTCAATTTTTACAGGATCAACAACTGGTTGTTCAATTTTTTGAGTTTTTGGAAAATGCAATAACAAAGTATGATTGCTATTTGTTTTTTTAGGGTTATTTACCACCAACACAAACTCATCGTGCACTTTGGCACTTACATACTTGCTATAATTGTTATTAATTCCTGGCATCGAAAATTCTTGAGTAGAAGTCAACGATAAACCAGTGGTTGAACTTCTTGACAAATTTGCTCGAATGGGTTTTATTCTATTAGAATCTATTCTCCGACAAAACTGACTTTTATACTCAAACAATAAAAAATCCCAATCATCCAATTCGTTATTAGAAACAATATCAAAAGTAAAATTACCCGTGGCAGGGACTTGAAACAAGTACCAAATCGAATTGGTTTCTTCAGGAAATGAAGATATATCGTCGTTAAAATTATTTTTAAACTCTAATTTTTGACCAAAACCACTTATGTTTTTTGCCTGGTAAATGGTGTCAGTTAGTTTTAGCAGCTTATCACAGTCAGCATTTTGGGTAAAACCCTGAAACGAAAATGCTATTAAAAGCAAAAAAATAAAAACTATTTTAGGAAAAAAATTCATAATTAAGATTCAAAAATAAATCATTTCCAGCCAATCTTCAAGTACAATGCCAGATTGATTTATTATTTAACGAATTAAAGTAACTGTACCCCTTTTTTGAAATTCGTCACCATTGGTTGATTTGAGTTTTATTAAATACACATATGCACCCATAGGTAAGTTAATACCCGAATTATTGAATTGACCATTCCAACCTTCGTCTCTATTATTGGTTTCAAATACTTTTTGTCCCCATCGGTCGAAAATTAAAAATTGATAGGTAGTTATATCAAAAAAAATAGCTGATGGCTTAAAAGTGGGATTAAAAGGACTTAACGGTTCAAAAGCATTGGCAATATATATAAAAGGTTCATGTTTAACACAAACTTCAGCAGAAGAACTAGTTGCCATTGGTAAATTATCAATATGCACCGTATTTTGTTCTATTGCCAAAACCTTATAACAAAACTCACCTGTCCCCTGCAATTCACTGGAAACATCATCTAAATAGGTATTTACAGTCAAAGATGCCGGAATAGTAGCTATTAAATTAAAATTCGTTTCATTTCTCGATTGTCTGTATATCAAATAATCTTTAACATTACCTAACCAGCCATCGTAATAGGTCCAGTTTAATTTATTAGTAGAACTGGCTATATCTTCAGAAACATTTAACCGAATAGTTTGTGCAATATTTGATGTTATTTTTGATTGATCACATTGATTTACAGCTTCAATTTTGTAGGTGTACGAATTATTTTTTGCATCTACACTTTCATCATAAAAACTAATCATAGGGTTCATTCCTTGAAAATCTGATACAGAACTAATGATAGTAAAAACATTATCACTTGTCAATGCTCTTTTAATGTTATAGTATTTAATATCTGCTGCCGTATCAACATAAAACTGAACCAACATTTGGCTAGAATCTATTACTGTTCCTGTAAAAAGATAAAGAAATGTTGGATTCTTCAAAAAATTTCCTGATACATCAACAATATTCGAAGATGATGTAAATGGTCCTGCCCCCCCATTTTCAATTGCCCTGACAAAAAACTGATAATTTGTGCCAATGGTTAATCCTGCATAAGTATAGGTTAGAGAATTGGTTGTGCCTGCCAGGTTAAATCCTCCTCCATTAATATCAACATACACATTATAGCTTACGTTTGTTCCTGATTGGAAATCATCATATGCATTCCAAGTAAGCGTAGTGGTAGCATCACAAATATTTATTTGTTGAGTTAATAAAATAGTATTGTGATAATTATTGCCTACTGGACTAATACCAATTCCAGCTCCACAATTTGCAACCACACCTATTTCACTTATTTGATACTTAACAACAGTGTCATAAGGGATAACAAAAAAGAATGTGGCTGCATTCACAGAATTAAGGCTATCGTTAGCTGAAGTGTTTGGGTTAACAATAAATATATCATAACTAACTATCCCCACATCAGGGCTGGGTTGCCACGAAACAATAACATCTCCATTAGGTAAAACTGATACTGTATCAACTACAACTTCAGTAGTACATTGAGAAAATCCTGTGAAGGACGAAATCAATAAGATCAATATGAAGAGATTTTTTTTCACAACAACATAACAACAGATGATTTCTATTGCTTAATTACTTTTTTCTGACGAAAAAAGTAACTCACCTTTTTTCAATTTATTGTATCTATCTACTAAAATAGCAAGTAATTTACTAAACGTTTGCATAGCTTCTTTGGTTGGGCTGCTGATTTCTGTCTGTTTTAGTTTTAACATTAAAAACCCATACAAGGCAATAAGGCAAGCCTCTATTTCAGAATTTGCCTCTGTAGATTTAACCATGAAACTTCGAATATTCTCTTTCGCAGCTATATAAGCCGTTTGGTAATCAACGTCTTGAATGGTGGTAAGTAAAGAATTATGAAGGTTATTTAATTCATCCAATTGTTTTATAAGAAAACTCAAATGTCCTTTTTCTGATTTACCTTCTTTCAGTAGTTGCTCAATTAAATTCTGATACCATAATTTGATATCATATTGTGTTTCTTTTGATACATCAAACTTTGAAATAATTGTATCATTAATTTGAGTTAAATCAAAATTATTAGATCGGATAATATCTTCTATCTGCCACATATACAAAATATATTCAGCAATATTAGTTTGTTTTTTATGCTGGGCTATTAACATTACTATTTTGTCGATTTAGCTTTATATTCAGCATTCAATCCATCCACCACATTTTGTGTGATATCTATTTCAGGTTTAAAATCCAATACTATATTACCCAATTGTGATGCCCCAATAATAATATCATAATTGGTTGTTTTGTTGTGTTTTTGAATATAGGCTTGAACCGTTTTTTGAAATTCATCATTTAACTTGGCCTCTTCCTCCTGAAATTTACCTGCAAAATCTTCTCTCAATTTATACAACTTTTGTTCTTCTTCAGCCAATTCCTGTTGTTTCATTTGTCCTTCAAACTGAGTCATCGTAGAAGCTTTCTGTTGAAAATCTTTTACTTTCTTTTCGAAAGCAACCATCTTACCAGAAATTTCAGATTCATACTTAGTTTGTTTTGATTTCAGTTTTTGAATTAACACTTCATATAAATCATATTTATCTTGCAATGAATCAATATTAATGTATCCAACATTTGCAAAACCTTTTTTTGCTATTGAAGGAGATTCTATTTTAATGTCATTTTCTACAGCAACCTCATCAGTATTGATTGGAGCACATGAACTAGAGCAAGAAAAATGTAAATAATAGAGCACAGCAACAGCAATAGCCAAAACTATGTTTATGATTAAAGAGGTATTCTTCATAGTAGCGTTTAATTTAAAAATGAGAGACAAAGTTGAGCAATATAATTAAGATAAAGAAACTTAATTGTTATTTTCGAATGGGGAAAGAAATTTATAACCCAATGATTTTAAATTAATTAAAGATTAATCAATCTACTTCATGCTCTAGCGATTTACAAATAAAGTTGAACGGCAAGTTTACCATACAAGCATAATCTTCTCCAACTTCTTTCATATCATCATCTTCTACAGAAAAACTCCAAGAAACCTCAATATCAGAGCCATTGTTTCTCAATTCATTAAGTGTATATAATACAAACAGAATGCGTTTGGAAGAAATAATATTAAAATATTCTAAATCAAAATGAAATATAATCGGATTAGTTATTTTTCCATCAAGATTTTTCAGCCAATCAATAACTGGGTCATAAAATTCATCAACCTCTGTAAAAACGGATTTTCCTTTTATATAAAAAATATTCTCTCCTAAATCAAACCTAATTTCAGGGGTAGAATCTGTTGCTTTTACATAAAACTGTTTCATTATATGATTTTAAATGAAGTATAAATTTAGAAAAAAATTAATGATATCAACTATTTTTTATACATAGCACTAAAAATGAGAGATTAAACTCACTATATTAAAGATAAACACTTATTTATAAACTTTTCATGTCTTTAAGTTTTGATGCTTGTCTCCTTGATATTTCAACTTTAGCACCTGTTTTAAGTTTGACCATCAAACCACCATTGAACCAGTTCTCAATACTTTCAATCCAGTTTAGATTAATAATAAATTTTCTATTAGCCCGAAAAAACACATTCTCATCAAGTTTATTTGCTAGATTATTTAAAGATTTGAGTATCAATGGTTTATTATTATCAAAATACACTCTTACATAATTTCCTTCTGATTCAAACATTGGCACATCTGATAGTTTTACAAACCAACAACGCTCTCCATCTTTTACAAATACTTGGTCATTCAATCCTAATTTGTGATTATTGTTCTCAACAACCTCATTAGAATTAAATTTATTTATAGCTTCTTCTAAACGTTCAGATTGGATAGGTTTTAAAAGATAATCCAATGCATTTACCTCAAATGCCTTAATAGCGTATTCATCATAGGCCGTAACAAATACAATCTCAGGAATATAATCCAGCTCCTCTAATAAAGCAAAACCATCTTTTCCTGGCATATTAATATCTAAAAACACCAAATCAGGTTTATATTTTTCAATATCTACTAATGCCGATTGCACACTATCACATTCTGACAAAACCTCAACATTTGGAAATTTTGACAATAAACTTTGCAGTTCTTTACGAGCTAATCTTTCATCATCTACAATAATTACTTTCATAATTGCGCGTTTTTGTTTTACAGTTGAGTTTTTGTAGGAATAATTAATGTTGTTTTTACTCTACCATTTTCATTTATTATTGAAAAATGTGCTTTATCACCAAACAACAATTGTAATCGCTGTTTGGTGTTTATTACACCAAAACCTGTTTCCGGCATATTGTTTTCATCGTAAAAACCTGAATTATAAATCGTTACAATCAAAACATCTTTATCTAAACTCGATTGTATATCTACTATACCTCCCTCTGGTAGTTTTGATGTACCGTGTTTTATTGCATTTTCAACCAAAGTTTGAATCATTAAAGGGGGTATTAAAAATGTTTCAGTATTTGCTTCAATATTTTTTACAATGGTTAACTTTTCTTCGAATCGGGTTTTTTCTAAGCTCAAATAATCATCAACAATTTTCAATTCATCACTTAGTGGAATTAGCTTTTTCTTGCCAATCATTAACGAATTCCTTAATACATTGGATAATTGAGTAATGGCATTTTTAGCCAATTGAGGATTCTCATCAATCAATGCTCTTATACTATTCATGGAATTAAAAATAAAATGTGGATTTAGTTGCGATTTTATTTTGTTCAATTCAATTTCATTACGAGCAGCCTCCCAACGTAAATTTTTAATCTCTTCTTTTTTATAATTATTAATGAAATGAAAAAGGAAATACAGTAATGACCAGAGCAAAAACAACAACGACCAATTAATAATTTTTGGGAAAGCATCAGCTAATAAAAATGAATAAACCTGGCCAACTATTAAAACTTCGAGTACTAATGTTTGTAGAAAATACACTATTACACCCAAAATAATTACTCCAATAAAAACCCTTGGAATTAAGTTCGAAACTGATAATTTCATCCAATTTAATTTGATGATAATTCCACGATAAAAATGTGAAATGGATAATCCGATAAAGTAAATAGACAGCAAACTAAACAATAACTCTGAAGTTACCTCATTACCATTCAATTGATTAAAAACTCCAACAATTAAAACGTAAACCAACCAACCAATAATTTGAGCTATCCAGTAAAGTCTTTTTTTATTGAACATTAATACTTCATTTTCAGTTTACATTTTAGTATTCAACCATGCTTTTTGCAAGGCAAGTTGTTCAGGTGTTGCTGATGGATTAAACTCCATAAAATATTTTTTCGTTTTTTCTACCAACATCGCTTTTGATTTTAAAGTTACATTTTTTGATTTACCTTTTATTTCACGACTAACAATAACTTCTATTTTATCACCTTCTTTTAATGTTTTCTTAAGTCTTGCCATCTCATCTTTAATATTATCAGCAGTAATTGCTACGCCATTAATAGAATTAATAATGTCGTTGTTTTTGTATCCTAATGATTTTCCAAACTCATCCATATTACCTGTATCAACCACATAAATTTTATCAATTTCTTCATTATAACTCATTGAAGCTCCCCCCATTGAAACTTCTTTTACAATAACATTTGTTTTATATGTTATACCTACTTTATTTAGCAGTTCGTCTAATGGTAATGAGTTCTCACCTTCTACATACATCTTAAAAAAATCTCTAATTTTTGAAGATGATAAACTTGAAATTTTATCAAACAGTTCTTCATCTTTAAATGACACATCTTTGCCATATTCTTTCGATAACATGGCCATCATATCCTTCATCCCAATTTCACCTTTTGAGTGTTCTCTTAACAGGATATCCAAACACATACCAATTAAAGCTCCTTTTTGATAAACATTACCATATTGTTTTTCGTGTTCATCTAAACAACCCAAACTCATGGTAGTAAAAGGTAAATTATCCTTGTAGTAGCTAGCACCCTTTATTTTATCTTGAATTACTTCTAAATACTCGTTTTTTGAGATTAAATCTTCATAAACCTGAACATGTCCGGCAAAATATTCAGTAACTCCTTCATACATCCATAAATGTTTCGACATTTTTGGGTTGATGTAATCAAAATCACCAATTTCTTCCGAATGAATATTCAAAGGGGTTACAATGTGAAAAAATTCATGAGCTGCAACATCAATTAAAAAACCTGAAATTCTTTCCGCAGTCATTTCTGGCAAATAATAAAACGATGAATATGAATGTTCTAAAGCTCCACTACCACCAGAACCACTTTGCCCAGTATATAAATAAATAATGAAAGCATATTTATCGATAGGTAATTTACCTCCTAAATAATTTTTTTGAGCCTCTAGAATTGAAGCAATATTTTTTGCAATTTCTTTAGAGGTAACAGATTTATTTTTTGCATACACAGAAATTAAAATATCTGCTCCACCAACTTCGATAACCGTTGTATCTGGAACATTATACATAATAGGAGCATCTACTAAATCCATGTAATTATTTACATAAAACACATCAGTATTCCCAGTAGTTTTAATTTCCGTCAATCCTGTTGCCCCATAAAAATTTTCTGGTCGTGTTACCGATAATTCATATTTCAGATTTTTTAACCCATCAAAATATCCAAAGAATCCATGATTATTTAACACAATATTTTCATCCTTCTCAATATTTGTACCTCCTGGTTCAAAAACTAAATCTTTAACTTTTGCATCCCAAGTATCTTCTACCCAATATGAGATTTTTGCTAAGTTTTTAGCATTATCTATTTCCCAACGGTTGTCATCCAATCGTGTAACACTCATAGCGTACCCTTTTTTATCATAAGCTTCAAAGTCCATAGAGTATTGCCCAAAATCATATATTTTGTAGGTTCCTGGAACCATTTTTGGGATATTGTATATAATCTTGTCTGATTTTATTTCAGGTGTTTCAAGTGTTACTTGTAACATATCGTTATTAGCTTTAGTTAAATCGATACTAAACTTATAAGCAGTATTTTGGGCTTGTATAAGTACACTTGTAAGAGCAGCAAAAAAGAAAATTATTTTTTTCATGGATAAATATTATTTGTTTGGTACAAATATATGCTTGATTAACTACAAGAATAATGTTAATACACCAATGGTTATTTAGATATACAAAAGGAAATATTTAAGTTTTACAAAAAAAAAGAGGAGACCAAAATCTCCTCTTTTTTTAATATAACGAACCAACTTTAATTCATTACGAATGTAAAAGTATTGCCTGCAATTGTGACAGTTGCTACTGCATCACAATTTCCACTACCAAAATTAACCGATCTTGTTAACAATCCACTTGGAATAATGTCTAATGAACCACTCACTAGCCATCTACAGCAAATTTCTTTACGTAATGGCGAAGTAATGTTTACAGAATAAGACAACCCAGCTCTATTTACTCCACTCGCTGACCCAGTAATCAGATAAACATCGTCACAAAGCCCAAGTAACCCAGGAGTTGACTCTCCAGCAATCCACTCGTTGGTTCTAGTTGAACTCCATGTTGTATACCCCCCAGCAGGGAAAGTAACTTTACCATTGGTTACCTGAACAGTAAATGATAGATTGTTTGAAGAATTTCTACCGTTATTAGTTAAAGTTTTTGTTCCCTCAATTAAATGGTCATTAATATAATAATTTTGAGGTTGAACAGTTAAAACACTTCCAGCATTTACATACCTATCTGTAAGTGTTACAGTTAGAACACCCCTTCTATTGACCCCATCCGTACCAGTACAATTTGAGGAACCAAAATCAATAGTCATTGTTTTAGGCCAATACTGCGCAGAATCAATCCAATTAGGACTAATAGATACTGTAGCACATGTCCCGAAGAAAAATCCTGTTTTACTAGTACTTCCTTCATCTTTTGCTGCTTCTTCAACTACTTTTTTTACATCATCAAACATATTTTGAGATATCGCATTATCCTGTGAAGATGTTGTTTGATTATCAATTTCTTCCTCTTCTTTGTCTTTCTTACATGAAAAAGTCATCAATGAAACTGAAAATATCAATAAAGCTACTATACTTAATTTCCTGTTTTTCATCTTTATATCATTTAAATTAGGTTACGTAAAAATATGCATTTTTAGTATTATTTACACAAATACATTGCCAAAAAATAATAACTTTGTTAAGGAATTAAAATTGATTGGCATTGTTGTTGATATTTTAAATCTAAAATTGTATTTTCACACTTACGTTTCTGTATCTATATTGAAACTAAAATTTATCTAAACCGTACAATAGTGTAGGAATTACTAAAAATTAAAGTTATGAAAAAGTTAGTTTTAATATTTACTGTACTTCTCCCTTTGTCATTTTTTGCTCAAAGTGCAAAAGACATTAATACAGTTATCCAAAAAACTCTTGACTTACATGCGTTAAAAGATTATTTTAATGATGACGAGAAGAGTGGTCAGACACCTATTATTATTATTAACGACGATAAAATCCCAAATAACTTAATTGTTTTTAAATTTAACAAACGAGTTAAAGTAATGACTTTTGAAGAAATGGAAGTATTCAGAAGTATTTACCAAGGAAGTTTAGACAGTTATTTTGTTTTTGAAATAATGGATTTTACTGACGATCAGGTTACTATTAAAGCCACCTTTAGAAAAAATGAAAAGATTGCTATAAATGTTAACATGAAAAAAGAGAACAACAACTGGTTAGTTACTGAATCTAAAGCTGGTTAATGAGTAAATCGGTGTTAGACTTACACAATATTTTTAACAACTCAAAAAAAATTGAAGCATCACTAAATGATGCTTTTTTTGATGCCATAGATTCCAAAATAAAAACTCTTGAAATAATACATGGTAAGGGAAGTGGACAGCTCAAAAAGCGAGTGATTCGCTTTTTAAACTTACCTGAAATAAAGAGTAAATATCATCGATTAGAAAAAGATAGTAAAAATTTTGGACGTACTTTTGTTCACTTCAAACACTAACTATGTTTACCGACGGACAAAAAATATTTGCCATACTTTTTATTATTGCTTTTATAGTTGTAATTGGCTACCAGTTTTACAAAGACCAAAAACGAAACAAATTATTGTTTAAGGGAACTTACTGGGTGCTCATCACTATTTTTGGGATAATCCTAGGTTATATTATTTTGACTAAATTTTTGCATTAACCAGCCCAACCTTCTCTATCTAAACTTCTAAATTGAATTGCTTCTGCTAAATGGTTGGATTCAATTTTTGGAGCGTTTTCCAAATCAGCAATCGTCCTTGCTACTTTTAAAATCCTATCGTAAGCTCTTGCCGAAAGTCCCAACCTATCCATAGCGGTTTTCAGTAAGGCATTTCCAGCTTCATCAATCACACAAATTTCTCGCAATTGTTTTGAAGTCATTTGTGCATTAGCATATATACCTTTATTATCTTCAAATCTTTTTTCCTGTAGAAGCCTAGCTTTAATAACTCTTTCTCGAATTTGACCACTACTCTCCCCTTTATATTCGTTTTTACTTAATTCATTAAAAGTAACAGGAGTTACCTCAACGTGTAAATCAATTCTATCTAGTAACGGCCCCGATATTTTACTCAAATATTTTTGAACCACTCCCGGAGAACAAACACATTCTTTCTCAGGATGATTGTAAAATCCACAAGGACAAGGATTCATGGATGCAACCAGCATAAAACTTGCAGGGTAATCAATCGAAAATTTTGCTCTTGAAATAGAAACTCTTCGCTCCTCTAAGGGTTGTCTTAAAACCTCTAAAACAGTCCGTTTAAACTCAGGTAATTCATCTAAAAACAATACTCCATTATGTGCTAACGATATTTCTCCTGGCTGTGGGAATCCACCTCCACCAACAAGTGCAACATCTGAAATAGTATGATGAGGGCTTCTAAAAGGACGCACACTAATCAACGATGTATCAGTTGCCAATTTACCACTTACTGAATGAATTTTAGTCGTTTCCAAGGCTTCATGCAATGATAAGGGTGGCAAAATTGTCGGTAATCGTTTTGCCAACATCGTTTTACCAGCTCCAGGTGGTCCAATCAATATTACATTATGACCGCCTGCCGCAGCAATTTCTAGTGCTCTTTTAATATTTTCTTGTCCTTTAACATCTAAAAAGTCAAAATCAACACTATTTAAATTCTCGTAAAATTCTTTTCGAGTATCTATTTCTGTTTTTTGTAATAAAGTTTCATCATTAAAAAAATCAATTAATTCTTTTATATTCTCAATACCATAAACATCAATATCATCAACAATTGCTGCTTCTCTTGCATTTGCTTTAGGTAAAATAAATCCTTTAAACCCTTCTTTTCTTGCTTGTATCGCAATTGGAAGCGCTCCTTTTATAGGTTGCAACCCTCCGTCAAGCGACAATTCGCCCATGATAAGATAATCACCTAATTTCTGTTCGTTCATTTGTCCCGAGGCAGCTAATATACCAATTGCTATGGCTAAATCGTAAGCAGAACCCTCTTTACGGATATCAGCAGGAGCCATATTTACTACGGTTTTTTTACCAGGCATTTTGTACCCTACATTTTTTAATGCAGATTCTATTCGTTGTTGACTTTCTTTTACTGCATTATCAGGCAATCCTACCATAAAAAACTTCATCCCCCTATCCACATTTACTTCAATAGTAATGGTAATAGCATCAACTCCAACTACTGCACTGCCAAAAGTTTTTACTAACATGGTTTATTTTAGATTTTCTTCAATGTAATGAATTAGTGAATGAATTACTTTGATATGGATTTCTTGAGCTCTATCGGCATACTTGGAATACGGTGCACGTATTTCAACATCACATTTAGAAGCCAAATTCCCACCATCTTTTCCTGTTAAAGCCACCACTTTCATTCCTTTCAATATTGCTGTCTCAACAGCTTTAATTACGTTTTTTGAATTTCCGCTAGTACTAATCGCCAACAATACATCTCCTGTATTACCTAAAGCTTCAATATAGCGTGAAAAAATTTCATCAAAACCATAATCATTACCTACACACGAAATGTGTGAAGGGTCAGAAATAGACAATGCAGGTATTGCTTTTCTGTGCTCTCTAAACCTACCTGTGAGTTCTTCTGCAAAATGCATGGCATCACACATCGAGCCTCCATTTCCACACGATATTATTTTTCCACCACCAGCAATAGAAGTTGTCATTAATTTTCCTGCTTCAGCAATTTTCAGCAAATTACTTTCATCATTTACAAATTGGTCTAATATTTGTTTTGATTCAAGAAAATTATTTTTAATACTATTTAAACTCATAATATTGAGGGATTGTATGAATAAAAGAAAAATTATGTCCTTCAAATTTAGATAATAAATAAAGTATTTTTATTTTTATGGACACATTTAAGATTTAGACTTATGAAAAAGATAATATTTAGTCTCCTTTTAACCTCGTTTACATATATTGGATATGCTCAAGCAACTAACGACGAAATACAAGTTACTTGCTACCAAAAATATGCTGAAATTTTTGAAAAAAGAGGAGCCTATGAAATTGAAGATGGTGTTTATGACGATGTAATTATTACCTTCAGAAAAGGGAGTATGGCGGATTGTTTTTATGGAAAAGTTACTGTAAAAGGAGGAGCTATAAATCAAGAAGAAATGTTTTTAAAATTTGAAGACAACACTTATGAAAGGGTGGTGAGAAAATACCGATTTCCAGACCAAGTAACAACCATTATTAATGGTATGAGCAGAACTATAGTTACTGTTGAGGATGAATTGATTGATGTATTGTTTACTAAAAAGATTAAGCCTAAGAAAAAATCTTATGTAAAAGCATCAGACCCTGATTTTGATTTTTAATTGACAAAGAAATAAAAAGAGAAGAGCATCCAAGTTGGATGCTCTTCTCTTTTATATCAATATCTACAATTATTTTATCACTCCTAATTCCTTTCCTATTTTATCAAAAGCGTTAATCGCCTTATCTAAATGTGCTTGAGTATGAGCTGCAGAAATTTGCACTCTAATTCTAGCCAAGTCTTTTGGAACAACTGGATAAAAGAAACCAACAGCATAAATTCCTTCTTTTAATAATTTATCAGCAAATGTTTGGGCTAGCTTTGCATCATAAAGCATTACAGGAACTATTGCCGAATCTCCATCTCTAAACTCTAATCCAATTTTTCTCATACCGTCTTTAAAATATTTAACGTTCCACTCTAATTTATCACGTAACTCTGTTGTAGAGCTTAATAAATTAAATACTTCAATAGCCGCTCCAACAATTACCGGAGATAAAGAGTTTGAGAACAAATATGGTCGGGAACGTTGACGCAACATATCAATGATTTCTTTTTTACCCGAAGTAAAACCACCCATTGCCCCACCTAAAGCCTTACCTAAGGTTGAAGTAATGATATCTACTCTTCCCATTACATTGTTGTATTCGTGAGTTCCTCTACCTGTTTTTCCAATAAAACCAGTAGCATGAGAATCATCAACCATTACAAGAGCATCATATTTTTCTGCTAAATCACAAATCTTATCAAGTTTTGCCACATAACCATCCATAGAAAAAACACCGTCTGTAACAATAATTCTGTTACGTTGTGCTTGAGCTTTTTTTAGTTGCTCCTCTAAATCAGCCATATCGCTATTTTTATAACGATAACGATGTGCTTTACACAAACGCACCCCATCAATAATAGAAGCATGATTTAACTCATCAGAAATAATAGCATCGTTTTCTCCAAAAAGTGGTTCGAATACACCACCATTAGCATCAAATGCAGCAGCATACAAAATGGTATCTTCCATTCCTAAAAAGTTGGAGATTTTTTCTTCCAATGTTTTATGAATATCTTGTGTTCCACAGATAAATCGAACTGACGACATACCGTATCCATGAGTATCTAAAGCTCTTTTTGAGCCCTCAATAACCTTGGGGTGTGAAGACAATCCTAAATAGTTATTTGCACACATAATAATAACCTCTTCTCCAGAGTCTACTTTTACTTGTGCTCCCATCGGACTTATTATAATTCGTTCTTTCTTGTATAAGCCAGCTTCTTCAATTCTTTTTAATTCTTCTTGAAGGTCTTTTTGAAGTTTTCCGTACATATTAATATTTTAAAAGAACAAACTTAATTAATTAAGTATAAAAACATGACAAATGACATAATTGAATCTATTATTATTATTTAATTTGGTAGTATAATTTATAACTTATAAACAATGGATATTAATACGATAATTTTAGCTCTACAAGTATTATTGGCACTACTATTTGCCTATACTGGTTTCACAAAAGTTTTTCAAGGAAAAGTTGCTTTTTCCAATAGTAAAAGCTGGGAAGATGATTATTCATCGTCAACTTTAAAGTTTTTTGGATTTTTGGAATTATTAGGAGCCGTTGGTTTAATTGTACCTTATGCTACTAATATTTTACCTATTTTAACTCCTGTTGCAGCAACTGCTTTGGCAATGGTTATGGCAGGTGCAATTTTGGCACACATCCGTAGAGAAGAACACAAAATGATTCTTCTAAATTTAGTTGTGATTTTTTTATTAGCTGGTATTGGTTTTGAAAGATTATTAGAATTATATATCAACTAAAAGTGTTTAAGATAAAAAAAAGAGTTGTACAAATTGTACAACTCTTTTTTTTATCTCAAATACAGATTATACTAATCCTTGATCCAACATCGCATCAGCAACTTTTACGAAACCTGCAATATTAGCACCTTTCACGTAATCCACTTTTCCTGCTTTTTTATCGTAACCATATTGAACACAACTTCTGTGAATTTCGATCATGATGTCATGCAAATGCTCATCAACAACTTTTGCCGACCAAGACATACGTTGTGAGTTTTGCGACATTTCCAACCCTGAAGTTGCAACACCACCAGCATTAACTGCTTTACCTGGTGCAAAAACAACACCTGCAGATTTTAACATTTTATAAGCTTCAAGAGTAGTAGGCATATTAGCTACTTCAACTAAATATGGAACTTTATTTTTAATTAATTCTTTTGCATCAGCAACATCCACCTCATTTTGAGTTGCGCAAGGCATAGCAATATCAACTTTTAAACCCCAAGGTTTTTTACCTGCATGGAAAATTGCACCATATTTATCAGCATAATCCTGAACTCTATCTCTGCCACTAGATCTCATTTCTAATAAATATTCTACTTTTTTACCAGTAATACCTTTCTCATCATAAACATATCCATCAGGACCAGAAATGGCAACAACTTTACCTCCAAGCTCATCTATTTTTTTTGCAACACCCCAAGCAACGTTTCCAAAACCAGAAACTGCCACTGTTTTACCTTTAATAGTATCACCTACATTTTTTAAAATCTCCTGAGTAAAATAAACAGCTCCATATCCAGTAGCTTCTGGACGGATTAATGACCCACCCCAATTGATTCCTTTGCCAGTAAAAACACCTGTAAATTCGTTAGCCAATCTTTTGTATTGACCAAACATATATCCAATTTCTCTAGCACCAACTCCAATATCTCCTGCAGGAACATCAGTATTAGGTCCAATGTATTGATATAGTTCCGTCATTAAGCTTTGGCAAAAACGCATAATCTCGTTATCAGATTTTCCTCTTGGATCAAAGTCAGAACCACCTTTACCACCACCCATAGGCAATGATGTTAAACTATTCTTTAACGTTTGTTCAAATGCTAAAAACTTCATCACACTCATGTTAACAGATGGATGAAAACGCATTCCTCCTTTATATGGTCCTATTGCACTATTCATTTGTACTCTATAACCTGTATTAATCTGAAATTCTCCTTTATCATCAACCCAAGGCACTCTAAAACTAATCGCTCTTTCTGGCGTTGCCATTCTTTCTAAGATTTTTGCCTCTTTATATTTGGGATGCTTTGCAATATATGGTAACACTGTTTCTGCTACTTCTTCAACTGCCTGTAAAAATTCTTTTTCATGAGCAAGTTTTTCTCTGAACGGTGCCATAAAGGCCGCTAGTTCTTCTTTATGAGTTGACATATTTAAATATTTTGAATTTTAATTTTATGTTAATGGGTAACAAATGTATATATTTTTAAAAATAACCTGCTTATTTTTTAAATAAATTCGATTAACTCCTCTTATTTAACTTTTTAATGATATATATTCGGTTATTAATAAATATCTTCAACAAGATTTACTATGAAAAATTAGTCTTTGAAAAACACATTTGTACCTTTGACCTTAATTTTTCAGTTCATAAATGAATATTCTACTTATTGATAACTACGATTCGTTTACTTACAACTTGTTACATTATATAGAAGATGTTTCGATGAAAAAAGTTGACGTAGTAAGAAACGATAAAATTACTCTTAAGGCTATAGAAAAATACGACATAATAATTCTATCACCAGGTCCAGGGCTACCCAAAGATGCTGGTATTTTGTTGGATGTAATAAAACACTATTCATCCACTAAAAGAATATTAGGGGTTTGTTTGGGGATGCAGGCTATTGGGGAGGTTTTTGGTGGAAGATTAAAGAACCTTAATCAAGTTTATCATGGAGTTGCCACAAATTTAAAAATTATAGAATCATCAGATTTGTTATTTAATGGTATTCCACAAAACATCCAGATTGGCAGGTATCACAGTTGGGTAGTCGACTCTGAAAATTTCCCTCTTGATTTAAAAATTACTTCTATCGACGATAATGGACAAATTATGTCGTTAAAACACCAAACTTATCAACTGTACGGTGTTCAATTTCATCCTGAATCCATTCTAACAGAATATGGAAAAGAAATTATTGCTAACTTTTTAGCTATTTAGTTTTTCCAATAATAGTCATAACAAATAGGACAGATAGTATGACTCATATTACTTGGCATCTTTGATATATAAATTGGAACCCAATCCCAAAGAGCATTGTTTATTGCTGACTGTGTTCTTCTACAATTACTACACTGATTAATAAATCCTGTTTCTTGAAGATAATTTTCAGAAAACGATTTTTCATCATGCTCAACAGGACTTTCAACATTTAATGAGTTAATAATAACAATACCAGATTTATTCCTTAGTGGATACAATTTTTGCATAAATTGGCGATAAGTATTGGAACTAGAACATTCATATATTAAATGTTCACTTTTCCCTGACAATATTATCTGCTTAAGCTTGTCTAAATAGAACCCCTTAATATTACCGTAAATTGCATCTGGCAGATAGGATCCTAATGGATATTTTTGAGATAGATAAGGTTCGCCATTATTCGACTGAGCAAAATCAAAATAAGCTTTATTAAAATAAATTAATTTAAACTCTTTATCAACGGCATAAACACTACTCAAGTTATTCTCTAGTGTTTCAAAATCAAAATCAACAAGTTGATTTAAAAAACCTTTATGATATCTTAACATAAAAATAAATACTTTCTGTTACGATGATTTCTTTTTTTCGTTACTCTTAAAATAACCATTTAAGAAAATAGTTGCCAATACGATAATAGTTCCCATGTAAAACCCATAACTCATGGTTTCAGATTCGGGCCAAATTATTATTGCTAAAACAATAGAATAGATGGGCTCTAAATTTACGCTCATAGTCACTGAATAAGGAGTTATTCTTTTCATTACCTCAACACTGACTATAAAAGCAAAAGCCGTACAAATTGTTCCTAAAATTACCAGCCATATTATATCGGAATCTGATATCTGGTAAGCAGCAATATCAAAACCCCTATAGCCAATTAAAATAAATGTGACAACGGTAAAAGCTCCAAGCAATTCGAAAAATGAAATGGTTTTTGAATTCGCCTCTTTAATTAGCATACCATTTAACACCGTAAACCATGATGCTAAAGCTGCTGAGAAAAAACTCAGCAACATACCTGAGAGATACTTGAACTCAAAACTAAAAATAAAGTAAAGTCCAACTATTATTAACAATCCAAATATTAACTCATAAGCTTTTATTTTTCGTTTAAAATAAATAGGTTCTATTATAGATGTAAACAAAGTACTGCTAGAAAAACAAACCAAAGCAACTGAAACATTTGATTGTTTTATGGCTTCAAAAAAAGTAATCCAGTGAATAGCAATAATCACCCCAACACCTATGATTTTTATCATTACTTTTTTAGAAACTTTTAACGGATGTTTAATTACAAGAAAGTAACCACCTATTCCAATTAAAGCAATGCCAACTCGATACCAAACTAGCAAATACGAATCTGCCTGAATTAATTTACCAAGAATACCAGTAAACCCAAAAATAAAAACAATGACATGTAGCCAAATATGGTACTTGTATTTTTCTAACATAGTTGCGACAAAGTAAATTATAATTACGTTCAAATGTTTTTTATTTTTCAAAAAATTAATTTCAAGTTTTGGAGTATCTTTGAGTATTAATGTTATTTATAGTTATGGTGAAGTTTTTATTAAAATTATTTTTTGTTTTAAGCTTTGTATTCTTGTTTTCATGTACTGGAAACGATAGTTATTATAGTCAGTTAACTAAAGTAAAAACTATTTCAGAAAGGGTAGCTGATTTAAACAAGTCGCTTTCGGAAGTCAGAAAATCTGAAAAAAAATCATCTTTGATGAAAGAAGATGAGGACTATTTAGAATTTGAATATCCTGTTGGAAAAAACGATTCTTATAAAGTAACCTACTTTTTTGACGCTGCAGGTTGTTATGAAGTGGGTTTAGATACTTATTTCAGTTTAGAAACTGACGCTGTAGACGTTTTAAATGAGATTAAGTCTTCATTTGAAAACGACCCTAATTTTGGAGCTCCTACAAATAATGTAAACAACTTGTATGAATGGAGCAGTATGGATGGTTTAGTATCAGTAGAATTAGATTATCTTAACCAAGATAAAGGCATGATACGGTTGACTATTTTTGCTAATCAATAGGTTATTTAACTTTCGTTTCGTCCTCATCCTGATCTTCTAGCTCAGTTACTCCTCCTGAGATAACAAATTTCATAATGTCAGCCGAATTTCCTGTTACTGGAGTTACACAATCTTTCGGGACAATAATTAAGTTACCTGTTACCGCATACGAAAAAGGTATGTAAACAGCTATTTTCGTATCTGGAATCCCTAAATCTGACAAATCACGCTGAGTAACAAAGCCCAATCGTTCTACATTCCCTTCCATTTTAACCAAAACCGGCTCTGTAAATCTTTTTTTCTTTCCAACAAATGCTGCGAGCAAATCTTTAATTGAAGTATAAACAATTTTTAAAAGAGGTACTTTATCCAATATTTTATCAAAATTGAATATAGAACTTGTAATAAACATGCCACCAAAATAACCTATCAAGGTAAAGGATATTAGAATAATCAATAACCCAAGTCCTGGAATATTAATAGGAATAATACCATCTACAAAAATAATAGCTTCAATTACAATATATATTGTTGCTACTATGGGTAAGGTATACAACAATCCTTGTAAAAAATAACCTAAAATTTTCTTCATAGTCGGGCTAATTCTTCTTTTAACTTTTTGGTTAAACTATTTACTATTAGTGAATACGATTCATCAACCAACTGTAAAATCATTTTATCAGTTACATCCGTATTCACATAAACACTGTTCCAATGTATTTTACTCATATGATAACCAGGTTTTATACCCTGATACTTTTCTCTTAAATCAATAGCATTTTCGGGGTCGGATTTTAAATTAATAAAATCAAATGTTTCCACATCTACCAATGCAAACATTTTACCCATTACTTTAAAAACCAAAGTATTTTTATCGAAAGGGAATTCTTCGGTTACTCCTTTTTTTGAAATACAATAATCTCTAAATTCTTCTATATTCATTTATACTGATATGGTAATACTTTAGAATACTTGTCTCTATTTATTACAATCATAGAGTGCATGTTAAGGATTTGTTCAATTGGTGATAATTTTTCTTTTACCAACACATCAAATTGTTTAATATCTTTTACTATAATTTTTAATAAATAATCTGCCTGACCGGTAACATTGTAGCATTCCATTACCTCATCAATTTTTTCGATTTGAGCAACAAAATCGTTGATAGCATTATCGCGTTGACGAATCAACGAAATCTGCATAAATGCTACAATTCCCAATTCTAACTTTTCTTCGTTAACTAAAGCATGGTAACTTTCAATAAAACCGTTTGATTCTAATTTCTTAACTCGTTCTAAGGTTGGAGCAGGAGACAACCCAATATCTTTCGATAATTGAAGGTTGGTTATTTTACCGTTTTCCTGAAGTTTTTTAAGTATTTTGAGGTCTAATGAATCTAATTTCATATAAAATATTGTTTTGAAAATACAAATGTATCAAAATAAAAAATTGAATCTAGATGTAATTCAAAAAAATATTAATCAATTATTTGGAATAAAATTGGCTTGCTAGGCGAAGCATCATTCTCAAATGGAGCAATTTGTAGATTGAGGAAATAAAATCCATCCTGAATAGTATTATCTACAAAAATCAATTCGGTAATGGTACGCTCTGTATTTGGTTTTTTTGGATATTCCCAAAACAAATGATGGCCTAATAATTCGCCTCCATCTTCTTCTTTATCAATTGAAGGCGTGTCAATCAAAATATGCTTCAATCCATTATCAATTAAATACTGGATGGCTTCGTGATGAATAAAGGTTGGATTTGTACTTGAATATTGTTTCCCCAACTTGTTCAAGTCATTAGGAACAGTCCTAATTAATAGAGCATCAGCACAATTTTTATCCCAAATATTTTTTATTTGTGCCAATGTTATTAAACTGTCGTTCTCTATAATTTCTGGAGTTATACTAGCCACCTTTGCAAAACAAAAAAATTGCTTTAAACATTGATTAATAGTATAAAATTCTTTACTAATATGTCCCACACATTCAGTATGAGTTCCGTGTCCGTGAGGATTAAAAAATATATTTCTGAAATTAACTGCACCACCTAAATTTACATCCCCAACAAAACCATTTTCCATTACTGGCGTAAATGCTGGTGGTTTAACATACCAAGCTGTTAAATTCGAAGCATCACCTTTTAAGGGAATAGATACGTCCAACGGTTTCGACAAATCAATTTTATAACTGTGATTGTTGTAAGAAATTTGAGCTATCATAACACCAAAAATAAATCAGAAGATATTTTATCTGCTATAAAAATACCTTTTTTAGTTAAAGTTATCACATTATTTGAATTTTGGAGGTGACCAGATTTAATATAATTATCCATTTCAGTATTTATATGTTTTAGATAATAACTACCAAATTCATTGTCTATATAATTTAACTCTATACCCCAAATGGTTCGTAAACGGGTTAAAACGTATTCGTTATAAGCAGTAGTGTTATCAATAAACTCTTCTTCAAAAAAATTCATATCATTTTGTAACGCCCGAATGTATCTGGTATTATTTGCCACATTCCAAAATCTTTTATTACCAACATAACTGTGCGCTGAAGGACCGACACCAATATATTGAATTCCTTTCCAGTAATTGCTGTTGTGTTTTGAATAAAAACCTTCTTTTGCGAAGTTTGAAATTTCGTAATGAACAAAATTGTTATCAGCAGCAAAATCCATCAACGAAGTGAATTGTTTTAACACACTTTCTTCGGATAACAGTATTGTTTTTTTTGTCTTTACCTGATGGTTTAATACTGTTTTTGGTTCAACGGTTAAGGAGTATGCTGATAAGTGAGGGACATTTAACGTTTTAAATTTCGTTAAATTATCTTCCCATTTTTGCTGCGTTAAAGTTGGTGTGCCATAAATCAAATCTATGGTAATATTTTCAAATCCTAAATCCTGACTTAGCAAAATCGATTTTTCAGCCTCTTGAGCTGAATGTGCGCGATTAAAAAATTTTAAATCATCATCAAAAAAAGATTGCGTACCGATGCTCAAGCGATTTACTCCTGCATTTTTCAATGTTAACAATTTCTGTTTTGACAAATCATCTGGATTACATTCCACAGTAAATTCTACATCATTAGATATTGTATAGTTTTTTTGGAGAGCTTCGTTAATTAACAATAAATCTAAGCTATTTAACAACGAAGGTGTTCCTCCTCCAAAATAAATGGTTGAAATTGGTTCTTTTAATACAGTCGATTTTAGTTGAATTTCTTTGACCAATGCTCTAAGCAACTCCGCTTTATTTTTTAACGATGTTGAAAAATGAAAATCGCAATAACTACACTTTTGTTTACAGAAAGGAATATGAATGTAAATACCAGCCAACTTATTTATTCAATACTATTCTAAAGGTTGTACCTGTAACATCTGATTGTTTTACAAAAATTTTACCTGAATGATAATTTTCAATAATTCGTTTAACTAACGACAAACCCAGCCCCCATCCACGTTGCTTAGTGGTAAACCCTGGCTCAAAAATGGTTTTGTGTTTTGCTCGAGGTATTCCTGATCCACTATCAGCAATGTCGATATAAACATATTGTGATTGGTCGGTAACAGAAATAATAATTTGCCCATCTCCTTTCATGGCATCAACAGCATTTTTAATAATATTCTCCAATACCCAACTAAACAGTGAAGGATTTAGTTTAGCCAACAAATCAGTCGAATTAGTTTTTAATTCAATCTGTACGTTTTTAGAAAGCCTAACCTTTAAATAATCAATGGTTTGCTGAATTACTTCAACAATGTTTTCATTCTCTAATTTCGGTAGCGAACCAATTTTAGAAAAACGTTCGGTAATGGTTTCCAATCTGGTAATGTCTTTTGACAATTCTGAGATGGTATTCTCATCAACATCTTTTAATTTTAAATATTCTACCCAAGCCATTAACGATGATAACGGTGTACCTAATTGGTGTGCAGTTTCTTTTGCCATACCAACCCAGACTTGGTTTTGTTCTACTTTACGTGATGTGCTAAATAAATAGTATGCTATCAATAAAAACAATCCAATTATAGTAAACTGAAAATAAGGGTAATATTTAAGCTGAGTAAGTAAATACGAATCTTTATAAAAGATATAATTTACTGTATTTTTATCGATATTTACAGGAATAGGGTTGTTTTGCAGCCTCATTTCTTCAATAATTTGAAGCAGATAAGTACTATCAGTGAACAATTCTTCTTTCAAATTGCCATATTCAATCACATTTGTCTGCGAACTATCGGTGTAAATTACTGGTACAGCAGCAGAATTGATAACTATTTCGGAAATAAACGATTGTATCAGATTATCCAACACATCTTTCAATTCGGTAAAAATTTTTGAATCCTTGTAATACAATTTCTGTTTTAAAACTGTGCTTCTTGAAATTCTAATATCTAATGGAATAGGTGGATTTAGTGTTTTTATTTTTTGCAGCTCTTGCTTTAAATATTCAGGGTCTTTTGCTAATTCCTCATCAAAATTTCGGTGATTAACAATATTGTCGTTTTCATCAACTACAATTACAGGAATGGTAGTATTACCAGAAATAATCTCTAAATAAAACGAAATATCATTGTTATTTTCAGATGTCCCCAACCTTTTACTAGCTTCTGCCCATATTTCAATTTTATTGCGTTCTTCTCCTGATATCTTTTCGAAAAGTTCACTGGTATAACTTACTAAACTTGCTTTGTTTTGTATAGCTCCTGCCCACAACTGAACTTTTGCCCGCTCTTCATCAGCTATTTTTTTAACCAAAATATTGGTATACCATAACGATGCTATTACAATTAGCAATGCTAATGCAGCAAGAAATAATTTCCATCGTTGTTTTTGGCTGTAAATGTTCAAATCTTAATTTTCAGTTAGCCTCTAAAAGACGCGTGAAATTAACAAATAGTTGTAAAACAAATTAGATTAATGTTTTACAATTCTGAAAGTTTTTTGTTCTTTTTCAGAAACCACCTTTATAAAATAAAGCCCTTGAGTTAAAGCTGTCAAATTAATATTAAACGATTTTGTATTAAATACTCTTTGATTTTCAACTAATTTACCCACCACATCATAAACCAATACGGATAGTTTGTTTTCATTTTGTTCGGATTTAAACACAAAATTGTTATCGTAAAAATATCCATTCCAGAATTCCAAATTATTATTTTCATCAATACTTAATGCTGCATCGTAATACACTTTTAATAATATTGGTAAATGGTCCGACATATAATATAAAGCATCGGCAACATTAGCAGGAACGGCAGTATTTGTTGGCGAAGCATTAATTGATTTGTTAAAATGTTGACCATCATTACCTACAGCTTTATACGAATTAACAACATATTTTAGCTTATTTGTACCATTCATCACATCATTTCCTACCAAAATAAAATCAAAACGATCATCCATCCCTCCAAAAGAACCTCCATCACCTAACGAACCTGAACGTGTACTCTGTGTATGTACAGATTGAAAAGCAGCATTATTATTCCAGTCTCCTGGTGTGTTTATTGGGTCAACCAATGAAACACTTCCTCCATTCAAAATGGTATTATACGCCGCTTCTTGACTGGTATATAAATTAAAATCGCCACCCAAAAATATGTTTTCGATGGGTTGATTTTTTGAATCTAAATAATTTTTAAACGTTACTGCTTCTTGGTTTCGTTGAATAGAATCAGCAGGAGTATTACTCGCTTTAAGATGAGCCATGTAACAATGTAAGAATGTTGTGTCTAACGTTGTTGCTATATCCGATGACTTATAATACAACACATACTCGCTTATGTTTCTTAATACGGTTGGTATCTCATATTGCGATTTTAATCCAAATTTTTGACTGTTGTAAAACATCATGTTATCCGTATCTGGTCCATTAACATAATTTGCCGCAGCATAGTAAGTAACACCATCCACATTTAGAGCATTGTTTAAAATGGTAGCAACCCCAGATGAAGACGTCAACTCTGTAATCATAAACACATCAGGTTTGGTGTGTTTAATAATCGCCTTTAACGTATCAGCTTTAGTAGCATTTGATAGAGGATAGTTTAAAATATTGTATGATAATATAGAAAGTGTATCTTGAGATTTTGCAACAAATGCAAAAACGATAAACAATATTGTAATAATTTTTTTCATGAAAATGGTATTTGGTAGTATTAAGAACTAAACTATTGTTCTTTGATTAAAAATAAATAAACAGGAAAGTGGTCGCTATAACCTCCAGCATAAGCTCCTCCAGCATGTGTTCTAAAAGGATAACCTGCATACTGCCCGCTGGTTTGTTTTAAATAGTTTTTGTTAAAAACCTTTGCATTGTAGAATTTATATGAAGAATAATCCTTGTCAACCAAAGCAGGAGAAACAATTAATTGGTCAAATAAATTCCAAGTATCTCTATAAGCCAATGTTCCAATACCTTTTTTGTAAAACGGTTCCATTGGGTTATACATTAATTTATCCTTTACCAATTCAGGTTTATCTACCGTCTTGATAATTTTTTTAACACTAACATTGGTTGGATCATCATTTAAATCGCCCATGTATACTATTTTAGCATTGGAATCATTATTCAGTAAAGAATCGATAATTGCTCTTCCCAATTGTGCTGCAGCATTTCGTTTAGGAGCACTCTTTTTTTCACCACCACTACGAGAAGGCCAATGAGCGACAATAACATGAATCAACTCCCCATTTAGCAATCCACTTACTAATAATTGGTCTCTTGTAAAAAAAGTTGAATCGCCAGCCATTTTCAGTTCAAAGGTCTTACTTGATTGAACAGTAAAATAAGATGGATTATAAATCAAACCCACATCAATCCCTCTTCTATCAGGAGAATCGTAATGCACCACTTGGTAATTTCTTGAAGCAATTTGTTGTTCTTTTACTAAATCATCTAACACATTTTTGTTTTCAACCTCTGCAACACCTAAAATTGCAACTCCTTCTGGAGCAACATCCGAAGCCATATCAGCTATTACTTTAGATAAATTGGTTAGCTTGTGATGGTATCTTTCTGACGACCATTGCTTATCTCCTTTTGGTGTATAATCATCTTGCATAATTTTATTTGTATCTGCATCAAAAATAGTATCATGCAAATTTTCCAAGTTATAAAAACCGATTGCCGACACCAAATATTTTTTCTTTGAGCTTGTATTTTCTTGTCCACTTACCCCTATAAAAGACAGCACAAATAGTGCTATTAAAATTATTTTTAACTCTTTTCTCATTTCTTACATTTTTAGCAAAACTACATAAATAAAAAATTCAACGTTTATCTTAATACGTTTTGTTAGATGAATAATGTTTTAATTAATTATTAACAAATTGATGAATATGACCATTTTATAACTTTTTTGAACTAATTTTGAAAAACTAAAATTAAACAGTAAAGTGATCACCCTAAGAAGCACTAAATAAGACTTCTAACCGCTTTAAATCTTTATTTAAACTATTACTTAAATGAACATATTAAAGTCACTTATTGTTTTTTCTGTTTTACTTTTTTCAAGTAACGCATTTTCTCAAGCCGATTCTCTATCAATTGATTCTTTAGATGACAATACAAGCATAGTGCCACAAAGTACTACTTCAATCGAAGCTCTTGACGACCAATCAGAAAACCAAGATGTTTCTGGTTTATTGCAATCTTCGAGAGATGTTTTTACTTCGATTGCTGGTTTTAATTTCGGTGTGGCTCGTTTTAGAATTAGAGGTTATGATTCTGACCACTTTACTGCTATGATGAATGGAGTAACATTAAACGACCCAGAAACCGGTCGTGCAATTTGGGCTTACTGGGGTGGGTTAAATGATATTACACGGTATCAAGAAATGAAAAATGGTGTAGCTTCTTCTCAATTAGGATTTAACGGAATTGGTGGCTTTTCAAATATTTCAGCTCGTGCATCATCTCAACGAAAAGGAAATAGAGTTTCGTATGCTTTAGCAAATCAATCATACGACCATAGATTAATGTACACGACTTCTACAGGTTTAATGGCAAACAATTTAGCCGTTACGGTTTCGGGGTCGTTGCGTTATGCCGATGAAGGCTATACCGAAGGGACATTTTACCGAAGTGGCAGTTATTTTATTTCGGTTGAAAAAAAATTTAATGAAAAACACAGTTTAGGATTAGTTGCTTATGGTGCTCCAACCGTTTCTGGAGGACAAAGTATTTCTATTCAAGAAGCTTATGACTTAACTGGAAACTATCGTTATAATTCTTATTGGGGTTATCAAGCAGGTGAAAAAAGAAATAGTAGAGTAAGAAATACTCACATACCAATGATGATGTTAAATCATTATTTTAAGTTAAATGATAAAACACAAATCAACTCATCTGTGTTTTATACTTTTGGTAGAAGCGGTCAAACACGTCTAAACTGGTACGGAGCAGCCGATCCAAGACCAGATTATTATAAAAAATTCCCAAGTTATTATAGTAACCCTGGAGATGAAGCACTATTCGAATTATACACGGATCTATGGAAAAATGATGTAAATACCCGTCAATTAGATTTCGATCAAATGTATTTTGCCAACTCTAAAAATTTACACAGTGTTACTGATGCTAATGGTATTAAAGGAAATACGGTTACTGGCAATAGAGCAAAATACATTATTGAAGATTATAGAACAGACATACAACGCTATGGTTTTAATTCAACATTCAGTCATCAATATACCGAAAATGTTATCTTCTCTGGAGGTATAAACGGTAGTTTTTACAAAAGCATGAATTTTAAAGTGTTAGATGATTTGTTAGGAGCTGATTACTGGGTTGATGTAGATCAATTTGCTGAAAGAGATTTTGCCGACGAATCAGCAGCACAAGCAGACTTATCAACTTCAAACCGTATTGTAAAAGTTGGTGATAAGTTTGGTTATAATTATGATATAAATGTTAACACCATTGGAGGTTTTGCACAAGCAGAAGGAAAATCTGCTAAAATTGACTGGTATGGTGCATTATCATTATCAAACACCAGCTTCTGGAGAACAGGAAACTACCAAAATGGATTATTCCCACAAACGTCAAAAGGTGACTCTGAAAAAGAATCATTCTTTAATTATGGCGTTAAAGCTGGGTTAGAATATAAAATTACTGGTCGTCATATTATTAGTGCTAACGGTGCGTATTTAACTAGAGCTCCTTTAACTCGTGATGCATTTGTATCGCCTCGAACAAGAAATCAAATTCTTGATAATTTGAAAAGTGAAGTCATCACATCTGGAGATTTAAATTATTTAGTACGATATCCAAATGTTAAAATTCGTTTAACTGGATTTTACACCACAATCAATAACCAAACATGGTCAAGAAACTTTTTTCACGATGAATTAAACACTTTTGTAAATTACATGATGACAGGTGTTGATCAACTATTTATTGGTACCGAACTAGGTGCTGAAGTAAAAATAACTTCTACTATTGATGCAACCGGAGCATTCACTATGGGTGATTATACTTATAGCTCTAGACCTATCGTAACTATTTCTCAAGATAACTCAACTACTTTATTGGCTTCAAACAAAGTGGTATATTTTGAAAATTATAAAATTGGTGGAATGCCTCAATCGGCTGCATCATTGGGTTTAAAATACAATGCCCCAAAATTTTGGTTTGTAGGTGCTAATTTTAATTACTTTATGGATACTTACATTGAAGCAAATCCAGACAGGAGAACTCAAGAAGCCACTGCAGCTTTTGTAAGTACAGACCCTCAAGTTAAAGATTTATTGGAACAAACAAAATTAGATGATGGTTACACCATTAATGTTTTTGGTGGAAAATCATGGCGATTGAAAAACAAATACTACATCAGAATTAATGTAAATGTAAACAACGTACTTGACACTAAAGATTATGCTACTGGCGGCTTCGAACAGTTGAGATACGACAAACAAAATATTGACAGATTCCCTCCAAAAGTGGGATACATGTACGGAAGAACTTATTTTGCAATGGTAAGTTTTTCATTTTAACAACTAAATTAACGAACTATGAATACAACACTTAGAAACTCACTCGTTATTACACTGGTTACTACTTTGTTAGTTTTAACTGGATGTAAAAAAGATTTTGATTCCCCACCAATTACTGTATTGCCAGTAGGCAATATCATTACCATTGATTCTTTAAGAAAGATTTATACTTCTTTCGATTCAACTTTTGTGAATGATTATTCCGTTTTCGGAACAGTAACTGCTGACGAAATAAGTGGAAACCTTTACAAAACCATCTATATCCAAGACGGTACTGCAGGTATTTTATTAAAACTTACTGCTTCTAGCGACAAAACTTTTTTCCAGGGAGATAAAGTTCGTGTATCTTTAAGAGGAACAAAAATTTCTAGTTATAGAAGCATGATACAATTGGATAACGTTAATCCTGATGTGAATTTAATTAAGCAAGGTAAGGGTAATGAGATTGTACCAAAAGTTGTGACTCGAACAGATTTACAACCCGTAGGAACATATTCTCCTTACCAAGGACAATTGATTCAGATTAATGATGTAGAATTTCAATGTGTTGAAAAATGTAAAACTTGGGCTGATGCAATAACTCAATCAAGTCGTGACTTGTTTATTCAAGATACAACAGGGGCTACTATTATTATACGTTCAAGTGGATTTGCTAGTTTTGCCAATCAAGAAATCCCAATGGGAAAGGGCTCTGTTATAGCTTTAGTTTCACAATTTGATAATAAAATTCAATTGGTTATCAGAAATCCAAGTGAACAAACTTTATACGGTGCAAGAAAAACAATTTGTCCATACATTAATAAGAATTTTGATGATAAAAATTTATTTTCGTGTGGTTGGACAACCAAATTAGTTTCAGGACCTACTTCAACAGTTTGGGGAATGTATTTAGCTTCAAATTCTGCTGCTAAAGTTTCAAACTACGACCCTGTAAGTAGTTCAAATGTTGCTTGCGAATCATGGTTAATTTCACCATCCATAAACCTATTAAATGCAACAAACCCTACATTGTCTTTTAGAAATGTAGTTAATTACAGTACTACCCCTAAACTAGAAGTTTTGGTATCAACTAATTATGATGGTATTAGCGATCCAAATACTGCAACATGGACAGATTTAACTAGTCTTGCTATATGGGATAATAATGCAACTACTTGGTCATCTTGGACAAGCTCAGGCAATATTAGTTTGAGTGCCTACCAACAAAGTAGTGTTTATGTTGCATTTAGATTAATAGGAAATACCACTAATGCTAGTACTTGGGAACTTGATGATGTTTTAGTTAAGGATAATTAAAAAAAGAAAGCATGAAAAAAATAATATATACTATAATATTGGGTGTCTCTTCAATAATGGCACTTGTTTCTTGTACTAAAGAATTTGATGACCCAACTGTTAAGACTATTCCAACGGGTACAGTAATGACCATTGCTGAAGTTAGAGCTCTTCATGTGCCTGGACAAGAAGTTAAAATAACACAAGATATTTCAGTTTATGGTGTTGTTACCGCTGATGAAACAACTGGAAATTTATACAAAGAATCATACATCCAAGACGAAACTGGAGCACTGTATTTAAGATTTACATCATCAACTGGTTTATATGTTGGAGATTCTATACGAGTAAATATTAATGGCGCTAAAATTTTAAAATACAACCAAATGTTGCAAGTAGATTCATTACATGCGGACAACAGCGTATTTAAAATAAAAACTCAACAATTCAGAAATCCGCAAGTAGTTACTATTAGCGACTTATTAGCAGACATTGAAGGGTTTCAGGGGAAATTAATTCAATTAGATAATGTTCGATTTGTTGAACGTAATCAAAGTTTAACCTATGCTGATGGAGTAAATAAAGTAAGTACAAGCCGTTTTTTGGAAGATTTAAGTGCAAATCAAATTGAAGTTCGAACAAGTGGCTATGCTAACTTTGCTAACGACACATTACCTGCTGGTAGCGGTACTTTTGTGGGGATTTCTGCTCAATACAATACAGGTATTCAGCTATTAATTAGAAACACCAATGAGGTTGATTTATATGGAACAATACCAACTGAAATAATCAAGAATTTTGATGATTTAAGCTTAACTAGTGGTGGATGGACAACACAATACCCTGTAGTAAACAACACTTGGACAGTTTCTACTTTTAGTGGAAACTCTTATGCTTACATTACTAACGGTAGCACAAAAAAAGTTGGAGAGTCTTGGTTAATTTCTCCCTCATTTGATTTTAGTACATCTTCTGCTCCACAATTTAATTTTAAAACAGCAACATTTGCAGCAAATTCAGCTTTAAAGGTGATGATTTCTACTGATTATGTTTCAGGACTTCCTTCAACTGGAACTTGGACTGATATTACCTCTTCTTTTGCTTATTCTACCGGAAGTTGGGCATGGGTAAACTCAGGTAATTTTAACTTGAATGCATACCAACAAAGCAACGTACATATCGCCTTTAAATTTTTAGGAACTGCTTCTTCTTGGGATACTTGGGAAGTTGACAATGTTAAAATAATTAAATAAATCACTAATTTTATACAAACTTTAAAACTGAAAACTATGAAAAAAATCTACAATTTATTTTTAGGTCTAATGATTGCAGGAACAGTTGCCAATGCGCAAGTGGTATTCCAAAGCAACCTAAGCTCCTGGTCGGGTGGTTTACCAACTGATTTTTGGGGTTCATCCACTAATTTAGCTACAGGAAACGTTTTAGAAGTCACATCGCCTATGTATGGGACTAGCGCAGCAGCAATCAAAAATACAGGGACAACACACAAAAGATTTTCTACAAAAACTGTTGATGTTGATTTATCTGGAACTTACGAAATTAAAATGTACGTAAAAGCTAGTGCTGGTCAACTTAGAACAAACTATGTGAACGTTGCTACAAACGGATATGGCGCTTACAATAACTATATTGATTTATCAACTGCTTCAGCTGGTCAATTGGTTATGTTAACTCAAACAGTCACTGTATCAGCAACAACTGATAGTGCTCAGTTTATTTTATCATTTCACAGCACTGATGGTGTTACAGATTTGATTGTAGATTCTGTTGTGGTATCTAACACTGCCCCTCCAGTTGCTACGCCTTACACCATTAATCAAATTCAATTTACTACAACACCTCCTTTCGATTCTCCACATAATACGGAATTTGTTCAAACAACAGGTATTGTTACTGCTGTTCAATATAATGGATACTATATCCAAGATGGAGCAGGAGCATATAATGGTATATTTGTTTTAGATTACATTAATTTCCCAATTATAGGTGATAATGTAACTATTAGCGGTGTGGTTGATGAATACTTTAACTACACAGAAATTAAAAATCCAAGTGTATTTGTTATAAATTCTTCAGGAAATACTTTACCTACTCCAACAAGTCTTTCTACTTTGGCTGCAAATGACGAGATGTATGAAGGTGTTCTAGTAAAGGTTTCAAACGCAAGCTGTACTGCTGACACTGCCACAAGTGGTAATGGAGAATGGACAGTAAATGATGGTTCTGGATCTCTTATTGTTGACAACAAAATGTATAGTTTTAATGCAATTGTTGCTGTAGCTTATACTGTTACCGGTGTAATGGATTATTCATTCAGTGCTTTTAAAATCTTACCAAGAGACATGAACGATGTTCAACTTTTCACTTCAGTAGAAGAATTCAAAAACGTTAAAGTTTCTGTTTATCCTAACCCAGTTCAAAACCAACTCAATTTTGAATTAAGTACTTCAAACTATTCAGTAAGAATAATTGATATTACTGGAAAAACAATTAGCAACACTACTTCAATTGCTAACAAATTGAAAGTAAATACAAGTTCATTAAATAATGGAATATATTTCTACACTATTTTAAATGATAATGGTAATATTATTACTACTAACAAATTTATTGTAGCAAAATAGATTTTAGTTTTCATAAGTGTTTGTTTAAAGAAGCTGCAAAATTTTGCAGCTTCTTTTTTTATAAAATGTTTACCTTTAAAACAAAAAAACAGCATGTCATTACAAATAAAAACATTCGAAGAATATCAAAATCAATATAACGAAAGCATTAACAACCCTGAACGTTTTTGGGATACTATTGCTAAAACCTTTAGTTGGAAAAAAGAATGGAATAAAACATTAGAATGGGATTTTAATATACCAGAAGTAAAGTGGTTTATTAACGGGAAATTGAACATTACTGAAAATTGTTTAGACAGGCATGTTGTAAAAACGCCTAATAAAAAGGCTATTATTTGGGAACCTAACAATCCTAAAGAAAGCTCAATTACTTTAACTTATAAAGAGTTGCACGAAAAAGTTTGTCAGTTTGCAAATGTGTTGAAAAACAATGGTGCTAAAAAAGGTGACAGGATTTGTATTTATATGCCAATGGTTCCTGAATTAGCCATTGCAACATTGGCCTGTGCACGTATTGGAGCTATTCACTCCGTAGTTTTTGCTGGTTTTTCAGCCAAAGCTTTAGCTGATAGAATTAATGATGCAACATGCAACATAGTTATTACTTCCGATGAATCGTATCGTGGAGATAAAATTATTCCCATAAAAAGTATTGTAGATGAGGCCTTGGAACAAACAAGCTCAGTAAATAAAACTATTGTGTTACAACACACTGGAAATAAAGTAGAAATGAAAACAAGCAGAGATGTTTGGTGGCATGAAGAAATAAAAGCAGTTTCAACAATATGTGAAGCTGAAGAAATGGATGCTGAAGACCCTTTATTTATACTTTATACATCGGGCTCAACTGGGCAACCAAAAGGCATAGTTCATACTGCCGGGGGATATATGGTTTATACTGCTTATAGTTTTCAAAATGTTTTCCAATATCAAGAAAATGATATTTATTGGTGTACAGCTGATATTGGCTGGATAACTGGTCATTCCTACATTGTTTATGGCCCTTTATTGTGTGGAGCTACAACATTAATGTTTGAGGGAGTGCCTACTTTTCCAGATGCTGGTAGATTTTGGGAAATTGTCGACAAACATCAGGTAAATATTTTTTATACAGCTCCAACAGCTATTAGAGCCTTAGAAGCCTGCGACATATCTTTTGTAAACAAATACAAATTATCTTCGCTGAAAGTACTTGGTAGTGTTGGTGAACCAATTAATGTAGAGGCCTGGGAATGGTATCATAAAAATATTGGGAAAGGCAAAATCCCTATCGTAGATACCTGGTGGCAAACAGAAACCGGTGGAATTATGATATCACCATTGGCAAATATAACACCTTTAAAACCAGCCTATGCTACCTTGCCGCTTCCTGGAATCCAACCTTGTTTGGTAGACTCAGATGGAAATGAACTTTTTGGGAATAACATTGAAGGCAACCTGTGCATAAAATTCCCATGGCCATCAATGCTTCGAACCATTTACAAAGACCATGAGCGTTGCCGGCAAACATATTTCTCCACCTATAAAGGAAAGTACTTTACAGGAGATGGTTGTAAAAAAGATGAAAATGGAATGTACAGAATTACTGGTAGAGTTGATGATGTGATTAATGTTTCAGGTCATCGAATGGGAACAGCAGAAGTTGAAAATGCATTGAATGAGCATCGTGATGTTGTTGAGTCAGCAGTAGTTGGATTTCCTCATCATATTAAAGGACAAGGAATTTATGCTTATGTAATTTGTACTAAAGAGGTAAACGAGGCAGAGATAAGAACTGAGCTTTTAGCTCAAGTAACCAAAGAAATTGGTCCAATTGCAAAACCGGATAAAATTCAAGTCGTAAAAGGATTGCCCAAAACTCGTTCTGGAAAAATTATGCGTAGAATATTGCGGAAGATAGCAGAAGGAGACATCTCTAACTTGGGTGATATCTCCACTTTACTTGACCCTTCTGTTGTTGATGACATTAAAAAAGGAGCATTATAATAAGTTGATTTTTTAATTTTATACTTATCAACATTTAACAATTGAGTTCATATAATTAATACTTTTGTTAATGCTTTAGGGGTGTTCCAATATTTTGGGACTGAGATTATACCCTTTTAACCTGATACTGATAATGCAGTCGAAGGGAAAAGTTTCTGAATCAGAGATCCCTCTGTTTGATTCCTAAAGTTGAATAAAATAACTATGGACATTCAAATTAACAATAAAGGTATTCAAATTAATTCAGCTATTTCTGTTGAAAATTTAATAACGCTCCAGCATATTTCGGGTAATGGAATTGCTGTGGCTATCAACCAATCAATTATACCAAAATCTGAATGGGCTACAACAATAATTAAGGAAAACGATAATATATTAATCATTACTGCCACTCAAGGTGGATAGTAGATATTGAGAAAAGAGTATTACATTAAGTTTATTACTCTATACTCAATAATCAATACTTTTTAAAATGAAAAAAGATAAAATACCAAGCCAAGAAGCAATAACAAGGACACCATTTCCAGCTTCTAAAAAGATTTTTGTAAAAGGTAAAATTCACGATATTAAGGTGGCTATGCGTGAAGTTACATTGGAAGATACCATTGATAAATTTAATGGAACAACGACCAAAAATGACCCTATTACACTTTACGATACTAGCGGCCCATTCACAGATCCCGCAATTGAAATTGATATAAAAAAAGGAATTGCACCAATTCGTCAACAATGGATTTTAGATAGAGATGATGTTGAACAGTTGAATGAAATTTCTTCTGATTACGGAAAAGAAAGATTGATGAATTCTGATATTGATCATTTACGTTTTGAATACGTTAAAAAACCTTTAAGAGCTAAAAATGGAAGAAATGTAACGCAAATGCATTACGCCAGAAAAGGAATGATTACAGCAGAAATGGAATACATTGCTATTCGTGAAAATCAAAAATTGCAAGAATACAAAGATAAGGTTGGGCAACATGCAGGAAATAGCTTTGGAGCAAGTATTCCTGTAAAAGAAATTACTCCTGAATTTGTTCGTAGTGAAGTTGCTGCCGGAAGAGCAATTATTCCAAGCAACATTAATCACCCTGAGAGCGAACCAATGATAATTGGTAGAAATTTTTTGGTGAAAATCAATGCAAATATTGGAAATAGTGCTGTAACTTCAAGTATTGAGGAAGAAGTAGAAAAAGCAGTATGGGCATGCCGATGGGGAGCAGATAATATTATGGATCTTTCTACAGGAGATAATATTCATGAAACTCGTGAGTGGATTATAAGAAATTCTCCTGTACCGATTGGAACAGTGCCAATATATCAGGCATTAGAGAAAGTAAATGGTAAAGCAGAAGATTTAACATGGGAAATTTATAGAGATACATTAATTGAACAAGCTGAACAAGGTGTAGATTATTTTACCATTCATGCAGGAGTATTACTACGATATATTCCTATGACAGCGAAACGAGTTACAGGAATTGTTTCTCGTGGTGGTTCTATTATGGCAAAATGGTGTTTGGCACATCATAAAGAGAGTTTTTTATATACACATTTTGAAGAAATATGTGAGATTATGAAAGCTTATGATGTGGCATTCTCTTTAGGCGATGGTTTACGACCAGGCTCTATTGCTGACGCGAATGATGAAGCACAATTCGCAGAATTAAAGACATTAGGTGAACTGACAAAGATTGCTTGGAAACATGATATTCAGGTAATGATTGAAGGTCCTGGCCATATTCCTATGCACATGATTAAAGAAAATATGGATAAAGAATTAAAAGAATGCTTTGAAGCACCATTTTATACATTGGGTCCGTTAGTAACTGATATTGCCCCAGGATATGACCATATTACCTCAGGAATTGGAGCTGCTCAAATTGGCTGGTATGGTTGTGCTATGTTATGTTATGTAACTCCAAAAGAACATTTGGGCTTACCAGATAAAAATGATGTGAAAGTAGGAGTGATTACCTATAAATTAGCTGCACATGCAGCAGATTTAGCTAAAGGATTTCCAGGAGCACAAATTAGAGACAATGCCTTGAGTAAGGCACGTTTTGAATTTAGATGGAACGACCAATTTAATTTATCACTAGACCCTGATACCGCTCGAGAATATCACGATGAAACGCTTCCTGCCGAAGGAGCAAAAATTGCTCATTTCTGTTCAATGTGCGGACCACATTTCTGTTCAATGAAAATTACACAAGAAGTAAGAGATTTTGCAGCTAAACAAGAATTAGACGAACAAAATGCTTTGGAAAAAGGAATGAAAGAAAAATCCAAAGAATTTTCCGAACAAGGTGGTGAAGTTTATTTGTAAAATCTGATGTAAAAACTTATTCCACGTTAGTTTATCATAGATGAAAGTACTCATATCATATCCAACAAAAATTGAAAACGAAGTTTCATTAATTAACGAACTAATGACCTCTGGAGAATGGGATGTTTTTCATCTCCGAAAACCTGATTGGAGTGAAACCGACGTGATAAAGTTCTTTGGAAAATTGAAATCCGAAGTAAGAAGTAAAACAGTATTGCATCATAATTTTAATGGATCTTGTCATTCATTCAAAGAAGTTGAAATGTTAGATGGAATAAAAGAATATTGTTTTTTAAGCCCCATTTTTGATAGTATTTCAAAACAGAGTTACAAGGCAAAGTTTGATAAAAACGAACTAAAAGATTTTTTACAAAAAGAACGTAAAATAAAAGTAATAGCATTAGGAGGAGTTTCAGAAGAAAATTATGCGGAATTGTTAGAGATGGGATTTAACGGTGGAGCTTTTTTAGGTTCTATTTGGAAACAATATGTATAAAGAAAGACCAAAAATATTAACTATTGCTGGCTTCGATCCATCGGGTGGTGCAGGAATATTAGCTGATATTAAAACTTTCGAAGCACATAAATGTTTAGGTTTTGCTGTAATTACTGCAAATACCATTCAAAGTGAAAGCGAGTTTATTGCTCCGAACTGGATAAATGAAGATGAAGTATTAAATCAGTTGAGATTCATATTAAAACAACATCGTTTTGAATATGTTAAAATAGGATTAATTCCATCATTAGAATTTTTGACAAGACTCAACTCAGAACTCATTAATCATTATCCATCACTTAAAATAATTTGGGATCCAATTTTATCAGCAAGCACAGGTTTTGATTTTAAACATGACCTTTCAGCGTTAAAAGAAATGTTGAAGGATATTTATTTAATTACTCCTAATTGGGAAGAAATAAAACAACTTTCAGGAAATGAAGATGCAAAAATGGGAGCCGAAGAGTTAAGTCAATTTACCAGTGTGTATCTAAAAGGAGGACATAATGAAAAAGATCCCGGAAAGGATTATTTGTTTTTTGAAGGGAAGGTTTATCCTTTAAACCCTAAAAATAAAAAACCGATTTATCCCAAACATGGTTCAGGATGTGTGTTTTCATCAGCATTGACTGCTAATTTAGCGAGTGGATTTCCAATCTTAAAAGCAGCATTAAGAAGTAAACGATATGTAGAGAAATATTTAAGTAGTTCGTCTACTTTGCTAGGTTATCATAAATTATGAAAATAGAAAAATTACAATACATTACTCAGGAAACGGAACAACTCACTCATGTTGATTGTGTGAGAGAAGCCTGCATTGCTGGTGTGAAATGGATTCAACTTCGTGTAAAAGACAAACCGATTGAAGAGTATGTGAAAATTGCGAATGAGGCTAGAATTATTTGCGATTTATATGATGTATATTTGATTATAAATGATAATGTAAATGTAGCTATTCAGTGTAACGCTGATGGGGTCCATCTTGGTAAGTCTGATATGACTCCACATGAAGCTAGAAAAATATTAGGACCTAATAAGATTATTGGAGGGACAGCAAATACTATTGAAGATGTCCAAGAACTCATTAATACTGGGATTGATTACATTGGATTGGGACCTTTTAAATTTACCACAACCAAAAAAAAATTGAGCCCCGTTTTAGGGATTGAAGGTTATTATAAAATTTCACAACAATTATTCGACTTACTAAAAGAATCTAAATTGAATTATAAGATTCCACCTATTATTGCTATTGGAGGAATTGAAATGGAAGATGTAGAAGAACTGATGAAAACAGGAATATGTGGAATTGCTGTTTCAGGATTGTTGACCAAAGATTTTAGCAAAACAGAAGAACTATTACACTTACTTGAATTAAAAAAAGAATTATGTTAAGGATAGCAGATAAAACTTTCAATTCCAGATTATTTACAGGAACGGGTAAATTCAGTTCAGTAGAATTAATGGAAGAAGCATTGGTAGCTTCAGGTTCTGAGCTGATAACGGTAGCTTTAAAGCGAGTAGATGTTCATAATTCAAATGATGATATTTTAAAACATTTGAATCATGCTCATATTAATCTGTTACCCAATACATCGGGAGTAAGAACGGCTAAAGAAGCTATTTTTGCAGCCGAATTGGCTCGAGAAGCATTGGAAACTAATTGGCTGAAATTGGAAATTCATCCTGATCCCAAATACCTTATGCCTGACCCAATTGAAACACTAAAAGCAGCTGAAGAATTGGTGAAAAAAGGATTCATAATATTGCCTTACATTCATGCTGATCCGGTTTTATGTAAGCGATTAGAAGAAGTTGGAGTAGCAGCTGTAATGCCTCTAGGCTCAACCATAGGAAGTAATAAAGGATTAAAAACCATCGACTTTTTAGAAATTATTATTGAACAAAGTAATGTGCCGGTGGTAATTGATGCCGGGATTGGTTCTCCATCTGATGCAGCTAAAGCAATGGAAATTGGAGCTGATGCAGTTTTAGTAAATACAGCCATTGCTATTTCAGATTATCCTGTTCAGATGGCAAAAGCATTTAAAATGGGAGTGGAAGCAGGAAGAATGGCTTATGAAGCTAGATTAGGAGCGAAGACAAATCAGGCGGTTGCCAGCAGCCCCTTAACCAGTTTTTTAGATTAAATGTTTACTCAACTATTTGATACATACAATTGGGACGAGACCAAAAAAAGCATTTACAATAAAACCATTGTAGATGTAGAACGAGCTTTGTCTAAAACCAAAAGAGATTTGGAAGACTTCAAAGCTTTGATTTCTCCTGCAGCGGAAGGCTATTTAGAACAAATGGCACAGATGAGTCATCAATTAACCCAAAAACGTTTTGGAAAGACTGTACAAATGTATATTCCAATGTATTTGAGTAATGAATGTCAGAATATTTGTACCTACTGCGGATTTAGTTTTACCAATAAAATTCCACGAAAAACCTTAAAGGATGAAGAGATTTTAAAGGAAATAGAATATATTAAATCTTTAGGTTACGATCATATTTTATTGGTAACTGGGGAAGCCAATCAAACAGTGGGTGTTGATTATTTAGAAAATGCAGTAAAATTAGTGCGATCTCATTTTTCACATATTTCAATTGAAGTTCAACCTTTAGAACAAAATGAATATGAAAGATTGATAAAAGCTGGAGTAAATACTGTTTTAGTTTACCAGGAAACTTATCATAAAGACGATTATAAATTACATCATCCAAAAGGGAAAAAATCAAATTTTGATTATCGATTAGAGACCCCGGATAGATTAGGAAAAGCAGAAATATATAAAATTGGATTAGGAGCTTTATTAGGGTTGGAAGATTGGAGAACTGATAGTTTTTTTACGGCTTTACATTTAAATTATTTAGAAAAAAAATATTGGCAAACCAAGTATTCTATTTCTTTTCCTAGACTTCGCCCTCATGCCGGAGGATTAGAACCAAAGGTTGAGGTTACCGACAAAAATTTAGTACAATTAATTTGTGCTTATCGCTTGTTAAACGAAGAATTGGAATTATCCATTTCCACGCGTGAATCCGAAAAGTTTAGGAATAACATTGTAAAACTGGGAGCTACTACTTTTAGTGCAGAAAGTAAAACCAATCCGGGAGGATATGTGGTAGAACCGGAATCCTTAGAACAGTTTGAAATTTCTGATGAAAGATCAACGCTGTTAATTGACAAAATGATTCGTGAGCAAGGCTATGAACCGGTTTATAAGGATTGGGAAAAATCCTATTGATTTTTCCTTATTTTTATAAGGAACAAAATGAATATTTATGGCAGAACTAAAAACTCAAAAAACGCAAGCAAGTGTTGAAACTTTTATCAATAAAGTGGAACATGAAGGTAAACGACAAGATGCTTTTGAAATTTTGGAAATGATGAAAACAATTACCAAAGAAGAACCCAAAATGTGGGGTGCCAGTATTATCGGTTTTGGCGATGTACGTTACAAATATGCCAGTGGGCGTGAAGGAGATTGGTTTAAGGTAGGTTTTTCACCACGAAAAACAAATGTTTCATTGTACTTAATGGGTTGCGACATCTCTAAAGCCGATAGTATTTTAAGCCGATTAGGAAAATACAAAACAGGTAAAGGATGCTTGTATATAAACAAATTAGCAGATATTGATAAAAATGTGCTGAAAGAACTGATTAAAGAAGGTTATGAAAATGGCCATATTGGAACTGAACAACATTAAATATGAAAATAACCATTAGCTCCCTTTTAGTTATAACCCTTTGTTTTTGTACATCAAAAACCAAAACCATCAACGAATTGGAATGGTTAGTTGGTACCAGAAGCATGGAACAAAACGGACAAGTTATCTATGAGAGCTGGAACAAAATTAACGACCAGCTATTATCTGGAAAAAGTTTTTTTGTGGAAAATAACGACACCACCGTTTTAGAAACCATAGAAATAAAAATAATTGACAACGAAACATTTTATTGTCCTGCGGTGGTTAACCAAAACGATGGTGAAGCAGTATTATTTAAACTTACTTCAAACAATCCCTCTCAACTCGTTTTTGAAAATAATCAACACGATTTCCCTAATAAAATATGCTACAACCGAGAAGGAAAAAATATAAATGCCTGGATTGAAGGTAGCGACAAAAAAATTCCGTTTTACATGAAAGCACTCACCTATTGAGAGATATTGAAAGCAGAGAAGATTTGGCTTTTTTGATGGAAGCCTTTTACAGCAAAATGTTAACCGACGATGTAGTTGGTTATATCTTTACTGATGTAGCTAAACTTGATTTAAAAACTCACCTCCCATCGTTAACCAATTTTTGGGAAAACATGTTGCTGAATGCCAACGGGTATAAAAAAGATGTCATGGGAATTCATTTAAACTTAAATCAGCAAGAAGAATTGCAACCAGTACATTTTGAACGATGGTTACAATTACTTTTAGAAACTGTAAATGAGCATTTTTATGGCGAAACAGCTCACAAAATGCTTAAAAATGCTCAAGATATCGCTAAAATGATGCAAATTAAGCTAAAAATGTAATTTTAAAACACTCAAAGTTTTAATTTGTCTCACCTTAAAATACCACTTTTAAGGTATTGTTTAGAATCATTCTAAATAGTATTTTTGGTGTATGAAAATTATTAGTAACCATATACCAATTGTAATAGACCCTTTTTCGAAAGTTGCTGTTGAACTTAAAAAGAAAAAGAAAGACAAAAAGTGTTGCGAAAAATTTAAAAAGAAAAAAGGAAAATTCTGTAAGGAGTGTCCATGTAATTGGGCATAATCCAAACTCAAGTTTTAGTTAATTTTATAAAAAGAAGAAGCCCCAAAAATGTGGGGCTTCTTACTATTTTTAGTTATGTTAAACCTATTACAGTTTTTGTTTTACTTCAACCATTTCGTAAGCTTCAATAATATCATTTTCTTTAATATCATTATAGTTTGCAATATTTAAACCGCATTCATAACCTTTAGCTACTTCTTTAACATCGTCTTTAAAACGTTTTAATGAGCCCAGTTCTCCTGTGAAAACAACAATACCTTCTCTAATCAAACGAATTTTGTTTTTACGATCAATTTTACCATCCAATACCATACAACCTGCAATGGTACCAACTTTAGAGATTTTGAATACTTCTCTAATTTCAACGGTTGCAACAATTTTCTCAACAAATTTAGATGCCAACATACCTTCCATAGCATCCTTAACCTCATTAATAGCATCATAAATGATAGAATATAATCTAATATCAATTTGCTCACTTTCGGCAAGTTTACGTGCACTTTGAGATGGACGTACCTGGAAACCAATAATGATAGCCTCAGAAGCTGCTGCCAGCATCACATCAGATTCACTGATTTGTCCAACAGACTTAAGAATGACATTAACCTGAACTTGGTCGGTTGATAATTTTTGTAAAGAATCTGATAATGCCTCGATAGAACCATCCACGTCACCTTTGATGATAACATTAAGTTCTTTAAAGTCGCCAATTGCAAGTCTTCTTCCAATCTCATCAAGCGTAATATGTTTATGTGTACGAACACCTTGCTCTCTTTGTAACTGCAATCTTCTTTCAGCAATTACACGTGCTTCTTTTTCATCGTCCATAACATGGAATTTATCTCCAGCATTAGGAGCTCCATTTAAACCTAAAATAGAAGCAGGGCAAGCTGGGCCAGCTTCTTTAATATTTTGTCCACGTTCGTTAAACATGGCTTTTATTTTTCCACTATAACAACCTGCTAAAATAGCATCTCCAATTTTCATTGTTCCTGTTTGAACAAGAACAGTTGACACATATCCTCTACCTTTATCTAATTCCGATTCGATTACAGTACCAACAGCATTTCTATTTGGATTAGCTTTTAAATCAAGCATTTCTGCTTCTAAAATAACTTTTTCTAACAAATCTTCTACCCCTTTTCCTAGTTTAGCAGAAATTTCTTGAGACTGGTATTTACCACCCCATTCTTCTACTAAAATATTCATTTGAGACAATTCTTCGCGAACTTTATCAGGATTTGCCCCTGGTTTATCAATTTTGTTGATTGCAAAAATAAGTGGAACTCCAGCCGCCTGAGCATGATTAATGGCCTCTTTTGTTTGAGGCATCACAGCATCATCTGCAGCAATTACAATAATAACGACATCAGTTACTTGAGCACCTCTAGCACGCATCGCTGTAAACGCCTCATGACCTGGTGTATCTAAAAAAGTAACTTTTTTCCCATTTTTCAACTCCACCGAATATGCTCCAATATGTTGCGTAATACCTCCTGCTTCACCAGCAATAACATTTGCTTTACGGATGTAATCTAATAATGACGTTTTACCGTGATCAACGTGGCCCATTACTGTAACAATTGGTGAACGTTCTTGTAGATCTTTTTCCTCATCCTTCACATCAAGCAACGATTCTGTTTCTTCAATTGCAGAAACAAATTCTACTTTAAAGCCATACTCTTCTGCTATAATAGATAGCGTTTCAGCATCTAATCGCTGATTGATAGATACAAACATACCTAAGCTCATACAAGCTCCAATAATGTCATTAACACTAACATCCATCATTTTTGCCATCTCACTTGCCGTAACAAACTCGGTTACTTTAAGTATTTTCTTTTCTTCTGCTTGTAATTCTGCATCTATAATACTTTGTTCACTAACAGCCTGACGTTTTTCTCTTCTATGCTTAGAAGATTTGCTCTTGCTTCCTCCTCCAGTTAATTTGGCTAATGTTTCTTTTATTTGATCTTGAATTTCTTGTTCGGTAAGTTCTGCTTTACGTTCTACTTTTCCGCCAGAAGCCCCTCCTCTGTTTGACCCACCGCCTTTATTAAAAGTAGGTTTTGGAGTATTGGCTAAATCAACTTTTCGGGTAATTCTTGCTCTCTTTTTCTTAGAATCTCCTACATTATTAGAAGGAGGAGTATGTTGTACTGGTGGTTGTTTCTTCTCGAATTTTTTCTCAACAGGCAGTTCTATTTTACCTAAAACTTTAGGAGCATTTAATTTTTCATATTTCGTTTCAATCTCTTCTCTTTGAGTTGGTTTCGAATCCTCCTTAACAGGCTCTTCAATTGGTTTTTGAACCTCTGGCTCAGGAATTACAATTGGCTCGTCTTGTACCTTAGCTTTTTTATCAGGACGGGTTCTTAAGTTTAACGCTGTTAAATCAATTTTACCAACAACCTTTAACTCATCTTCTTTTGGAGCGGGAGTTGTAACTGGTTCAACCGATTTTTCTTCAACCTTTTCATCTTTCTTAACATCATGTCCCTCTAAAACTATAGTTTCTTTTTGTGTTCCAATAGAAACTTTTTTAGACTCTTCTTTTACGCTTTTTTCAGATTGAAATTCACCCACTAAAACCTTATAGGTGTCAACGTCAATTTTTGAGTTTGGATTGTTTTCAATCTGAATACCTTTTGATGAAAGAAATTCAACCAAAGTGTTTATTCCTACATTAAACTCTCTAGCTACTTTACTTAATCGTTTTACTGTTGATCCGTCAGACATATTTTACTACTCTTTATTTAAATATCAAGTTACCTTGTTGGAGATATTCTCCTTTTTTATATCTAAGCTAAAGAGTGTTATGTTCTTTAGCTTAGTTGCAATTACTGTTCAAACTCAGCTCTTAAAATGCTCATCACATCTTCTACGGTTTCAATTTCTAAATCGGTTCTTTTCACCAATTCTTCAACTGAAAGTTCTAACACGCTCTTTGCAGAATCACATCCTACTGATTTCAATTCTGAAATTACCCATGGTTCGATTTCGTCAGAGAACTCGTCTAATGCAACATCATCTGCATCATCATCCATATCTCTATAAACATCTATCTCGAAGCCTACTAATTTTCCAGCCAATTTAATGTTATGACCACCTTTACCAATAGCTAAAGATACTTGATCAGGTTTTAAGAAAACTTCTGCTCTGTTAGTCTCTCTATCTAACTTAATTGCTGTAATTTTTGCTGGGCTTAATGCTCTCTGGATGTATAATTCAATGTTGCTGGTAAAGTTAATTACATCAATATTCTCGTTACGTAACTCTCTAACAATACCATGTATTCTAGCTCCTTTCATACCAACACAAGCTCCAACTGGATCAATTCTATCATCATAAGATTCCACTGCCACTTTTGCTCTTTCGCCTGGTTCTCTAACAATGTTTTTGATAGTAATTAACCCGTCGTAAATTTCAGGAACTTCTAATTCAAATAATCTTTCTAAGAACAATGGTGAAGTTCTAGACAAAATAATTAGGGGCTTATTGTTTTTCATTTCAACACGCACCACCACAGCTCTTACTGTATCTCCTTTCTTAAATCTATCGCTGTTAATTTGTTCATTTTTAGGCAAAATCAACTCATTGTTTTCATCGTCAAGGATAAGAATTTCTCTTTTCCAAACTTGATAAACTTCTCCTGTAATCAGCTCTCCAACTCTATCTTTATATTGCTTATAGATATTGTCTTTTTCAAGCTCAAGTACTTTCGACATTAAATTTTGACGAAGTGACAATACAGCTCTTCTACCAAAATCTTCCATTTTCACTTCTTCAGATACTTCTTCTCCAATCTCAAAATCTGGTTCAATTTTTATAGCGTCAGAATAAGCAATCTCCTTATTTTCATCTTCTACTTCACCATCAGGAACTATCTCACGGTTTCTCCAAATCTCTAAATCACCTTTATCTACGTTAACGATAAAGTCAAAATTCGAATCGTCTCCAAATCTTCTTTTTATTGTGCTTCTAAAAACACTTTCTAAAATACTCATAAGAGTAGCTCTGTCGATATCTTTGAATTCTTTAAATTCCTGAAACGAGTCTATTAAACTTAAACTTTCCATATCAAATTTTATTTAAACGATATAATTATTGTTGATTCTTTTATGTTTGTAAATGGTATTATTTCTTCTATTATTTTTTTGTTTTTTTTCTTTTTCCCTTCAACCTTTTCAACTACTGTGTAAGTTAACTTAATTTCATTTTCATTCACATCCTCAAGCTTCCCTTCTATTTTTTTATCATCAAGCAACACTACTTTTAAATCTCTACCAATATTTTTCAGGTATTGTTGAAAAACTCGCAATGGCTTATCCAGCCCAGGAGAAGACACATGTAATTCGAAATCTTCTACCTCTCTATCCAGGTTATGTTCAATCTGGCGACTAAAATCTATACAATCACTAATCGACAATCCACTTGGACTGTCAAGTTCTAATTGAATATTATTACCTGGTTTAACATCAAGAGAAACCACGAAGCAATTTTTTTCAACCAACCGTTCTGCTATTAATTCTTGTATTTGTGTATTTGTAATCATTAATTTCTGTCATAAAAAGAGGGGACGTCTGTCCCCTCTTTTATCAAATCCTTATGTTTCGTGCCACAAATATACAAATTAATTTGTACGTGGCAAAAAATATTATTTATCTTCTACTACATCGAATTTAAAGCTAACCTCTACATCTTTGTGTAATCTAGCATCGGCTTCGTAGGAACCTAAAGCTTTAATAGCTTCACCTTTTATTTTGATGTATTTTTTATCGATTGTTAACCCTAATTTTTCAATAGCTTCGGCCAATTGAATAGTGTTAACCGAACCAAAGATTTTACCATTTTCACCCGCTTTAGCTCCAACTGCAATTTTTGCAGTTTTTAATACTTCAGCAGTTTTCAATGCTTCATCTTTTACTTTTTTATCTTTTACAGCTCTTTGTTTCAAGTTTTCTTCGTGAACTTTAAGTGCTGATTTGGTAGCTAAATTTGCTAACCCTCTTGGAATTAAAAAGTTTCTTCCGTAACCATCTTTTACTGTTACGATTTCGTCTTTAAACCCTAAGTTTTCGATATTATCTTTTAATATAATTTTCATCTTAAATGCCTCCTATTAATTATTTTAACATATCTGCCACGTAAGGCATTAAAGCAATATGTCTGGCTCTTTTAATAGCCTGACCAACTTTTCTTTGATATTTTAAAGAAGTACCGGTTATTCTTCTTGGCAATAACTTTCCTTGTTCATTAACAAACGATAACAAGAATTTTTCGTCTTTGTAATCGATGTATTTAATTTTGTTTTTTTTGAATCTACAATATTTTTCTTTTTGTAATTCAATGTTTGGCGGGGTAAGATATCTTACGTCTGATGTATTTTCTGACATGATTTTAAAATTTTAAAGTTTTTACTTAAGCTTTAGCTGCTTTTCTTTTAGGACGAGATTCTGCAAATGCAATTGCATGCTTATCCATTGAAACGGTTAAAAATCGCATTACTTTTTCGTCTCTTTTAAGATCCAACTCAAGTTTTGCAATAAATTCACCATCAACTTCATACTCAAACAAGTGGTAAAAACCAGTTGATTTTTTTTGAATTGGGTAAGCTAATTTTCTTAGTCCCCAATCATCTTCATGTAGTAGTTTCGCACCACCATCTTTTAGTGTTTGTTTAAATTTTACAACTGCTTCCTTTACCTGCTCTGCAGATAAAACGGGAGTTAAAATGAAAACAGTTTCATAACGTTTAGTCATTTCCAATTTATTTATTTAATTATTACTTTTTTTAAAAGGACGGCAAAGATAGGAATTTTATCTTACTATCAAACACTTAACGTGTGATTTTTGAAAAACAACACAAAAGATTTATTTAACAACTACTTTTTATCTGAACCTTGCATTATTTTTACTTCCAGCAAACGGACTAGGATAAACATATCTCAAAGCAATTTCAAATGCTCCGAAGCTCTTTGAGGCACTACTTAAATCAGATGTGTTCAAATCGTAACTAACTCCAATAGTATAATTAGCAATTTCTAAAAACGATGTAATTACAAAAGCATCTTTCAAACGGTACTGCCCCCCTAACCCTATTGAACCTCCTTTCATGTTCCCTGTATATTTTGAAGCTTCTTTAAATTTGTATGCAAAATTGGCTCCAACCATCACTTCGTTTAAACTTCCTTGATGTAAAAACACAACTGCTGGCATAAAAGATAATGGCGAATTTGGGACACCGATTACCCCGTTAAAATGTCCTATCCAACGATAATAAAGCGGATCATCAGCTATTGCATTGTATTCCGTTTTAGGATTATTAATGTGCTGAATAGACACCCCTGTAATTAACATAATATGATCATTGCCTTTCATGTAGCGCTCTCCTTTTCGATAAGTCCAGTTTATACCTGAAGAAAAGTCTATGGCTTTTACTGATGATAAATCAACACTTTCTCCTGATGCAATTTGATTATCATATTTTAATCCATCATACTGAGAACCCCATGTTAAATTAGACATGTTAATTGAACGCTGGAAATACCCACCTTGAAATCCCGCTCCTAATGTGTTTTCTGCATTTAAATACACATGATATGCCAAGGCTAGATTCGCCTGAGTTTGATTCATTTTAGAATCACCTGCTTTGTCATTAAAAACATGAATTCCACCTGCAAAATAACCAGTTTTTGATTTTTTAAAGTTCATATCGTAGCCAGCCATCATTGTTACAAAAGGTTCTGTTACACTACCCCATTGGGTACGATAATTTAAAATTGCTCTGATATCGTATTCAGAACCTGCATTTGCAGGATTCAGCTCTAAAGGAGTAAAATAATTTTGGGAAAAGTGAATATCTTGAGCAAATAATACTTTACTCAACATCAAAAAGGATATTATTATAATTCGTTTCATAGTTTCTAACAGTTTAACTGTAAATTAATTCTGAATAATTTTAAATTCGGTTCTACGGTTTTGTTGATGAGCTTCTTCTTTTTCTTCTTCTGTAGCTAGTTTATTAATTTCTGCGTCAGTAATCAACAACTGTCTTTTCCCATAACCTTTAGCAATAAGTCTGCTCTTATCTATACTTTTTGCCACTAAATAATCCACACACGATTGAGCTCGTTCTTGTGATAATTTATCATTATACCCATCACTACCCCTTGAATCAGTATGTGCTGATATTTCAATTTTTATTTTTGGATTTCCATTTAACAATTCAATTACTTTATTTAATTCGTTGGAAGATGATGCTGTAAGTGTTGCTTTGTTGTAGTCATAAAAAATATTTTTTAATACCACTTTTTTACCCACCTCTAACTTATCCAAACCAATATCTTTAACAACCTCTTTAAATGCTGCATCTTTAGCTATATTAAAATTTTCAGAATAAAATAAATAACCGGGTGCTTTCACACTAATTCCATAGTTTACACCTGCTGGAAGTGAAACCATATATTTACCAGTTGTTGAGTTTGACTCAAATGTTCCAACTAATTTTCCATTATCATTATCATAGATTTCAATTGTAGCTTGTAAAGGTGCTCCAGTTTTTTTATCAGTAATAGTACCCTTAAGCAGGGTTAATTTTGGTTTATTCAGTTCATCCAAAAAAGCCACCTTATAAACATCTCGCTTTCCTTTTCCTTCTGCTTTTATTGAAGTATAATAACCATAATCTCCACTGGCAGTTAAAACAAAACAAACATCATCATCAGAAGTATTAACTGGGAAACCTAAATTTTGTGGTGTACTCCATTTACCTTTTTCATAAGTACTTTTAAACACATCATATCCACCCATGGAATTATGTCCTTTGGAACTAAAATACAATGTTTTTCCATCTGGATGAAGAAAGACAGCATCTTCGTCCTCTTTAGTATTAATTACACTCCCAAGGTTTTCGGCATTAACCCAAACTCCTTTAGAATCTTTGGTTGCTTTATAAATATCCTTACCACCTTTACCACCTTCTCTATTGCTTACAAAGTAGATGGTATTTCCATCAAAGGAATAACAAGCTGATGTCTCTTGATTTTTTGAATTAATTGGTTCTGGCAACTCAGTAGGTTCCGTCCATTTGTCTCCTTTCTTTTCTGAGACATAAATATTACCTATTCCTTTCTTGTTATCGCGATATAAAAATAATTTCTGTCCATCTAATGATAGTCCAACTGTTGCATCGTGAAATTCACTATTTACAGGAACACCTATATTCACAGCATTTGTCCATTTACCATTTTCTCTTTTTGAGTAATAAATGTCTTCATAATAATCTCCCAAGCCTGAATCCATCAATCCTCCTGTAGTATTTGGCCTTCGAGAAGTAAAAAATATCTCCGACTCATCGGCAGTTATAATAGGAACATATTCTTCAAATTCCGTATTAATAGCCTCATCAAGAGATTCTATTTTAACATTGACAGGTAATTTTATTAGTTTTTTTCCTGAAGCACATTCGGCATTTTTCTTATCAACCATACTACTTAAGTCTGGTTGAATTTTACTCCCATTTGTTTTTGCAATTTTGTAATACTTTATTGCCTCATCAAATTCATTATTTAAATGATGGGCTTTACCAAGCAAATAGATATAGAACCCGTCCATTTTACCATCTAACTGATAAGCCTTTTTTAAATGTCCTAATGCTTCAGAACGATCTGAGGAGTTTAAATAACAATCTCCAATTTTTGCATTTAACTCTGCATTGTTTGGATTAAATTTATTTGCAGAGATATATGACTCAAGAGCCTTTCCGTACATAAATTTATAGTAATTCATATCGCCTGCTTGAATATTTTTTAAAGCTTCTTTCAATTCTGTTGGTTTCGACTTAAAATTTGCCTTAGAAAACTCTGTATTGGTTTGGGTAAACCCAAAACTATAAAACCCCAATAAAAATATTATCAATCCTACTTTTTTCATACTAAACTATCTACTTAATTAATGATACATTTCCTTTCAATTTAACTTCTTCGCCATTTAACAATACTGCATCAAGCTTATACACAAAAACAGCTGTGTTTAAAGGCGTTCCTTTAAATGATCCGTCCCAACAATCATTTACATCTATTGATTGATAAACCACCTCTCCCCATCTTGAAAACACTTTAAAATCCATCGACTCAATACAATTATTGTATACCGATAAACAATCGTTCACTCCATCTCCATTAGGAGAGAATGCTGAAGGAACAAACAATTCACCACAAATGATATCAACATTAACAATAACACAAGTAGTATCAGGACACCCATCAACTACTGTTGTTGCACAATACACTGTAGTTATCTCAGGGGACGCTATAGTTACAGGGCAATTGATACAACTTAACCCTTCAGATGGTGTCCAAGTATAAGAAGATGCTCCACTTGCTGTTAATTCAACTGTTTGACCTTGTACAATTGTTGTACTGATTGCAGGGCTAACAATCACGTTAGGGTTTTGAATTACATTAACCGTAATGGTGTCGGAATCAGAACATGATCCAATGCTAGCAGTTACCCAATAAGTAATGGTATCGCTTGGCGTACTGGTTATTGAAGGAGTAACTTCACCTGTACTCCACACGTACGAATTCCCTCCGCTAGCGGTTAAAGTAGCTGTTTGTCCAAAACAGATACTTGAAGTACCTGTTATTGCAGCAACTGGTGGGGACGAAACAGTTATAGTCATTGTAGTAGTGGTTGCACACTGACCTGATGTTGGGGTAAAGGTATATGTAGTTGTTGTTGTATTATCTAACGCCGGACTCCATGTTCCTGTTACACCATTGTTTGATGTGGTTGGTAATGGTGTTAATGCATCTCCGCTACAGATCGCTGATACTGCTGTAAAAACTGGAACTGTTGGTACTGTAACCGTTATTGTTAAAGTCGTGGTAGTTGCGCATTGACCAGCTGTTGGGGTAAAGGTATAAGTTGTTGTGGTGGTATTATCTAACGCAGGACTCCATGTTCCTGTTATACCATTGTTTGATGTAGTTGGTAACGGAGACAATGCATCTCCACTACAGATTGGTGATACTGCTGTAAATGTTGGGATAACATTGGTATCTACTGTTATACTCATTGTAGTTGTGGTTGCACATTGGCCTGCTGTTGGGGTAAAGGTGTACGTAGTCGTTGTGGTATTATCTAACGTAGGACTCCATGTTCCTGTTATACCATTATTAGACGTGGTTGGCAATGGTGCTAATGCATCTCCACTACAGATTGGTGCAACCGCTGTAAATGTTGGGGTGGCAGGAGATGAATTTACCGTGATAGTTAATGTTGTGGTGGTTGCACATTGTCCTGATGTTGGGGTAAAGGTGTACGTAGTCGTTGTGGTATTATCTAACGTAGGACTCCATGTTCCTGTTATACCATTATTAGACGTGGTTGGCAATGGTGCTAATGCATCTCCACTACAGATTGGTGCAACCGCTGTAAATGTTGGGGTGGCAGGAGATGAATTTACCGTGATGGTTAATGTTGTAGTGGTTGCACATTGACCAGCTGTTGGGGTAAAGGTATAAGTTGTTGTGGTGGTATTATCTAACGCAGGACTCCATGTTCCCGTTATACCATTGTTTGATGTGGTTGGTAATGGTGCTAATGCGTCTCCGCTACAGATTGGTGCAACCGCTGTAAACGTTGGGGTGGCAGGAGATGAATTTACCGTGATGGTTAATGTTGTGGTGGTTGCACATTGACCAGCTGTTGGGGTAAAGGTATATGTAGTTGTTGTTGTATTATCTAACGCCGGACTCCATGCTCCTGTTATACCATTGTTTGATGTGGTTGGTAACGGAGACAATGCATCTCCGGTACAAATTGGTGCCACAACCGCAAAAGTGGGAGTAATATTTGAGTCAACAGTTATAGACAATGTGTTAGTTGTGGCACACTGCCCTGCTGTTGGGGTAAAGGTGTACGTAGTCGTTGTAGTATTATCTAACGCAGGACTCCATGTTCCTGTTATTCCATTATTCGATGTGGTTGGTAACGGAGACAATGCATCTCCACTACAAATTGATGATACTGCTGCAAATGTTGGGATAACATTGGTATCTACTGTTATACTCATTGTAGTTGTGGTTGCGCACTGGCCAGCTGTTGGGGTAAAGGTATAAGTGGTGGTGGTTGTATTATCTAACGCAGGGCTCCATGTTCCTGTTATTCCATTATTCGATGTGGTTGGTAACGGAGACAATGCATCTCCACTACAAATTGGTGATACTGCTGCAAATGTTGGGATAACATTGGTATCTACTGTTATACTCATTGTAGTTGTGGTTGCACATTGGCCTGCTGTTGGGGTAAAGGTATAAGTTGTTGTTGTTGTATTATCTAACGCAGGGCTCCATGTTCCTGTTATTCCATTATTCGATGTGGTTGGTAACGGAGACAATGCATCTCCACTACAAATTGGTGATACTGCTGTAAATGTTGGGATAACATTGGTATCTACTGTTATACTCATTGTAGTTGTGGTTGCACATTGGCCTGCTGTTGGGGTAAAGGTATAAGTGGTTGTTGTTGTATTATCTAACGCCGGACTCCATGTTCCTGTTATACCATTGTTTGATGTAGTTGGTAACGGAGACAATGCGTCTCCACTACAGATTGGTGATATTGCTGTAAATGTTGGGATAACATTCGTATCTACTGTTATACTCATTGTAGTTGTGGTTGCACATTGACCAGCTGTTGGGGTAAAGGTGTACGTAGTCGTTGTGGTATTATCTAACGCCGGACTCCATGTTCCTGTTACACCATTGTTTGATGTGGTTGGTAACGGAGACAATGCATCTCCACTACAGATTGGTGCAACCGCTGTAAATGTTGGAGTAGTACTTGGGGTAACTGTAACTAAAATAGGAACTCTAGTTGCACTTACACAAGATCCATCAGAGTTACTGACTGTTTGAATATAATAAGTTGTATTAGAAGTTGGAGAAACCGACAATGGGGTTGTTCCTAAATTTGTACCTCCTGTAGCAGCTGTCCATACTTGATAAGAAACTCCTGAGCTAGGTCCGCTTGCAGTAATTGATGATGACTCCCCAGAACAAATAGTTGAAGGCGTTGCTGTTACTGTAGTTGCTTCTAAAGGTGGAATACATGTCGTTTTTGTACAAACATATGATACTGTTGGAGAAATTGATGACCTAACAATTGTTAAGGTATTTGATCCAGGTGTTCCTGACCATACATTAAAAGATGGATCTGATGATGTTGTGGGTCCAGATGAAGGAGTAGGAGAAAAAGATGTTGGAGGGCAGCCTGTTAAAGGTGTATCTCCCGTTGGATCTGTTTTTATAACATGGTAATCATAATTTGTTCCTCCAGCAGTCATCGACATGGATATATATCCATTATCTGATGTTTTACCTCCACGAGGTAAAATTGATATTAAATTAAAATCATACCGTTTTGCAAAAACATTAGTGGTTGCTGTAGGATTAACTCTATGAATAGAATTCGAAAAAACAAACCCTGTAGGCTGAATATACATCGCCATAGTTGCTAAATCCGTACTTCCATTCACTTCATAAATTTGAGAAACATCAACAACTGAGGCCAATCCTGGATAGGTAAACAAACGGCTAAATGTTTGTGAAAATCCACCTGGACCTACATATTTTTGAATTAATTCTTTAGAGTTTTCATATCCACCCATTATTAAATCTCCAGTACTAGTTGTATTAACTGCAGATAAATATTGACTATTTTGAGATGGTGATGAATCAGGGTTATCAATTTGTTTGTGATAGGTAATGGTTCCTGAAGTATTTGTTTTTAAAATTATGGCGTCAGTTGGTGTTGCATCATCTCCATCCGAATTAGTATTAGACAAATGCTGATTAACATCATAGCTACCCACAGCAACATAACCATCACTTACCTCGACAACATCTACAAAACTAGCATCATTATATATTCTATTAGCAGGAACATTTGCACCTATATAATACCTAAAAACTTTATGCCAAACATGGTTACCTGCTGCATCTAATTTAACAATTAATGGAGATCCTATATACTCTGTCTGCGGGTCGCCATTTGCATCGGTATAATTTATTGGGTTGAAATCAATTTCTGGACCTGCTCCGTCAGGATCATAACCCGTAACATAACCTACCGCTACATAACCACCATCCGATGCCTTAATAACCCTATTAAACCACGCACTATTGGCCTCATTAATATTAAATTTTTTAGAAATTACTACTACACCAGCTGCATCTAAAACCATAAAAACTGCTGAATTAGATTCACTACCTCCACACGCTATATATTGATTTGCACTTTGTACCTTTTTTATATCATTTAACTGAAAACCTATAGAGGCATCTGAATAACGAAATGACCAATTAATTCCTCCTGTATCATTCAACTCAGACACTGTCCCATATATTGGTAAAAAGGAAAGATTTGTGCCTGCCATTACATATGTATTGGCAGTTAAACCTTCTACAATATTTCCTGGCAAATCAAAAAGTGCCTGATCATAATTTTTTCTAAAAGCAGTAGTTGTCTGGGCATCTACAAATAAAACACTTAGTGTAATTGTAATAATTAAAAGAATTTTAGTCTTCATCATTGTCAAGTTAGTTACATGTATTTCGACCAGCGCCAATTAATAAACGCCAGATAGTTTAAATTTTTAGATAAAATTACAAAATATTAATTGAATCTTGCATTGGATTTTGTTCCTTTACCATAGCCAAAAGAAGCTATCACATATTTCACGTACACCTCTGGCCCCCCACTTCCTCCTGTTGCTGCAGAAAGATCAGAAATATTCATATCATAAGCTACGCCAATAGCTAAACCTGATGTTTCAAATTCTACAGATGGAGCAAAAGCATCTCCCACCCGGTAGTATGTACCAAAAGAAATTGCCATTTCTTTAAATATTCCCGTGTATTTGGATTCTTCAACCAACATATATCTGGCAAGTATACCACCTGTAATCTCTCTGGCAGGTCCCTGCAGATAAACCAATAATTTTGGTTTAACAGCCCACCTCGAATTAAACAACCCTATAAATGATTCTACATGAATTGACCATTTTGAATATAGCTTATCCAAGTCACCAAACTCAATCTGACGACTAGGTCTAGTAACATGGTAAAAAGCAATTCCAGCTTGCATATTAAAATTGTCAAACGAACTCAACGTCTTAGTGCTTTTACCATAGGCCCATAAAGCACCAGCAGAAAAATCAAAATATGACGCATTCTCAAACTTAAAATTTTCTAAACTTGGTGCAGCAGCATCAAAAGTCTGACCATCAAATTGTGAATCCCACCTCAAATTACCATCACTTATACTGTTTTGTGCCCATGAACCAAGAAAACCAACTGATGCAGAATTTTTATCATCCAAATAAAGAACACTCGACAATGCCAAATTAATTTTAGTTGTTCCAAATTTAGTTTCTCCGGCTACATCACTATATGCTCCCAAACCAACCCCTATATAACCATTTCGCCACTTACTTTTAAACAACCCTCCATCCATCATAACTGCATAAGTTTTGTAAGGATTTCCAATACTTCCCCACTGACTTCTATAGTTTAAAACACCTCTAAAATCACCATTAAAAACCCCTGCGGTAGCAGGATTTGTTGTAACAGGCATAGCATCATACATAGTAAAATGCACATCCTGAGCATTTAAACTAATACCCGACATTAAAACAATTATCACTATTATCTTATTCATCATAATTAATTATTTAACTAAAGTAATATCTCCTTTTTGAGTTATTTCCTGTCCATCAATAAATGTAGCTTCCAAGTAATAAACGAATACTGCTTTATTCATATCTTTACCTCTAAAAGAACCATCCCATCCCACATCTAAACTTGTAGTTTCAAATACTTTTTCTCCCCACCTGTCATAAATAAAGAATTTCAATTTTTCAACTCCTTTTCCTCTAACAAGTAATATATCATTTACTCCATCGCCATTTGGTGAGAAGATATTTGGAACAAATATTACATTCTCAAACAAAACAATAATATTTATGTTATCTGTTGATTTACAACCATTAGAATCTGTCGTAATTACAGTATAAGTAATGGTCTCTTCTGGAGTTGATGTTGGATTTGGACATGTTGTACAAGTTAAATCAATTGGAGGTGTCCAAGAATAAACTCCATTTGAAGACAAGCCTGTTGCATTCAGGTTCACTGACTGACCTAACTGAATAGTAGTATCATTACCAACAAAAACTTGCTGAGTTTGAAATACAGTTATATATTTAATTAATGAATCTGACCCAAATGCATTTGATGTCACTAACTTAATTTCATGAGTACCAGAAACATCAAAACAAATGTTTGTTGGATTTTGAGCTGAAGATGTTGGAGGTGTCCCGTTTTGGAATGACCATTGCCAAGACGTTGCTCCAGTACTCATATCTGCAAAATTTATACAACTACCCGAACATACTGTACTATCAGAAATACTAAAATTAGTTATAGGTGTAGCACAACTTGTAACTGTAATATAAGATGTTTTAGTTTCAATATCTGAACCATTAGCATCGGTAACCGTTAATGATACTTGATATGTTCCTGCTGTATTATAACAAATATTTGTTGGTGTTTGAGCATTAAATGTAGATGGTGTGGCACCTGTAAATGTCCACGACCAAGCTGTTATCCCTCCAATTGCTGAACTACTACTCGAATCCGAAAAACTAATACAATCTCCTACACAAATATTGGTTTGAGGAGTAGAGAAATTAGCTATTGGTTGAGGTGCAGCACAACTATTAATATTAACATTAAAGGTTGCCGTATCTGGACAAGAACCACTAGTCGTATAAGTAATTACATAATTACCAACACCTGAAGAACCTATATTAATTACTCCTGTGCTTGAATTAATTACCCCGGTTCCATCAATTGTAAACACCCCTCCTGATGTTACTGGTGCTGAAGGTGTTGGATTTGGATCCGTTAAACAATAACTTCCTGAAGGATAGGTGAAATTAGCATCATCTCCTGCATTTACAACAATAGTCATGGTATCAACACTTCCACATGAACCTGAAATGGTGTAGGTAATGACATGATTACCAACTCCTGCCGTTGCAGGATTAAATGTTCCTGTTGCTCCATTCGTAATTCCAGTTCCAGTCCATGTACCACCTGGGCTAACTGCCGTTAAATTAACACTTGTAGCATTTGAACAAAATGGTCCTGATTGGGTTATTGTTGCATCGGTTGAACTTGTTATTGCAACATTAAAGGTTGCCGTATCCGGACAAGAACCACTAGTCGTATAAGTAATTACATAATTACCAACACCTGAAGAACCTATATTAATTACTCCTGTGCTTGAATTAATTACCCCGGTTCCATCAATTGTAAACACTCCTCCTGATGTTATTGGTGCTGAAGGTGTTGGATTTGGGTCTGCTAAACAATAACTTCCTGAAGGATAGGTGAAATTAGCATCATCTCCTGCATTTACAACAATGGTCATGGTATCAACACTTCCACATGAACCTGAAATGGTGTAGGTAATAACATGATTACCAACTCCTGCCGTTGCAGGATTAAATGTTCCTGTTGCTCCATTCGTAATTCCAGTTCCAGTCCATGTACCACCCGGGCTAACTGCCGTTAAATTAACACTTGTAGCATTTGAACAAAATGGACCAGCTTGGGTTATTGTTGCATCGGTTGAATTTGTTATGGTAACATTAAATGTTGATGTTCCTGGGCATGTTCCTGCCGTTGTATATGTTACAACATACGAACCAATACCACTTGAATTCAGATTAATTACCCCCGTACTAGCATTTATAACTCCACTACTATTAATAGTAAATGTACCCCCACTAACTCCAGTAATTGTGGGTGTAGGATTTGGATCACTCAAACAATAACTACCAGATGGATATGTAAATGCAGCACTTTGTATTGCATTTACAACAATAGTCATAGTGTCAGTATCTCCACATGGTAAATTATATGAAATCACATGACTACCAGCTCCTGCGGTTGCAGGGTTAAATGTTCCTGCAGAGACATTTGTTATACCAGTACCACTCCAAGTACCGCCAGTTTCTGCTGCTGTTAAATTCACACTTGTAGCATTTGAACAAAATGGACCAGCCTGAGTAATTGTTGCATCACAAGTTGATGAACAAGCAGGCAATCCAAGAATATTTGTTATTTCTAAGATATTTGCTGCTCCGTCTGTTACTTGGATAGTATCAGCTCCAACAGGGGGTGTTACAGTTACACCAGTAGAAAAGTCCACATAAGACGATGCCGAACAAGATGTAACTGAACAAGATGCCGGCACTAATGGAGGTAACCCAGGATTCCAAGTACCACTACATGTAGTACATTCAGCTTGATTAGCAGGGACAACTGTTGTAGTTGTCCAATTAGCCCAAGTGTACGGGCCTACACCACCGGAAACAGTTAAGTCTCCATTGGTTTCTTTACAAACTGTTAATGCAGCACAAGAGCTAACAATCACTTCAATTGAATTAGACCCACAAGCTAAAGAATAAGTTATAGTATATGTTCCTGGAGAGGCTATAGATGGATCAAATACTCCTGTTGATGAATTCAAACCAGCTGTTGCTGGAACTGAACTCCAAGTTCCTCCTGGAGTATTTGGTGCGAATGTTACTGAAGGATCGGTTGGACACAATGGGTCTATTTCGCAAAAATTAGCATCACAACAAACCAATGAATATTGTGCTGCTGCTGTCATGTTTAACGACTCTATTCTTCCTCCTCTTCCAGTGGCAACACTATTGTCTTGCATTGCCCCAACAGCAATAACATCTCCGTTATTGTTAACACTAACATCATAAACTGTAAAACCACCGGTTGTATTTGCCTGAGCTAAAACATTTAAGTTTTGGTCAAATTTCACCACTCTATCCATAGAACCAGCATATACATTTCCAGCATTGTCTACAGCTAATCCACTACAATGTACAACTATGTTTCCTAAAGCTGTTCCTGATGCTCCACCTGGAAGAGTGACAGTATTTATTAACGCACCTGTATTAACATTCCATTGTAAAACTTGACTCCCTTTGTGAGTGTAAAAAAAGTTATCATTAGAAACAATAGCTTTTAAGCCTCCCCCATTCTGTGATGAGGATAAGAAATTTTCACATTTATACGCAAGTGTACCAGTATTCGCAACCGCAAAAGAAGGATCAGTAGAGCTACCACAAGAGCCAATATTTTGATTAATTGCTCCTACTTGAGTATGCGTTAAATATAAATACTTAGCATTTTTTGATGATGAAATAGAACGTACTTCTATAGGAAAATCACCTATTCCTGTAACTGCATTGGTATTAACAACGGCTTCTGCTAGTACCGCTCCAGAATTTATATTAATATCAAAGATAGTCGCATTAGCAGTTAATGGTGGCAAAAGACCAGACAAAGTTGTTCCACCCACAATTAATTTAGTTTTATCACAATTAAAAGTAATAGACCAATACTCTGGACTGAAAGTATTGTTATTTGCATGCCAAACCATACCACCTGCATTATTAACCCTTTCTATTTCAGCACCAGTACCTTGAGTAATGAAACTATTTCCCAAATTATCGGTTGCCAAAGTACCCAACCAATCACCTCCATTGGTATCCCAAGGTGTAGCATAAGTCCACTGCAAAACACCTAAAGAATTGTATTTCCTAAGTTCCATAGGTATTTCACCTCCAATAACATAAATATTACCTGATGCATCTGTTTCTACTTCTCTAGTAAAATCACCGGCATTAAAAGCAGGGGAAACTACCCAAGGATCAATAATTATCTTTTGAGTATTATCATAATTGCTTATGTTGAATGACAAAATATTATTATTGAAAGTGTAGCTAGAATTAATATTTAGCCCTGATGTTTCATAAAATGTAACTGGTTTATGCTCTATAATTTGACCTCTAGATGCATTAAGCTCTATTTGTCCTAATTGATTTAAGCTTACAGAAACATTCTCCCCTGAAACATTTGTATGAGAAGTAACATACTTAAACTTAATTAATGACACATCAGCGCCTGGATGTATGATAAGGTTGTATTTTACACCTGCTTCTGGGTGTATTAAGTATTCTAAATCAATCTTATCGTATAAGTTTTTATACGTTATTTTTTTAAACCCTTTTACGTTATTTAAATTCGATACTTTACCAGATTTCATATCTTTAACTGCATACGAATAATAAAAGTCTGTAGGATTTTCTGAAATAATTTCCACGTTTTCATTCGCTCCTATCCAAAAAACATCTATCAATTCACTAGTATGGACTCTCTTCGGAGAATCAGGATTATTTTTATTTCTATTCGGATTTCGAATTAAACTTTCAATTCTGTAAGTGATACCTTTTTTGGTGAAAAAAGTAAAATAATTTGCCTGTTTAACAGCATACTCAGGCTTATTAATTTCTTGCCAATTCATTCCGTCATATTGCCCTTCATTTTTGACAAAAGCTTTTTCTGAATCAGAATCAATTATCCAGCCCTGTTTTTGAGCAGAAAGAAATAAAGGGAGACAAAATAAAAATAGAACAATGATTTTACGCATTTTATCGTGTGTTTAAGTGTGTTTATTCAAAAATATAACATTATTGTATTATACTCAACTATAATTTTTTTCAATTTTTAGGGTTCTAAAATTAAAAGAGTTGTTAAATTTTAACAATTACAGACACATCTTTGTTAAATTATGTAAATCAAGTCTTTTTAATACACAACCAATGCAACCAAAACAGCACATTTACAGTCATAATAAAAACAATACAAAATCTATTTAAACAGAACCTAAATTAACTTAATTTTAAAAACGGTGTCTTTATTAGACTTCTAATTAATTTATGAAAAGCAACAATCTTCATTCGCTAATAAAATCGTTAACCAAATCCGAGAAGAGATTTATTACTCTAAACACCCAAATACATAAGGGAGACAAGGTTTATTTAAAACTTCTTGAAGCGATTGACAAACAAGATGTTTATGATGAAAAATTAATATTACGGCAGTTTAAAAATGAGGCTTTTGTTAACCAATTTAG
>JBFWSH010000008.1:124109-140128 GCA_050248475.1 Flavobacteriales bacterium
ACACCCAAATACATAAGGGAGACAAGGTTTATTTAAAACTTCTTGAAGCGATTGACAAACAAGATGTTTATGATGAAAAATTAATATTACGGCAGTTTAAAAATGAGGCTTTTGTTAACCAATTTAGTGTTGCAAAAAATTATCTACAATCGTTTATTTTAAAACAACTCCGACATTTTCATTCTAACCTTAAGGCTAGTATAGAATGTAAAAATTATTTGATAGAAGTTGAAATTTTATTTTGGAAAGGGCAGTACAGACTTGCCGAAAAACATATTCTAAAAACTGAAAAATTAGCAAAAAAATATGAATTTTTTCTAATCTTAGAAGATCTCAATAATTGGAGGGGTCGAATTTATAATGCTCAACTAAAATTAGATACTGACCATAAAATAACATTCGAAGATCAAAGCAAAACAAACATCGAAATGTACCAAAATATTCTCGATTATAAAGAACTAACCAATACTACTCAGCTACTAATAAAAAAATCTGAAATAATTCGCGACAGTAAAGAACAACTTGTATACGATAAGCTACTCAAAAACCCATTACTAGTTAATGCGAACAATGCAAAATCAAATCAAGCAAAATATGGCTATTATGTTCTTAATAGTGTTATAAAACGAATGGTTGGCGAATTAGACGAATCTGAAAGATACAGAAAAGATCTGCTAACCTTTTTAGAATCTAAACCCTATTTAATTCAGGAAAACCCTATACATTATATTGCTGCTATTCATAATATTTTAATGAATTGTTTGGTAATTAAGGATTATGAGTTATATGAAAAAACTATAAAAAAACTCAAAAATTATGATTTTAAAATGCCCCACGAAAAGGCATACGTTTTTTCTACTTTATGTTTATTCGAACTAGGATATTACACCGAGCGGAAAGAATATGATAAAGCCATAAAATTTGTTGAAGAAACAATAGCAAATTACAGTGAACTTAATGGTTTGCTTAATATGGAACATGAATTTTTGTTGCACTACAATGCTGGACTAGCTCAATACCACCGTGGTGAATATAACCAAGCTCTAAAATGGATAAACAAAGTAATTAACCTTACTTCTAAAGATTTGAGGGTTGATGTAAAAGCTTCTGCCTATGTTTTAAACATCCTAATTCATTATGATTTAGAAAATTATGAACTATTGCCCTATGTATTAAAATCAACTACAGCCTTTCTTAAACAAAATAAAATGTTTAGAAAAATTGACCAAGCTTTTTTATCAATCTTCTCTAACATTCCTTTAAAATCTGATAAAAAAGAAACTATTAAATACCTCAAATCCAAACTCGATGAAATGAATAAGGTGAAAGAAAAAGATACCATTATTTCGGATATCAACTACTTTGAATGGATAAAAAACAGAATTGGTTAAATAACCATTCTTATCATTTTTCTACTCTTTTGTTCAAGTAAAATTTCTTTGTTCTGAACAACCGATTCTATAGCCTCTTTAGAATAATGTCTAACCGTTATTAAAGTAAGATTTTCATTGTACCTCACCTTATAATCGTTAGTTAATTCTTGAATAAGTGATGGCGTTTTCTGTATATCAAAATCTACCACTACCGAAAAACTAATGGCTGAATTTTGCATTAAATTAATTTTAACACCCATTTTTGAAAAAATCCCAAAAATTTGACTCAAATTGTTTTCAATTATAAACGAATAATCTTTCGATTCGATAGAAATCAACACTTGATTACGTTTAAAAATAAACGATGGAATCATCGAATCATGTGAGGCATTATTATCAATAACAGTACCTTCGGCCTGTGGATTTAAAAATGATTTTACATACAATGGTATGTTTTTATTTTGAAGCGGTTTTATGGTTTTTGGATGAATAACCGTTGCTCCATAATATGCCAATTCAACAGCCTCGTGATAGGAAATATTACTCAACATTTTCGCATCAGCCAATACTTTTGGGTCGGCATTGAGCATACCTGGAACATCTTTCCAAATGGTTACACTTTCGGCATTTAAACAGTACGCTAATATTCCTGCACTAAAATCTGAGCCTTCTCGACCAAGAGTTGTTGTAAAATTTTCAGAACTTGAGCCAATAAATCCTTGAGTTAAAAATATTGTCTTTCCGTTTAAAAAATTTTTAATGCCCATTTCTTTTTTAGCCAATTGTTCTGTTAACTCCCAATCCACTTTTGCATCACGGTGAGTGTTATCAGTTTGTATAATGTTTCTAACATCTATCCATGTTGTTGGTAGATTAATTAAATTCAAATATGCACTAACAATTTTTGTGGAGATAATCTCGCCAACAGATACAATTTGATCATAAATATAATCGTAGCTTCGTAATGGTTCTTCTTCTAATTCCCATTCAATTTCTACAAAAGCATTATGTACGTCCTGATAAATTGGATGAGATTTATCTTGAAACAACTCATCAATAATAGTATAATGAAATGTTTTTACTACATCTAAATGTTTAAAACATTCACCATCTTTCTTCGTGTATGATTCAACAACCTTTTCCAAAGCATTAGTGGTCTTATCCATTGCAGAAATTACCACAACTAAATCATCGTTAAAAAGCTGAATAACTTTTCCAACATTTTTTACTGCTTCTGCATTTTTTACAGATGCTCCTCCAAATTTAAAAACCTTCATTATGGCTTTATGTTTACTTGATTAACAATTTTAAAATCCAAACTTACTCAAACTATACGTTAAGTTCAAACCTCAACTTTCCATTTATCCACTCAGGGTCGAGCTCGGCATTAAATTTTTTATAAAATCGTATTGCGGGTTCATTCCAATCCAATACTTGCCAAACCATTTGCCTAACCTTCATATTTTTTGCCGCCTTTATGGTTTCTTCAAACAATAATTTTCCAACATTATTACCCCTAAACGCTTCTTTTACGATAATATCTTCCAAATATAAATTCCTACCAGTCCAGGTAGAATAACGGATATAATAAAACGACATTCCAATAACACCTTCTTCACTTTCAGCTAAAATTATCCAATACAATGGATGCTCGCCAAAACCATCCTCTTCCAACTCTTTTAAAGTTATGGTAACCTCTGGTAAGGCTTTTTCAAATTCTGCCAATTCTTTTATTAACCTTAAAACATCAGGTAAATCATTTTTTGTAGCTTTTCTCAAGGAAACTTTCATAAAACAAAAATAATAAAGATAGTTTCAAAGTTTAATTTTGAAACCTCAAAGTTTAAACTTAAAATTCATTACTTTGTAACCTTAATTTATTGATGATTATGAATGTTAAAACATTAAACGAATTTATTTTAGACAATCAACACGAATTCCCTTATGCATCAGGCGATTTAACCCGATTATTAAATGATATAGGTATTGCTTCTAAAATTATTAATCGTGAAGTTAGAAAAGCTGGTTTAGTTAATATTTTAGGTGCTGCCGGTTCAGAAAACATACAAGGCGAAGAACAGCAAAAACTGGATGTGTATGCCGATAATCAATTTATAAATGCTTTTAAGTATGGCGGTCAAGTTTGTGCAATAGCATCAGAAGAAAATGAAGATTTTTTAGCTTTTGACAATGAACCTTCAAAACACGGTAAGTATGTAATTACATTCGACCCATTAGACGGTTCGTCGAATATAGATGTGAATGTTTCTATTGGTACCATTTTTTCAATTTATAGAAGAAAAACCAAAGAAGGTTCGGCTCAATTAGAAGATTTTTTACAACCAGGTACAGAGCAAATTGCTGCAGGCTATGTTATTTATGGTCCTTCAACCATGTTAGTTTACACAACTGGAAAAGGTGTAAATGGTTTTACTTTAGACCCTTCAATAGGTGTTTATTGCTTATCTCATCCAAATATAAAAATGCCAGCAGATGGAAGATTGTATTCTTTTAATGAAGGTAACTACAATACTTATTCAAAAGGTTTACAAAAATATTGCGACTGGGTTAAAGAAGAAGACAAATCAACTGGAAGGCCTTATTCGTGCCGATATATTGCATCAATGGTTGCTGATGTACATCGTAATTTAATAAAAGGTGGTGTATTTTGTTATCCAGCAACAGCTGGCTCACCTGACGGAAAACTTCGATTGTTGTATGAATGTAACCCCATGGCATTTATTGTTGAACAAGCTGGTGGTATTGCAACAACTGGCAATAAAAGAATAATGGAAATTATACCCACTGCATTACATCAACGAGTGCCTGTTATTATGGGTTCGAAAAATATGGTTAATAAAGTTTTAGAATTTACTGCTCAATTTGGTTAAACATTTGAAATATTCAATCGTTTTTATTTTCCTAACTATTTCGTTTATTGGAAATAGTCAAGACATTGTAGAAGAAAAAATAATAATTGATTCTACTGAGGTTATTTATAAAGTAATATACCGAGAAACTGTTGGTGATTATTTTCAGCTCAAAAGAGCAGTTTTCGCAAATGATACAAGTATTACCGCAATTGAAAAAAATTTCTCAAATGGTCACCAAAATGGCTTAACAAGAATTTATTACCCATCTGGTAAAATAAGAGTTAAAGCCGTTTACGGCAACGATAAATTGCAAGGTGAATGGACGCATTATGGTGAAGATGGAATAATTATTACAAAAGGTATTTATAATTATGGGATTAAAAATGGTTATTGGGCTTACAAAAGTGAAAAAACATACGGTAGATATAATTCGAATGGAAAAAAACATCGAAAATGGATAAAAAAAGACATTAACAACCAAAAATATAAAGCGTTTTATTGGAATGGTAAATTTAAAAGTGGTTCAACTATTTTTAACGACGATTATAAAACACACGCTGACACTCTTTTTGCTACAAATTCGGACAGCACTATTTCTAATGTTGTTGTAGACACCAACTTAAACATATCAGTTGACAATTTTTATATTGTTACCCTAAAACACATTGCCCAAAATTATTACCTCCGAAAAGCAAGTAAAGATTATTTTAGAGAAACCAAAAAAGAGCGTGGTAAATTTATTAATATCTACGTTAACCTCGATAAAGATGTTTTCAGATTTAATGTTGCTCCTTTTATTTCTGCAATTTCTATAGATGAATTTATAAAGCAAGAGAAACTTACCAAACCTACAATCGATTCATTAATAAAAGCGAAAGGAGCTGCAATACAAAAAGAACTTAATTCTTTTCAAAGTACTGAATCAGCAGGTTTAACCAAATATTCAACCGATAAATCTTCTAATATTGTTGTTTATCTTTCTAAAAAAATTGACCGTTTAGTAGTAGCTGAATTAATTGAATTTCCTACAAAAGAAACCAATATTGGATATAGCGAAGCAATACAACGTACCGATATTAAACGTATGAAAATATTGTTTTTGTTAAACGATACCGACGAAATTATTGATTTAGAATACCAACAAAAACCTTCGAATTAAACTTATATTATCCATTTGTTATTAGCCATTAACATAACAACAGAACTTCCTTTGTGGCTGGTATTTTTTTGCTTGTTACTTGGGTTTACTTATGCATTTTTGCTTTATCGTAATGATAAACGATTTGAAGAAACAACGCCACTCGTAAAAAAAACGATGTTTTTCTCAAGAGCAATTTTAGTATCTCTTCTTTCTTTTTTATTGTTATCGCCTTTTACAAAAAGCACTTTTAACAAAATAGAAAAACCAATTATTGTTTTTGCTCAAGACAACTCCAGTTCAATTTTAATGAACAAAGATTCGGTTTATTATAAAACTTTATATCAAGAAAAAATAGCTGAACTGACACAAAAATTAAGTGGGAATTTTGAAGTTAAATCTTACACTTTTGGTGATGAATTAGAAGAAACTACTTTATTCGAGTACAATAAAAAAATAACCAACATTTCTGGCGTTTTTAATGACGTTGAATCAAAATTCTACAATCAAAATATTGGTGCGTTAATAATCGCAAGTGATGGAATTTACAATCAAGGCGAAAATCCAATTTATTCATCTCAATCACTTCCTTATGCTGTTTACACCGTCACGCTTGGCGATACGGCTATACAACGTGATTTGATTTTAAAAGAAGTTAATCACAACAAAATCACCTTCTTAAACAATCAATTTCCGTTAGAAATTTATGCATTAGCAAATAAATCGGATGGTCAAAAAACAACATTAAAAGTGTTGCATAACGAAACTGTTGTTTTTGCAAAAGAATATCAAATTAACTCAAACAATTTTAGCGTTTCTGAAACCATTATACTTGATGCAAAACAAGTGGGGACTCAGCATTACAAAATTGTTTTCTCAACTATAGAAAACGAAGTAAGCATTAAAAACAACATTAAAGATATTTATATCGATGTATTGGATGGACGACAAAACATACTCCTTTTAGCAAATGCACCTCACCCTGATTTAAAAGCCATAAAATCGAGTATTGAAACCAACGAAAATTATAAAGTAACTACCTCTCTTTATTCAGCGTTTGATGGAAAATTAGCTCCTTATAGCTTAATTATTGCACATCAACTCCCTAGCAATAATCCTGTAATCAACCAACTTGTATCAAGCAATGTTCCTACATGGTTTATTATTGGAAACCAAAGTAGCGAACAAGAATTTAATCGTTTAAACTTGGGTATTTCAATAAACAATTCTAAAAATAATTTTAACGATATTTTACCTAAAATAAACACTCAATTTCCGCTTTTTACCATTTCTGACAATACCCTAAAAACCATTCAAAGCTTTCCACCATTATCGGGTTTTTTCGGCAACTATCAAATCAAAGGTAGTGCCTACCAGCTTATCAACCAAAAAATTGGAAGTGTTGAAACAGAAAATCCTTTGTTCGTTTTTAACGAAGTTTCAAATAAAAAAAATGCCATTCTTTTTGGAGAAGGAATTTGGCGATGGAAAATGAATGAGTTTTTAACTTCCAAAAACAACAATGCTGTAAATGAATTAATTAACAAAACGGTTCAATTTTTAGCCGTTAAAGATGATAAGAGTAAGTTTAGAATAATGCTAAACAAAAACTTTAACGAGAATGAGCCTATATTAATAAATGCAGAACTTTATAACGATAGTTATGAATTAATTAATGAACCAGAAGTTTCTTTATCAATAACTGATAGTGATAGCAAAAAAATAAATTATGTTTTTAATAAAACTAGTAAGGCTTATGTGGTAGATGCTGGTGTTTTACCTCCAGGATTGTATCAATATTTAGCCACTACAAAACTTGGCGAAAAAACAATATCACAAAAAGGTCAATTTCAGGTTAATCAGTTGGTTTTAGAAGAAATTAATACTACTGCCGACTATCAACTAATGCAAAACTTAGCCGAAAAACATCACGGAAAAATGTATTTCCCAGCTAACATGGATGGTTTAATTCAATCGATAGAACAAAACAAATCAATTTCATCCGTAATTTATGAAGAGCATGATTTAAAAGATTGGATTAATATAAAATGGATATTTATTATTTTATTGACATTGCTAACCTTAGAATGGTTTTTACGTAAAAGGAACGGAGCTTATTAATATTAAAATAATTTGATAAAATTTTGATATTTTGTAATTATGCTTAACTTTATCGTTAAATTATCTCATAGATATTATGAAAAAATCTACTTTTAGTAAAATACTAACTTTAATTTTTCTTTTTGCTATCATTCCATTTGGAACTGTAAGCCTTCAGTCTTGTTCAAAAAAACCAAAATATAACACAAGAAATGGAGGAAAAAAAATAAACTCATCTGGTCATATAGGCAATAGAAAACACAAGAATACTCATGTTTGGGGTAAATAATCCCTAATCATTAATTATAATAAAAAAAGCCCCGTTGATCAACGGGGCTTTTTTTTATTATATGGTTAATTTACTGTACAACAAAACGTTCAACCGTTTTCTCTCCATCAATTACAAACTCAATAAAATAAATTCCTGAATTATAATTAGACGTATTAAATTGTTGGTTATAAACACCTGAAGATAAGCTTCCCAAATTTTGACGAATCAATTCCTTACCTGTTACATCAAGTAATCTTAGACTCACATTCTTATCTTGTTTCAAGTTAAATCGTAAATTCAACACATCCTTAACTGGATTAGGGTATGCAACCAATTTCTCCACAGTTAAAATCTCATTCACTCCAACTGGATAAACAAAATTTATATCATCTATTTTCAACTGGCTACCAGGATTTCTTCCTGCCCAAATTGTCATCAACATTGAATCAGGGGTTATCGCTGGTATAAATCCATTAAACAACGTATAGGTAGCTGTTGCTCCATAAATTTGAGTACCTGCCCACTGAGAAGGTTGTCCAGTTTCTTTAAATTCAACACTAAAACTTGCTGTGTCCGCACCAGATGGTAAATATTTATAATAAAATTCAATACCAATAGGCGAACTTGTGAAAGGCACTCCTCCTTCTAGCTGATTTTGCCCAAAAACTCCATTTGTAATCGCAGACCATGATGTATCTCCTCTTGAAGTTATAAACAAATCCAACTGTAAAGCATATGTTCCTGAATTTGCATCAGTAGTTTTATTTACAGGCATCATGGTCTCTCCAACAAAATATTGATTAGTTGTGTTCCAATTACTCAGATCATCCCAAGTAACAGTCGACCAATTCTCGAAACTACTATTCAAAATATTCTGAGTTACTCCAGTAGATGATTTTAACTGAATATCATCAAACTGAATCCAAGTACCTGGTATACCATTAAAATTACTTAAAGGATTACCTCCAGCAGCACCAATCATCAATGAATCAGCTGCAATTGCTCCAACATAAAAAGCAAATCTAGTCCAGTTAGCTTGTGATTGAGTTAGAAAATAAGTTCCTCCTCCACTTGGATTGCTCATAAATGTTGTTCCACAAATAAATAACACGGAATCATTTGCTTGAATACCGGCTTTATAATAACCAATAACACTATCTACATTATTTAGCGAAACTGCTTGACCGGGAGTCATATTTTCCGGGTCACCACTAATAAAATAGCCAAAAGCTGTATCTCCACTGGGAGCCAATACTGTTTCTAGTTTGACAGAATAAATTCCAGAATTTGCATCAGTCGATTGGGTCGTAGTGCCAAGAACAGATCCTCCTCCATCATTAATACTCGTTTGATAATCATCTAACTGAAGAATGCTATTTTGTGTCCAATTCTCAAACCCTTCATATTGAGAGTAAACTGAACTAACCGTTAAAACGGTAAATAAAGAAAGTAGTGTTTTTTTCATAAGTAATTAGTTTTTAAGTTTAAACTAAGTTACCAAATATTATTAAACCAACAAATGACCAAAGTCATGTATTAAATAACTGACAAAGAACCTATTCCTTCCCTTAAAACAATAGGTTCTCCTTCCGTACAATCTATAACTGTTGAAGCATGATTATGTCCAAAACCACCATCAATTACTAAATCTACAGCATTGTGATATTTTTCATGAATAAGTTCGGGGTCGGTAATGTATTCTAATATTTCATCTTCATCGTGCACAGAAGTAGACAACAATGGATTTCCTAACTCTTTGACTAAAGCTCGAGCAATTTTATTATCAGGCACTCTAATTCCAATTGTTTTTTTGTTTGATTTAAATAACTTCGGAACACTTGTATTTGCATTTAAAATAAACGTATAAGGTCCTGGCAGCGATCTGTTGAGTAGTTTATATGTTGAATTGCTAAACTGTACAGTAAAATCAGAAATATGGCTTAAATCGTAACAGATTAGCGAAAAATTAATCTTTTCTACTTTTAACCCTTTCAATTGAGCCATTTTTTCAACAGCCTTTCTATTGTTTAAATCACAAGCCATACTATAAACTGTATCGGTAGGATATATTACAATACCACCTTTACGTAAAACATTAACAACTTGTACAATTTTTCTTGCATCAGGATTGTCGGGATGAATTTCTAATAGCATATATCTTGTTGTTTGTTACTGTTTACTGGTTTACTTCTGACTTCATTCTTCAAACTTCTTATTTATTTGCTTTTGCATGATCAGCTAAAAACTGAGCCAATCCACTATCAGTCAATGGATGTTTTAACAAACCTAAAATTGCACTTAACGGGCCTGTCATTACATCAGCAGCTAAATGAGCACACTGCATAATATGCATGGTATGACGAACTGAAGCTGCCAAAATTTGTGTCTCGAACCCATAATTATCAAAAATTAATCTGATTTCAGAAATCAAGTTCATTCCGTTGGTAGAAATATCATCCAGCCTACCAACAAATGGCGAAACATAAGTTGCTCCAGCTTTTGCTGCTAACAATGCCTGTCCTCCAGAAAATATTAACGTACAATTTGTTTTTATTCCTTTTGATGAAAAATACTTAATAGCTTTTATCCCATCTTTAGTCATTGGTATTTTAACTACTATCTGCGGGTGTAAAGCAGCCAAATTTTCACCCTCTTTAATCATTCCTTCATAATCGGTAGCAATTACTTCTGCACTGACATCGCCATCAACAATATCACAAATGTTTTTGTAGTGAGCCATAATATTATTATAACCACTAATTCCTTCTTTAGCCATTAACGATGGGTTTGTAGTTACACCATCTAGTATTCCTAAATCTTGTGCTTCTTTTATTTGTTCAATATTTGCTGTGTCGATAAAAAATTTCATAAACGATTGGATTTTGTTTCATACAAAAATAATCACGCAAGTGAATTTACTAAAAAAAAGATGTTAGGAGATATGAACAGGTTTACTCTGCCACTTGAAAAAACAACGATGTCTTAATTAAATCAACAGATTGATAGTTTAAAACCAAATGTTCACTATCAATACTAATCAATTTTATCCAATTTACTTTAAATGCAGATTTTTCTTTATTAGGTGTCAAGATAAATTTACCAGCTTTTTCTGACCAAGTCCCTACAAAACTTTCACCATTTAATAACCCAGTAAACGTATATTCTGGAGTGAATACTAAAAAGTCATTTTGTTGATTATCCGTTAACGGATATTTTGAACCAAACTCCTCAATTTCGGTAAGCTTCCATTTTTTTATTAACGATGGAGCATCTTGAGCAAAAAGTACAGTCGTAATAATTAAAAAGAAAAATAAAGTGCTTAGTTGTTTCATAGGAATTTGTTTGAAAACAAAAAAATGGGCAAGCTACTTACATCGCACCGCTCAACCACTTATCCTTGCTCCGTTCCCAGCCTGGGGAAGTTCAGCAGGAGCTGGTCGTATAAGACTTGCCCACTACAAAATTAGAATTATCTTTTTAAAACAACCCATTAAACTGTTAAAATTTTAATCTTTTATTATTTTTGTTTAACAAAGTTTAGAAATGAGACAATATCAGACATCATTAAAATACGGTTTTTATGGAGCACTGCTTGGTATTGTTTTTTTTGTACTACTAATATTTAGCGGTAATAGTCCCTGGGGTAGCGCAAGTTGGATGGGAAGCTGGATTCCAGCTATTTCAGCGTACTTTGCTATAAAAACGCATAAGGTTGAGTCTGGAGAAACTAGTTTTAGTTTTTCTCAATTGTTCAGAATAAGTATTGTTACTTTGTTTTTTCAGGCAATAATTGTTAATATACTTTCGGTTTTACTCTCAAATATTTTACAAATCAACTCTCTTGAATTATACCAGACAGAAATGCTTCAATATGCCGAACAAATTAAACAACTAGTATCGGAAGAAATATACAATGAAGCTATGATAGAACTGCAAAATGCAACGTATTCAACACTGGCTTTTCAGGATTTTACCAATAAATTAATTGGAGGATTAATAGTTTCGTTAATTTTAGCAGGTATTTTTAGAAAAAACAAACCTACTTTTGAAAATCAACATGAATGAATCACTTGACATATCTATTGTAATTCCATTATTTAACGAGGAGGAATCCTTGAAAGAATTGAGTGAATGGATTGAAAAAGTGATGCTTGAGCACAACTATTCTTACGAAGTAATTTATGTGGACGATGGCAGTACAGACTCGTCATGGTCAATTATAGAAACTCTTTCAAAGAAAAATCCAGCAATAAAAGGAATTAAGTTTAGACGAAACTACGGAAAATCAGCAGGATTAAATGTTGGTTTCGAAGCAGCCAAGGGCAATGTTGTTTTTACTATGGATGCCGATTTACAGGATAGCCCTGATGAATTACCGGAAATGTACAACATGATTGTTAACGACAAATATGATTTGGTTTCTGGTTGGAAGAAAAAGCGATACGACCCTTTATCAAAAACTATCCCTACCAAACTATTTAACTGGGCAACCAGAAAGATGTCAGGTATAAATAATTTACATGATTTTAATTGTGGGCTAAAAGCCTATAAAAAAGAAGTGGTTAAAACAATTGAGGTTTATGGCGAAATGCATCGTTATATTCCTGTTTTAGCAAAGTGGGCTGGTTTTTCTAAAATAACAGAAAAAGTAGTTCAACACAGAGAACGCAAATACGGTGTTACAAAATTTGGTTTAGAACGTTTTATTAATGGCTTTTTAGATTTATTATCAATCACCTTTATTGCAAAATTCGGTAAACGCCCCATGCATCTATTTGGCTCATTAGGCACAATAACATTTTTTATCGGTTTTTTGAGTGCTTTCTACATCGGAATAATGAAACTATATCGATTAAACAAAGGGGTTGACTCCATCTTAGTAACCGACAATCCTTATTTTTATATTTCATTAACTTGTATGATTCTAGGTTCTTTATTGTTTGTTTCAGGTTTTTTAGGCGAATTGATTTCAAGAAATTCACCACATCGGAACACCTATCATATTGAGAAAAAAATATAATTCAACCCTCAAATGAATATTGTAATTATTGGTCCTGCTCACCCTTACCGTGGTGGAATAGCTCTTTTTAACGAACGATTGGCACTGGCTTTTCAGGAAGATAATCACACCGTTGAAATTATCACTTTTAAACTCCAATATCCTTCAATTTTATTCCCAGGTAAAACACAGTTGACTGACGATAACGCTCCAAAAAATTTAAAAATAACTCAACAAATCAATTCTATTAACCCATTAAATTGGTTAAAGATTGGAACGAAAATTAAAAATCAACAACCCGATTTAGTTATTTTTAGTTACTGGATGCCATTTATGGCTCCTTGTTTTGGAACCATTGCTTCAAAAATTAAGAAGAACGGAAAAACCAACATAATTGGGTTAATACACAACATCATTCCTCACGAAAAACGTATTGGAGATACCTTTTTATCCCGTTATTTCACAAAACGAGTACATGGATTTATTGCCATGTCGGATAGTGTCGTAAAAGATTTGAAAATCTTTACAGACAAGCCTATCACACTCACACCTCACCCCTTGTATGATAATTTTGGAGATATTAAACCAAAAGCAGAAGCTAAAAAATTATTGGGATTAGCTCCTGAATTCAATTACCTTTTATTCTTTGGAATAATCAGAAAATATAAGGGTTTAGACATCTTATTAAATGCTTTTGCCGATGAACGATTAAGAAATAAAAACCTTAAATTGCTTATTGCTGGTGAGTTTTATGAGGATAATACTGAATACCTCAACATCATAAAAGAAAAGAACTTGACCGATGATGTTATCATTTCCGATGCATTTATTCCAAACACAGCCGTTGCAAATTATTTTTGTGCTGCCGACATGGTTGTTCAACCATACAAACATGCTACACAAAGTGGTGTAACACAAATTGCCTATCACTTTAACAAACCCATGTTGGTTACCGATGTTGGTGGGTTAAAAGAAATTGTTCCTAACAATGTGGTTGGATATGTAACTCAAGCTAATAGTAAGTCGGTAGCTGATGCTATAAACGATTTTTATGTTAACAATAAAGAACAACAATTTATTGAAGGGGTTAAAACCGAAAAACTAAAATACCTCTGGCAAACCATGACTACAAAAATTCTTGATTTACACCAAAAATTATAACTGGGAACAATATTTGTAATTGTGCTTTAGTTAATTAGTAACTTTACATCCGAATTATGAAAACAGTTTTAACATTTCTTTTAGCAACAATTTCTCTTTTCACTTTTAGTCAAGACATCAACAAAACTGACGCAAAAGGCAAGAAACAAGGTGAATGGAAAAAATATTATGATAACGGTTTTGTTCGTTATCAAGGTCAGTTTAAGGACGATAAACCTTATGGCACATTCAATTATTATTATGAAACTGGAAAACCTAGTATCATAATGAACTACGATGGAAACATTGCTCGTACCATTGCCTTTTATGACGAAGGGAAACTAAAAGCTAAAGGCAACTACGTTAACCAAAAAAAAGACAGTATTTGGAACTACTACAGTTCTGCAGGATATAAAATATCGGAAGAACTATACGTGAACGGTTTAAGACAAGGAAAAGTAGTTAACTTTTTTGAAGATGGAAAAATAGCCGAAGAAAAAGAGTTTGTCAACGATTTTGAAGATGGAGAATGGATACAGTATTACGAAGATGGAAAAATCCGAATGAAAGCCACATACAAAAAAGGTTCGTTAGAAGGAAAAACCTATTATTACGATAGAAGTGGAAAGAAAATGATTGAAGGAAATTTTTTGCATGATGTTAGACATGGTGCTTGGATGTTTTTTGATGAAAAAGGAGAAATTACAAAAAAAGAAATTTACTATAACGGACAACGTGAAGGTGGAAACGATAATATTATTGACGAAAGCAAAGAACTTAAAGAAAATCAAGATTATCTAGAGTTTGAAGACATGCAACCTCCCCGATAAACAAAAAAACAAGTGAAAAAAGAAAAAGTATTAGTAGCTATGAGTGGCGGAATTGACAGTTCCGTTGCAGCGTTGTTGTTACACGAACAAGGGTATGAAGTAATTGGAATAACCATGAAAACATGGGATTATTCTACTTCTGGTGGTGCTAGAAAAACAACTGGATGCTGTAGTTTAGATGATATTAACGATGCAAGAGCACTAGCTGTAGAACTTGGTTTTCATCACATCATTTTAGATATCAGAGCCGAATTTGGCGATTATATTATCGACAATTTTGTTGACGAATACCTTGCTGGAAGGACTCCAAACCCTTGTGTTTTATGTAATACCCATATTAAATGGGATGCCCTTTTAAGAAGAGCTGACCAATTGGGATGCAAATACATTGCTACAGGACATTACGCTCAACTTCGTCAAGAAAATGGTCGTTATGTAATTTCAAAAGGAAAAGATGAAAGCAAAGACCAATCTTATGTTTTGTGGGGATTAACGCAAGAGAGTTTAGCTAGAACATTATTTCCTCTTGGTGGATTTGAAAAAAAAGAAATACGTAAAATGGCTTTGGATAGAGGCTATCAAGAATTATCAAAAAAATCGGAAAGTTTTGAAATTTGTTTTGTTCCTGACAACGATTACCGTGGGTTTTTAAAACGAAAAGTGGAAGGATTAGAAGAAAAAGTTGCTGGAGGGAACTTTATCGATACCGAAGGTAATATCCTTGGCAAGCATCAAGGCTATCCTTTTTATACCATTGGACAACGTAAGGGCTTAGAATTAGCATTTGGAGAGCCTCGTTATGTTATCAGCATTGATGCTGCAAAAAACGAAGTTGTTTTAGGTGTAAAAGAAGATTTGAACTGTAAAGAGGTTTTTGTAAAAAAACCTAATCTTTCTAAATATTCAACAATTGAAGGAGAAATGGAAGCTCTTTCAAAAATACGTTACAAGGACAAAGGTTCAAATAGTCTAATTTCTATGTTACCTGACGGAAGATTAAAAATTGAATTTTTCGAAAATGTTCAAGGTGTTGCTCCAGGACAATCGGCAGTTTTTTATGAAGGCAACGATTTAATCGGTGGTGGTTTTATTGAGTGAAGTTGGAAGACTGAAGTAGGAAGTGGAAAGTGAGATTCTCTCCGTCAGCTGAAGGAGATAGAAAGAGAGGTTGTAAGCTACCCTGAAAGTAGTCCAATTAAAAATAGAATTCTACGAGCGACCTAAGAAGCGAGTATAAAAAAAGAATTACTAAATTTAAACTACTTATGAAAAAGACACAATTTACAGAACAACAA
>JBFWSH010000009.1:0-134916 GCA_050248475.1 Flavobacteriales bacterium
ATGGTCAGGAGGGTCAAATGTATTTAGTCCAAACAATACCGATTTAAATGCTATTTACTATCCAACACCTGGAGAAATAGCAAGTGGTTTTGTTAATTTGTACCTAACAAATAGTGGTACAGGGCAATGCGCACCTTATACAGATACAATTGGAATAAATTTTGTTGATTTTCAAGGGACTAATACAATTACTCCTATAAATGCTTCTTGTTATGGTTCTTCTTCTGGCAGTGCAAATATTTCAACAGTAGGAACAGTAACTCCATACTCCTATTTATGGAATACAACACCTTCACAAACTGGTTCTAATGCTACAAATATTCCAAATGGAACTTATACGGTTGATGTAACTGATGGTAATGGGTGTGTTAAACAAGAATCATTTACAGTTGCGGAACCCCAACCTCTAACAGCAACATATGTTACTACAAATGCTTCATGTTTTTTTGGATCTGATGGATCTGCAACAGTAACCCCTTTTGGAGGTACAGCCCCATATACATATTCTTGGGCACCAAGTGGAGGTTCAAACGCAACTGCAACAGGTCTATCTGCAGGTACTTACAACGTTACCATTACAGACTCTAAAAATTGTGACACAACTATTAGTATCACTATTACACAACCTCCTGTTTTGGTTTCATCAATTTCAAACGTAACTCATGTTAGGTGTTTTGGTAATTCTACAGGCCAAGCTACTGTAAATGTTAATGGAGGAACACCTGGATACACTTACACATGGTCTCCATCTGGTGGAAATGCTCAAACTGCAGTTGGATTAGCAGCAGGAAATTACAGCATTACAGTTACTGACTCAAAAGGATGTTCTTCAATTGCTAACGTGGTTATTAATCAACCTGCAGCCACAATTTCTGCTACACAAAGCCAAACTGAAGTTACATGTTTTGGCGGTAGTGATGGAAGTGCAGCTGTTGTTGTTTCAGGAGGCTCTCCGCCATATTCTTATAGCTGGTCGCCTTCAGGAGGAAGTGGAAGTAGTGCTTCTGGTTTAACAGCAGGAAATTATACTGTAACTATATCTGATACCGGAAATTGTACCTTACCTAAATCATTTGTTATTACCCAACCTGCTGAATTGGTTGCCAATCCTACATTTACAAGTTCAACTTGTGGATTATCAAATGGTACAATTAATGCAAATGTAGGTGGTGGTACACCGGGGTATGTATATTCATGGTCAACAGGAGATACCACTGCCAATATATCAAACGTAATGGCAGGAACTTATTCAGTGATTGTTACTGACAATCACAATTGTGTTGATACTGCTACAGTTGTACTAACAAATGCAACACCAGCTCTGGTTGCAACAATCAACACATCAAATAATGTTTCTTGTTTTGGTGGTAATGATGGTTCTGCTTTAGTTACTGTGACCGGAGGAACTGCTACATTCACTTATACCTGGACTCCTATAGGAGGCAATACTGCTACAGGAACAAATTTAATTGCAGATGATTATTTAGTAACAGTAACAGATGTTAACGGCTGTTCTGACACTTCAACCATTACAATAACAGAACCGGCTACCCCGGTGACCATTTCGTTAAGTCAGACAAATGTAAGTTGTAATGGAGGAAATAATGGGCAAGCAATAGTTACTCCTTCTGGAGGAACACCAAACTATAGTTATTTATGGAGCAATGCTGATGCGGACTCCATAGCAGGGAATTTATCGGCTAATACATACACATTAACAGTGACCGATGCCAATGGATGTTCTGTAGATAGTTCAGTAGTGATAACTCAGCCAAACTTACTAACTGCGACAATAACGAAGACCAATGTAAGTTGTAATGGAGGAAACGATGGTCAAGCGATAATAACTCCAACTGGAGGAACAACACCTTACTCCTACTTATGGAGTAATGCAGATGCTGATTCGATAGCAGGTAACTTAGTAGCAGGAACCTATTCTGTAACAGTAACCGATGCGTTGGGATGTACCTATACTGACTCAGTAGTAATAACACAACCACAAGCATTGTCATTTACTTTTAGCCATACCGATGTAAGTTGTAATGGAGGAAATGATGGATTAGCATCAGTAATCGTTTCAGGAGGTACCTTACCATTTACCTATAGCTGGAGTAATGGTGGAAACACTTCATCCATAAATGGATTAATAGCAGGAACATACACTCTAACAGTAACCGATGGAAAAGGATGTAGTTTGCTAGATTCAGTGGTAGTATCAGAGCCTGCTGTATTAGCATTAACATCGACCGATTCAGATGTATTGTGTTTTGGTGAGAATACAGGAACATCGACAGTACATGCCACAGGAGGTAATGTACCATATAATTACAACTGGTCACCATCAGGAGGGTCAGATTCAACAGCAACAGGATTAACAGTTGGAACATATACAGTGGTAGTAGTAGATAACAAGGGCTGTACTGATTCAATAGATGTGGTAATAAATGAACCGGCACTTTTAACAACAACGTTAGCACAAACCAATGTAAGTTGTTTTGGTGGTAACAACGGTGAATTTATTGCACTACCTGTAGGAGGAATGGCACCCTACACCTATTTATGGAGTAATGCTGACACCGATTCAATAGCAGGTAACCTAGTAGCTGGAAACTATTCAGTAACAGTTACAGACGATAATGGATGTACCTCTTTGAGTAGTGGCACTATTTCTCAGCCGGCATTATTGGTATCGACTATTGGAAATGTAGTAAATGTCAGTTGTTTTGGCGGAAATGATGCACATGCAACAATATCCTCAGCAGGCGGAACAACACCATATACATACTTGTGGTCGAACGGCGTTACAACAGCAACAGCAAGTAATTTAACAGCAGGTACTTATATAGTATCTACAACCGATAGTTTGGGATGTACAGACAATGACACCATTATTATTACTCAACCTACTGCTCCATTAACATCAACAACTAATTCAATTGACAATCCATGTTTCGGAGATAATTTAGGTAGTGGATATGTAACTGCATCAGGCGGAACAACACCATACACTTATTTGTGGGGACCAATACCATCAACCAACGATTCAATAAGTGGATTAGCAGCAGGAATATATACTGTTGTAGTGACAGATACTCTTGGATGTACAACAAATGACACAATAATAATTAATGACCCTGCACTTTTAACCATAGTATTAAGTCAGACAAATGTAAGTTGTAATGGAGGAAATAATGGGCAAGCAATAGTTACTCCTTCTGGAGGAACACCAAACTATAGTTATTTATGGAGCAATGCTGATGCGGACTCCATAGCAGGGAATTTATCGGCTAATACATACACATTAACAGTGACCGATGCCAATGGATGTTCTGTAGATAGTTCAGTAGTGATAACTCAGCCAAACTTACTAACTGCGACAATAACGAAGACCAATGTAAGTTGTAATGGAGGAAACGATGGTCAAGCGATAATAACTCCAACTGGAGGAACAACACCTTACTCCTACTTATGGAGTAATGCAGATGCTGATTCGATAGCAGGTAACTTAGTAGCAGGAACCTATTCTGTAACAGTAACCGATGCGTTGGGATGTACCTATACTGACTCAGTAGTAATAACACAACCACAAGCATTGTCATTTACTTTTAGCCATACCGATGTAAGTTGTAATGGAGGAAATGATGGATTAGCATCAGTAATCGTTTCAGGAGGTACCTTACCATTTACCTATAGCTGGAGTAATGGTGGAAACACTTCATCCATAAATGGATTAATAGCAGGAACATACACTCTAACAGTAACCGATGGAAAAGGATGTAGTTTGCTAGATTCAGTGGTAGTATCAGAGCCTGCTGTATTAGCATTAACATCGACCGATTCAGATGTATTGTGTTTTGGTGAGAATACAGGAACATCGACAGTACATGCCACAGGAGGTAATGTACCATATAATTACAACTGGTCACCATCAGGAGGGTCAGATTCAACAGCAACAGGATTAACAGTTGGAACATATACAGTGGTAGTAGTAGATAACAAGGGCTGTACTGATTCAATAGATGTGGTAATAAATGAACCGGCTGTTCTTGATGTTTCTTTGACTCAAACAGAAGTTAAATGTTTTGGGACAAATGACGGAGAAATAGTTGCTTTACCAACAGGAGGTATGATTCCATATTCCTATTTATGGAGTAATGCTGATATAGATTCAATTGCTAATAATGTGGCTGCTGGCAACTATTCAATTACAGTTACAGATGCAAATGGTTGTACAGTATCTGATAATACCACTGTAACACAACCTGCACTATTAGTATCAAATATCAACAACAGTAATAATGTAAGTTGTTTTGGTGGAAATGATGGTGATGCCTTGGTAAGTACCTCAGGAGGAACTACTCCTTATACTTACTTATGGTCAACTACAAGTACTTCAACATCAATATCTAACCTTGTAGCTGATACATATACCGTAATCACAACTGATAATATGGGCTGTACTGATAATGACACCATTATTATTACTCAACCTACCGCTCCTTTAACACTTAGTATGGCTGCTACTCACAATACATGTTTTGGTGCAAATCAAGGGTTAGCTAGTGTAGCGCCTTCTGGAGGTACTGCTCCATATACATATTTGTGGAGCCCAATACCCTCAACAAACGATACCTTGTTTAACTTGGCTATAGGAACTTATGTTGTTACAGTTACTGATACTAATGGTTGTATTAAAAAAGACTCCATCACAATTACACAACCAACAAGAATTATTAGTTCATCTTCAACTGTTACCTCTACATGTGGCGTTGCTAATGGAGAAATTCATGCAACTGTTAGTGGAGGAACTCCCGGGTATACTTATTTTTGGTTACCTGGAGGATTTACAACCTTAGATGTTACAGGTATAACTTCTGGTAGTTATACGTTTTATGTAACAGATGCTGTTGGATGTGTGGACAGTTCAATTGTTAACGTTGGTAGCACAATTAAGCCAACACTAACAATAGATTCAATATTCCATGTATCTTGTTTTGGTGGAAATAATGGTTTTGCATACGGTAGTGCTACAGGAGGAACTGCTCCACTTTCGTACCTATGGCTTACTTCAATGGTTGCAGATTCAATGGATACAAATTTATCTGCGGGACAATATGTGTTGCAAGTTACCGACTCAATTGGTTGCCAGGACTTTGCTACTGTTGAAATCACAGAACCTGACACATTACAAGGCACATTAATTCCTACTGATGTTTTATGTAATGGTGGTAATGATGGAAGTATTGAAGCATTTGTATCAGGTGGAACTACTCCATATAGTTATAGTTGGTCTGGAAATAGTGATTTAGCTAGTATCTCAGATTCATTAATTGCAGGAACCTACACATTAACAGTAACCGATAGTAATGGTTGCTCTTTTGTAGATTCTGCTCTAGTATCCGAACCTGGTTTATTATCCCTTAACATGTCAGGCACTAATATTAATTGTTTTGGAGGAAATGATGGTACAGCTCAAGTTGTAGCAACCGGTGGTACACCAAATTATGTATATGTTTGGTCAAACGGACAAGGAGGAACTTCGTTAAATGGTTTAATTTTCGGAACCTATTCTGTTCTTGTTACAGACGATAATGGTTGTTTTACTTCTGATTCGATTACACTCACTCAGCCTGCAGCAGGATTGAGTTTAGCAACAACAAGTACTAATGTGAGTTGTAATGGAGGTAATGATGGTGAGTTTGTGGTTATTCCTAACGGAGGCACTACGCCTTACTCCTATTTATGGAGTAATGCTGATACTGATTCTATTGCAGAAAATCTAATCGCCGGTATCTACTCCGTTAATGTTACGGATAGTAATGGGTGTAGTGCAATGACCAGTGGAACGGTAACTCAACCAACACAACTGATATCTAACATTAATACAACGGTAGATGTGAGCTGTTTTGGAGGAAACGACGGATTAGCTACGGTAACCACTTCAGGTGGAACGACACCTTATGTTTACTTATGGTCAACAGGAGATGCAACCACTACAACCAGCAATTTAATAGCAGGAACATATTGGGTAACAACAACAGACAACAAAGGATGTACAGATGCTGATACAGTGGAAATAACAGAACCTTTGGCTCCATTAACCACAACAACCAATTCAACAGATAACTTGTGTTTTGGTGATAGTGAAGGAAGTGGCTATGTGACTCCATCCGGAGGAACAGCACCATATACCTACTTGTGGAGTCCAATTCCTTCTGTAAATGATAGTATAGAAGATTTACCAATAGGAACATATTATGTTACAGTAACAGATACACTAGGTTGTACCGTTTCAGACTCTATTACGATAAATGAGCCAACACTATTAACGATATCGTTAACACAAACCAATGTAAGCTGTAATGGTGGTAATAATGGAGAAGCTATTGTAACACCGGCAGGAGGAACACCAAATTACACTTATTTATGGAGTAATGCTGATGCAGATTCTATAGCGGAAAATTTAGCTGCTAATACCATAACAGTTTTAGTAACAGACGCTAATGGTTGTTCTGAAAACGATGCTGTAACAATAACACAACCTACATTATTAACAGGAACCTTATCTAAAACAAACGTAAGTTGTTCAGGTGGTAATGATGGAACAGCAACAGTAGTAGCCACAGGAGGTACTACTCCTTACACCTATTTATGGAGCAATGGAGTTGTTAATCCTACAGCAACTAACTTAATAGCTGGAACCTATACAGTAACAGTAACAGATAGTCTTGGTTGTTCATTTACCGATTCAATAATAATAACACAGCCATTACCATTGGGATTAACCTTTAGCCAAACCAATGTAAGTTGTTTTAGTGGAAATGATGGTACAGCTTCTGTTATAGCTACAGGTGGCACTCTTCCATACACTTATGCGTGGAGTAATGGAGATATCGATTCGCTCAATACCGGATTAATTGCTGGAACTTATACATTAACAGTAACTGATGGAAAGGGTTGTAACATCACAGACTCTGTAACAATTACAGAACCTACTTTACTATCATCAACGATGGCAACGGTAGATGTAGGTTGTTATGGGGCTAATACAGGAAGTGCAGTAGTAACAGTCGCGGGAGGAACGTTAAATTACGGTTATAGCTGGTCAAACGGACAAGGCTCAGATACTATAACAGCATTAGTAGCTGGTACCTATGTAGTAACCATAACCGACGGAAAAGGTTGCACATTATTGGACACTGCTATCATCACACAACCATCAGCAGGATTGAGTTTAGCAACAACAAGTACTAATGTAAGCTGTAATGGAGGTAATGATGGTGAGTTTGTGGTTATTCCTAACGGAGGCACTACGCCTTACTCCTATTTATGGAGTAATGCTGATACCGACTCTATTGCAGAAAACCTAATCGCCGGTATCTACTCCGTTAATGTTACAGACAGTAATGGGTGTTCTGCAGTAATTAACGGAACAGTAACTCAACCAACACAACTGATATCTAACATTAATACAACGGTAGATGTGAGCTGTTTTGGAGGAAACGACGGATTAGCTACGGTAACCACTTCAGGTGGAACGACACCTTATGTTTACTTATGGTCAACAGGAGATGCAACCACTACAACCAGCAATTTAATAGCAGGAACATATTGGGTAACAACAACAGACAACAAAGGATGTACAGATGCTGATACAGTGGAAATAACAGAACCTTTGGCTCCATTAACCACAACAACCAATTCAACAGATAACTTGTGTTTTGGTGATAGTGAAGGAAGTGGCTATGTGACTCCATCCGGAGGAACAGCACCATATACCTACTTGTGGAGTCCAATTCCTTCTGTAAATGATAGTATAGAAGATTTACCAATAGGAACATATTATGTTACAGTAACAGATACACTAGGTTGTACCGTTTCAGACTCTATTACGATAAATGAGCCAACACTATTAACGATATCGTTAACACAAACCAATGTAAGCTGTAATGGTGGTAATAATGGAGAAGCTATTGTAACACCGGCAGGAGGAACACCAAATTACACTTATTTATGGAGTAATGCTGATGCAGATTCTATAGCGGAAAATTTAGCTGCTAATACCATAACAGTTTTAGTAACAGACGCTAATGGTTGTTCTGAAAACGATGCTGTAACAATAACACAACCTACATTATTAACAGGAACCTTATCTAAAACAAACGTAAGTTGTTCAGGTGGTAATGATGGAACAGCAACAGTAGTAGCCACAGGAGGTACTACTCCTTACACCTATTTATGGAGCAATGGAGTTGTTAATCCTACAGCAACTAACTTAATAGCTGGAACCTATACAGTAACAGTAACAGATAGTCTTGGTTGTTCATTTACCGATTCAATAATAATAACACAGCCATTACCATTGGGATTAACCTTTAGCCAAACCAATGTAAGTTGTTTTAGTGGAAATGATGGTACAGCTTCTGTTATAGCTACAGGTGGCACTCTTCCATACACTTATGCGTGGAGTAATGGAGATATCGATTCGCTCAATACCGGATTAATTGCTGGAACTTATACATTAACAGTAACTGATGGAAAGGGTTGTAACATCACAGACTCTGTAACAATTACAGAACCTACTTTACTATCATCAACGATGGCAACGGTAGATGTAGGTTGTTATGGGGCTAATACAGGAAGTGCAGTAGTAACAGTCGCGGGAGGAACGTTAAATTACGGTTATAGCTGGTCAAACGGACAAGGCTCAGATACTATAACAGCATTAGTAGCTGGTACCTATGTAGTAACCATAACCGACGGAAAAGGTTGCACATTATTGGACACTGCTATCATCACACAACCATCAGCAGGATTGAGTTTAGCAACAACAAGTACTAATGTAAGCTGTAATGGAGGTAATGATGGTGAGTTTGTGGTTATTCCTAACGGAGGCACTACGCCTTACTCCTATTTATGGAGTAATGCTGATACCGACTCTATTGCAGAAAATCTAATCGCCGGTATCTACTCCGTTAATGTTACTGATAGTAATGGGTGTAGTATCGACACAATTCTTGAAATTACTGAACCAACAATCTTAACTACTTCTATCGTCAATGTAGTTAATACATTTTGTGGTTTATCAAATGGGTCGGCTTTGGTTACTGCAACTGGAGGCACATCACCTTACACTTATTTGTGGTCAAACACTTCAACAACTGATACTCTAACTAATGTTCTAGCAGGTTTCTACTCTGTAACAACTACCGATTTTAATGGGTGTAGTAATACAGATACCATAACAATTTTTGATGTACCAAATCCTCAGGTAAGTATTACAACTTCTACAAACGTATTATGTTTTGGTGGAAACTCAGGTACAGCAACAGCTACCCCAACATTAGGGGTTCCTCCTTATACTTATATGTGGGCACCAACGGGTAACAATATACAGTCACCAAGCAATTTAATGGCTGGCACACACTATGTAACTTTGACTGATGCTAATGGCTGTACTTCTACCGATTCTATTGTAATTAATCAGCCTTCCGCTTTAAGTATAACTATTGATTCAATTACAACAGTTAGTTGTTTTGGATATACTGATGGAGAAATAATGGTTACAGGAAATGGAGGAACTCCTTCTTATACATATATTTGGTCGAATGGTGATACTACCTCTACTATAAGTAATTTACCAAGTGGTGCGTATACACTTACTTTAAAAGACTCAAACAATTGTAGCTTAAATCAAACAATTGTTGTTCAACAACCTGCAATTTTAAATGCTTCAATTCAGATAAATTCTGATGAACTATGTATTGGAAGTAATAATGGAAGTGCAACAGTAACTCATACTGGAGGCACACCACCTTTCACTTATTCTTGGAATACTACTCCTACTCAAAACAGTATTATTTCATCAAATCTAGCCCCAGGAAATTACATTGTTACTGTAACCGACATAAAAGGTTGTACTGATACCTCTTCTACTACAATAGGTTCGCCTACACCAGTTATTACAAATAATTTACCTGATCAAACCATTTGTTATGGAAACAGCGTTTCTCTTTCTGGTTCAGCAACAGGAGGAAGTGGCAATTATATCTATTTTTGGAATAATTCTATTGGTATTGCAAATCCAGCAGTTTTATCTCCAACTACCACTACAACTTATATGTATAATGCTATAGATGGAAATGGTTGTATAGGAACAACAGATACTGTTAAAATTAATGTTCAATCATTATTCCAAAGTGATGTGGATGTTTATGCATCATCCAATATTTGTCCTGGAACAGAAGCATTAATATATGCTGCTGTTAGTAACCCAAATACTGGTACATTAACCTATAATTGGAACAATTCGTTACCAAATTCAGCAGGAGCTTTCCAATTGGTTCCGACTCAACCAACTACTTATATTTTAACTGTTACTAACCAATGTGGTGTTAGTATTACAGATTCTGCAACTGTAAATTTTAAACCTTTACCCACTCCAAACTTTATAGGATCTGGCGCTGGGTGTCAACCATTTACTGTTTCATTTACAGATCAGTCAACAACTCCTGTTGATTCAATTATTAGCTGGGATTGGAATTTTGGTGATGGTAATACAGGAACGGGAACTCAAACAACGAATTCCTATCTAAATTCTGGCACATACAGTGTATCGTTAACAGTTACAACAAATCAAGGTTGTGTTAATGATACAACAATTAATAATTTAATAACTGTTTACCCTGACCCAATTGCTGACTTCACAGCTACTCCATTAGTTACTAATTTAGATGAAGCTGTTATCACTTTCATTAATCAGTCTATCGACGGAGTTTCCTATAGCTGGGATTTTAACGATAACAATACCTCAATTGAGTTTTCACCATCCCACACTTATTCTGATACCGGGACTTATTATGTAAATTTATTAGTCACAAGTCAAAATGGGTGCGAATCAGAATATACATTACCCATTATTGTAGAGCCTTCTTTTAACTTTCAAATACCGAATGCTTTTTCTCCTAACCCTAATGGTAGTAATGGTGGTTTTTATGATATTACCTCTTTATCAAATGACGTCTTTTATCCTTTTGTAAAATTTGTTCGAGATTACAATTTCATGATTTTTAATCGTTGGGGAGAGTTAATCTTTGAAACTAATGATGTTAACATTGGATGGGATGGCTACTACAAAGGATCGATGTGTCAACAAGATGTTTATGTATGGAAAGTAGATTTAATATTTATTAATGGAAAAAAATTAAGTAAAGCAGGTGATGTTACCTTAATAAGATAGTTTTTATAATGTTTGGTTTAAAGAAAATATTGATTGTAGTTTTTGTCACTTTAAGTATACATACTTTTAGTCAGGATCCTCAATTTTCTCAATTCTATTCTTCATCACTATATTTAAATCCCGCTTTTACTGGCAATACAAATGGTGGTCGTATTTCTGGAATTTATAGAAATCAATGGGCTGCTATACCTGGAGCTTTTATATCGTACTCTTTTGCCTATGACCATAATTTACAAAATGTAAATAGTGGATTAGGATTAATGGTAACTCATGATAAGGCTGGTTCTGGAGGACTTAGATTTACGAATGTTGCTGGTCTTTATGCATATGCTTTAAAAATTAAACGAAAACTCTTTTTTAGGGCAGGACTAAAATTTTCCTACACTTTTCGAGGTATTAACGAATCTCAGTTATTATTTGCTGACCAAATTATTCGAGACGGTGCTTCTTCAACAGTAGAAAACTTTGCTGATTCAAGGATCTCATACTTTGATGCTGGAACCGGTGGTTTGTTATATTCCGATAAATATTGGATAGGATTTTCTTTAGACCATATTAATCAACCTGAGCAATCGCTAATATATAAAGTAGCTAACCTGCCAATCAAAACTTCTATTCATGGTGGTTACAACTTTGCGCTCAATGGCAATTCTATGGGTGATACTGAAACAAGTATTACTGCTGCATTTAACTATAAAAATCAGTTAAACTGGAATCAATTGGATTTAGGTGCTTATTACAATAAAAATGTTTTTGTGATAGGTTTATGGTATAGGGGTATTCCTATAATGAAAACTTTTGAGAACAATTATAACAATGATGCTTTAGTTTTTCTCGCAGGAATCAAATCCAATGGGCTAAGTATTGGATATTCATATGATATTACTATATCAAGATTATCAGGAAATACTGGTGGTTCACATGAAGTTTCGTTGGTTTATGAATATCCATATAAAAAGAAACGAAAAAGAAGAGGTGCCGTACCTTGTGCTAAATTTTAATTGGAGTTGCCACATTTGTTCGGACAGAAAATTTAAGAATGTTTGTTAGCAGAGTAAAAAAAACGGGACAATTCAAAAAAAATGAATTTGTCCCGTCTTGTGACCTCGACAGGATTCAAACCTGTAACCTTCTGAGCCGTAATCAGATGCGCTATTCAGTTACGCCACGAGGCCAATAATTGCTGCAAATATACAAATCGAATTTTATTTAAACTTTGTTTGAATTAGATATTTATATCATTTCCACATTTAAAATGTAATTCAGGGCACTCTTTTTTACCATGTAATCCACAAGGACGACAAGCTAAATCAAAATTAATCTGAACAATTTTAGAATTATCAGACAATGGACCAAAACCAAACTCTGGTTTAGTAGAACAAAAGTAAGCTGTAACAGGAGCATTCATTGCCGAAGAAATATGCAACGGAGCTGAATCATTAACATGGTTCATTTCTGCATTTTGTATTAATGCTGCCGATTGTAATAAACTTAATTTTCCTGCCAGATTAATTACATTTTTATTTCTTGAAGTTTGAATCAACAAATCGCACAACTCTTTGTCCGAGTCTGATCCCAATAAATAAATTAAGTATTGGTCATTAGTTTTTTGAATAATGTTAATCCATTTAGCTTTTGGTAATTGTTTAGTAAACCAAACGGAACTCGGAGCGAGACAAATATATTTTTCTTTCTTATAAGATTGAACAACTTCATAATCTTGATTAGATGGGTACAATCTTGGTTTTTCAGCTAAACCATCAGTAAATTCTTCAATCAATTTCTGATTTCGTTCTATTTCATGCAAACCATTTCCAATACTATGCTCTACTGAACGTTTAAAAAGAAAAGATAAAGGATTTTTTTTAAACCCAACGGTAATTCTGGCGCCGGAAAAAGCTGTCAACACTCCACTTGATGCAAATCGTTGTAAGTTAACAACCAAATCGTATTTTTTTGCATGTATGCTTTTAGAAAGTAATTTTAAATTACTGTATTTACCATCTTGCTTGTTCCAAATTAAAACTTCGTTTAATTTGGGATGGCTACTTAATAAACTTTCGTTCCCTTTTCTAAGCAAAAAATCTATTTTTGAATCGGGATAAAATTTATGCAATTTCTCAATTAAAGATGTTGCCAGTATAACATCTCCAATAAAAGCAGTTTGAATTATTAATATTTTATCAAAGTAATCTTTCATTTATACTGCAATACTATAATCTCTCAACACATCATTAAGAGATGTTTTAAGATCTGTACTTGCTTTTCTTTTTCCTATAATTAAGGCACAAGGTACCTGATAATCTCCTGCTTTAAATTTTTTGGTATAAGAGCCTGGTATTACAACACTTCGTTCAGGCACTTCTCCTGTATATTCAATAGGTTTATCACCACTTACATCAATTATTTTAGTCGATTTAGTTAATACTACATTCGCACCTAACACAGCTTCTTTTTTAACTCTAATGCCTTCAACAACGATACATCTTGAACCAATAAAGCAACCATCTTCTATAATTACAGGTGCTGCTTGTAAAGGCTCCAACACACCTCCTATTCCTACTCCACCACTTAAATGCACATTTTTCCCAATTTGAGCACATGAGCCAACTGTAGCCCACGTATCAACCATAGTCCCCGTATCAACATAAGCACCAATATTTACATACGATGGCATCATTATAACTCCACTTGCCAAAAATGCTCCGTAACGAGCTACTGCATGAGGAACTACTCGCACTCCCAATTTTGCGTAATTGGTTTTCAATTTCATTTTATCGTGAAATTCAAAAGGACCAACCTCAATGGTTTCCATTTTTTGGATAGGAAAATACAAAACTACAGCTTTTTTTATCCATTCATTTACTATCCAATTATCGCCATCAGGCTCTGCAACCCTCAATTCTCCTTTGTCAATTAAATCAATAACTTTTCTAATAGCTTCTTGATAATTTGCTTGGCTTAACAAGTCTCTGCTTTCCCACACTTGTTCAATCGTTTCTTTTAATTTTTGCATATTATTTTGATGTAATTAAATTCTCTAAAATTTGTGTAGTTCCTTCCCAGGTAAAATGCTGTTTAATATAATTAAATCCATTTTCAGCAATACTGTTATAAATATCCTGATTCTCCAGCAAATTTAAAACATGTTTGGCATATTCTTCAGGACTATTTCCAATTAAAATATTGTTGTTGTGTTCGGCTCCTAAGGCATTATTTGCCAAATTAGAGGTAATGCAAGGTAGTTTCATTGCCATTGCTTCAAGCAGTTTATTTTGAAGCCCTGTACCAATTTGCATTGGCGCAACAAATATTTTTGAACTGGCATAATATTCCGAAATATCTTCAACCCAACCTGTAACAGTAACTTTTTCTGATTTTAATGCTATTACCCTCGAATCTGGATTTGCCCCTACAATAGCCAGGTTTACCAATGGGTATGTTTTCCATATTATTGGTAACAGTTCTTTTACTATGTATATAGCACTAGTAACGTTGGGTGGGTAACTCATATTTCCAGTAAATATCAAATCATATTTTTTTTCTGAAATCCGATGTTGATATATTGAATAGTCTACTCCATTTGGTACAACTACAATAGAATCATTTTTAATATTAACTATTAACTCTTTGTCTTGTTTTGAGATTATTGTCAGATTATTAAAATCATTAAAGACAAAATGCTCATAACGTTTTAATCTTTCTGTCTCAATTTTTAAAAATGGTTTTAAATAAAATGATGATTCCTCTATTCTACGTTCCATTCCTCTCGATAACGCATCCATATAATCCAGTGTTTTAGGTATAGTACATTTTCTAACATATTCGGTAACCCTAATTAGCTGACAATAGATATGATCTGGTTTAGTCTTGTCTATAAATTTATTGATAACATTATGTGCAACTTTATTATAAAAATAACTCACCTGTAAGGAACTTTTAGAGAAAAATAGCTTCCAGAATAAGTTAAAAAATATTTGAAATTTATACAATCGAACCACCTTAATTTCAGAACAATACTGACCCAATATATCCAAATTCTTTTTAGAGACAGGTTCATCAGAAAGGGCACATAAAATTATTTCATGTTGTTTCGAGAGTTCTTTTATTTGATGAAACGCACGAAGTTTGTCCCCTTTTTCTAAGGGATAAGGAAATCTTGATAATAGAACAAAAATTTTCATTGATTAATGAGCTCCTGATAAAAAATAGATAACCTATTACATATATTTTGATTATCATATTTAGTTTCTGCTAACATTCGTGCATTTTTTCCAATAGTATCAGAAAATTCAGTATCAGTTATACATTTCAAAATCGTTTCACAAAATTCACTCTCTGTATTCGCAATCAGAATATTTACACCATCTTCATATTCAATTCCTTCCGCACCTACAGATGTTGAAATGATTGTTTTACCAAACGCCATTCCTTCAATTATTTTAACTCTCATTCCTCCTCCAGAATTTAATGGGACAATCATAATAGATTTTGAGTTAATAAATTCATGAGAATCTGACACTTCACCCTCAATTACAACATTTTTCATTTGTAATTGAAGCAACCAATCAGGCATTTTCCGACCAGCTAAATATAATTTTATATTACTATTCTCTGTCAAAACTTTAGTCCATACACCCTTTAAAAACCAGCTTATACCATCAGCATTGGGTCTCCAGTCCATTGCACCAATATGAAAAACAGACGGTTTCTCTAACTTAGATATATCTATTTTATATTTATCTAGATCAATACCAAAAGGAACATGATATATTGGAAGTTTACACCCCATTTTTCTATACTCCTGAGAATCTAATTCAGTAATGGTAACAATTGCATCAAATTTATTCAATACTTGATACTCGTAGTTTTTCAATCGTTTTGCAAGTAATTTAAGATACATTTTTTTGACTGGATTACTTGTATCATCAGCCAATCTTTCCCAAATTGTATATTCAACGTTCTGAGATCTTAGAACTATCTTTGCTTTGGAATGTTTCCTAATTACATCAACATAAGGTGTTACCCACAATGTTTCTAAGTGGATAATATCATAGTCTTCCGTTTGAAGTTTTTTAATTAATACCTGTTCAAATTCGATTGAGTAAAATCGACTTAAATTGTATGATTTGGAAGAAAACAGATTAAGAAATGCATCAATTGGTTTAATTGCCGTATCAATAAAAACCAACTTATAATTTGTTTTATTCTTATACTCAACATCTACATCATTTATATCAACAAAATGTTTTGCCGTATTAACAGCCAGTACATCAACCTGATTTCCAGCATTAATTAGTCCATGAGTGAGAATATCCATAGCAATACTACCTCCATCTTGTGGTGGAAAAGGTACTTTACTACAAACCTGCAAAATTTTCATAATTTTTCAATTATCCCTAAGAAAAGAAAGGCTACAAATATAGTAATTTGATTTTCCTAAATCGAATGTTTGTAGCAAGCAAAAAATAGATTAGTTTTTTACATTTTCTATTAACTTTTGTAATGAATGTTTACTTTTGACAGAGATATATACTATATGATTAACGAAGAAAAATATTTAATAACGGGGTTCTCAGGATTTGTAAGTAAACATTTTATTGATTTTCTGGAAAAAAATGAAATACATGCAGATGTTTTAGGGGTAGATATCAATGATGAAATACCATTTGATTTTTCAAACAAGACTTATGTTAAATGTAGTTTTAAAAAAATTGATTTATTAAATAAAGGTTCTGTTGAAAGAATAATTATGGATTTCAATCCTAACTATGTTCTTCATTTAGCTTCGTACAGTAGTGTTGGAATGAGTTGGAAACTACCTGTAGAAAGTTTTACCAACAACACCAATATCTTTTTGAACCTTATCGACACCATTCGATTATTAGGAATAAGATGTAGAATATTATCCATTGGTTCTTCCGAAGAATATGGTAATGCTGCTGATGGTAGTTCAAATTTAAAAGAAGATCATGTTTTAAACCCTATTAGTCCTTATGCTGTGGCCCGGGTTTCGCAGGAAATGTTATCAAAAGTGTATACTGATAGTTATAATATGGACATTATTATGACTCGTTCTTTTAACCATATTGGAACACACCAGAAAGACATTTTTGTGATTCCATCATTTGTAAAAAAAATGATTACATTAAAAGAAAATGGCAATGAAATTAAAGAACTAACAACAGGAGATACAACAATAGTTAGAGATTTTGTAGATGTCAGGGATGTTGTTGAAGCTTACTATCTTTTATTCAAAAATGGAAAAAAAGGAGAAATTTACAACATATGTAATGGAAAAGGAACTTCTTTAAATGAGGTTATTCAAATTATCTCGACCATTTTAAATATTAAAGTAACTCAAACAACTGACCCTAGCTTAGTTCGTCCTAACGATAACAAGATTATAATTGGTTGTAATGATAAAATTAAAAAAGACACTGGTTGGAAGAACAGGTATTCTCTGGAAGATAGTTTAAGAGATATTGTTAACTATTACCAAAATTGATTTAATTATCTTTTTTCTTTATTAAATTTTTAAAAAAGCTTAAGTAAGCATCAATATTAAACATAGCTGAATCGGTAGTCGCTTTATAGGTAAAGAAAAATCCAAGTGGAAATAAAAAAGCTGTTGCTAACCACATTCCTTGGTATACTTCAATTACTTTCTCTTTTGCCATTTTTTCTCCGCTAATTGATAATATCCAAAACAATAAAAAGAAAATTACCGATATAACAACAGGCATACCTAATCCCCCTTTACGAACAATTGCCCCAAGAGGTGCTCCAATAAAAAACATAATTAAACATGCTAAAGAAAAGGTAAATTTTCTATGCCATTCTACTTCTAAATTTAAGAGGTTCTCGTTATGGAAAGCCAATTCAACAACCATTGCCGAGGAACGCCCCTTATTTGTTCTGGCACTATTTAAAGCTATATTAAAAATTTGGTCGCGTTGCTCTTTGCTAACTTTTTTCAAAGCTTCATCTACAGTTATTTTAACAGCATTAATATCCTGCTGATAAGCTTGTTTAAATATAGTATCGTTTACAATATATGATGATTGAATTGCATGATAAAAATCGGTAGTTCGATGGCTAAAATAATTTGCAATAGTATCTGTTTTTTCACTTAACTGACGAAGGTTTAACATTCGATAATCTTCTTTAAATAACTCTTCATCTGTTCGATTCAGCTTAAATCCTGTTAAATCAATTCTCATTTCATGCTCATCAAAAGAAAACCTAGATAAGGGATAAACTTTATCCACTCTACCTTCAAATTTTTCTTGATAATCAACTCCATGAAAAAGCTTAACCAAAAAATATGACTTATCCGGAGATATTTGCATAATACCTGAATCTGCAACGGTTAATTGTCTATTGCCATGGTGTTCGGTATGATTATATATCATTACCTTTTTAAGCATATCTCCATCCTCTGTCGGCACTTTATCTTTTACCCGAATCACATATCCATCAATTTCATTATAAAAAACATCCGGCAAAATATTAAAAGCAGGTTTTTGAGAACGAATATCGTGCAACAATGAATAGAATTTTAAATTGGCAACAGGTATAATGTTGTTTGCGAAAAAGAATGCACTCAGTGTAATAATAGTTACGAGTATAATTAGTGGTTGCATTACTTTCTGAAGTGAAATTCCAGCAGCCTTAAATGAAACCAATTCAAAATGTTCTCCAAGGTTCCCAAATGTCATTAACGAAGCTAAAAGAATTGCTAATGGTAAAGCCAACGGAACTAAATTGGCAGAAGCAAAAATCAACAATTCGGCAATAATATACCATTCTAAACCCTTGCCAAGCATCTCATCAATATACAACCAAATAAATTGCATTAAAAGCACAAACAAAGCAATAAAGAAGGTCATGACAAATGGCCCAATAAATGATTTGATGATAAATAGATTTGCTTTTTTCACTTGCTTGATTTTAACTTCAAATATAAGTTAACTAGCGGTATTTATAAATGGTTTATAACATAAACGTCATTTCACTATAAAAATGAAATGACGTTCAACTATTTTTTCGTTATTTCTATTTAAACTGGCTTGCAACAATTAAATCTTTTGTTCCGTGCGTCCACTCATAAAATCCTTCTCCATTTTTCACACCCATTTTACCTGCTGTTACCATATTTACTAATAACGGACAAGGTGCATATTTTGGATTACCAAAACCATCATGCAACACATTTAAAATAGACAGGCAAACATCTAACCCAATAAAATCGGCCAATTGTAATGGCCCCATTGGATGAGCCATTCCCAACTTCATTACTGTATCTATTTCCTCAACTCCAGCAACACCCTCGTACAAAGTAATAATAGCCTCATTAATCATTGGCATTAAAATTCTATTTGCTACGAAACCAGGGTAATCGTTTACTTCAACTGGAACTTTCCCCAATTTTTTCGACAATTCCATAATCGTACTTGTAACCTCATCAGAGGTAGAATAACCGCGAATAATCTCAACCAACTTCATAATTGGTACAGGATTCATAAAGTGCATACCTATTACCTTATCAGCACGATTCGTAACTGATGCTATTTTTGTAATAGATATTGACGAAGTATTTGATGCTAAGATTACTGACGAATCCGTAACCTCATCAAGGGTTTTAAATATTTTCAATTTTAATTCTATATTTTCTGTTGCAGCTTCAACTACTAAATCAACTCCTTTAACACCATTACTTAAATCTGTGTATGTTGAAATGTTACTCAAAGTATGTGATTTGTCTCCTTCAGAGATTTTTTCTTTTATCACCATACGTTCTAAGTTTTTGGTGATAGTCGAAATTGCTTTATCTAAAGCTGATTGAGATACATCAATTAAATTTACTTTAAAACCACTCTGAGCAAAAGTGTGAGCTATTCCGTTGCCCATTGTCCCAGCTCCTATTACTGCTATGTTTTTCATTTTTTATATTTTTATATTAATGACCTAAAGCTGCTAAATATCGTTCTGCATCTAAAGCAGCCATACAGCCTGTTCCTGCCGCAGTTATTGCCTGACGATACGTTTTATCGGCTGCATCACCTGAAACAAAAACTCCCTCTACATTAGTTTTTGATGTTCCTGGTTTTGCATATACAATATATCCGGCTTCATCTAAGTTAATGTAGTCTTTAAAAATTTCGGTATTGGGAGTATGTCCTATCGCAACAAAAAAACCAGTACAGGGAATCGTTTTTACTTCTCCTGTTTGATTATTTTTAACTCTAACACCTGTTACTAAATCATTTTCACCTAAAACTTCTTCAGTTTCTGTGTTGTATAAAATTTCAATGTTTGGAGTTTTTTTAACTCTGTCAGCCATTATTTTGGATGCTCTAAAATCATCTTTTCTAACCAACATGGTTACTTTTTTACAGATGTTAGATAAATAATGTGCTTCTTCACAAGCTGAATCTCCAGCACCAACAATTACAGTTTCTTGATTTCTATAGAAAAATCCATCACACACAGCGCAAGCCGAAACTCCACCTCCAGCTTTTAAATAATGTTGCTCAGAAGGCAATCCCAAATATTTAGCACTAGCACCCGTAGAAATAATTATGGTATCAGCATGTATTTCCTTTTTATCTTCAATCCAAACTTTATGCACAGGTCCTGTAAAATCAACTTTGGTTACCCAACCATTCCTAATATCTGTATTAAATCGTTTTGCTTGGTTTTCTAGTTGTATCATCATTTCTGGGCCAGTAACGCCATCTGGATAGCCCGGAAAATTTTCTACTTCATTAGTAGTAGTTAACTGTCCTCCTGGCTGCATACCTTGATATAAAACAGGATTCATATTTGCTCGAGCAGCATAAATTGCAGCAGTATATCCAGCTGGACCAGATCCTATTATTAAACACTTCACCTTTTCTATTTGTATTGACATAAATTTTGTTTTTTTTGAAAACACAAATTTACTTAAAATGAACAAGGTTTTTTGGATATTTTATTCACATAAAAAGTGTTTTAATAACATTTTTTATTAGAATTGCAGTATAAAATTCGGGATGTAGCTCAGCTCGGTAGAGTACACGTCTGGGGGGCGTGTGGTCGCAGGTTCAAATCCTGTCATCCCGACCAAAACAAAAAAAGCTTTTGGATATCCAAAAGCTTTTTTTGTTTTTATACAATATGAATCGGGTACTAATCCTCTTCTACTTCTATCATTTTAAAAGGCACACTAATAATGGCTTGATAGTCTTCTCCGGCCTCTAGCATATCTTCATCATCCTCTTCATAGTACCAGTTAATGGTAACTTCGCTACTTCCGGCATTAATTGCTTCAAGCTTTTTAAATACATCTAAAATACACTTAGATGAACTGGTATTGAAATACTCTAATTGGATATCCACTTTAGTTTGAGATTTTGAGCTTTTATTATATGCTTCTAATGCATCTACCAAAGGCTTATAAAACTCAATTGAATTTTCAGGAATTGATCTACCTCTTACTAATAAGTATCCTGTCTCAGGGTTAAACTTAATGGTTGGTGTTTTTGGCGATCCTTCTATTATTAACTCTTCCATATTCAAATATTATTTATTGTGGAATATTAACTATTAAACTAAAAAAAGAAAACTTACTATCTACATTTACAAAACTGTAATCTAGTTTCCTACCAGATTTTCTTGCAATGTCAATCATACCTAATCCACCACCACCTTTAGCAGACATTTCTCCATTATTAAGTACTTCTTTATAATAATCTTTCAATTCTTCTTTATCCATACTATTAATCTTATCTAATTTACTTTTTAGATGATTAACATTTTCGTTTGCAATATAATTTCCTGTCATTATCGAATAATCACCTTCATCGCTTTTTCTAATCATAAACAAAGCTGATTTTTCGTTAGCTGCTGTCAAGGTATCATCCTCATCAATATGATGATACAAGTTCTGAAGACACTCAACAAGGATGTTGTATACTTTTTTCTTGATTTTAGGAGATTCATCTAAAACTTCCATTTTAGATTCCATAATCTGAAGTATAGATGTCAGCAAGTCGGAAGTTACCTCTCCTTTAAAAGAAAGCATAATATTTCCGTCTTCCATCATATTATAAAAATCGTGTATATTCTTCATTAACTATACTTCAACTTTTCCTATTCGTTTTCCAAAGATATTAATTTGATTGAATAATTCAAGTTTTACTTTATTTATTTTTAAAATTTAATTCCTACTATTAAAATATCATCCACTTGTTCCAGATTACCTTTCCAATCTTCAAAATATTTCTCAAGAGCTTCGTGCTGATTTGGCAGGTTTAAATCTAGACTTTTTTTTATGATTTCCTGGAATTTCTTAACCATTATTTTCTTACCCCCAATTTGTCTTATCAATTCATTATCTCCCCCAAACTGATCAGGGTATCCGTCGGTAAACATGTAAATTATATCTCCCTGTTCTATCTTAACAAGATGATTACTAAAGGTTTTGTTATCTTGAACCTGCTTACCTCCTCCAATTGGATATTTATCAGCATCTATTTTTATCAGTTCTTTATTTCTAAATAAATACAACGGACGATAAGCTCCGGCATATTCAAGCTGATTCGTCTTTTTGTCAAATACAATAAGCGACATATCCATACCGTCTTTTGTATCAAAATTATCATCTTGTTTCAATGCCTTAACAACTGCTTTATCTAATTTATTTAGAATTTCTGAGGGCTTTATTACATCTTCTTTTACAACAATCTGATGTAATAAATTATGTCCAATCATACTCATAAATGCACCAGGAACCCCATGACCAGTACAATCCACCACAGCTAAAACGCATTTATCTTTTCTTGTTCCAAACCAATAAAAATCGCCACTAACAATATCTTTTGGAGAATAATAAATAAAGGAATCTGGAAAATACTTTTTAATGTCATTTACTGGAGGTAAAATAGCTTCTTGAATTCTTTTTGCATAAGTTATACTACTTAATATATCCTTGTTTTTTTCTTGAAGTTCTATCGTTCGTTCAGTTACTTTTTTGGCTAGCAACTTTTTCTCAGATAATAGTTTTCTTTCTCTAAACTTGATGTAACCAAAAATAAACACCAAAATCAGAACAGTACAAGTAACATAAAACCAATTGGTTCTCCAAAATGGGGGAATAATTGTAATATGAATTGTTGCTCCCTCTTCATTCCAGATTCCATCATTGTTAGATGCTTTTACCCTTAATACATAATCACCACCTGGCAAATTATTATAACTTACATATCTTCTTTTTGTAGGAGGGGTCCAATCTTCATCAATACCTTCTAATTTCCATGAAAACATATTTTTAGAGGGTAAATTGAAATCAATACCTACAAACTCAAAAGAAAAAAATCGGTCCTTATAATTCAATTCTAAATACCTTTTCTGTGAAATATTGGAATCTAACTCTACTTCTTTTTCAAAAATTTTAAATGATGTAAAATAAACTGGTGGTTGATGTGGATTATCTATAACCTTATCAGGATAAAAAGAATTGAACCCATTGATACCCCCGAAAAACATTTCACCATCTTTTGCCAAATAATAACTACCTTGATTAAACTCATTGGATTGTAATCCATCTATTTCAAAGTAATTTTTAAATTGGGCTATTTGGTTTTTTTTGTAAAGATTTAAGTCTAACTTACTCAATCCAAAATTTGTACTAATCCAAAGCATTTCTTTTTTATCTTTCAATACGCCATATATATATTCATTGGGTAACCCATCTACCTCATAAAACCATCTGACCGATTTGGTTTCTATATTTAAATGTACCAGACCATTATTTGTACCTATCCAAAAATTGAATTGATCAATTTTTTCTATAGTATTAATAGTTACTTGATTCTTTTTTAAATCAATTCGCTCAAACTGATTTTTCTCAATGTTTAATGCACACAAACCATTATTTGTTCCAATATACAATACTCCATTAGTTTTATCAGAATACAAACTGGTTATATTATTACTAACTAAACCATCTCCTGTAAAATAATTTTTTATTGATTTATTAATTTTATCATACCTATTTAAACCATTAAGTGTTGCAAACCATATATTTCCCAATTTATCTTCATCAATATCTACAACTGTATTATTGGTAATTGATGTACCATTAATAATTTTACCTTCCTCAAATGGCAAAGAAAACTGGTTATTTTGTGGATTATAGAAATTTACACCTCCGCCCCAAGATCCAATCCAGATTAAACCTTCATTATCTTGATGCAGAGCAAGAATACGAGAATGTATTTTGTTTTCAGGAAATGTAATTTGTTTGTAATTGTTATTGTTCCTGTCAAGTATATTTATTCCTCCACCTAAAGTACCAATCCATAAATTGTTGTCTACTGATTTAATTACAGTCATTACAGTATTTTCCGAAAGGGTATTAAGCTTATTTTCCTCCTTAAAGTAATGTTTAAATCGATTTGCTAATTGTTTATAAATATTAACTCCACCTCCATCTGTACCAACCCAAGCTATATTATTTTTACTGCCTAGTATACAAGTAATGTTATTGTTATTCAGCGAATATGTATTTACATCATTGCTATGATATTTGATAAACTCTTGATTAATAGGATTAAAAACATTTAAACCATTAAACGTGCCTATCCACAACAAACCATCAGGCATTTGAGTAATACACCTTACTCTTTCATTAGAAATATTTTTTAATCCTCTACCCTCAACAAAATATTCAAACTGATTAGTTGTTGGTTGATATTTTATTAAACCTGAATTATTCGTTCCTATCCAAATATTCCCATCTAAATCTTCTATAACAGTTCGTACTTTCTCACTCCCAGGAACTTTTAAATTACCATTTCTAGTTGTATCTTTAACTTGACTAAACTGTTGTAATTTTTTATTAAAAATGTGCAGACCTTCACCAAAGGTAGCTACATATAGTTGGTTTTTGTTTTTTGATTGAGCAACACTCCAAACCCTATTACTTTGCAATCCTTTTTCGAAAGGATAATAGTTCTTAAAGGCTGTTCTGCTTTTATTTAAATTACATAATCCTCCTTCTGTTCCTAACCATAAGACTCCATTTTCATCTTCGGTTATGGAACGAACGGTATTATTAATTAATGATGTTTTAACTTCTGGTTGATGTTTATAAACTGTAAATTTATTGGTAAATCGATTGAAGGCATTTAATCCAGCATCATTAGTTCCTATCCATATAATGCCCTCCCTATCTTCATATAAGCATAATATATTATTACCCGATAGTGACAATGAATCGTGAGGATTGGTCTTCATTATCTCGATAGAGTATCCATCATATTTATTTAAACCATCTTGAGTTCCTATCCATATAAATCCATATTTATCCTCTAAAATACAATTTACAACACTTTGTGATAGCCCATCAGAATTGGTTAGCTGATTGAACCTCAAATCTTGTGCAAGTACACTTTGCAATACGATGAATAAAAAAATAATATAGGCGACCAGTTTACTCAATTGATTGTTTTTATTTCTTTTTACAAATAAACAGATTAATTTCTAGATTCTTATTCCTGTAACTAACACATCATCAAGCTGATTTACATCTTTTTTCCATTCTAAAAATTCATTTTTCAATATTTCTTTTTGGGTATTCATAGAAAGGTTTGAATTTCTCAACAACAATTCTTTTAATCGTTTAATAAGAAATTTTTTATTGTTTACTCCTCCAAACTGATCAGCAAAACCATCGCTAAACATATAAATCAAATCATTTTTAATCAACTGAAATGATTGTTCTTCAAACTTAAAATCAAATTCTGTTCTACCTCCTATTGCTGTTTTATCTGGTTTAAGCTCTATCAGTTCATTATCTCTAACTATAAATAAAGGTCTGTTTGCTCCAGAGTATTTCATCAATAGCTTTTCATCAATAGAAATTACTGAGATATCCATTCCGTCGTTACTATTTGTTTTTAAATCGTTACTTCTAAAAGCATTTTGGACTCCCTGATTCAAGCTAGTAAGAATCTGAGATGGTTTGTCTATCATATTATCATCTACAATATGATTTAAAAGGTCGTTACCCAACATGGATACAAATGCACCTGGAACACCATGTCCAGTACAATCGGCAACTATAAATAACTTATTATTCTTACGTTCAGACAACCAATAAAAATCTCCACTAACAATATCTCTAGGTGCAAAAAACACAAAATTTTCTGGAAAAACCCTATCTATTTCTGTTTGTTTAGGCAAAATAGCTTCTTGTAATCTTTTAGCATAATTTATACTATCTTTTATATCTGTTAAAGCATCCGATAACTGCTCATTTTTCTCCCTAATTTCCTTTGTTCTTAATTTAATGATCCCTTCTAATTTCAGGTTAGCAAGTTTTAAACGATAAACACTTAGTTTTACAATTAACCAGATTAATAAAGCAAGAGCTAAAACATATACAACATAAGCAACCCAACCTCTGTACCATGGTGGGATAATTTTAAATCGAAAAACAGTTTCAATTCCAAGGTCATTAAAAGCATTTCTAGAACGAACTTTAAAAATGTAATTTCCTTCAAATAAATTGGTGTATTGCTTTTTGCTTTCAGTAGTCCACTCCGACCAATCATCATCGAATCCTTCTAATTTATATTGAAATTGATTTCGTTGTTCATTTAAAAAATTAGTGCAACTAAATTCAAATTGAATATTATTGTTTTCATAAGTAATTTCATATACAGGTTTGGGTAATCCGAAAATTCCTACATGAACAATAGAATCATTAGAAATACTAACTTTATTCAGTAGCGTATAAAAAATAGCATTGTATTTAACTGAATTTTTAAGATGATTATATTTAAACAACCCTTCAACACCCCCTAGCCAGACATCACTGTTATAATCTGGGTAAATGGCATAAATAATTCCTTGAGGCAACCTGTTAAATTGTTGATAATTGTAGATGTAATTGTTATTATGTTCCTTCACAAAACCTAAAGGTTCATTATTCACTAAACCAGTAATTGGAGCATACATCCAAATATTATGCAGGTGATCTTCCATTAATCTATATACTAATCTAGTAGAATTTGAAAATGATTTTCCGAGCGTAGTATCTGGATAAAAAATGATTTTTCCATTTTTTTCCGATTTTTTCATTAAACCAATATCCGTACTAAAAACTACGTCATTATTATAATTAAACACATCTACTTCAAGCCCCTTCAAGCCCTGATCATAGCTATAGCTTTTAACATTCGACGATAAAATTTTAAAATCATCTGTTAACTGATAGTTAAAATTAATTGCTCCATTTACGTACGTCCCTAACCAAATATTTGATTCCGACTCTTCAAAAATACTTCTTACCTGAGTATTTACTTCTGGCACAACATCTTCTTTCCAGCCTTGATTAAAGTTAACTAACGAAAGTCCATCCTCTCTACCTGTAAAAATTAAGTTGGCATAATAACTCGATTTTTTCAACACATAAACAATATCATTATTATACCGAGTTATTTGGTCTTGTTTATTAATTCCAAAAACTCCACCACTACTGGCAACAAGTATTTTATCATTAATTTCCAGTAAATCCCAACATTGAGATTTAATCTCGGGTATTAACTTGAACTCTAATTTATCACCAAATGGAGTTGTTGTGGTTTTTGATTGATACAACCCAACAGAAGTTGCCACAAACATATTGTTGTTAAACCTTTCAATACTCATTATGGTTCCTTCTATTTCACCATTGGTATTATAACTAGAAAAAGGGCTATTGTATTCAATTTTTGTAATTCCTTTATCCAACATCAACCACAAGTTTCCTTGTTTATCAAAAAAGGTCTTCCAACATGTTTGGTGCTGAACTCCACTTTGTTTATTAAAAATTTCTTCTATCTCACCTATTTGATTTAAAATTATCACTCCATTTTTAAGCGTGGAGATAGAAATATTACCATCAGGAAGTAACAATGCAGAATATAAATCAGATTGCTTGAAAATAGTCTTAGTTTTAACATTTCCAACTTCATATATGGTATCAGAAGAGTAAAAATATATACCATCATCTTTGGTTACTACCATTAATCCATTTCTATTTTCAACTACCCCGTATATTTTCATTTTGCTAAAAAAATTACCATGAGGCAATTCGTGTAGTTTTTCGTTTTCAAACTTCATTAAACCAGATGAATCAGTTGACAGATAAATAGTATTACCAACCTTCGAAAATAATTTACCACCCTTATCAGCAACTTTCGTCAATTTATCGTTTTCATATTTTAAAATATACCTATCAGTAGAAAAATAAGTACTATTCTTTAGTTGAACGATGTTCCAAACACTACCAAAATCTTGAAACTCTTCTTTTAAAGAAGTTGTTATTGATTTAAAAGTAGGGTTACCTAGTTTATCACTCTCAATAATTCCTATTTCGTTGTACCCCCCGGCAACAACTTTTCCGTCACTATTTAAAACCAATGATCGAATAATTGAACCATTTGGAGCTCCTACCACATCCCATTTGTTACCTGAAAAAACCAATATACCATAATTATTGGCAAAATACATTACCCCTCTTTTATCCTGAACCGCATCCCAGTTTTGGAAAAAAGCATTATAATCTTTTGGCGTATAATTCTTAACAAATGGCTTTGAAAACTGCCCTTTTAACAAAAAAGTGCTCATTAAGAACATTAAAATAAAAAAATTACGCAAGTTCATTTAATTCAGAATAACCTATTTTTGTGCATTGAAAGATAATTTAAAAATGGAAATTAACCAAGATAAAAATAGTTGGTTCGAGGCATGGTTTGATTCTCATTATTATCATTTGCTTTATAAAAATAGGGATTATATTGAAGCAGAACACTTTATAAAAAATCTTTTAAATTATTTACAACCTACACCCAATTGTAAAATGCTTGATGTAGCTTGCGGAAAAGGCAGACATGCTATTTACATCAACAAACTTGGCTATAAAACCGATGCTTTTGATTTATCTGAAAACAGTATTTTAGAAGCAAAAAATCACGAAAATAATGGTTTGCGTTTTTATATAAACGATATTCGACAACCCTTAAAATCTAATTATTACGATTGTGCTTTCAACTTATTTACCAGTTTTGGCTATTTTTCAGACGAAAATGATAATCAACAATCTGTTGATGCTATGGCAAGCAGTTTAAAAAAAGATGGTGTTTTAGTTATTGATTTTTTAAATGTGAACCATATACTATCAAACCTTAAAACTCTTGAAACAAAAAAAATCGAACACATTACCTTTGACATAACTAAAGAAATAGACAACGGCTTTATCATTAAGCACATAAAATTTAACGACAACAACACCGATTTTCATTTTACCGAACGTGTTAAAATGCTTCTTTTAACCAACTTTAAAAATTACCTATCGAACTCTGGGTTAACTCTTACTGCTATTTTTGGTGATTATTCGCTGAACCCTTTTGATGAAAAAAACTCTGAAAGATTGATTATTATTGCAAAAAAACAATGACCGCATTATATACATATATCTCCTTATTGGCTATTCCTTTAATAACAGGTTTAGTTGTATTGTTTCTAAAACCCAAATTAAACTCAAACCTTAAACTTTTACTTTCTTTTAGTGGTGCATTTTTGCTGGCAATTTGTTTTTTACATCTAATACCCGAATTATATAACGATTACTCATACAACATTGGCGTATTTATTTTAGTCGGTTTTGTTTTACAAGTGTTACTCGAATATTTTTCAAAAGGTATCGAACATGGACATTATCACCCCGATAAGGAAAAAAAGATTTTTCCTTATGCTCTATTTTTAAGTTTGTGTCTACACTCGTTTGTTGAAGGTATGGCCTTGGTTGAATCAAATCATGTTCACCTCCATCATAGTGATAATTCTTCCTTGTTAATTGGTATTTTAATTCATAAAATTCCCGTTGTGATTATTTTAGTCACCTTACTTTTGAGTAACAAAAACTCATATGTTACTACTTTAATTTCAACTATTATTTTCTGTATAACTGCTCCCACTGGTTTATTTCTGGCATCAACTTATGGAAATACTATTTTAGAAAATGTTTCCGTTTTAAATGCTTTAGCTGTTGGTATCTTATTACATGTTTCAACCACTATACTCTTCGAAACCAGTGAAGGACATAAATTCCATTTGAAAAAATTCATTGTCATAATTATAGGATTGCTTACTGCTATTCTAATTCTTTAATGTTATTTCGGAAAACTGAACATAGTGATTTAACTGATATAAAAAAGCTTGTTGATGAAGCTTTTGGATTAAATTATCTTTCTTCTCAAGCTCTCTCTAATCATTTATCTGACCCTAATTGTTATAGTTTTTGTTTGTCAGATAACGACATTTTTGTCGGATTTATTTTTCTTACAATATTTCCATTAACATCAAGCAATAAATATGTGCTAACAGAACAAGAATGGTTCCTAACTCATTTTAATGATTACAAAAAAATTGCAATTGTTGAACAGATTGCTATAGTTAATGAATATAGAGGTCAAAAATTGTCAAACCAATTACTAAATAAAGCTCTTGGTTTTATTGAGAAAAAATGTGATGTTGTTATTAGTGTTTGTTGGTTGAAAGGAGAAATCACACCAATGCAAAAGCTATTACGAAAAAATAATTTTAATCCATTAAAAACTCTTACAAATTATTGGCAAAACGATAGTTTACATAAAAGATATTACTGTGTTATTTGTGGTAACCCACCTTGCAAATGTTCTGCTGAAATCTATGAATTAAAAAAGCCTTTCACAAAATGAAAGGCTTTTTATTTACTTTATCACTTTAGTTCTTTCGTAAAAAAGTGTCTTTACCGAAATATAATCCTTACCTGTATTGATAAATTTTTCCAAATTAGTTTTTGTAACATCATCAATATAGTATAACAATGGTTGATCGACATTATTAATGTTTTGGATTGCAGGCAGTACTTCTTTATCCCATTCTTCGGCTAAAATCAACAAATCATCAGGGTTAATTAATCCTCTACAATTAGATTTTCCACAACCACATTTCATTGATCGTTCAATATTTAAGGCTCCATAATCATCAGTAATTTGCTCTCCCTCATGGATATCTCTTATGGCAATTTCAAACCCATATCCCGTACTTATAGTATTTCTATCGCAATAGTGATTAATATATTTTGCATAATCCCAACTTACAATTCTACTACCGTTCTGATCGGTATAAGAGAATTTCTCAATGTACTTTTTATAATGTTTATCCACAAGTAAATGATGACCCTCAGGAAAAATTAATTCCATTTCATCAATTACATACATTATGGTTCCTTTTGGGATAAATGACTTAGCAAAAACGCCTAGCCCAATCTCTGGACTTACGATGCCAACTTCTGTGTTTGGATGTATCATCTATTTTTTCATAAAAAAAATGAATTTAATTCTAAAAACTGAACTGATTTTACTTTACTCATTTCCAAATTGTTATTAGAATTACTATGCAATTGTAATCTTTTTTTTAATCCAAAATACTAATTTAAAAAAATTTTATCTTTCTTATAATCAGTTTAATACTACCTTTGAGGCATGACAGTTGAGAAAGAATTTAAAATTATTATCAAAACTTCGTTTGGTTTAGAAGATGTGTTAAATGAAGAGTTGAAACAACTTGGAATTAGCAATGTTGAAACTGGAAATAGAGTAGTTAGTTTTAATGGAAATTTAACCGATTTATATCGATTGAATTTATGGTTGAGAACAGCCAATAGAATATTGGTTCCAATAGCCAGTTTTAAAATAATCAGCGATACTGATTTATATGAAAAAGTAAAAAAAATTGATTGGACCAGTTACTTTAATGTTAAACAAACCTTCGCTATCGACTCTACTGTATTTTCTCCTATTTTTAACCATACAAAGTATGCCGCGTTTAAAACTAAAGATGCTGTTGTTGATCAGTTTAGAGACAAGTTTAACATTAGACCAAACGTAAATACTGAAAACCCTGACATTAGAATAAACTTACACATTGATGCTGAAAGTAACTGTACGATAAGTTTGGATAGTTCGGGCGATCCTTTATTTAAACGTGGGTATAGAGACAGTAGAAGTATTGCACCTATTAAAGAAGATTTGGCAGCAGGGTTGATTCTTTTAAGTGACTGGGACAAGAAATCAACTTTTATTGATTTGTTCTGTGGTTCGGGTACTTTATTGATTGAAGCAGCTATGATAGCTAAAAATATCGCTCCAAATCTAAAAAGAGAAAAATTTGGTTTTATGAATTGGAAAAATTACGATACCAGTTTATTTAATAAATTAAAAAAAGAAGCTCTTGAAGTTCAAAAACCATTAGAAAACAAAATAATTGGAGTCGAAATTTCAGGAAGAACACTTGGAATGGCTCGTGCTAATATTAGTAGTGCAGGGTTAACCGATGTAATTGAACTGCATAAAAAAGATTTTAAAGATTTTAATGCTCCACTTGAAAAAGGAGTAATTGTTAGTAATCCTCCTTACGGTGAAAGGTTAGACGGAGATGTGGATGAACTTTATAAAGATTTTGGAGATACAATAAAACAAAAATATGCCGGCTACTCTGCTTGGTTTATTAGTTCTAATATGGAAGCACTGAAAAAGGTAGGTTTAAAACCTAGCCGAAAAATTAAAGTATTTAATGGTAATTTAGAGTGTCGATTAATGAATTATCAACTTTACGACGGAACTAAACGAGTGAGAGATGAAAACTAATACAATAAAACGAATAGGTGTTTTTACTTCTGGTGGCGATTCACCAGGAATGAATGCTGCGGTGAGATCTGTTGTAAGAACTTGTATATATAATAACATTGAACCTTATGGTATTTATGAAGGCTACCAAGGATTAATTGATGGTAATATCAAAGCATTATCAGGTAGTGATGTAAGTAATATTATTCAGCGTGGAGGAACTATTTTAAGAAGTGCTCGCTGCAAAGAGTTTCACGAAAAAGAAGGTCGTCAAAAAGCATACAATAACATTAAAAAACATCAGCTTGATGGTATTGTTGCCATTGGTGGAGATGGCACATTTACTGGTGCAAAAATTTTTAATGAAGAACATCAAATCCCTTTTATAGGAATACCTGGAACTATTGATAATGACCTTTATGGAACCGATTATTGCATAGGTTATGATACTGCTTTAAATACCGTGATTGAAGCTGTAGATAAAATTAGGGATACTGCTAGTTCCCACAATAGATTATTTATTGTTGAAGTAATGGGCAGGGATGCTGGATTTATTGCATTGAGAAGTGGTATTGGTGTCGGTGCTGAAGCTATTCTTGTGCCTGAAACGCCAACTTATACTGATATATTAATTACGAAACTAAAAAACGGCAACATCAACCATAAAAAAAGTATGATAGTGATTGTTGCTGAAGGTGATGAAAGTGGTGGTGCATATAACGTTTCGGAACAAGTTAAAAAAGCTTGCCCTGAATTTGATACTCGGGTAACTGTTTTAGGGCACATACAACGAGGTGGTAGTCCATCGGCTTTAGACAGGGTATTAGCAAGCAGACTAGGTAATGCAGCAGTAAATGCTTTATTAGAGGGCAAAACAAACCTGATGGTTGGTGTTTTACATCGGGATATAAGTTACACTCCATTTGAAAAAGCTATAAAACACCACCAAAAAATTAGAATGGATTTATTACAACTTGCTGAAATACTTTCCAAATAATTAAATCAATATGAAGTTAAATCAACTTATTGATCAACTTGAGTATAATACGCGACACCATAATGTTGTAAATAAAAAAATATCTTCAAAGGGAGTTGATTGGCACATAGACCATTCATTAAGAGTAATCAATGGTGTGAGCAAGTCTTTAAAAAATTCTAACCCTAATGATTATCAATGGAAATTTAACTTTTTAAGGTTTTACATTCTATCTTCAGGAGTGATTCCTCGAGGCAAAGGTAAATCACCCAAAGTAGTAAATAATGATACTGTTATACATCCAGAAGAATTGCAGAAGCTAATTACAGAAGCAAAAGATCATTTAACAGAAATCCATGATTTACCAAAAAAAAGCAATTTTAAACACCCTTATTTTGGAGTACTAAATCTAAGAATGACCTTGTTGTTTCTAAAGATACATACTCATCATCATCTAAAAATAATAGATGATATCATCAAAAATTAACCAATTTATCACTTCAACTTTCAAAAAGACTGTTATCTTTACAGCCAATGACAACTACCATTATCATAACTTTTTGTGTTTTATTACTCATCTCCTATTTTTTTGATTTATCATCATCAAAAACCAAAATACCCTCAGTCATTTTACTTTTAGCCTTAGGTTGGTTTGTTCGTCAATCTACCAATTTTTTAGGTATAACATTGCCCGATTTTTCTCCATTCTTACCAATTTTAGGTAGTATTGGTTTAATTTTAATTGTATTAGAAGGTTCGCTAGAATTGGACTTAAACAAATCCAAAATAGGGCTAATAAAAAAATCATTTCTGGGTGCTTTAATTCCAGTTATTGGTTTAGCCTTTTTGTTTGCTTATTTGTTTCACCGTTTTGGATATTATCCTTTTAAGGATAGCCTCATGAATGCAATACCTTTATGTATTATCAGTAGTGCTATAGCTATTCCGAGCGTAAAAAATCTTAAATCCAGCCAAAAAGAATTTGTAATTTACGAAAGCAGCTGGTCGGATATTGTTGGTGTAATTTTTTTTAATTTCATCTTTTTTAATCGTTACATCAATATTGAAGCATTCGGAAACTTTGGGTTACAACTACTTATTGAATTAGTGGTGTCTGTTTTTGCCACTATTCTCCTTTCATTTTTATTAAGTAAAATAGAAACTAAAATAAAATTTGTACCTATTATCCTGTTGGTTATTTTGATTTACGAAATATCAAAAATTTACCATTTACCTGCCCTGATTTTTATTTTAATGTTCGGTTTATCAATTGGCAACATTGATCGTTTTAAACATTTTAAATGGATACAACGTTTTAGTCCGGAAATATTGACCAAAGAGGTAAAAAAATTAAAAGAACTTACTATTGAAGCTACTTTTTTAATTCGTTCATTATTCTTTTTGTTATTTGGTTATTTAATAGAAATTAGAGAAGTTATCAATACCGATTCGTTAAAGTGGGCTATAATTATTGTGGCTATAATATTTGTCGTTAGATTGATTCAATTATTAATATCCAGACTACCCCTTATACCTTTATTATTTGTTTCTCCTCGTGGATTAATTACCATTTTGCTATTTCTATCCATAGCTCCAACCAACCAAATTTTGCTTGTAAATCGTTCATTAATTATTCAGGTTATTCTTATAAGTGCTTTAATTATGATGTTTGGTTTAATGATTACCAAAAAACATAAGAAAAAAGAGAATGAAATAGAGGAGAGTATTGAATCAAAAAAAGATTAATGTTTTAATCTTTTTATATTTCTATCTATATATTGTTTTGAGGTAAGTAAGGCATCTTGAATTCGTTTTGCATAACGAATACTGTCTAATATTTCTTTCTGCTTTTCATCAACCAATGCCTTTTGTTTTTCTATCAAAGTTTTTTGTCGTTTAATTAATACAAAACGATTGATTAATACTAATACAAACAGAAGAATAATAACCAAACCACCAATAATAATATTCCTTATCATTTTTAGTCTACTTACTTCAACAGTTTGTAATTGTTTATCCTTCTGGAGTAATAAAATTTCTTGTTCTTTTTTTTCCGATTCAAACTTAGTCGACATTTCAGCTACTTGCTTTGCTGATGTTTCATTAAAAATAGAATCTTTTATTTCGGCATATAATACTTGATAATTGTATGCATTAAGTAGATTTCCCTTTAAAAAATTTGCTTTAGACAGAACATGGTAAATTGTTTTTGTATTTTCTTTGGTTTCTAACTCTAATGAAATAGGCAACGCTTCTAATGCATATGAGATTGCTAAATCTGGTCTTTCTTTTTTTAAATACATTAATCCCAAACTTGATTTTGTACTCATCACACCTTTTTTATCTTGTAACTGATAACGAATATGAAGTGCTTGTTTGAAATAATAAATGGCCGAATCTATCTCATTTCTTCTTTCATAAATTGAAGACATGTTATTAATAATTACAGCTATAGAATTCAAGTTATTTATACGTTCAAAATATGGAAGTGCCTTTTGATAATAAGTAAGTGATTTATCTGTTTTATTTAGCTTCCCATAATAGTTTGCATAATTAACTAAAACAGTACCTGTTAATTGATCATTTTTTAGTTTTTCCGCAAATTGAGCTGACTTGTCATTGTATTTTATGGCGTTATCTATTTGTCCAATATTAGCCAATATCACAGATATATTACCATATAGAGTAGCAATAGCCATAGTATCTTTCCCAACACTTTCGTAAATTTTCAGCACTTTTAAATTCATTTCAAGTGCTTTCGGGTAGTTACTTTTAGACTCTTCAATTACAGCCATTTTAGAATACAAAGAAGCTAACCCAATTGAATCTTTTAAATTTTCGCGGATAGAAATAGCCTTGTCGTAATGGTTTTGAGCTTTATCATATTCTCCTATTCTTAAAAATAAGGTACCTAAATCATTGTATGACTGAGCAATAAGGGTGTCATTTTTTATTTGTTTTGAGAGCTTAACAGCTTCATCACCAAATTTTTCTGCTTTTTTAGGATCTGAAGATCCATAATACCAGCACAAATCGGTTAACAATACCACTTTATCTCTACCTTTAGCAGCAGGTAATAATTTCTCTAACGAATCTAAATTTTGATTAAACGAATTAAAGGGCAAAAGAATTAACCCCACAAAAACACACTTTAGATATATTTTACTTTTCGAAAAGTATGTTTTCATTAATCTATCCTTTAGCTAGTAAATTGTTGGATATTTCACCACATCTACTTCATTCATCATGTCGTAAGCTGCATCAAAAATATCTTCAATACTTGGTTTACTAAAATAGTCACCATCAGAACCATAAGCTGGTCGATGAGCTTTAGCGGTTAATGTTTTTGGTTCTGAATCTAAATAAAAATACCCTTTTTGCTCTTCAACAATTTGTTGTAGAATAAATGCACTTGCTCCACCCGGAACATCTTCATCAACAATTAGTAACCTGTTGGTATTTTTCAACGATTCTGCTATGCTATGATTAATATCAAAAGGCAATAAGGTTCTAACATCAATTAACTCGGCAGAAATACCTACTTCGTTTAATTGTTGTACTGCCTGTAAAGCCAAATTACAGGTAGAACCATACGACACAATAGTTAAATCAGTCCCTTCAGTTAAGACCTCTGGAATACCTAAAGGTGTTGTAAATTCCCCCAAGTTAGAAGGAATATGTTCTTTGGTTCTGTAACCATTTAATGGTTCAATAACGATAGCCGGATCATCTCCTTTTAGTAAGGTATTGTAAAAACCTGCTGCATCGGTTAAGTTTCGTGGCACACAAACATGGATTCCTCTCAATGAATTAATAATCATTCCCATTGGAGAACCTGAATGCCATATACCTTCTAAACGGTGACCACGCGTACGCACAATAACTGGTGCTTTTTGACCACCTTTTGTACGGTATTGTAAAGTAGCTAAATCATCGCTCATTACTTGTAAAGCATACAACAAATAATCTAAATATTGTATTTCAGCAATTGGTCGTAAACCTCTCAATGCCATACCAATTCCTTGCCCTAAAATGGTGTTTTCTCTAATTCCGGTATCAGAGACTCTGATTTCTCCATATTTATCCTGCAAACCTTCCAAACCTTGGTTTACACCACCAATTTTACCAGAATCTTCTCCAAAAATTAACACTTCCGAATAAGTAGCCAATATTTTATCAAAATTCTCTCTCAGCACCACTCTACCATCTTCCATTTTATCAGTTAATACTGCTTTTACTTCGGTAACATTCATTGGTGATGAAGCATATTCCGAATACAATGTTGAACTGTATCTGTCGAAATTCAAATCAGCAGCAGTTTTTAACCAAGAAGACAAGGCTGATTTACTCGCTAATTGCTCATTACGAGCAATTCTCAAGGTTTTTTTAGCTGCCGAAATAATGTCTTTACGGATAGGTTCTGTATTTGATTTCAATCCATCAATAAGAGGTTGTATAAAACTGGCATTTGCGCTTTCTGAAGCAATTTTCTGCATCAAGTCAGCCACTTCGTTTCGTTCAACTTTAATCGGATTTAAGTAAGCTTCCCAAGCTGCCTTTTTAGCTTCATTCACTTCTTTTTTTCCAGCTTTTTCAAGCTCATCAATTTCTTCTTGATTAGCCAAAGCGTTTTCTAAAATCCATTCTTTAAATTTCTTTACACAGCAGTATTCAGCTTCCCATTCTAAACGTTCTTTGCTTTTGTATCGCTCATGCGAACCCGATGTAGAATGTCCTTGCGGCTGTGTAACTTCCTCCACATGCACCAAAACCGGACAATGTTCTTCACGAGCAATTTTAACTGCTTTTTCGTAAGTTTCTATTAATGCCGGGTAATCCCAGGCTTTTACTTTAAATATTTCATAGCCGTTGTTGGCTCCTTTATCGCGTTGAAATCCTTTTAACACTTCAGAAATACTTTCTTTAGTGGTTTGGTATTTTTTAGGTACTGAAATTCCTTGTCCGTCATCCCAAACTGACATTACCACAGGAACTTGCAACACACCAATAGCGTTAATGGCTTCCCAAAACGGACCTTCGGATGTACTGGCATCACCAATGGTACCAAAAGCAACCTCGTTACCACCATTCGAAAACTTGGTAAACCCTTTTAAATCTTTATTGTTTCGATACACTTTTGATGCTTGTGCCAAACCTAGCAAACGAGCCATTTGGCCAGCGGTTGGAGAAATATCGGCAGAAGAATTTTTGATTTTCATTAAGTCTTTCCACGTACCATCGTCGTTTAAACTACGTGTACCAAAATGCCCGTTCATAGAACGACCAGCAGAACAAGGTTCAGCCTTAACATCGGTATGTGCGTACAATTGAGCAAAAAATTCTTGTATGGTTAATTGTCCAATTGCCATCATTAAGGTTTGGTCGCGGTAATATCCCGATCTAAAATCGCCCTCTCTAAATTGTTTTGCTAATGCCAATTGAGGTAATTCTTTACCGTCACCAAAAATTCCAAATTTGGCTTTCCCTGTCAACACTTCTCTCCTACCCAAATAAGAAGTTTCCCTGCTCATGTAAACAAGTTTGTAATCTTCTAAAATGGTTTCTTTAAACTTTTCTTTCGACAACAACGCATCGGTAGATTTTGTAGCAACTGAATTACTCATTCTCTTTTGGTATTAATAAACTAAAAATGATTAGATAAACCGAGCCTTAACAGACACAACCCATCATTGCGAAATTAATAATATAATGTTAGAGTTAAAAGTGTTTGAGGGGTAATTTCTTTTGATAGAGAGATTAGTAATAAAAGATACAAGACTCTGTGTTATTTTGATTTATTTGAATACATTTATAGGATGTATATGATGCGCATGCATCATATACAATTGTTGTGTGTTATTTGATCCTAACTATATAATAATTTGATAAATATTGAAAATCACATAATACTCGACAAAGTAGAGACGTGGCCAGATAAGGTTTTGAATTTAATCGAAAACTCAAAAAAAGAATTAAACAATTTTCTGCAAGAAGAGCGTCGTATTGATAAATTGGGAGAAAAGGATATATTAATAAGATTACAATGCAATAGGCCACAGAATATCTATTCTGAAGAATGGAACAGGACGATTAAAAATATTAATAAAATTCTAAAGGGCTACAACATTATCGGTATCCATTGCACAAAACTTATGGATTATGAAATATTAGACATTTTAGAGAACGGACTACAACCACTAAATAAAATTTTTGCAAATCAAAGAGTAGAAAGATTATATAAAAAAGGACTCATCTCTCAGGCTACAAAAAATGAATTAGAGAATAAAGATGAATTATGTTGTGAACATAGAAATGGGTATATTTTTGTTTTTCATTGCCTTTCAACCCTAAAAGATGAATCGGGATTAAACCGACTTTTTGGCTATTGGGGAGGAGAATCACTATACGCCTATCTGAAGAACCCTAGGGAGTTAAAACAAATTGGGACTTCATGTATAGTCTTTACATCAATCAAAATAAAGGAATTAGCAATTGACCCAGAATTAAGTAAAAGAATGATTGCATCTTACTTTGATGACAATTATTATCCACATGATACGGACTCAATAATTCAATCAAAATTAAATGTGATTAAAGTTATAACACGAAAAGAAAAATTATTTGAAGATTTGACAAATATTCAAAACTGGAAAGATGAAATATAAAAAACAACAATGCACATTTCATATATGTATCTTTACTCCAACCTCTTGTAATATTCCAGCTCATGCTCTAATAAGTTTGGGTGAAATATTTTAATTAAATCGGCTAAAACCACCTCTGGGTTAATAACCCCAGATTCCCAATAATCGTTACCGTTGGTGGTATTTAATTTTTTATTATTGTTATATACCTTGCCTTCTTTAACCGATTTAAAGTTGTTGAGTTTGGCGTCAACATCGGTTACTTCTTTAATGGAGTTGTAGGCATTTAAGTTTATCCAATAATCAGCATTTATGGCTTTTTCAATAATTACTTCTTTGTCTACCACAAAGCTTGAGGTTTCTTCATTTTGTTTCCACAAATAATCCGCTCCAGCATCAGTAAACAATTGTGCCTGAAACGATTTTCCTCCAGCCAGATACCAAGCACCATTCCACGGCATACCTACAAAAACGGTTGGTTTATTGCTTACTGTTTTGGTTAATTCTACCAAGTTATTGTACTTCACCTCTATGTCGTTGTAAATTACTTCGGCCAACGAATCTTTATCGTAAAAAGCAGCCACAAACTTTATCCATTCTGCTTTTCCTAATGGGTGATTTTCCATGTATTCGGAGTTTAACACCACATTTAACCCTAATTTTTTTAATTTATCAATTTTTGTTGATGATGATGCATCGATACCAAAAGTCATAACAATTTCCGGGTTCAATTCCACCAACAATTCGTAATTAATCAATTGGTTGTTCCCAACTTCTTTAATCTGCTGGTTTTTAATATTTTCCAGCACTTTTTCGTTACTTACATAATCGCAACCCGACAAAGCTTTAATGGAATTGAGTTCATTCAATTTATCAATAAAAGCCACATGAGTCAAGCTAAAACATACTATCGATTTTATGGGTGTTTTTATAAAAACAGCATCATCAAAACCAGTCGGTTTTTCATTTTTATACAACACGTATTGATATAGAGTGCTCTCCCCTTTCCACGCACTTTTTAATGTCAACACTTTAAAATCGGATCCGTTTTCAATCGTAAAACCTTGAGCATAATTTAATTTAACGTTGGTTAAAGTTGAGGAATCGTCTATTTCTTTAGCAGGTTCTGAACATCCAAAAAAAACAAGTAAAATAAAAATGAAAAAGTGTCCGTTCGAGTTTTTTCTAAAAGAAAAAGTATCGAGAACAACATTTTTTCTATTCTCGATACATCCCGCAAAAAAGCGGAACACTCGAATTGACAATATCGTTTTTAGTTGTTTCATTAATCTATAAATCGTTTTAATTCGGTGGTTTCAAAAGTCCATTCTGGTGTGTAAACGTGTTGTTTAATAGCCGCAATACTATACCAGGGACTTAAATCGGCATTTGACGGATTTTTTAACACATGAATATTTTGAGCTGGCATATAGCTTTGAGCTACCATAAAACATTTGTCGCCTGTTTTAGCGTTTAGGGCTACATCAACTACTAATACGGCATGCCCCGGAAAACCACCTTTAATAAAAACATCACCTATTTGGATGTCTTTTAACTCCACGCTTTTAAGTTCTTTGCTTAACGACGATGTTCCTGCATAAGAAAAAATGTTTGTCAGGTATTTTTTAAAACTAGCGTAAGAAGCATTGTTTTGGCTACTTACCCACACCACATTATTTCCCTTTAGTTTAGGATAATACCCACTACTCCATTTGCTAAACGGAATGTTTACACCATTGGTATAATTAAATTTTATTTTAGCGGTTTGTTTGCTCGAGTATAAATATTCGGCTCTCAAACGCATAACAGCATCGGCACATTGCTGTAAATCTTTATCGCCAACATCAATGTTTAATACTTTGAACTGTGCACTTTGGTTTCTTTTTTTATTTCCATCAAATAAGTAAACAGTATTATCCTCTGTTTTTATGGGTAAATGCTGCAACCAAGCTGCAAAAGAGCTTTTAGGTAATTCCAATCTTTTATATCCTGTTGGCACTGCAACAATATTGATTAAAGCATTTTTATAATGATATGTTGTCCATTCGTAACGGTACGAAATTGTATCCAACTGAATTACTGCTGGCAAATTTTGATCTGGGAGAGTGGAGTTATTTTGGCAAGAAGCTGTAAAAAAGCAACATAAAAAAGTAAATATGGCATAATCCGTTTTAGCCATGTGTTATTTAACTGAGACCGCTACAGTATAAAAACCACTATTTGAAGCATTAAACACCGTTTCGTGAATGGAAATGAACAACATACCACTTTGACTTGCTTTAGCATGATATGAAGCACCTGCTCTTGTTGAAGTACCCGTTTCTCCAATTTTATACACCACATTACCATAAGTTGGATAAGTCGATGTCGTATTGTAACTGTCTACAAAACTGTCACTGGTAGCATTTTTAATAGACCCATCAGGCTTGTACTTATTACCCGATAAACTTGCTAAAGTAATTTCTCCTGATGCTGTAATGTTTATAGTTTGTCCAGGCCGAACCATAATACCCGTTTTTAACCAACCGCCATTAGTATTTGAGCTAATATGCGTAGAAGCCATTAACTTAAATGTTTTGCTTCCATTGTTATCTCCATCAAAATAAGTTACATCAATTTTTTGAATTTTATCTCGTGGTATAGTCAATGTACCATATTCGGTTTTTAGTTCAATGTTAGAAAACTCGTAAATCCCTCCCATATTGTATTCGTAATCAATCATCACTACATCATTAATTTTATAATTACTACTAATACCATGAGTAGCTTTTAACTCGTTTAATGCACTTGACAAAGTAAAATCAGTAAAGTTACTTGGTTCATATGTTCCTGTTGCAATAACTTCTTCTAAAACCGGGATTGCTCCTTGTGAAAGAGTTGTTAAAGCTGTATAAGCTTTACTTCTCATTTCTTCATTCGAGTTTAACAACTGTTTTGCTAAATTGGTAATGTCTGTTTTTTGAGCATCATCGGGATGTATTCCCAACTCAATTGATGTTACATTTTGTATTGGAACATCAAGTTGTCCATAACTTGTTTTTAACACCACTTTAGAAACCTTAGTAGTTCCTGTAACAATGTTACCATCTTTAAGTGTTAACGTAAATTCGGTTTTACTTTGTGCAAAAAATGCATTAGCTATAATTACAGAAGTTAACAGTAAAAAAATTCTCATAATAATTGTATTATTTTTCTATCGATTCTAAATTCCAAAGCGTTTCGGTAATGTTATAACCATTTTTGGTATAAAACTTACCTCCCCATTTGTAGAATATTTTTTCGTAAACATCTACATGTTTACCGGTTACTTTAATTCTTTTCAGAATTACTGCATTACCTTCTTCAGTGGTTTCTTCAGTTATTCCTTGTGGGTATTTGTTTGATAACTCCAGATTTTCACTTGGTTTAAGTTCACCAATATAAACATCATTTGGTTTTACGTTTCTTATTTTTTTGTACGAAAGTGTATTCAAATCAGCCAGTGTTTGATCGTTTTTGGCTCTTTCTTGCTCTAATTTCTCATAAAAACGCAAATGATACTGAGACTTCGACTCATTCATTGCCTTTCTATCTTTTTCTACTTTTTCTAATTTACTTTTAGCACTTTGTCTGTTGTCGGCATGAGCATTTACCCTATCTTTTTCCTGATTAGCCAATTCATTTTTGTACCCTTGCAAGTAAGCTGTTTTGTCTTTATACGTTTGTTCTTGACGCTTTGCCGAAAGTTTTATTTCTTCTTCATATTCATTTACTTCGCGTAAACTATTTTCTCTTTTTGAGTTAGCATCTTCTGTTCGTTGTTTTTCTAAACGAGCGATTTCCTCTTTATACTCTTCCATTTTGGTTACGTTCAATTCGTAAAACTTAGAACTTCTCAACTGTTGTTTATGCATGGCAGTAACCATTTCATCTAAACTATCTCGGCTATACTTTCTTCTGTCTAGCGATTTTGTAATCAACACATCCTCTTGGTCTTTCAGTTGTTGCGTATATTCCGCAACCTTCATTTCTCTTTCTTTTCTTCTTTTTTCAGCTAATTCAACATCACTTTTAATTTGCTCTACTTGATTTGCCAATTCTTTTTTGTTGTTGGCTCTTCTATCGTTTGCTTTTTCTTGTAACATCAAATCATTTTCAACCACTTGGTCTGCAAAAGCGTATAATTCCTGTACTTTTTCTTCCAATTGTTTATCCTGACTAGCATTATACAATCGGATACTTTCTTCCATATCCTTGTTATCAGCTTTAGCTTTTTGACGTTTATTTTCAGCACTAGAAATCAATGTTTTTTCAGTGCTTTCGTATTCTGCTTTAGCAGCAACTATTTCTTGGTGATTTTGTTTATGAAACTTGTTTGCATCATCGTATTTGGTTTTCATTTCTTGTTCTAATCCATCCAAATCATCATGTGCATCTTTTATTTTGTTGTATGAAGAAGATACCAAAACTGCTTCATTACTTTCTATTTCTTTTTTATAGTTTTCAATTGCAATTCCTTTATCTACTTCTCTATTTTTAAGCATATCAGCCATCATTGCTTCCAACTCTTTATCTTTTGCATCTGTAATTTTTACCCTCGGACCATTTAGATTGTTATTTACCACAATGGTTTCATTGGCTTTTTTCATTCTAATTTCAATTTCTGCCAACTGTTCTTTTGGGTATTTTTCATCAGGATACAACCCTAAAGCTTGTTCGTATTTATACTTGGCATCAGAAAACTTATCAAATTTAAACGCTCTGTCTGCATCATAAATTAAAGAAGTGTATTGGTCTCTCTTTTCTTTTTCTTGTTTCACTAAAGCATCTTTATCTTTTTCTTGTTGTGATAAATTAGCTAACAAGGCATTAATCTCACTTACTTTTTCTTTCGGATAAGCCTCTGTTGGCATTAAGTTAATTGCCTCATTATAAAGTTCTAGTGCATCTTTGTAAGTCTTTTTTAAGAACGACTCATCAGCTTGTTTAATTAAGGAGTTGTATCGGTCTTGTTTTTGTTTTAATGCATTGTTTGTCAATGAAATTTCTTCGTTTTTCTTCGCTAAATCGGCCAAAATAATGTCAATTTCTAAAATCTTATCTTTTGGATAGCCTTCGTTAGGCTTAACATTTAAAGCAGATTTATAGGTGGTTTTTGCATTTTCATAATCTTTTGCTGACAAACTATTATCTGCCTGAACAATTAAGGCCTTGTATTTTTCTTCTCTTTCTTTTTCAGCCATTAATGCATTTTCTTTTTCAGCCGCCAACTTGGCTAATAAATCATCTATTTCCTGAATTTTTGTTTTTGGATAAGTTTCGTCTGGTAAAATGGTTGATGCTTCAGAAAATTTACGTTTTGCGTCTTCGTATTTTTTTGCAGTCAACTCCCCTTCTGCCTGGGCTATTACAGCATTGTAATATTCTCGTTTTTTCTTTTCGGCTTCTAAAGCCAGTTTTTCTTCTTCGCTCTTTTTAGCCAAATCAGCTAACAACTTGGTTATCTCATTTATTTTGTCTTTTGGGTATTGTTCATCTTTTTTTATAGCAGAAGCTTCGTAGTATTTTATTTTAGCATTTTCGTAATTGGTGGTTTTAAACTCATTGTCTGCCTCAGCAATTATTTTATTGTATTTTTCATTTTTTTCTTTTTCAGCAGCATTCATTGCCTCTTCAGCTGCTTTCTTGGCTGCAAGGTCTGCTAATATTTTTTCAATCTCAGTAATCTTATCTTTTGGATACTGTTCAGTCGGTTTCACACCTGATGCTTGGTTGTAATTCGACTTCGCATCATCATAACTTTTTGACATAAAGCTTTTATCCGCCACAGCAATTAAAGCTTTGTATTTTTCATCTTTCTCTTTTTGAGCCATTAATGCAGATTCTTCTGCAGCTTTCTTTTTCGCCAACTCAGCCAAAATATTTTCTATTTCCACCAACTTATCTTTTGGGTACTGCTCAGTAGATTTTATTGTTAATGCTTGATTATAATTGGTTTTTGCAATATCATAATTCTTATTTTCCATGCCTTTATCAGCTAGTGCAATAAACGCTTGATATTTTTCATTTTTCTGTTTTTCAGCTAGAGCAGCAGCTTCCTCCTCCGCTTTTTTCTTTGCCAAATCAGCTAATAATGATTCTATTTCTTTCAACTTATCTTTCGGATATTTCTCCTCCGTTTTTATAGCAGAAGCACTTGTATAACTTGTTTTTGCTACATCATAATTTTTAGCTTTGAAAGCTGCATCTGCCTCAATAATCAAGTCATTATACTTTTGATTTTTCGCTTTTTCTTCTGCCTCTTTTTTAGCTAAATCTGCTAACACAGTTTCTATCTCAATAATTTTGTCTTTAGGATATTTTTCATCGGCTTTAATACCTAACGCTGCTTGATATTTACCTTTTGCATTGTTATAATCTTTACTCGTCAACAAAGCATCAGCCTCTTTAATTGTTTTTTGATACAACTCTTCTTTGGCTTTGTTTTCGGCTTCTTTTTTAGCCAAATCTGCTAATAATAAATCAATTTCTTTCAGTTTGTCTTTCGGATATTTTTCTTCCGTTTTAAGGTCAGAAGCCGATTGATACTTAGTCTTAGCTTTATCGTATTCTTTAGAGATCATTAAGCCGTCAGCATCAGATATTAATTTTTGATATTGTTCATTTTTGGCTTTATTTTCAGCTTCTTTTTTAGCCAAATCTGCTAAAATAGTTGTAATTTCCTTTAGCTTGTCTTTTGGATATTGTTCGGTTGGTTTAATTCCTGAAGCAGTTTCGTAAGCTTGTTTTGCCACATCATACTTTTGTAATCCCATTGATTTATCTCCATTCGAGATAGCAGCCTGATAAGCAGCTTCTTTTTGTTTCTCTTCAGCCTCTTTTTTAGCCAGATCATCCAGCAAGGTTTTAATTTCTGCCAATTTATCTTTAGGATATTTTTCGATTGGTTTAATTGCTGATGCTTGCTGATAACCGGTTTGTGCTTTTTGATACTCTTTAGTGGCAAACAATTGGTCGGCAGATGCAATGGCTGCTTTATAATCCTCTTCTAATTTTTTCATATCACCCAACATCTTCTCCGCTTCGGCTATTCTCTTTTTTGGATATTCTTCGTTAGCTTTTATGGCCAAAGCTTTATTGTATGACACTTTTGACTTTTCATATTCCTTTGCATTGAATAAATTATCAGCTTCAGTAATTGTAGCAGCATACTCTTCATCTTTTTTCCTCGCATCAGCAAGTAATTTGTCAATCTCTGTTATTTTAGTTTTAGGATAAGTTTCATATGACTTAATAGTTGAAGCTTTAACAAATTGTTCTTTAGCTTTTTCATAATCTTTTAATCCAAAAAATTGATCCCCTGCAGCTATTGCTGAATTATATTCTTCAGCATTCTTTTTCTCATTATTTACGATGTCTTTAATTTCCTTTATCTTATCTGCTGGATATTTTTCATCTGATTTATAACTTACTGCTTTTTGATAAGCCAATGTAGCTGCATCCCATTTTTTCTCGCTAAATGCTTTATCTCCTTCTGCAATGGCAATATTGTATCGTTTGTTGGATTCTTCAAAAGCAGCTAATTTATCAGATATAATTCCTAACTGAAATTGAGGGTACGATTCGTCTGGAAAAATTTTTGCTGCTTCATCATACAAAGGTTTTGCCTCCTGCCATTTTTGAGCATTGAATGCCTTATCAGCAGCAGCTATAGCTTTATCATAACTAGCCTGCTTGGCCTTCCGCTCTGCTTCCTGATTTTTTAACCGTTCAGCCAACTCATCTTTTAGCCGGTCCAGTTCATTTTTAATTGACTTGGTATATTCTGGATCGTAATCCATATAACCCGTAGCAGGATTAAATGCAACTTTTGCAATGGGTTTATTTAAAATTGAGACATCTAACCCATCCATTTTTTCAAAAAGATTCATCTCCATTGGAAATTCAAACCCATATTTAGCATCGTCCGGAGGTACATTTTTGGTAGAAAACTCTATACGTTTAGTAACATGTCCTGGACGAGAAAACTCAATTAAATATACACCATCTGGCTCCAGTGCAGCCTGAAATTTACCCGAAGATTCAGACGTTAATGTTTTCCATACGGAACCATTTTTTTTAATGGTAATGGTTACTCCTTCAAATCGTTTATTGGTTTCCTCTTTTTTTACAGTACCTACAACATCCAACGACCACTGTCCATAAGATACAGTGCTAAATAAGAATAACATCAAGGTTATTACAAATTTATAAACTGGGTATGTAGTTGTTTTCTGCATCTATGTTTACGTACGCATAACTTACAAATATCGCAATATATACGAATAAACCCTAAAAACAAGGTTAAATTATTCAGCTATTTAAACGTGATTTCTTTAATAATGTTTTAGCCAAATAAATGTTAGATGCTAAAATCAAAATTATTCCACAAGTATTTGTGTTAAAACGAATTAGATATGGCAATAAAATCAGTTGCATTGAGCGATGCTCCACCAATTAGGCCTCCATCTACATCGGGTAAAGCAAAAAGTTCTTTTGCATTGGCTGGATTACAACTTCCGCCATACAAAACAGCTATTGAATTGGCTATTTCAGCACTATATTTTTCTGAAACAATTTTTCGGATATATTGGTGCATTTCTTGTGCTTGAAAGGGCGTTGCCGTAACTCCAGTACCTATTGCCCAAACTGGCTCATAAGCAATAATAGTAGATTTAATTTGTTCTGTTGATAAATGAAACAACCCGTCTGACAATTGATTTTTCACTACTTCAAAGTGATTATTATTGTTACGTTCTTCCAACAATTCTCCACAACAAAAAATAGGTGTTAGTTGGTTACTTAAGCATTGATTTATTTTCTGGGCAAGTTCTTTATTGGTTTCCTTAAAATATATTCTCCGTTCCGAATGACCGACCAAAACATATTTAACATTCATTGAAGCTATCATTTGAGCAGAAACTTCGCCCGTAAAAGCTCCGTTATTTTCTTTGCTGCAATTTTGTGCCCCTACTTGTATTACTGAATTGTTAGTTGTTTCAACCACACTATACAAAAACGGAAAAGGTGGTATTAGAATAAGTTGTACATTTTTGTTGAAGTTCGACAGTCGTATTTGTCGAGTTAAATCAATGGCTTGATTTAAGTCTGTGTTCATTTTCCAATTACCTGCAACAATTTTTTTCCTCATGTATCTTTTATTTCACTCTTACCCTTGGGTCTAAAAGACCATATACAATATCAACAACAATGTTTATAACCACAAATATTGTCGCTGTTAGCAACACTCCTCCCATAATTATAGGTAAATCAAATTTCATCAAGGCATCATAAAGTACCCAACCTATTCCTTTCCATGCAAATATTTGCTCAACAAATAATGCCCCAGCCAATAAACTTGCAAACATACCAGATATAGCAGTAACAACAGGGTTCAAGGCATTTTTCAAAGCATGTTTAATAACTACTTTATAAAATTTCAATCCTTTGGCCCTCGCTGTTCGAATATAGTCTTGCGACAATACGTCCAGCATGGAACTTCTGGTTAACTGCATAATAGCTGAAACGGGTCTTAACCCCAATGTTATAGCGGGTAAAATTAAATTATCCAATCGTAAAATTTCTCCGTTACCTAAATCATCATATTCAAACAAACTCCCAGTCATATTTAGCCCCGTATATTCCGACAATAAATACCCAAATAGCCATGAAAATAAAATTGCTGAATAAAACGATGGAACCGACATCCCTAAAATAGACGAAAACAATAATGACTGATCCATCCATGTATTTTGTTTAAGTGCTGCTATTATTCCAAACAATATACCAATTATGGTAGCCAGAATCATTGCAGCCAAAGCTAAAACTGTTGTTTCCAATAAATAATCGCTTAATATTTCTGATACCTTTCTTTTAGTTTGATAAGACCTTCTCAGATAAGGTGATTTAAATACCAAAACACTTGATTCACCATAAGACAATACCTCTTTATAATCATATTTATCCTTATCCAAATACAGATAGTGATCTGCTTTTGTATCATGAATCGAAATCGGGGATAAATCATTTAAATACATTACAAACTGAGTAGATAAAGGCTGATCTAATCCCAAATCTTTTTTAATAACTCTCAGCGACTCTTCATCAGCGCGTTGTCCCATCATCATACGAGCAGGGTCGCCTGGTAAAACATTAAAAAGCAAAAAAACAATGGTGATTACTCCAGCCAAAACCAGAAAGCCATACAACACCCTTTTTATAATAAAATTTAACAAATTATAAGTTTTACTTTAGATATTTTTCTTTAATCTCTTTGTAATCAGGTAAATCATTAGCATTCCATTTTGCTAAAATCTGCCCTTTTTTTAATAATAACACACCCGGATTAGCTCTAACAATTGTTTTTAACGTAATTGCGTCACAAGTAAAAAAGTCGAACATGGTTTGATTTTCATGTCTGAATTTTTCTACATCTTCGTATAAAGAAGCCGTTAATCCTATAGTATAATGTCCTTCCAAATTACTTTGGTCAACAAATGTATTAATCTTTTTAAATGTTTTTTGATTTGTCTTATTTATGTCATAAGCAACCACCATAAAAAGATAACCTTCTTCGTTTAAATAATCCTGAGCATAATCATTACCATCATCAGCAATAATTGTAAAATCAGTAATTGCAGGATGATCGCCTGCTTTAATTAATTTAGTTTTACGATCAGCAAATTCATAGTTAGTATCTTCCCAAGGATAATTTTTCTCAGTAAACTCCTCTACTATTCCTGTGGTTTTATTTTTGTAATAAAACATGTTTTCAAAAACGTCAGGTTGTGCCCCCTCAGGTAAAGTCATTTGTTCCGATATACTTTTACCAACTGCATAAGGGCGATAATCACGTATTGGCAAATGGATATAAGTGTAATAAATGAAGCCTAAAGAAATTGCTGCAATAAAACCTATAGGAATAAACTGGGTTACTACTGATTTAACTAAAAACTTTAAAAGCATATAGCCAATAAAACCTACGCCAGTAAAAATTAGTGGAAAATACCACGAAAACACCCAAGAATAAAATCCTACCATTACAAAAGCAGGAATTAATATAAAAGCATCATCACGCAGGGTGTTCATTTTAATTTTTTGTCGTTGAAAAAAGACAAGAATAATCAAAACCATTAAAATCAAGTCTTTTGAGAATGATTCCCAAGGTGTTAAACTTCTACCTAAAGAGCCTTTCATCGCATCACCAAAACAACCACAATCGGTAACACATTGTACTGGAAGTTTTTCATTAAACACCACCTCAGTTGCACCATTCTCTGTAATAGTAATTTGGTCGTTACTTTCCATTCTTACCAGCATACGTTCATGTTCTGGAGAGTTTTTAACTACTGTTGTAGGTTGATTGTAAGTTGCAAATGGATCACAAGTGGCAGTATGTAATGTTAAAAAGAAAAATATTATTGTTAATGTTAACAAAGAATACACAGTAATTTTTATTCGTGTCCCGAACAACACTGTAAATCCTAGAATAATCTCTAGAGCACATAAAAATATAGCAATACCCATGGCATATTCAGCCATAAATTCAAGTGAGAAAGAGTCCCATCCCAACATGTTTCTAACACGATAAGCCAATGCTCCGTTTTCGAAATATTCTTCTAATTTATAGCTGAAACCTAGCGTGTCGTTAGCTTTTATCAAGCCTGACACTATAAATAGCGATCCTACTAAAATTCGTGATATGATTCCTATTAATTTCATAATTTACGGTTTAAAAAATCTAAATTAATTCTTCAAACTTTCAGCAATCAATTGTTTAACAATATTTTAACTATTATATTCAATTTTTATCATAGCAAAAACAGCATAATTAATCATATCCAAATAATTTGCATCAATGCCCTCTGATATTAATGTTTTTCCTTCATTGTCTTCAATTTGTTTGGTACGTAATAACTTCATTAAAATTAGATCGGTTAACGAACTCAAACGCATATCTCTCCATGCTTCGTCGTAATCGTGGTTTTTATTTTCCATCAGACCCTTTGCTTGAAGAAAATGTTTATCATACAATTTCTTTGCTTCAGCAAAATCGAGCTCTGTATTTTCATTATAACCTAATTCTAACTGAACCAAAGCCATAATGCAATAATTAATTATACCAATATACTCTGAACGGATACCTTCATCAACTTTACTAAAGCCCTTCTCTTCAATACTTCTTATTCGTTTTGCCTTAATAAAAATTTGATCAGTAAGCGAACTAGTACGTAATATTCTCCATGCACTACCATAATCTTTCATTTTTTTTGTAAAAATGTCGCTACAAATCTTTATTATTGAATCGTATTGTTTAGAAGTATTACTCATTACGTTTTATCTATAACTATAAAATATGTTCACTAAAGAAACTCCGCAAGATACATTTTTTTTAAAAAAAAAATCAATTAATTGTGACGGGAAACTGCTAAATTTAGACGAACCCATAGTTATGGGGATATTAAACCTTACTCCAGACTCCTTTTTTGATGGTGGAAAATACCATAACGAATCCGCTGTTATTAATCATGTTAACCAAATGTTAATGGATGGAGCTCAAATAATCGATATTGGTGGTTATTCATCACGTCCAGGTGCACAAGAAGTAACTGAAAAAGAAGAACTTAATCGAATTTTGCCAACAGTAAAATTATTAAAACAGGAATTCGACAAAATAATAATTTCCATTGATACTTTTAGAGCCGAGGTTGCTCTTCAAGTAGTGAAAAGTGGAGCATCAATTGTTAACGATATTTCAGCTGGAAACATGGATAAAAACATGTTTGAAACTTTAGCTGATTTAAAGGTTCCATACATCATGATGCACATGCAAGGAACACCTCAAACCATGCAGCAAAATCCTAGTTATAACAATGTAACTAACGAGGTAATGAACTTTTTTACCGAAAAACTAGATTTACTCTACAAAAAAGGTATAAACGATGTGGTAATAGACCCTGGTTTTGGTTTTGGAAAAACGCTTGAACACAATTACGAATTACTGAATCATTTAGATAATTTTAGGCTATTTGAATTACCTATTTTGGTTGGTTTTTCAAGAAAATCAATGATTACTAAAGCGTTGGATATTAAATCAACTGAAGCACTAAATGGCACTACTGCATTAAATGCATTTGCATTAACTAAAGGAGCTACTATTTTGCGTGTACACGATGTTGCAGCAGCCAACGAAGCTGTGAAACTTTTTAAGTTGATGATGAAAAGTTAAACTTAAATTTTCTGAACAAATTCAGTTTTTAAAACCAAGCCTTTTATCATGAAGCATTGTAAAACAAAAAAAGCACTCTTCTGAGTGCTTTTTTTTTATAGTTCTATTACATTTTTATTCTGCAGTTTGAGTTTTAATTTGCTCAATTTGTCCTGGCAAAGCATCTTTAGTAGCATTTAATGCTTTAGTTGCTTGAGAAATTGCTTTCACAGCTTTCATTGAGTTGGTTTTTGGCGTTATCGTTTTAGCCTCTTTCACTACATCATCAGATGTTTGTAACAAAGTAGCAACATCTTTTTGTTGTGCTTCTAAATCAGCTTTTATTGATTTTGCTTCTCCAGCATGATTTTTAATATCACCTAATTTTTTAGTTAACTCTTGGTTTTTTTCATAAACATCAAAAGCTGAATCTACATATTTATCGGTAGTTCCATGCCCAACAGATGCTGGTCTTTCAATTTGTTTTACTTCTTTTTTATCTTTCTTTTCCTCTTGTGCTGAAGCATTAACTGACAATCCAGCGATTAATACTGTTACAAATACAGCTTTTACGAATGTTTTTAGACTTCTCATTTTTATAGGTTTAATTTAAATAATTAATTAACAAACAAATATATCATCTTAATCTGATTACAGAAATCTTTTTCTACTCCACCATTAATTTTTTTGTTAAAATTTGGTTTTCGGTAATTACTTGAAACAAATAAATTCCGCTTGAAAGCTGATTTAGCAATAATTTACCTGAAACTGCATTTGGTTTAAATTGCTTGATGAGTTGTCCTTGGTATGTATAAACTAATACCTCTTTTACCACCTTGTTATTTGTATTAAAAGTAAATACTTGATTCTTTACAAAAGCATCCAAAACAAGAGTATGATAATCGTTTATTCCAACTGTACATAAAGGATCTTCTAAACAGTCACTTACCTCTTGCCAAACGGCGTTAACTCCTGGTATTTCATTTGGATTTGCCCACCACAAGCTTTGCCATATTTTACAATTATGATAAACTTGTGTTCCTGCTGTTGGATAACTTAGATCTGCATCGTAAACAGCTACACTACAATAACTGTTTCCTCCACCTCCACTACATCCAACTGCCCCTCCAGTATAAGTCGACATGCTGTAATCATTAGCTTCATTTACTGCCGTTGTTTCATCCAAACCATTCAAAACCTTACTCGCTACATTTAAATAGGAATAACCGGAACTTGAAACATTAGTCAGCAAAATTTGCCATATCATAATTCCATCTTTATCTCCGATTCTACTTGGATAATTTTTTATATGATTAGATAAAGATGCAACATTGTTATGTGTATAGGTATAATACGGTCCCCAAGGTTCGTCAGGAAAATGAACTCCCGCAGCAACTTTAAACCCGTATGCCTCGGCATAATACGCATATGCATCATACATAATACTTCTGTTTGTGCTTCCACCAGTATTATAGCCTTGAAATGCAATTAAATCTATTTTATCACCAACAGCTTGTATAACCGGAATCATATGCCCTGTAGAAGAAAACCCATACAAATTAATTCCATTGGTTGAAACAGTTCCATTATACAAATTAGCATCGGTTTCACCAGTAATCGTATTTCTATTCGCAAACGAAAACGGAGATGACACATCATCATTTATCTGCCCTCCTAAAGCTCCAACTCCAGCGGGAGCACAAGCTAAAACATATCCTGCCGATTTTGGCATCAATGCTCTGGAATTAGTAAAAAAATCAATAAAGTGTTGAACATTTGCAGTATCACCAATGTTAGCAAAAGAACCATTTGGCTCAAAATCCCAATCAATTCCAACAAATCCCATATCATCTACCAAATCTTTTATTTGTTGATAGTTGATGTTACTGTAAATATTGCTACTCGTCCAAAAAGTTTCTCCACCAATAGATAGAATAACATTAACCCCTCTGTCTTTTAACGCCGAAACACTTTCTTTTAAGGTACACCCATCGTATGGAACTTCTATACCGGTATTTGAAATATCGTACGACCCTTGTACATAGGTCAAATCTGGTTTTGCAAAAGATAAAAACACAAAATTTACATAAGGAGGTACTTCTCTTAATTTGGAATTTTGATTAGTTGTAGTCCAAGTTTCTGACCAAGAAGGAAAATACCCCAAAACTATTGGGCTTGTAAAATTAAACGATTGGCTAAATGAGTAGAAAAAACTCAATATACAGGTTATTGATAAAAGAATCTTCTTCATAATTAATTAGTTAGAACTATTAAACGACATTCAAAACTAAATAAAGAATGAATACAATAAAAGAAATAATGCCGAAGAAAAATTAAATAATCTTTTTAAATAGTCTCTCCCATCTGGTTCTAGACTTATCTCGTGAAAACAAAATGGTTTGGGCTTTACCTACAATATGATTTTCTGGTAAAAAACCCCAAAAACGAGAATCTGCACTATTGTGTCGATTATCACCCATCATAAAATAGTAGTCCATTTTGAATTGATACGAATGGGTTAATTCTCCATTTATTAAAAATCCACTTTCGGTTTCCTGAAATGTATTCTCTTCATACACTTCTATAATACGTTGATACAAGTGAATATTATTCTTATCAAGTTGAACAGTTTGTCCTTTTTTAGGAATTACCACTTCCCCAAAATAATCAATGTTCCACAAATAGCTCGGATGATAAGGAAAAATATAATCGGCATGAGAATTAGGTTCTACTTCAATTTTTTTGATGGAATGAACAAAATCTGTTGCTTTTAACTGATAATAAGTCGAATCAGTCATAGTCAATTCCCAGTGGTTTTCTAATCCATCTAATCCTCCTTCAGTGATTTCATAATTCAACAACGTATCATTAGTAATGGGCTTTGTGGTAATTACTTTATAATTAAATTGAGCTTGTTCCGGTAATTCAATTTCAGTATTGTTGATAAATACCTTTTTATTATCAATTTTCAAGGTATCTCCAGGCAAACCAATACAACGCTTAATGTAATACGCTCTATGATCAACGGGGTGTTCGGTATCGAAAGGATAATTAAACACCACCACATCGTTTCGTTTAACTGAATCTGTAAAAAACCGATAATAGGGCAACTGAATAAACTCTAAATAAGATTTAACGTCCTCGAGCATTGGTAAAAATTGGTGGGTGAGTGGAATACTCAATAATGTTATTGGAGAACGTACACCATACGACAGTTTGTTTACATAAATTAAATCTCCTGGCAACAAGGTTTTTTCCATAGATGACGAGGGTATGGTAAATACCTCAAAGAAAAAAGCCTTAATTACCATTACAGTAACTAAGGCCAGTAACAATGCTCTAATCCAATCTTTTATGGATTTGAATACTTTCAATTTAGTGAACCAATGAAAATAAACGCTCCCAACGGACTCTACCTAATTGACTATCGTACGATAACCAAACAAATACCGCTTTACCCACAATATGGTCTTCTGGAACAAAACCCCAAAAACGCGAATCTAACGAATTATGACGGTTATCTCCCATCATCCAATAATAATCCATTGCAAAAGTATAGTTATCTGCTATTTCATTGTCAATGTATATTTTATCACCAACCACACGTAGATCATGCCCTTCGTAATTATTAATTACTCTACTATACAAAGGCAATGTTTTTAAATTTAATTGAACAGTTGTTCCCTTTTTTGGAATTACAAACGGCCCCATATTGTCTCTTGTCCAGTTGTAATTGGTATCATGAGGAAAAACTGGTAAGTTTTGAAACTGATAAACATAACCTAAAGGTTCTATTACTTTCTCAACCGATTTTACGTAAGAAAACTGCTTTACTTTTTCAGCAGCCTCATCGGTTAATGTTAACTCAAATTCATTTTTATTTTCCAATTGTTGAATTGGTTCGGTAGTAATATTTTTCTTTTGTAAAGTTTTCACATTAAATCCAGTTCCATCAGTAACTACTTTATAGGTAAATTGAGCATTTGGATCAAAATAAGCTACCTGGTCGTTAATCATTAACTTACTATCGATAATCTGCAATTTATCACCAGGCACACCAACACAACGCTTGATGTAATTTTCTTGTTTATCGGCAGGACGACTTGCAACTGTAAAGTTAGAATGAACAAAATCCTTTCCGTAATCACGAACCAATTGTTCATACACTTGGTTTTGGTGTTCTAACACAACTGTATCTCCAGCAGGAAAGTTAAATACTACACAATCGTTACGTTCTACATCACCCATAGCAGGAAGTTTTGCATAAGGGAACTTTACTATCTCTAAATACGATTTTTTACCTCCAACAAATGGCACCCACTCCGGAAAACTGTGGTGTGTAAATGGAAAACTAACCGGAGTATTAGGTACTCTAGCACCATAAGCCATCTTGTTTACAAACAAGAAATCGCCCACCAATAATTTTTGCTCCATTGAAGAGGTTGGAATGGTAAACGCCTCCATATAAAATCCTCTAATTAACGTTGCTGCAATTACAGCAAAAACAATGGCATCAGCCCATTCTCTACTTTTTGATTTTTTGTATTTAGCAGCTTCTTCATAACCAATAAATTTAAAATCGTCTTGAAAAGCTATATAAGGCAAGTATATTCCGGCAAAAACAACCCCCAAAAAGTGTTCAGTAAATTTTACCTTACCGAATAACTTCATCAATTCCACAATAATTCCCATCCAAACAACAAAACCCAAGAATGGAACGTAGTAAATAATGGTCCACCAAATTGATTTTTTAATGGCTTTTACAGCCAAATATGTACTGTAAAAAGGAACTAAAGCTTTCCAACCTTCTATGCCCAGTTTTTCAAATATTTTATACAAAGCAATATGCGTTGCAATAAAATAAACAATTGATAAAATAATAAATGCTGTTATACTGATTTCCATATTTTATGATATAAAGTTCCTAATTAAATAAAACATCTTTCATAGTAAAAATACCTTTTTTGTTGTAGATATACTCAGCACCAATAACGGCTCCTAATGCAAATCCATTTCTATTGTACGCGGTATGAGTTATTGTAATATCATCTTCTGCCGATTGATAAAAAATTTCGTGAGTTCCAGGTACGTCGTTTATTCTTTTAGAAATAATGCTCAACTCGTTTTCTTTAGTTGAATCTTGATTTATCCAAGTTGATTTTCTATCCAAATTTTCAATAATTCCTTCTGCAAGAGTTATAGCAGTTCCACTAGGAGCGTCCTTTTTTTCGGTGTGATGAATTTCTTCCATCTTAACACTATAACTTGGATAGTTATTCATAAGCTGAGCCAACTTTTCATTGAGCTCAAAAAACAAATTAACTCCCAAACTATAATTGGTGGCGTGCAACAAAGTATTATTTGTAGCTAAACATTTCGACTTAATCTCATCAAAACTATTGTACCAACCTGTAGTACCTACCACTACTGGTAAATTTGCTTCAAAACATTTATAAATGTTACCTATAGCGGATGATGGGTCAGTAAATTCAATAGCTACATCACATTTTTTTAAATTTTCGACAGTAAATTCAGCAATGTTTTCTAAATTAATTTTTAGCAGAACCTCATGTCCTCTTTCAATAGCAATTTTTTCTATTGCTATCCCCATTTTTCCATATCCTATTATTGCTATTTTCATTATTTTAAAAACTAAAATTGATGGTGTTTATTTTAAATTACTGCTTGTTTTACATTGTCGGTAAATACACTTTATAAAAGGTTGTTTTATAGTGTGATAATTAAACTAAAACCTTTGCTCAAATTTTTGTTATCAGTTAATTGCATGCTTGGTTGAAAATGAAAAGTTAAATTGTCGTTTACCGGAAAAGTAAACAAATGTGCATCAACAGTAGCATCAACAATGTTAAACACATATATTAATCCAGCAATAATATAAGAAAAATCGCGATTTCTTCGATACACATCCATATTTGTTCTAATGTTTGCATCGGTTAAAATGCCCTCAAACTCGTCCACAGTGTTAATATCATCATCAATACGAATTAAGTACGCACTTCTAAAACGTTTATACTCTTTATTGTTAGAAAACGCAAAGTATAACGACGTACCAATACCTCCATAAATGATGGGCAATTTCCAATATTTTTTGTTGTAAACTTGTCCTAAACCAGGAACAGCCATACTCATTAGAGTAGCTTTTGTAGGAGAATGTTTTCTTGTTTTAACCGAATCTAAAATAATGGTATCACTTTCTAAAGTTTGTGAAAAGCCTAACTTAGTTATAAAAAAAATAACCAGAAAAGATAATAAGATATGTTTAGTGACAGTTATCACAATATGGGCTTACAAACCAAGTAGTTCTACTACTCTTTCCAATTGGTTTTCTGAATCAAATGGTATTACAATTTTACCCTTTCCTTTTTTGTTCGACTGTAACTCTACTTTTGTTTGTAGAATGCTGGTTAAATCCTCTTGAATTTTTAATTGAGTAAAAGTTAAATTACTTGTTCTCCCTTTGTTAAAAAGAGCAACTTTATCTACTTCAACAGGTTTATTTCCTTTTGCTATTTCTTCTACCTGGCGAACAGACAAACCTTCTGCGACAATTTTTCTAAACAATGTTAATTGTTTTTTAACATCACCAATATTTATTAAAGCACGGGCATGCCCCATAGTAATATCCTTGGTTCTGATTGCTAATTGTATTTCGGCAGGAAGCTTTAATAGTCTTAAAAAATTGGCAACCGTTGAGCGTTTTTTACCAACTCTTTCACTTAACTTCTCTTGAGTTAAATTACATTCTTCAATTAATTTTTGATAACTAAATGCTACCTCAATTGCATCTAAATTTTCCCGTTGAATATTTTCAACCAATGCCATTTCAAGCATTTCCTGATCGTTAGCAATACGAATAAATGCAGGTATTCTATCTAATCCAGCAATTTGACTTGCTCTAAATCGTCGTTCACCAGAAATTAATTGATATTTATCATAACCCAATTTACGAACTGTAACTGGCTGAATTATTCCTAATTCTTTTATAGAATCTGCTAACTCTAATAATGCTTCTTTCTCAAACTGTGTTCTTGGTTGAAATGGATTTGCTTCGATATTCGTAATCAATATCGTAGAAACTGTTCCTACAACATTACCATTATCACTTGCCGATTTTGAGGTAATATCTGTGTCTGCATTTTGCAACAATGCTCCTAATCCTCTTCCTAATGCTGGTCTTTTATTATTACTCATCCTCTAACGCTATAATTTTTTCAGATGAAGGCATCTGAGTCAAGTTATTTTTTTGAAGTATTTCTCTCGCCAAATTTAAGTAGTTAATTGCACCTTTTGATGTAACATCATGCATAATAATGGTTTGTCCATGACTAGGAGCTTCACCCAATTTAGTATTACGTTGTATTATGGTGTCGAACATCATGGCTTGAAAATGTGTTTTTACTTCTTCTACCACTTGATTAGATAAACGCAAACGAATATCATACATGGTCAATAACAAACCTTCAATATCTAAATCAGGGTTTAATCGTTGTTGAACAATTTTAACGGTATTCAACAATTTACCCAACCCTTCTAAAGCAAAATATTCGCATTGAATCGGAATAATAACCGAATCGGCAGCAACCAACGAATTGATGGTAATTAAACCTAAAGAAGGTGAACAGTCAATCAAGATAAAATCGTATTCATCTTTAACCTGAGCCAACGATACCTTCATCATTTTTTCACGATTAGGCAAATTAATCAACTCAATTTCAGCCCCTACCAAGTCAATATGAGCTGGTAAAATATCTAAATTAGGTGAATCGGTATGCAAAATAGCATCTTTTGGTGCTATTTCATTAATCAGGCATTCGTAAATGCTTGTTTTAATGTTGCGTGGGTCAAAACCAACACCCGAAGTTGAATTGGCTTGCGGATCAGCATCTACCAAAAGTACTTTATATTCTAAAACACCTAATGCCGCAGCTAAATTGATAGCTGTAGTTGTTTTACCTACTCCACCCTTTTGATTTGATATTGCTATTATTTTTCCCATATTTATTTATACTTATACTGGTTAAATGCTTATTGTTTTGGTTTCTCCAATGGCTAACAAAATTAACTCTTTTCCTGCAGCTGCGAACTTCTTTACAGCCTCTTCTTTATTTATTTTTATATAAGGAAACGTATCATAGTGAACGCCTACTATTTTATTACATTTTATAAATTCTGCTGCTCTAATGGCATCGTCAATTCCCATCGTGAAATTATCACCGATTGGTAAAACGGCAAAATCTATCTTTTCGTATTCGCCTATCAACTTCATATCGTAATGTAACGATGTATCACCAGCGTAATAAAAATTGCCCTTACCCGTATTAATAATAAAACCACCTGGATTACCACCATAAGTTCCATCGGGTAATACACTTGAATGTTCTGCTTTGACAAATTTCACTTTGCCAAAATCAAATTTCCAATTACCCCCAAAATTCATTGGATGGTATTTATCAATACCTTTGGCAACATACCACATGGCTATTTCATAATTAGAAACAACCGTAGCTTTTGTCCGTTTCAAAATTGCTTCTGCATCAGCCAAATGGTCTTCATGCCCATGAGATATGAACACATAATCGCAACTAATTTTAGTAACATCAACTGCCTTAGCTAATTCATTCGGAGAAACAAACGGGTCGAACAACAAGTTTTTACTTCCTGTATCAACTGCAAAACAAGCATGTCCGTAATAAGTTAATTGCATTGGCAAATTTTAAAAATACAAAGTAACTTAAAAGTACCCTTATTAGCCGACAACCTATCTCACAGTTACCAACTATTTTTAAACAAAATTTTGTTAATTGATTCTGAGTAAAAAAAATCCAATTCAAATTTTGACGTTCAATGTTTTATAAGTAAATTTGTACTCATTACAATTTTATAACAATAACAAAATGAATATTCCCAATTACCTGTCCGAAAACGAGATCAAGCCTTCTTACCAGCGTATTAAGATATTTGAGTATTTGTATAAAGAAATGAATCACCCAACAGTTGATGTTATATACAAAACCTTAGCTCCAGAAATACCAACTCTATCGAAAACTACAGTTTACAATACCTTAAAATTGTTTGTTGATAAAGGAATCACTTCTACAGTAACTATAGAAAATAATGAAGTAAGGTATGATGCTATAGTTGAACACCACGGGCATTTTAAATGTAACATTTGTGGGAAAATTGTGGATATCCCATTAGATTTTGAAAAATTAAATTTGAACGAATTGAAAGATGTTAGTATCGAAAAAACACACGTTCATCTTATCGGAAAATGTAATAAATGTTAAACAAAATAAATTAAAAAAAATGAGTGTATTAGTAGGAAAAATGGCTCCTAAATTTTCAGCAAATGCTGTAATAGATGGAGGAAAAATTGTAAACAACTTTACTTTAGAACAGTTTAAAGGTAAGTATGTAATTTTATTCTTTTACCCAAAAGATTTCACTTTTGTTTGTCCAACAGAATTGTTTGCTTTTCAGGAAAAACTGCAAGAATTTAAATCAAGAAATGTGGAAGTAATTGCTGTTTCAACAGATACAGAGCAATCACACTGGGGATGGTTACAGATGGAAAAAAATCATGGTGGAATTAAAGGTGTTACTTACCCTTTAGTTGCAGATACCAACAAGACCATTTCGATGAACTATGATGTGTTGGCTGGCGATTTTGATTGGAACGACGAAGGCGAAATGATTGCAAATGGTGAATTGATTGCTTACAGAGGATTGTTTTTGATTGATAAAACAGGAAAAGTTAGACATCAATTGGTTAACGATTTGCCTTTAGGTAGAAACGTTGATGAGGCAATAAGAATTGTTGATGCCTTACAGCATTTAGAGGAACATGGTGAGGTTTGTCCAGCCAACTGGGTAAAAGGAAAAACAGCTTTAACAGCAACTCACGATGGAATTGCTGATTATCTAGCAAAACACTAATTATTAACTAAATGTCATTTCGAGTGAAATGAAATGCAATCGAGAAATCTTTTGACTTATGAGTTACTTGATTTACAAGATTCCTCCACTTCGGTCGGAATGACAATGTATATAAACTTATAAAAACAAAAAAATTATGGCATTTGAATTAGAAAAATTACCTTATGCATTTGATGCACTAGAACCGCACATTGATGCAAGAACAATGGAAATTCATCACGGAAAACACCATGCAGCATATACAGCTAACTTAAACGCTGCTATTACAGGAACTACTTTAGAGGGGAAATCTATTGAAGATATTCTTAAAAATTTAGACATGAATAACATGGCTGTTCGTAACAATGGTGGTGGATTTTACAACCACAACTTATTTTGGAAAGTAATGAGCCCAAATGGTGGCGGAAATCCAACAGGAGCTGTTGCTGATGCAATTAACAGTGCATTTGGTTCTTATGACGCTTTTAAAGAACAATTCTCGAAAGCTGCTGCAACTCGATTTGGTTCTGGTTGGGCTTGGTTGTGTATAAAAGATGGTAAATTAGAAATTTGCTCAACACCAAATCAAGACAATCCACTAATGCCTGGTGTAGAATGTTCTGGAACACCAATTTTAGGATTAGACGTTTGGGAACATGCATATTATTTAAACTATCAAAACAGACGACCAGATTACATTGGTGCTTTTTATAATGTAATTAACTGGGATGAAGTGAACAGAAGATTTAAAGGATAATTATTTCCTGAGAACATCAAAAAGAAAGGCTCCACTTGGAGCCTTTCTTTTTGATTAAAAAAACACTTCAAAATAGGTTTCCTAACGTTTTGGAATCTTTAAAAAACGAGTTGATTTTTTTAGCAAAAATCACATTTTTTTATTAAGCTTGTGTAACCTATATAAAAACTAATAAAAAAAGCTATGAAAAAACTCTCCATTTTTTGTCTTACATTAATTTCTGTTTATCAACTTTCTGCCCAATGTGATGGCAGGTATCAAGCTGATATTTTTGCCAATGCCGATGTTAGTACCGTTCAATATGGCAGTAACCAAGATTTGAACTCTACAACCATTAACTTAACTATGGATATCTACCAACCCCAAGGAGATACTGCTACCAATAGACCTTTAATTATCTTTGCTCATGGGGGGTCTTTTTCAGCTGGTACAAAAAATGATGCTGATATTGTTTTTTTCTGTACTGAAATGGCAAAAAAAGGATATGTGTGTGCTTCTATCAACTACCGATTAGCACCTAGTGCTTTCTCATTAATTGCTGAAGAAACTACCGTAAAAGTAGTGCTTATGGCAATACAAGATGGTAAAGCTGCTGTTCGTTATTTTAGACAAGATGCTGCTACGAGCAATACTTATAAAATTAATCCTGACCAAATATTTATGGGAGGAACATCTGCTGGAGGTATATTAGGAATTAACCTTGCATATTTGGATTCTACTGATACTATGAGTGCTAACTGGCAAAATTGGAGTACTCAAATTGGAGGATTAGAAGGAAATAGTGGTAATCCGGGATACTGCTCGTATGTTAACGGAACTTTTGGTTTTGCCGGTGGTGTTGCCGATTTAAACTGGATTAATAACAATGATGTACCTTGGTATGGTTGCCATGCGGAAACTGATAACACTGTTAAAATTGGTTATGGGCAACCGTTAAATGGTTTTACTCCTGTTTTCTTATATGGAAGTGATTCTATTAATGGAAGATTAAACAGTTTAGGGATACACGCAAGTTACGACAGATATACCGGAGGAAATCACCCTCCATTTAATGGTAACAGCACCATTATGGCAAACAACAAAGACAGTTTGGCTACTTTTTTATACCGTATTTTAGATTGTAATCCCAATAACTTACAATTACCTATTCAAAAAACATGTAACTCAACTGTTGGCTTAGCTGAACTAACTACCAATGCTATTGAAGCTAAAATTTATCCTAACCCATTTAACAATCAAATAACTGTTGAATTAAACAATAAATATGCGTTAAACAACACTAGAATTAGCGTTATTAACTCTATTGGTGAAGTATTAACCGACCAAGCTGCAACTAGCTACATTAATACCATTAGCTTAAACAATTTGGCACAAGGGGTTTACTTTGTAAAAATTAGTTCTCCTGAAGGAGCCTCTACGCAACTGATTGTAAAACAATAAAGTTTATTTTTTAAAGAAACAGTCATTTCTTATAGTCTTATAAGAAATGACTGTTTCTTTATTTATAATTAATGTTATGGATAGGAAAGATTTAATAGACTATTTAAATAATAAATTAGACATTAATTTATTATTGCATCAAATTAAACCTGAACTTGAAAAATATAAAAGTGGGCTTAAAAAAATCGGTGGTTCTGCTCCAATAATACTTGATGGTGATAAAGGTTCTGTTAATATAACTAGAATTCATTTAGAAAAACTAAAACAAGACCTATCTAATAATATAATAGATTGTTTTTTTGTAAGTTATGTTTCAGATGCTTTATTTCTTTCTGAAAATTCCATGTTTGAAAGTGACGAAATAAAAGATGATTTCGAATTACTAACGGAATACCCTTTTAATTAATTTGAAAAAATTTAATTAAGGAAAAACAATCCCACCATAATTACCAATGGCAACAGGGCGTAAAGTAGAACCAAATGTAGAGTTAATTACTCTCATAAATTCGTTAGCAATCATAGCATTTCCTCGGCTATTTGGGTGTAAACCATCTAAAGAATAAGCTCCACCTTCAATGTATTTTACATTTAATGCAACACCATCGTATGTCATGCCTTTATTCAGTTTATCCATAAAAGCATACATATCTACCACCGTATAACCGTGAGCAGCTGCTGAAGCATAAATTTCGCTGTTTATTTGTTGTATGTAGTTTTTAGCAATTACTACTTCATCCCTATCCAACACTTGTTGGTGAGGTAAAGGATTGGCTTGTGTTAAACCATCACCTTTGGCAATTAAACTCGAAGACGAAAGCAACAACAAATCTTCTGGTGTTGCTTTACGAATAATGGTCGTATCAGCACCTTCTTTAATCCATATGTCTTTTTTAACCGCCTCTAAAGTTACTGTTCTAAAAAATGGGCTTTCAGTGATGTCATGTATATTGGCACAAACACCTTGGGCACCCATTGCTTTAAAAACTGCTAAAACAGTATCGTATTTTAATCTAAACTCAGCAGAACTGGTTAACTGATATGCTCCACTATTGGGATCACCACCATTTTTAGCCCACGCCATAGCATCGTTTACACCCAACCAATTAGTGAAAAAGGTAGCATTACTGCTTATTACATTATCAATGTATTCTCTACGTGCACTCAACGTTCCCCAATCTAAAAAACGACCGTAAGAAACTATTGGGCCACCAGGGACACCATCCCAAGATAAAACAGATGGTGCACTACTACCCAAATAAATGTGATATTCTAAAGCTTCGGTAGTATTTCTAGAAACAACATTTCTAACATTTAAACCTCCAACACCTAAATTGTTATATTTAATGGTTTTATCAGCCCAATTGGTATAGGTTGGGTCGTAATGCAATGCTTCTGCATCATTATCAGCAACATCTGGGTCGTAAGGTTTTACAACTACAATTTTTTCATCTCTAAAAGCCAAAAACATGTAACCTGAACCAGTTCCCGAAACAATTGGCTGAACAAATGAAGTTTCCATTTGTTTGGCTATAATTGCAGGGTATGAATTATCTTGCTGATTATGTTCATTGTGCAACCCCCCATCTTGCAAGCCTTGTGTATAAGAATCGCCTACAGAAATAAAGGTTGAAAAATTAGCCGAACCTGATGAATTGGTATATTCGTCAAATTCTGTTTTTAAACATGAGCTTAACGAAAAAGCTACTAAGATTAATGTGCCGAATTTAAGGTTTTTCATTACTTAAAAATTTTAAACATTAATTAATTGATGGAGCAGTTTCTTTTGGCTTCCCACCAAATTTCAAGTTTACACCTATTCCGTAAACATTAACTTTTCGGTTGTATTTAGCAGTAAAGTTTGCACTTTCTAACGATGCTTCTCGTTGTGCACTTTGTCTGATGTACGAAAAATCAACAGAAATCATGTCGTTAATTTTATACGACAGACCACCTGTATAAGCTAATTGTGTCATGTCTGGCAATTCAGGGCTTAAATAGCCATCTTTTACAGGAGAATTATCGTAATAAGCTCCAACTCTCACGCTGTATTTTTCTTTGTAAGTAAAATCTAATCCAAAACGATGAGTAAATACATTTTCCCAATCTTTTGTTGTTTTTGAATCAGGTGTATCGTTGTTTGCAAAATCAAAACTTAAAGTATCGTATGAAGACCAAGCTGTGTAGTTTAAATCGTAAGCAAACTCTAATGAATATTTTTCGTTTTTAGTATGTTTAACACTAAATCCAGCTGTAAAAACTGATGGTAAAGTAATTTTTGAAACAAATGTAGTTTTTGCTGGAAATTTATTTTGTAATGCAACAGGTATATCAGTAAATTCTACTTCTCCATTAGGCAAATCAACTCCAATTTGAGAACGATAATTAATACCTACTCTAAAATCGGTTTTAGAAGTTTCCTTTACCAACGAATAGACATTAGAAAAAATACCAATATTATAACCTACACCATCTCCACTACCCGACAATGTAGCCTTTCCTTCTTTTGTAGTAGCTGAAGATACCGGTACACCCTTTTCAGTCCTAAAACTACCATAAGAATAAACAAAACCACCACCAACAAAAATTTTATCGTGTATTTTATACGACATGGTTGGCTGAAACATAAATGTTTTTAAGGAAATGTTTTGTATAATGTATCTTCCTTGCCAATCGTCGTCAAACGACGAAGTTGAACCAAACTGGTTGTTTACTAAAAAACCAAATTTCATCTTATCGTTTAGTTGTCCGGAATAATAGAAATGAAAAGGCGTAGCATTTGGCGAAGTTTGATTGATATTAGCTGTTTCTGGCGTTTGAAGCGACACAGAAGGCGTAACGTAATTAAATCCAGCCGTAAAATTATGACCAGTAAGATTGTTCATTCCCGCAGGATTAAAAAATACAGTACTTGCATCAGACCCCAACCCTGTAAAAGCTCCCCCCATACCTACAGAACGAATTCCTTGAAGATTTAACTGAAAACCTCCAGCGAAAGTTAATACTGGGAAAAATGATAATACAACTAAAACTATTTTTTTCATAATAGGTATTTGAAATTAGTCCCATAAGTGAACTTACAGGACTAAATTTATAAATCTGAAATTATTTGTTTACAATAAACCTTTTGGTGATAGAATTATTATTGTAATTAATTTGATAAAAATACATTCCGTTAGAGAACTTTGAGGCATCTAATTGAAGTCTGTTTATTCCTTGTGGTACAACCATATTTTCTGAATAAATCAATTCGCCTAATACATTTCTAACATCTACAACCACTTTTCCTGTTTTAGGAACAAAGTACTCAATAGTTGAATTAAAACCAAAAGGGTTTGGCGAGTTTTGTTTTACCGAAAAAACAGTGTTTGATAATTCTTCTACACCTGTTGCCGGTAAAACAACCAATGAATAATAATCTACGTTAAAAGGTTGTGAAGTAGGAGCTCCAAAAACAGTTGCCCACGATAAGCCAGAAACGGTTAATGGATATGTTCCCTCTTGTCCATTTATAGCAGTACCTGTAATTCTCATACAACTGGTTGAGCCACCCGGAAATACAAAATTTAAGTTGTTCTCGTTTAAAGAAACCACATTAAATCCAGCAGGTAAGCCTGAAAAATTATCAATTACAACACTATCAATGGGAATAACAGTACAGGGAGGGAAAATTAAAACAATACAAGTGTCAACAGGTGTAATTGTTGTTATGGTTTCATCATACGGTAATCCAACATAAGCAGGAGCTAATCCTGTTGCACTGTCAGGATAAACACCTGGAGCAGTATATTGTGGATCAGGTGTACAATTTTGAGTAAATGCAATACTTACAGCAGTAAATGCGATTAAAGAAAGTAAGGTTTTTTTCATAATTAACGGTTTTTAAAGTTTGTTTATAATTGAATTTTACTGTTTTTATTGTTTTAAGGAAAAATAATTCCTGTATAATTTCCAATCGGAACGGTTGGTATGTTTGAACCGTAAAATTGATTGATAACACGAATAAATTCGTTAGCAATGATGGCGTATCCTTTCGAATTCGGATGAACTCCATCTAGTGAAAAAACTCCTCCCTCAATATATTTAGGCGAAAATTCAACACCATCAAAAGTTAATCCAGTATTGGTTAAAGTTTTCATAAATTGATTCATATCTGCTAAAGCAAAGCCATGTTGGTTAACTAAAGTTCGAATGGCACTATTAATTTCGTTAGTTCTATTTTGAACAATAGCTATTTCATTTTTGTCTAATACAACAGTATGAGGCAGAGGTTTGGATTGCACGAATCCTATTCCTTCAGCCATTTGATCGGATGCAGTTAGTAGTAATAAATCCTGTGTAGTAGCTTTTCTTATCACAGTAGTATCCGCACCCTCTTTAATCCATACATCTTTTCCAATTGCTTCGAGAGTGACGGTATTAAAATAAGGTATAGAGGTTACATCCGGTAAAGTTGCACAAACACCTTTTGCCCCCATGTTTGTAAATGCAGTTAAAATAGAGTCATATTTATCTCTGAACTCATCAAGGTCTGATAATTGAGATAAGAATAAACCAGGCACACTAATTCCATTAGAATTTATAACCGGCTCATCATCTCCTCCAGAAGTTGACCATGCCAATACATCATTGTTTCCCAGCCAATTAGTAAAAAAAGTGGCTTTACTTGCTTTAACATGATCTAAATAAGTAATTGGATTTGCATCGCTACCAAAATTTAAAAAACGCCCATAGGGATTTAATGAATTTTGTAAAAGATTAAAGTTGATAGTAGTATTCCTGCCCCCTGAAAGGCAATTTACCAGCTTAATCCCAGAAACACCCAAATTATTATATTTTTTTGTAGTATCTCCCCAGGTTTCCCAAGCAAGATCATTATGAATAGCTTCAGGATCATTGTTTGTAATATCTTCATCGTAAGCTTTAATTACCTTGATTTCTCCATTTCTGTAAACCAAATGCATGTATGCTGCTCCTTGTCCTGAAATGGTTGGCTGAACAAAATTTAAACTTGGGTTAGCCAATTTCATTTGTCTGGCTATAATGGCAGGATACGAATTGTTTTGTTGCCCAAGTTCATTATGTAAACCACCATCCTGATAACCTTGAGTTAATGAGTTACCCACCGCCACATAATTACTGAAATCAGCATTTCCCTGTGATGGTTCAAAATCCTCAAATTCTGTTTTTAAACAAGAAGTAAAAGATAGAAGTAGTGAAAATACTATTAATGGAATGGATATCTGTTTGTTCATCAGGTATAATGAGATTTTGAAAAACTAAATTAGACTTTTTTATTAATTTTAACTAAATTGTTAAATAATTTCAATTCTGTCTTTTACAGAAGGTTGTATACTTAAAACAGGAATATCAGATAAATTGATAACCTCGCGTGCATGAGACCCAATAAAAAATTCTTTGATGTTTTTTTCTTGCTGCGTCATAATCATAATTAAATCAGCATCTATTTTTTTTGCATAAGAAATAACTGCATGGGACAACTTATCGTCTTTCTTTAAAATTTTAACCATCTCAGCAGTACAACTAACCTTATTTTTTATAATGTAGTTTTGAACCAATAGCAATTGGTCTTTTAACTTACTCACCACATCTTCTTTACCCGTCAACAAAACAGAAACTGCACATATTTCTGCACTAAAAATTTTAGCAATTTCTATTGCTTTATTCACTTTATCGCTGGTTTCCTTTGTTAAATCTAGAGGTAATACTATTTTACCACAACCTTTGTTATGTTCTTTTCCCTTTATAGTAATTACCGGACATGGAGCCGTTTTAACTACTTTTAATGCGTTACTACCTATAAATTTAGAACTTTCCACACCTTTCGTTCCCATCACAATAAAAGTTGCCTGCTTTTTTTTAGCAACATCGTTTATCACTTGATAGATCTTACCTTCCTCAACAACAGTTGAAATTTTCAATCCTGTTTCTTTTATTTTTTCGTCAGCCAAACTTTTCAAGTTCGACTCCACAGCTCCTCTAATTTCATCCAGTCCTTTAATAAACATTTTCACCATTGGATTTACCTCATCAATAACATATAACAAAATAACCTCAGCTTTGATGTTTTTAGCAAGATTGTATGATTGAGACAAAGCAATCAGCGATTGTTCGGAAAAATCGATTGGAACTAGAATTTTGCTGTTGTTCTTTAACATTTAATTATTTTTGGTAAAATTAGAGTTTCAAATTTACAGATTCAAATGAGAAAAATTGCCGATTCAGAACTTATTTTAAATAGTGACAATAGTATCTATCACTTAAAGTTACAACCTCATCAAATTGCCAAAGATATTATTGTTGTTGGCGATCCTAACCGCGTAAAACTAATCTCATCAAAGTTTGATAAAATTGATTATGTTGTTGAAAATAGAGAGTTTATTACCCATACTGGCACATTAAACAATAAGTCTTTATCTGTAATAGGAACGGGTATAGGAACAGACAATATTGATATTGTAATGAATGAATTGGATGCATTAGTTAATATTGATTTAAATCAAAAAACTGTTAAAAATGAGTTGATTTCATTGAATATTGTTAGAATTGGAACATGTGGTGCATTACAAAAACATATCAATGTTGATGAGTTTGTATTATCGGAATATGCACTAGGATTAGACGGATTGATGAATTTTTATGAAATGAACTACACTGATGAAGAAACAAAAATGTTGAGTGCTTTCTACAATCAAACCAATTATTCGAAACAACTAACTCCTCCTTATGCTGTTAAAGGTTCAGATAAGTTGCATCAACTTTTTGTAAACGACTGCCATTCTGGTATTACAGCCACAGCGTCTGGTTTTTATGGTCCGCAAGGAAGAGAACTTCGTTTAAAACTTAAAGAACCACAGTTAAACGATAAGCTACACAATTTCCAATTTAATGATTTAAAGATTAACAATTTTGAAATGGAGACTTCAGCTATTTATGGGCTTTCTCGTTTATTAGGCCATAATGCAATTACAGTTTGTGTAGCCGTAGCCAACCGATATACCAAGTCTTTTTCTAAGGATTACCACCCACCCATGGACAAACTGATTGATTTAGTACTTGAAAAGTTAACAAGGTAGCGTTAATAACTCTGTTTTAATTAGATACACTACATTTTTTGATGTTGTATATTTGATTATGATTCAACGTGAGTTAAAAGCGCTAATAAGTTTACTCGACGATCCAGACGATAATATCTACCACGAAATAAAAAATAAAATTATTTCTTATGGTGATGATGTGATACCTCATTTGGAAGATGCCTGGGAAACGTCTTTTAATCAATTGCTCCAACAGCGTATTGAAAACATCATTCATTTTTTACAATTCTCCAGCATTAAAAATAGTTTGGAGTTATGGAATAAAACTCCAAATAAAAATCTTTTAGATGGAGCATTGATTATTGCAAAATATCAATACCCTGATTTAAATAGCGATAACATTAATCAATACATTGACAAACTTACCCAAGAGGTTTGGTTAGAACTAGCTGACAACCTTACAGCTTTAGAAAAAATAAAAGTGATTAATAAAATCATTTTTGACATACATGATTTTAATGGTAACACTAAAAACATTAATTCTCCTCAGAATTCATACATCAACAATGTAATTGAAAGTAAACGAGGTAACCCTATAACACTTGGAATTATTTACTTATGTGTTTGTCAGCGACTTAATGTACCTGTTTATGGTGTTAATGTGCCTGCTCATTTTATATTAGCCTACGCTGAGAAAAAAGATGATGTGTTATTTTATCTCAATTTGTTCAACAAAGGTTCTGTATTTTTTAAAAAAGATATTGACAAATTTCTGGAACAGTTGAAAACAGAACCTAAAAAGGAATATTACATACCCTGCAACAACAAAACAATTATTACACGGTTAATTCAGCATTTAGTTTACACCTATGATAATATGGGATATCTAGATAAAAAGGATGAACTGCAGGAGTTATTGGATATTCTTAAATAGAACCAGACTATTTATTCAAAACAACCTTACTAATAAATCTTTCCTTGTCAGTATAAACTTCAATAAAATATATTCCATTATTCAAGTTTTCTAAGTTTACTCTTGTAGAGTTTGTCGAGATTATATTTTCACCTATTGCATTACTAATAATTACCTTTTCAATAATAGTTTTTGAACTAATATAAATTAATCCTGTTGTTGGATTTGGGTAAAAATATACTTCTTTATCTTTTACCAACTCATTAACTCCTATAAAATTTTCATAAGTTATTTGTGCTTGGTCTGCCGAATTTTTTATATCTGCCAAACTATTACCTCCAATTAAAGCAAAAGCAACAATTACCGAATCGTTTGCATTTAATGTAAATCCTCCTGTTGAAACTACATGAGCCACATCTTGTCCAGAAGGAGCTCCTGCCGACGAACGATTGGTTGTTAGTGTAGTATATTTTTCAGCTGCAGTATAACCATTTGAAATATCAACACCTCCTGCACCACCAGAAATATTATCTAAACTATAATTTACCACAGAGCCAGTAGTCAATACTTTTATGGCGGCATAGTGCGTATCCACATCTAACGAATAAACATAACCCATTTTTCTTGTGACATCAAAACCTGCTTTATTTGTCATAGCATCTTGTATATCCCAATCAGCAAAAATTCCGGCATACAAATCATTTAAAGTTGACACTCCATTGTTTTTAATGTTATACTCTACAATAACATACTTATCGTTTGGCGAATTAGGATAAGCAAACGATTTTTGCTCAATAGAAAGATACATTGGCGAAGTTGCAGCTGAATCATTCATTTTTCCAATTAAATCTAACGCAGAAACATACGGTGGGTTATATTTAACATTTTCCAATGATTGAAAATCCCATTCCTGAGCACCTGAACCACGAACACAGTCAGAAACCTGAGAAGAACTTGCCCCAATCATTAATCCTGCTTCGTATAGCATTTGCTCCCCATCATAATCAAAACCCAAACCTACACTATTGTTTACATCATTAAACCCAATTTTACCCTTACTGGTTATAGTTGTACTCACTTGATTTTCTGCAAGGTTAATATAATCAGGATTTAGCAACACATAAAAGTATTCGTAAACCGTGTATGAACCATTAGTAATTTCAGCTTTAAACAATACTGATTCGTTATATGCTGCACCATTCAATACTTCAACTAAAAACGGATCTCCACTGTTTGTGAAAACCTGCAAAGTATTCATGTTCGGTAAACTTGTCGTAGCATCTATCACATTAATATAGGGCGATAAAGAAGATAAGGTGACAGTTATTCCATTTAAAGTTGCCAAATAATTGGTGAAAGTTGCTGTTATTCGTAGTGTATCATTTTCTACAAACAAGTTATCGTTGTTATCTACAATTGCTTTTGAAGTCATTTCAATAAACTGTGGCGAAACTGCTGTTAAAGCATTGGCAACATCTAACCTACCATTCCCTAATTTATCATAATAGGTTGGGTTTAATGGATTCATATCAAAAGCGGTTGCTCTTAATACTGCTGCAACTTGTTGATTGCTATAAGTTGGATTCATCGCTTTTACCAAAGCTGCTGCCCCAGAAACAACTGGTGCAGCCATTGATGTACCACCATTATTCCCATAAGTTCCACCTCCAATAGTGCTCCACATATTTTCTCCTGGAGCAGAAATATCAACATAATAGCCATAATTAGAATTATTTTTCTTTAAATCATTTTCTTCAGATGCTGCTACTGTTAGAACACCATCATAAGCCGCTGGATAAAACAATACTTCATTACCATTATTTCCACATGCTCCAACCACCAAACACCCTTTATTGATATTTGCATAATCTATTACATCTTTTTGAAACTGTCCAGGAGTTGTACTTCCCCAAGAACAATTGATAATAAAACAACCATGATCGGCTGCATAAACTACTCCTTGATAAGCTTGTGTAAGTATACCTGCAGAATTAGATATTTTTAAGGGCATAAACTTAGTATTAAACCCTATGCTTGCCACTCCTGTTCCATTATCAGTTACTGCGGCAGATAAACCACTAACATGTGTTCCATGATTACTTCCTTCTAACTGCGGATCATTATCATTATTACCTAAATCCCATCCAATAAAATTATCAATATAACCATCAGCATCATCATCAATACCATTTATTGGATCATTATAGTTTTTTTTTGCATTCACCACCAAATCAGGATGAGTATTATCCCAACCTGTATCTGTTATTCCAATTACAAGGTTCGTATCACCTTTTGTAACATCCCAAGCAGCAAAAGCATTAATCATAATTAAATGCCAAGTTTTTACTGGGTCAGAAATAATTGGGTCGTTTGGTGTATAAGCAAGTTCTGGCAAAACATAAGGTTCAGCATAAATCAGTCCTTTCCATTTAACCAGTTGTTTTGATGCTTCTATTTCATGAATTAATGCTGAATATGTAATTTGATAAATAAGTGATAAATCCACTAAACCATCTCTTTTTTCAGGCTTGTGGTTTGGAAAAATACGTTCAATTTTGATTATATCTAATACGCCCGAAACTTTATTAAATTGAGGATGAACAATATTATTTTGATTACAATACGGTCGATACTGTTCAGCCACTTTTACAATTACAGTTTGAGGTAAAAATTCATTTCTTTGTTGCGAAAACACAACAACAGGTAACAATAAAAAAAGAAAAAAACACCTCATAGTTTATCTCAATACATTTTAAACGAAGTTAAGCATTATTGATTTTATATTAATCCATTACTAAATTGTAATAAAAAATTAAAATATCGTGGCTAATTTAGTAGCATAAAATTACACTATGACAAACAAAGAAGATATTGTTAAAAATTGGCTTCCGCGCTATACTGGAACTGCCCTTGAAGATTTCGGAAAATATATTTTATTAACCAATTTTAATAATTACGTAGAAATTTTTGCTCAACTTAATAATGTTGAGATAAAAGGGAAAGATAAAGCTATGCCAAATGCAACAGCCGATGGTATTACTATGATTAACTTTAGTATGGGTAGTGCAAATGCAGCAACTATAATGGATTTGCTAAGCGCTATCGAACCAAAAGCTTGTTTATTTTTAGGTAAGTGTGGTGGGCTTAAAAAGAAAAATCAATTAGGTGATTTTATTTTACCTATTGCTGCCATTCGGGGAGAGGGAACTTCTGACGATTATTTACCTAAAGAGGTTCCGGCCTTACCGGCTTTTACTTTACAAAGAGCTATTTCTACCACTATTCGCGAATATGAACTAGATTACTGGACTGGTACTGTTTATACTACCAACCGTAGGGTTTGGGAACATGATGAAAATTTTAAAAATTATTTAAGAAAAGTACGTGCTATGGCAGTTGATATGGAAACAGCAACATTATTCATTACTGGTTTTGTAAACAAGATTCCTACGGGAGCTTTGCTTTTGGTATCTGACCAACCAATGATACCTGATGGTGTAAAAACAGAAAAAAGTGATCAAGTAATTACCACCAACTATGTACAAAAACATATTGAAATTGGTATTCAATCGTTAAAGGAAATTAAAGACAAAGGTCGAAGTGTAAAACACTTAAGATACTCTTATTCTGAAGACTAATGGACCACCAGACCATACTAAACGACTTAAAAAACAAAGTTTATCATCCCATTTATTTTTTATGTGGTGAAGAAGCTTACTACATTGATTTAATTGCGGATTATATTGAGGAACATGTTTTAGATGCCAACGAAAAAGAGTTTAACCAAACCATTTTGTATGGTAAAGAAACTGACATGATTACCGTTGTTAGTGAAGCAAAACGCTACCCTATGATGGCCAATCATAATGTAGTTATTGTTAAAGAAGCTCAAAATCTGGAAAAACAATTGGATCAACTTGAGCAATATCTTGCTCAACCAACACCATCAACTATTTTAGTGTTTTGTTACAAATACAAAACATTAGATGGAAGAAAAGCCATTACTAAAAAAATAAAAAAAGAAGCCGTTGTATTAGAATCGAAAAAACTGTACGACGACAAAATACCTGATTGGATTACCAATTACTTAAAAGATAAAAGCTACTCTATTACTCCAAAAGCTTGTATTTTAATGGCTAACTCTTTGGGTACCAATTTGAGTAAAATTGTTAATGAAATAGACAAATTAATTATTAATGTTCCAATAGGAACAACAATTACTCCTGAACATGTAGAACAAAATGTAGGGATTAGTAAGGATTTCAACAGCTTTGAACTTACAAAAGCTATTGGAACATTGGATGTATTTAAGGCTAATCAAATTGTTTATTATTTTTCTAAAAATGAAAAAGAACATCCGTTAGTAATGGTAATTTCTCTATTGTATGGATTTTTCACTAATATTCTTACCTATCACTATACTCCTGACAAATCGAAAAACAACATTGCTGCACAATTAAAAATAAACCCATTTTTTGTTTCTGAATATACCTTGGCGGCAAAAAACTATCCTATAAAAAAAGCAGTTAAAGTAATTGAGTATTTACGTGAATATGATTTGAAATCCAAAGGCGTAAATAGTACCTCTGTTAATGGTGGTGAGTTAATGAAAGAGATGGTTTTTAAAATTATGCATTAAATAAGTATAACATCTATATTTTTCATTATTGACTATATAATTAACAAACCTTAACACTTCTTAAGCACTATCATATCCAATTTATTCATTACATTTGGATAAACCTAAAAATTAACATTATGTTTAGAAGAGGAATTGCAATAATGTTGGCACTGCTAGCATTATTTTTTACTATAATGGCTATTTTAGCTGTATGGGATATAATAAATATCCAACACATTATTAGTAAAACATTAACTACCTTACTCATCATTTTTGTGTCAGCAGCAGTTATGTTGTTTATTTTTTCGGTGTTGTACAAACCCGATGGTAATGCTCCAAACAATAGTAAAAAGGAAGAGTTTTAAAACTCTTCCTTTTTTTTGATCAATTTATAAAATTTATAAAACTGAATCCTACATTTGACTGGATTTTAATTCGACAAAACATCCAAAAAATCTATTAATTTTTTTACTTGATTTTATTGAAAAAGCAACATCAACAAAGTAGAAAATTTCTCTTTGTATCCAAATGGGGTGATAGCCTTGACATGGCAAATGCAATCCAAAATGAAGGTAACAAAGTAAAACTTTTTATCGACTACAAACCAGCTCATGAAATTGGAATTGGTTTTGTACCAAAAGTTCGTGATTGGAAAAAACATGTAAAATGGGCAGATGTTATTCTATTTGATTATACTGGCTATGGGAAAATCGCCACTGAACTCCGTAATGCTGGTAAATTAGTTATTGGAGGAACCGAGTATTCCGATAAACTTGAATTGGAAAGAGGATTTGGTCAAGATGAATTGAAACGTCATAAAATAAAAACACTTGTTTTTAAAGAATTTACAACTTTTCATGATGCCATATCCTATGTAGAAACCCATCCAAATAGCTATGTAATTAAACCTTCTGGTGAAACTCAAGATTACAAACAATTGCTTTTTGTTGGTAAAGAAGATGATGGTGCCGATGTAATAAGAGTATTAAAGGCATATAAAAAATCATGGGGCGATAAAATGGGAAGTTTTCAACTCCAACGTAAAGTTAGTGGTGTGGAAATTTCAGTGGCAGCCTACTTTAATGGTCACGAATTTTTAAAACCAATTAACATCACTTTCGAGCACAAAAAACTATTTCCGAAAGAACTGGGTGTTTCTACAGGTGAAATGGGAACAAGTATGTTTTGGACCAACGATAGTCCAATTTTTGATGCTACCTTAAAAAAGTTTGAAAACACTCTGGCTAAAGATAATTTTGTCGGCCATATTGATATTAATTGTATAGTAAATGCTAATGGTATTTATCCATTGGAATTTACATCAAGAGTTGGATATCCTCAAGTACAAATTCAACGGGCAGGTTTAAATGAGCCTTTTGGCGAATTTCTATATAAAGTAGCCAAAGGTGAAAAATTTAAAATAAAAACAAAAATGGGGTTTCAGGTTGGAGCATATATTGTTGTGCCCCCTTTTCCTTACGAAGACAAGAAAACATTTAATCTTTTTTCTAAAGATGCTGTTATAGTGATAAAAAAAGAAATGAAAGAAGGTTTACATCCTATGCACCTAAAAAAAATTAATCACGAATGGTTAATTACCGGCGATTCGGGTATAGCAGTTCTGATTACAGGAACTGGTTTAACAATGAAAGATGCTCAAAAAACGATGTACAATAAAATCAGCAACATCATCATAAATAATTCCTATTACAGAACTGATATTGGAGACCGTTGGTTTGAAGATTCTGATAAATTATGGTCATGGGGTTTACTATAACAATTACCTGGTTACATGGATTTTCAATTTAAAAAATCGAACGAACAAACCTTTTTTAAGCTTCTGCCAGAAGAATGGAAAGAAAGTATTGTTCCTTTTTGGGAATACTATAGAGATAGTTCGGTTATCTATGCTTTATATCAAGAAAATCAACTTATAGCTGGGGGTATAATTTTTAATAAATGTTCGCCAGATATGATGTATAACGAAATAGAAGCAAAAAAATGGTTCAATAAAGGTTATTTATACCTTGGTTTTATTTGGGTTGTTGAAGAATTTCGTGATAATAAAATTGGTTCCAAATGGCTACAATCCTTAAAAGATAAGTTTCCAACACAAAAATTTTGGCTTACCATTGACGAAGAAAATTTAGCGCTTTTTTACATTAAAAATGGATTTAAACTCATTACCACTCTTAAAAATGAGCATGATACCGAATGGCTTTTAACTTACGAACCTTCATAAAAAAAGAGCAAAACAATACTCTTTATTTCTTGTAATAATTTAATACTTTTAAAAAAAGTAGGACAACATTATTGAAGCCGTAGAATTAACATTTAAAGAATTGATTGATTGCTCATCTATACCTCTGGAAAACGTAGAAGATTGAGAACCACTAACGGGTGTATTAACTACACTTTCGTTATAATCTCCACCAGTCTTGGAATATGAATAGAAGTAACCAAACTCAGCACCTAAACTAAATTTTGGTGCTATAAAATAATTGAATCCAGCAACTCCTCCTATACCAAAATAAAAACCACCATCTTGTTGAATTATATGTTGAGTCTTATCTGTTCCAGTAATATCTTTAACATTGGTATTAGCTGTAGTCTCAGTATTTCCTATTCTTCCAATTGTCAAAACTCCTGCAAAATACGGATCCAACCTTTTTGTTGAACCCAAATGTTTTTCGTAACCACCCGAAATCGAAAAATCAAAACGAGATATAGTAGAATCAATTTGACGCAAAGCAGTAGAACCAGAACCAATAATAATACTATCTTCCGAATTCCATTTTTGATTATCATAAGCAACATTAAACCCCAATCTTATAGCCACATCATCTTTAATGTATTTCCTGCCAAAAATCACATAGTTACCAGCTCCATCTTTCTGATTTTGCAAAGTAATGTTGTTTATTAACCCAGAAATATTAATACTAATACCCCAATCACCTTTCTGACCTTTTAAAGTATCTTGTTGAGCAAAAGTAGTAGCAACAAAAACGATTAATGTTATACTTAAAAATATTTTTTTCATGTTGTTATTTAATTTGTGAGTTATAGTAACCCTATTTTTTTAGTTTTATTATTTAAAGGTCGAAATTAAGTTAAATCCATTTTACTTTCAAAAATTTAACAAACTATAAATTACCTTTACACTGTGAAAAGAATTGGATTGATTTCAGATACGCATGGTTTCTTGGACCCAAAAATTGAAAAATATTTTTCGGTTTGCGATGAAGTTTGGCATGCTGGTGATGTAGGCAATTTAAAAGTTATTGAAAATTTAGAAAAAATCTGTCCTATTGTTCGTGGAGTTTATGGCAATATTGATGGACAAGAAATCCGAAAATATTTTCCAAAAGATTTGCGGTTTAATTGTGAAGAAGTAGATGTCTGGATTACTCACATTGGGGGCTATCCTGATAGATATTCTATAGATGTTCGAGAAGAAATAAAAAACAATCCTCCAAAACTTTTTATTTGTGGTCACTCACACATTTTAAAGGTTATTTACGATAAAAAATTAAGCCTTTTACATATTAATCCAGGTGCTGCAGGTAAAAGTGGTTTTCATCAAGTAAAGACTATTGTTCGATTTACTATTGAAAACCAAAACATTAAAGATTTAGAGGTAATTGAATTAGGTAACAGAGTTTAATTTCAACCGCTATTTATTAAATTTGTGTTATTAAAAATAAAAATAAATTCAATGAATCCTCTTTTATCAGCCTTTAACACTCCTTATCATACAGCTCCATTTTCTCAAATAAAAAACGAATATTTTAAACCTGCCATTGAAAATGGCATTGAAAAAGCTCGTAAAGAAATTGATGCTATTGTCAAGAACAATGAAGAACCAACCTTTAAAAATACTATTGAAGCCTTAGATTTTAGTGGTGAGTTATTGAGTAATGTTACATCCATTTTTTTCAATTTAAACTCAGCAGAAACCAATGAAGAAATTCAAAAAATAGCCCAAGAAGTTGCGCCACTTTTAACTGAATATTCGAATGATATTGCATTAAACGAAATATTATTTAAAAGAGTGAAATCGGTTTTTGAAAATGCAACCATCCGTAAAAATTTAACTGCCGAGCAAACCATGTTACTGGATAAAACCTATAAAGGTTTTGTTAGAAATGGTGCTAACTTAAATGATACAGATAAAGAAACGCTAAGAAAAATTGATAAAGAATTGTCTAAACTATCGTTAAACTTTGGCGAAAACGTTCTGGCAGAAACCAACAAATACGAATTACATTTAACGAATAAAGAAGATTTAGCAGGTTTACCTGAAGGAGTTATAGAAGCTGCGGCTATCACTGCAAAAAGCAAAAACAAAGAAGGCTGGTTATTTACCTTGGCTTTTCCAAGCTTTAGTCCTTTTATGACTTATGCCGAAAACCGTTCATTGAGACAACAATTTTATATGGCACATGCCACCAGAAGCTGTAAAGGTGATGAGTTAGACAATCAAAAAAATGTGTTGCGAATAGTTGAATTACGTTACCAACGTGCCAATTTATTGGGTTATAAAAATCATGCTCACTTTGTATTGGAAGAGCAAATGGCACAAACACCCGAAAAAGTAAAAACCTTTTTAAACGATTTATTACAAAAAGCCAAACCGTTTGCTTTAAAAGAAATGGATGAGCTTACAAAATTTGCGCAATCTATTGGTTTTGAAGATACAACATTACAAGCTTGGGACACGGCTTTTTATAAAGAAAAATTAAAACAAAAACTGTTTAGTTTAGACGATGAAATTTTAAAGCCATATTTCAAATTAGAAAATGTGGTGGATGGTGTTTTTCAAGTAGCAAGTAAGCTTTACGGTTTAAAATTCAAAGAAATTAACAATATCGATAAATACCACCCCGAAGTAACTACTTACGAAGTAACAGACCAAAACAACGAGTTGGTCGCTTTGTTTTACGCTGATTTCCATCCCCGCAAAGGGAAACGAAACGGTGCGTGGATGACCTCGTTTAACGACCAGTTTATTAAAGATGGTAAAAACAACCGACCACACATTGTTAATGTTTGCAACTTTACCAAACCAACTGACACCAAACCATCGTTATTAACTTTTGACGAGGTAACTACATTATTTCATGAATTTGGGCACGCTTTACACGGCATGTTAGCCAATACTGTTTATTCTAGCTTATCAGGTACCAGCGTTTACCGCGATTTTGTTGAATTACCTTCGCAAGTATTAGAAAACTGGTGTTACGAAGAAGAAGCGCTGAAATTATTTGCAAAGCATTACCAAACTAACGAAGTAATACCAATTGGGTTGATTGAAAAAATTAAAGCTTCAGCAAATTTTATGGAAGCAAGAAATATTGTTGGTCAATTGAATTATGGAATTTTAGATATGGCATGGCATACCACCAATCCTGGTGAAATAAAAAATGTTTTTGATTTTGAACATCAAGCTACTAAGGAAACACAGTTAACACCAATAATAGAAAACACCTGTATAAGTACTGCATTCTCCCACATCTTTCAAGGAGGTTATTCTTCAGGTTACTACTCTTACAAATGGGCAGAAGTATTAGATGCTGATGCCTTTGACTACTTTAAAGAACACGGTATTTTCAATACCACTATAGCCGATAAATTTAAAGAGTTTGTGTTATCGAAAGGTGGATCAGAACACCCGATGGATTTGTATATTAAATTTAGAGGTAAAGAACCTGATAGTAATGCTTTATTAAAAAGAGCAGGATTGTTCGTTGAAACAGTTTAATAAAATTCTTTCAAGGCTTTTAAAAAATGTTCGGGAGCTACACAGGGTTTACCTGTGGTCATACTTACAAACACCAACGATGTTTTTGCTTCATTAATCAACTCGTTTTTTTCGTTATAACATTTGTACGAAAAGTAAATACGCACATTCGGCATTTCGTCAATGGTGGTTTCAATTCGAATAATATCGTCGTAAAAAGCAGGTTTGTAATATTTTATTTGATATTCTAAAACAGGCATAGCAATTCCATCTAACTCCATTTGTTTGTAGGTCATTCCCAATTTTCTAAGTGCTTCTACCCTAGCCACTTCAAAAAAAGCTGCATAATTACCGTAATAACAATATCCCATTTGATCAGTTTCCGAATACCTAACTCTAACTGTATTTTCCGATTTGTACATATTACTTTATAATTTGTTAACCTATTTTTAGCTTCAAATCACTAAATTTGAGACAAAATAAGCTACAATAGTTGAAAAAACAGTCTTTTTATATCATTTCTTTCATTGCCATCAGTTTCTTCCTTGTATTAAATGGATGTAAAACTAATCAGAACTATACGGCTAAATCGAACACTATTAAAATTGATTCTACACTAAGTAGCCTAGAATCTACCGAAGCATTTATACAACCTTATAAAGAAAGTTTAGATGCTGAAATGAACGAAATTTTGGTGTATTCGGAAAAATCCATGATTAAAGGGACTCCCGAAAGCGAACTCGGTAATTTTGTTGCTGATTTGAGTTTAAAAATAATTACTGAAAAATTTCCAGAGGCCAACATTGATTTTTGTTTACTCAATAACGGTGGTTTGCGTACCAGCTTACCCCAAGGAGCTATTACACGAGGTAAAATTTTTGAATTAATGCCTTTTGATAATGAATTGGTAATTGTATCGTTAACTCCTGAAAAAGCAAAAAACCTAATTGAATACATCTATAATGTAGGTGGTCAGCCTATAAGTGGTACTAAACTAAATTTTACGTTGTCAGCTGATTCGGTTTTCTCTCAACTTAATTGGCACAAAACAGTCAACATTATTACTACTGATTATTTAGCCAATGGTGGCGATAAAATGGATTTTTTCTTAAACCCAATAAAAATTGAAACCACACAACTAAAATTAAGAGATGCCATAATTGAGCATTGTATAGAAGAACACAAAAAAGGCAATAAGATAACTTCAGCATTAGATGAGCGAATATACTTTAACAAATAGAAGAAAATTCATCAAGCAGTCGTTATTGGCTGGAGGTGGGCTTTTAGCATTAAATGCTATTCCACTATCTTCATTTGCCTTAAAGGATAACAAATGCACCCAAATAACCATTTTGCATACCAACGATGTGCACAGCCACATTGAACCTTTTCCGAACAACGACCCAAAACACCCAAATCTTGGAGGAGCTGCACGCAGAGCAGCCTTAATCAATAAAATTAGAAGCGAAGAACAACACGTATTGTTGTTAGATGCCGGAGATGTTTTTCAAGGAACGCCATACTTTAATAAGTACTTGGGTGAGTTGGATTTTAAGCTAATGAGTTTAATGCAGTACGATGCCGCAACCATTGGAAATCACGATTTCGACAATGGTATTGAAGGCTTAAAAAATATGTTGCCACATGCTAGTTTTCCTTTTATCAATTCCAATTACGATTTAAGCAATACCACATTATATAATGATGTGCTAAAACATAAAACATTCATAAAAGACAACATTAAAATTGGTGTTTTTGGTCTGGGTGTGGAGCTAGATGGATTAGTTAGTAAAAACCTGTACAAAGAAACCGTGTATTTAAACCCTATTGAAATTGCTAACCAAAAAGCTACCTTTTTAAAGGAAGAAGAAAAATGTGATTTAGTAATTTGTTTATCTCATTTAGGATATTCTTACAAATCAAATACAGTTAGCGATTTAATTTTAGCCGAAAAAACGCAGAATATCGACCTGATTATTGGCGGACATACCCATACTTTTCTGGAAAAACCTACAGAAATTAAAAATTTAGTTCAAAAAAAGGTGTTAGTGAACCAAGTTGGGTGGGCAGGAATTTTTTTAGGACGAGTAGATTTTTATGTAACTACCAAGAAATCTGCAAGCTACTACCAATCAAGTGTACATCAGGTTTAGCTACAAATTTTATAGAGAAAAAAGTTTTAAAAAAACAATAGTAAAAAAGTTTTTTTTTCACTTTTTTATTCAAATATTTGTTAGAGCGAAAAAATGAGGTGATTTTATTTCTCAAACACTTGATTTTAAAAGACTTTTAGTAAATTTAACCGTTGATAATTTTATCAACAACCAATTATTAAAATCTTAAGCTTAGATAATAAAGATTTAGTAACCAAAAAATAGGAGCGTTTTACAATGCAAAAAGATTTTACAACAGTATGGGACAATTGCCTTCAAATTATTAAGGATAATGTGAGCTTACAAAGCTACAAAACATGGTTTGAGCCAATTAAAGCTGTAAAGTTGAAAGATAAAGTCTTAACCATTCAGGTTCCTAGTCAATTTTTTTACGAATGGTTAGAAGAACACTATGTTACCATTTTAAAGAAAACCATTAAAAAAGAATTAGGTGCCGAAGGAAGATTGGAGTACAGTATTGTGATGGAAAACAATCAAAGCAGTAGTAATAAACCATACACGGTTAAAATTCCGGCAACAAACAGACAAGCTTTAAAAAACAACCCGGTTAATATGCCTATTGATTTGAATAAAGACAAATCAATCAGGAATCCATTTATTATTCCAGGACTACAAAAAATAAACGTTGATTCTCAACTAAACCCTAACTACTCATTCAAAAATTTTGTTGAAGGAGATTGTAATAGATTGGCTCGTTCAGCAGGTTTTGCAGTAGCAAAAAACCCGGGAGGAACTGCTTTTAACCCATTATTGATTTATGGTGGTGTTGGTTTAGGAAAAACACACTTGGCTCACGCTATTGGTATTGATGTAAAAAACAAATTCCCTAACAAAACGGTGTTATACGTTTCGTCTGAGAAATTTACACACCAATTTATTGATGCTGTTAGAAATAACGAACAAAACGATTTCATTCACTTCTATCAAATGATTGATGTGTTGATTATTGACGATGTTCAGTTTTTTGCGGGAAAAGCAAAAACACAAGATGTTTTCTTTCACATATTCAACCACTTACACCAATCAGGAAAACAAATTATTTTAACTGCTGACAAAGCTCCTGTTGAAATAATTGGCATGGAACAACGCTTGTTATCTCGTTTTAAATGGGGTTTAGCTGCAGATTTACAAGCTCCTGAATTGGAAACTCGTATTGCCATTTTAGAAATGAAAATGTACAACGAAGGTTTAGAACTACCTAAAGACGTTGTAGAATATATAGCTTACAGCATTACAACCAATGTTAGAGAATTAGAAGGTGCTTTAATCTCATTGTTGGCTCAATCGTCATTAAACAAAAAAGCCATTAATTTAGATTTAGCTCGTCAAATGGTTGACAAGTTTGTCAAAAACACAGCTCGTGAAGTATCTATCGACTACATCCAAAAAGTAGTTTGCGATTATTTCGAAATGCAAATTGAGAACTTAAAATCGAAAACTAGAAAAAGAGAAGTGGTACAAGCTCGTCAAATAGCCATGTATTTCTCTAAACAAATGACTAAATCAAGCCTTGCAACAATTGGTATGCACTGCGGTGGAAAAGACCACGCAACGGTATTACATGCTTGTAAAACAGTTAATAATTTAATGGATACCGACAAACGTTTTAGAGGTTACATTGAAGATTTAAAGAAAAAAATTAGCTTACAATAAGCTTTAAATAATTTACACTAACTAAACAGGAATCAATACGTTGATTCCTGTTTTCATTTAACCCAATGGGCTTCTTAAATCAGAAATACGAAACACCACAACACTACAAACCCATTAATAAAAAAGGGCAACGCAATATTTTCTATTTTATGATTTTAATTATTGTATCAGTACTCGTTTACATTATCTCTTTTTATTTATGATTAAGGTCTTGTTTGTCTGTTTAGGTAATATTTGTCGTTCGGCAATGGCACAAGGAGTTTTAGAGCAGAAAGTAAAACAACAAAACCTATCCATTAGAGTAGACTCGGCAGGCACATCAAATTATCACATTGGAGATCCTCCAGACTATCGAATGATTAAAAAAGGACTAGAGTACAACATTGATATTTCAACCCAACGAGCAAGACAATTTACTGTTTCTGATTTTGATGAGTTCGACTACATTTTTGCAATGGATAAAAGTAACTTAGAGAACATCAACTATTTAGCAAGAAACAACCAGGATAAACAACGAGTAAAATTATTTTTAGACTACCCTTACCCTAACCAACAAAGAAGTGTTCCTGACCCATATTATGGAGGACAAGATGGTTTTGAAGAAGTCTACCAATTATTAAATCACGCGACAGACATTTTTATAAAATCAATTACTCATGAATAATACAGGCATTTTATACTTAATACCTATCACTTTAGGTGATGGTTCATTCACTCAAGTAATACCAGAATACAACAATGCCATTATTAATGAAATTGATGTCTACATTGTGGAAAATATCAAAACTGCTCGACGTTTCTTAAAAAAAGCAGGTATTATCAAACCCATTGATGAATTAACTTTTTTTGAAATAGGTAAAAGAAGTGAAACTGCTCATTACCCAACTTACATTAAAGCCTTGTCAGAAGGTAAAAACATTGGTGTATTATCAGAGGCAGGCTGCCCAGGAGTAGCCGACCCTGGAGCCGAAATAGTAGCTTTAGCACAAGAAAAAAAATACAAAGTAGTTCCTTTAGTTGGACCATCATCTATTTTACTTTCGTTAATGGCAAGTGGTTTTAACGGGCAAAGTTTTTGTTTTAATGGCTATCTGCCCATCGAGCAAAAAGATAGAATTTACAAATTAAAAGATTTGGAGCGTTTGGCTTTTAGAGAAAAACAAACCCAATTATTTATAGAAACTCCATATAGAAATATGCCGTTGTTAAAAGACATTTTAACAACCTTAAATAACAACACCAAGCTTTGTATTGCTGTAGATATTACTTTACCTTCAGAAGAAATTTACACCAAAAGTATTGAAGACTGGAAAAAAGAAACCAAGCTCGATTTAAACAAAAGACCTTGTATCTTTTTAATTGGGTAATACTGTTCAAAAAACCGCTTGAACTACCGTTACTATTCTATTTTCAACCTTTAATTTAATAAGCTAAACTTATTCTTCATAAAAAAGTAAAGCATATAAGGCCTTACCAATTAACTCCTATTAACCCGTGTCAGTTTTTTTTTAACAGACACCTAAAACTTAACACCATGAAACATTTGATTAAATTGGTATTTTTTGTAACGCTTACAAATTACTCCCTTGCACAAAACACAGATTTTTTGCATAAAACCAATTCTCCCTTTATCAATGAAATTGATATAAAAATTGATTCCCTACAGAATATACTAAACCAGTATGATTTCGACAAAAACGAAATATTAAACAATACAGCTACAGCCTATTATATTTTTATGGATAAAGGCGATATCCAATCAGCAATGATTGACATAGAAAACAAGATATCTTTTGAAGAATGGGCTTTTAAATATAAATATGCTAAAATTTATGAGGATTTAATTGTTGTAAAAACTGACTATGACAATTATAGAGACAAACCTATGACAAACTATAGCAATTTACCAACTAAAAAACTACTTCCTCGCAGTATATTAACTTCAATAGACAAAGATTATAAAGCAGGAGATTGGATTATAAATTATAGCCCTAAAAATAAAGCCGTAGACGAATTTTTGATTGGATTTTATTTAACATCTGGTTTTGGAGATGTAAATTTAGAAAAACAATTTCCTAAAGTAATTGCCTTTGGAAATGCTATTGAAGAACGAAGTAACAACTGGTTAAATAACTCAAATAAAACTCCAGTGTTTGACAAAATATTACATTTTTTAGAAAAACTTATTGATGTTTGTGCTGCTATTGTTATAAACTACAATAATCCTGACATAATTAGATATGCAGTTGCAAATGTGGTTGTTCCAAAAATGACTAAACAAAACATTAGCCGGTAAATCAATTAATTATATTACTTATTATTGATGTTGTTAATTAGGATTTTAATATTTTTAAATCGAAATTGGCAGCATGAATTTTCAAGAGATTTATACTGCACACAAAAGTATGGTATACAACCTTGTTCTTCAGTATACGCAAAATACTGAAGATGCCGAAGAAATCACGCAAGATGTTTTCTTGAAAATTTACAACAATTTAGAGTCGTTTAAAAAGGAATCAGAACTTAAAACATGGGTATACCGAATTACCATTAACCAGGCATTAGATTTCTTAAAAGCTAAAAAAAACAGAAATCGGTGGTCTATTTTTTCTGCATTTAGTTCTGATGAAAAGATTACAAGTATTGGTGTAACAAACTTTAACCATCCAGGTGTTGAACTGGAACAAAAGGAAGCTTTAGCATTCATTTTTACCTGTATTGACAAACTACCCGAAAACCAAAAAACAGTAATTATTTTATTAAAAATAGAACAGTTATCACAAGCTGAATCTGCAGAAGTAATGCAACTTAGTAGTAAAGCAATAGAATCGTTATTTCAACGAGCAAAAAAGAATTTAGAAAAATTATTAATCGAAAACGAAGGATAATGAAGAAAAAATCGTCTAATAATACAATGAAACCTACATTAGAAATATTAAACCATATTAATAGAGTTGATGTACCAGAACAGCTTTACGATAATATTTTAGCTAAAATAAACTCCAAAAAGAATTCAACCATTAAGCTATCGTATGTGAATACTGCAGCTGCAATATTACTGTGCTTATTTTCAATCGAAATTTATCTTTTTACAAAAAATGTTACTACAACCACCAATACTGTAGAAACACTTGTATCACTTCCAAACAACACTTTGTATCATGAATAAAAATAAGTTTCAAATCTTAATTATTATAGCATTAGTAATTTCAAACTTATTAATGTTAGCATTTATTGGATTTTCTAATAAACCTAATAGATTTCATCCTGAAGGACCAAAAAACATAATCATTGAACGACTTGAGTTTAATGATGACCAGGTTAAAGAATACGAAACCATGATAAAGAAACATCAAGCCAGCATATTAAAAAAAGATAAGGAAATCATCCTACTAAAAAACAACTTATACTCTACCCTTCAGCAAGATTTCAATCCTATTTTAGTCGATTCTTTAACAAAAAATCTAGCTCAGGTACAAAAAGAAATTGAGGATATTCATTACCATCATTTCCTCGAAATAAAAAAAATATGCAAAGATGACCAGTTAGACAAGTTCAGTGATTTAGCTAATGAACTAGCTAAAATTTTTGCTCCACATCCTAAAAGAAAGTAAATGAGGTCAACAGTACTCATCTTTTTTATTGTACTTACAACTTTTAACCTTTTTTCTCAAAACAAAGAAATAACTATTGTTTTTAACCCTAAATTTAATGGTGATAAACTTGAACTTGATAAACAGTATAATTTTAATAACGACACTATCGCGGTTAGTAATTTAAAGTTTTACATCTCATCCATTCAATTTTTTAAAGACGATACATTAACATATACTATAGCCAAACAATACCACTTATTAAATATTGAAAATACATCCAGTTTAACCATATCCGATTCTATTGATTTGTTATCATCGTTTAATTATATGGTATTTAATTTAGGAATTGATAGTATAACCAATGTTTCAGGTGTATTTGGAAACGATTTAGACCCAACCAACGGAATGTATTGGACATGGCAAAGTGGTTACATTAATTTTAAATTAGAAGGCACATCTATGCTTTGTAAAGCAAGAAACAATGTATTTCAATTCCACTTAGGAGGTTATCAATATCCGTTTAGTTCAGTACAAAAAATTAAACTTCCTATTGAAAATAACAACATTATAAATATTGATATTAAACTTGAAAAATTTTTAAAAACTATCGATTTAAGCTCAATTTTTGAGGTTATGAGTCCAGGCCAAGAAGCTGTTGATTTATCTAAGAATTGTTCTAAAATTTTTGAAATCTCTAAATGAAATTCAAAGCTTTCATTATATTAATTATAACGTTTATCATATTGGCTTTTGGTAAAAAGCAGTTCGAATTAATTTTTCCGTCTTACTTTCCAGTACCCATATACAATTTAAATAATAACCCCATTGATTCTGCAACAATTGAATTAGGCAGAGTCTTATTTTTTGATCCTATTTTATCAAAAGACCACAGTATTTCTTGTGCATCATGTCATTCGCCTTACAATGCATTTGCACATACCGATCACGATTTGAGTCATGGTATTAACGATCAAATTGGTAACCGCAATGCTCCTGCATTATTTAATTTAGCTTGGCACAAAACGTTTATGTGGGATGGAGCTATAAATCATTTAGATGTTCAAGCTCTGGCTCCAATAAGTCATGAAAAAGAAATGGGAGAAACCATTAGTAATGTGGTATTAAAACTAAAATCTACATCTATTTACCCTACATTATTTTTAAATGCTTTTCGAGACAGTTCAATTACTGGTGAAAAAGTTTTAAAGTCTTTATCTCAATTTCAACTTACCTTAATATCCTCTAACTCTAAATACGACAGGGTAAAACAAGGTGTTGAAGAGTTTTCAGAACAAGAAAAAAAAGGATATTTATTATTTCAACAAAACTGTAACTCTTGTCATACCGAACCTTTATTTTCAAATTATAAATATGCCAACAATGGGCTACCCATAGATACCACCCTAAATGACTATGGAAGAATTACGATATCTCAACAAAAAGAGGATAGTTTATTGTTTAAAATTCCAAGCCTGAGAAATTTAAGTTACAGTTATCCCTACATGCATGACGGTAGGTTTAAAAAATTAAATCAAGTCTTAAACCATTATACTGATGGAATTAATCAAAGTTCAACACTTTCAAAAGAATTAAGGAACCCTATATTATTAAGTCCAAACGACAAAGTTGACTTGATTGCTTTTCTGCTTACTTTAAATGATAAAGAATTTGTTTTTAATTCAAAACACCAATACCCTAAAAATATTTTAACACCTACCGAAGGAAACTAAAAATAATATCGTCTAATTTACTACAAACCATTTCTCAAAAGAACTATGAAAAATTTATCATTATTAACTAGCTTTATCTTATTAGCCTTAATAAGTATTGGGCAAACTAATCCGGCTATTACTAAATGGCTACAAAATACCACACAAACTGGAAGTTATTATACTTCAGGCAACTCTACAGCAATAAGTAATGGCATTTTAGTAAATTGTCAAAAAGTAGAATACTCAACTAACTATGTATATGTAACTACAACTGGTGTACCAGCTTATCCAACAGGTCCCTTTCTAGATGGCAATCCATCACAAGCTCAAAATCAAAGTGCAATTTTTAAGTTCCCATTAAATCCAACTCAAAATGTTGGTACTTTAACTGCTACTACAGCAGGAAACATTGGTGTTTTTATAAACGGGGTTGCCTTATTTGATTACAGAGATGGTGTTGCATGGAATAATTCAACTTCTGCTTTATGTGGAGGCCCAGGCAATGCTCCATGTCCTGGCGGGCCCGGAACTACACAAGCATGGAACAGAGATGCTATACCCGCAGAAAAATCTGGCTTTGATTGTTCAAAAGGACATCCTGCGATGGGCAACTATCATCATCATCAAAACCCTTCAGCTTTTAAATTAGACCTGAACGTAGTTTCTAATATATGTAATTTATATGATGCCGATGGACTATACACCATTAACACATCTCAACACTCACCCTTAATAGGTTTTGCTTATGATGGATTTCCAATTTATGGAGCATACGGATACGCTAATGCTAATGGAACTGGTGGTATTACCAGAATAAAATCTGGTTATCAATTAAGGAATATTACTGTAAGAACTCATTATGCTGATGGTACTGATGTTACTGATGGTCCACCAGTAAACTCTACTTATTTTCTTGGTTATTTTAGGGAAGATTATGAGTTTGTTGCTCACCCTGGTGAAGAAGATTACTTAGATGCTCAAAATGGTAGATTTTGTGTAACTCCAGAATATCCAGCAGGAACTTATTGTTATTTTGCTACAGTTGATGCTAACCACAACTCAGCGTATCCATATGCTGTAGGTCCAAAATTTTATGGTAATGTAATTGCCTCAAAAGTTACTTCTGTTACCGAGTCGACTACCATTTATACTTCAACAACAGATATTTCTTTAGATGAATTCAACAAACTTGATATTAATGTTTTTCCAAATCCAGCATCTGATTTAATATCTATTCAAATAGGTAACATTGTTGGATATGATTACAAAATTGAATTATTTGATTTAACGGGTAGACTTGTTAAAGAAACTAAGATAAATAAAGGTCAAACCATTGCATATTTTGATGTAGAAACTATTTATAATGGAACTTATCTTGTAAAGATTTCCAATGGTTTAAATAGCGAAACAAGAAAAATAATTATTCAAAAAAAGTAACCTAATCCATTTTCAAACTAAAAAGGTTGTCAATTGACAACCTTTTTAGTTTGATTTATCAATATTCCTATAAATACCTAATAAATCTTTCATTTCATTTTTTTCAGGCTGTTCCCCTAATAATGTCTTAGCCATTTTTAGAACCGAATTATCTGGATAATAATTATCCCGTGCAAAATGTATAAACTTTAACACCTTAAATGCATTGAACCAATTAAAGAACAACTTTTTGAAGTGAGTTAATGAAGTACTATTTTCTCTTATTTTAAGAATATTATTATCAAAATCAATTGTTTTTAAGTATTCATGGACTGATTTAGGCAATACTATTTCTTTTACGTATAAATTATCTAAACCATCAACCAATATTTTTAAATCTAGGAACGACTGAATATCATAGGTTAAGTAAAGAGGTTTTTCTTTACTCAAATAATTTTGCATGGCTCTTCCTGTACCAAACGGAACTCTATCTGAAATTCTAGGGGAGGGAAATATGGTTGTAGAAGTTAATTCTGTAAAGTTTCCTAATACCATCATTTTTTGTAAAAAATAAAAATCTTCACCTGCCTTTCTCTTATTCATCCCTCCTTGTTTTTGATATGCCTTACTTTTTACAGCCATACTGGAACCTATATTATGGAAAGCATAAGGAAAACCACAAAATTTCAAGGCGTTTTTGTAATACCTTAAATGTAACTCGTAAGCTGCAATAGCTTCATAGTTTTGATTAGAGAACTCTGTTCCTGTCAATGGATGTTCAAAATGAATGGAACAAGCTGGTGATTTTGGAAATTCATTAAAATGATTTTCTAATGCTACAAAATAATTTGGTTGACAAGTAGCATCTGCATCAAAACAAGCTATTATACCATCTGTATTCAATTCTTCAAAACGAATTACAGCTTCATCCATACCAATTTTACGAGCTAAACCCACACCGGCATCTTTAACTGGAAGATTCTTCACCTCAATAAAATAAAACTTTATCCAGTCTTGCTCTGGATTCCATTTCTTAGCCTCCATCAACATATTGCTATTGGTTGTTAAAACGAACTCCGAATCAGATTCCGAACTATTAAAAACTATAATAACTTCTACACTGCAATTAGGTTTTATACACTCGTTTAGACTTGACAAAGTATTTAATAACTCTGTTTCATTATAACAGGGAATAACTACCACAATTCCTAAATTGTTATCTGGAATTAAGTTAATAAAAGGTTGGTGAAAATAAAGTTGGTGCTGCAAATAATAACTCATTCGCAAATTAAATCATTTTTTGAGGAAAGTCTTTAACCAAACCTCTGCTTCTTCTTTGGTGTTAAAAAATTTGGTTGGAACAGATGGTTTATTAAATTTTAAATAAAAATTACCTATAATACGATGAGGTAAAGAATTGAAGACATAAGCCTCAGCACTCGAATATTTTAAACCATCAACTGAAGCACTAAATTCCCTAGCTTCTTTGGTAACGTTCATGTATTTACCAATCAGATGCAAAATGGGGGCTTTTTTATTACCTGCAAGATTATTTTTATAGCTCTCTATTATTTCATAACAATCCTCTACCTCAAGTAAAAGTTGATTTTCAAAAACAACTTCAACTATACCATCCCTCCTAAAAAAAATATTACAGGAACTTAACTTAATATGGTTTTTTGCATCGACCAAATCATCTATTCAGTGGACTAAATTAGTCAATCTAACTTGGTTTGCAAATATTTTCCGGTCAAAGATGTTTCACAATTTATTATATTTTCTGGTATACCTTCAAATACCACATATCCACCTTCATTACCTCCAACTGGTCCTATATCTATTATCCAATCAGCACATTTTACTACATCTAAATTATGCTCAATAACAATCAAAGAATGACCTTGAGCTACCAAGGCATCAAAAGCTTTCATTAATTTTTTGATATCATGAAAATGTAATCCTGTTGTCGGTTCATCAAAAATAAAAAGGAGCTTTTGAGTAATATCTTTTTTACCTAAAAAAGAAGCCAACTTAACTCGTTGTGCTTCTCCTCCACTCAACGTATTTGAGGATTGACCTAAATGAACATAACCTAATCCAACTTCTTGGAGCGTACCAATTTTCTGTACAATTTTGGCACTAATACTACTTTCTATTTGATTGAAATAATCCATTGACTCATCAATAGTCATATCCAAAACATCAGAAATAGTTGCGTCGTTAATTTTTATTTCTAAAATCTCATTTTTAAAGCGTTTACCGTTACAGGTTTCGCATTTTAAATGGATGTCTGACATAAACTGCATTTCCACAGTAATTTCACCTTCTCCTTTACAAGTATCACAACGTCCTCCATCAATATTGAAAGAAAAATGAGAGGGTTTATACCGACGTGTTTTTGCTAATTTTTGAGACGCAAACAAGTTCCTAATATCGTCGTAAGCCTTAATGTAAGTGACCGGATTTGATCTCGACGATTTGCCTATGGGATTTTGATTAATAAATTCAACTCCTTTAATTTGATTAATATCACCTTCTATTCGATCAATTTTACCCGAATTTTCAGCATAACCATCAAACATCTTTTTAATAGACGGAAGCAAGCAGTTTTTAACCAAGGAGGATTTTCCTGATCCACTAACCCCAGTGATAACAGTTAATGTGTGTAGTGGGAATTTTACATCAATATTTTTTAAATTATTCTCTCTTGCTCCTTTAATTTCAATAAAATTATTCCATTTTCTTCGTTTTTTAGGCACGCCTATTTTCTCAATACCGTTCATATATTGAGCTGTTAAACTTTTTTTATCCTTTTGAAGCGCTTCCACATTCCCTTGAAAGATTAGTTCCCCTCCCAAATGTCCTGCAAAAGGACCTAAATCAATAATTTCATCGGCAGCTTTTATGATATCTTCATCGTGTTCAACCACTACCACAGTATTTCCAATATCTCTTAAATTTTTAAGCACTTTTATTAAATTCTCTGTATCTTTTGAATGTAATCCTATGCTTGGCTCGTCTAATACATACGTAGAACCAACTAGACTACTTCCTAATGAAGTTGCTAAATTAATTCGTTGCGACTCACCTCCTGACAATGTTGATGAAAGCCTATTTAACGTTAAATAGCCCAACCCAACATCTTTTAGAAATTGTAGTCGGCTTCTAATCTCAATTAATAATCGGTGGCCTATTTCTTGCTCTTTTCTTGTAAGGTTAATTGTTTCAAAGAACTCAGACAAATGAGTAATTGACATCAATACCAAATCGGTTATGGAATGATTATCGATTTTTACATAATTGGCATCTTTTCTTAAACGAGTTCCTTTACAATCAGGGCAAACGGTTTTACCTCTATACCTCGAAAGCATCACTCGATATTGAATTTTATAGCTTTCCGCCTCCAACATTTTAAAAAACTGATTCAGTCCTTTAAAATATTTATTTCCTTTCCACAATAGCTCTAACTGTTCTTTGGTTAAATCGTAGATGGGTTTGTGAATAGGAAAATTAAACTCCGATGAATACATAACCAATTCATCTTTCCATTCTTTCATTTTATCGCCACGCCAACACACCACAGCATCGTCATAAATCGACAAGGTTTTATTAGGAATTACTAAATCATCATCAATTCCAATAACACTTCCGTAGCCTTCGCAAGTTTTACATGCACCAATAGGATTGTTAAAACTAAAAAAATGGGCGTTGGGTTCATGAAACTCCATGCCATCCATTTCAAATCTATTGTTAAAATTTTTGGTAGTCAACTCATCGTTTCTATCTACCACAATTCTACAAGTACCTTGCCCTTCGTAAAAAGCAGTTTCAATACTTCCAAAAATTCTGCTTTCGTTATCATCATTAGAATTGTCGATAATAAATCTATCAATCAACACATCGAAAGAATCAGCTGTAATTTGTTTTTCAGCAACCTGTTCAATGCGTTCTATTTTATCGTTTATCCAGACTCTACTAAAGCCTTGTTTCAATAATAAATCAAGCTGTTCTTTAGTGTCTTTATCTTTTAAATCAATGGTCGATAATAAATAAACCTTATCCTTATCTTTTAATTGTTTAAACCACTTTACCACATCATTTACTGTTTCTCGTTTAACCACATCACCAGAAACCGGAGAATAAGTAGTGCCTACACGAGCAAAAAGTAATTTAAGGTAATCGTAAATTTCGGTTGAGGTTCCAACAGTAGAACGTTTGTTTACAGTATTTACTTTTTGTTCTATTGCAATAGCTGGAGATATGCCGTAAATATGATCTACATCGGGTTTTTCTATTTTACCTAAAAACTGACGAGCATAAGACGATAAACTCTCTACATAACGACGTTGACCCTCAGCAAATAAAGTGTCGAAAGCCAAAGAAGACTTTCCTGAACCCGATAAACCTGTAATTACTGTAAATTTATTTCGAGCAATAGCAACATCAATATTTTTTAAATTGTGTACTCTCGCACCTTTAATGTAAATATGTGTTTTGGTATTGATTTTACTATCTTCGGTTAATTTCATTAAAGAGTCTGTTCCGTTAAATTTTGTTAAAAAAAACAAAATTACTGTTCTTTTTAGTAGTTTTGGCGAGTAACAAAAAATTAAATGTGACGTAAACGCAATAAACATTAATAAGTTTACGTTCAATCACAAACAAAAAAACTGCTTATAAGATATATCTACTTTTTTTAAATTAAGATCCGAACAATAGAGGATTACATATTTTAACTTTAAAAGTAGATATTATGTTACTTTCCAAACTTTCAGAACAAGAGCTAGTTCGTGCTTATATTAATGGCAACGAAAATGCTATCGAACAACTTATTCTAAGACATAAGAATAGAGTTTACTCTTACATTTACTATAAAGTTAAAGATGAGGAATTGGCTGAAGATATTTTTCAGGATACCTTTATTAAGGTTATTAATACTTTGAAAAAAGGAAACTATAACGATGAGGGTAAATTTCTACCATGGGTTCTAAGAATTGCTCACAATTTGGTAATCGACTTTTTTAGAAAAAATGCCCGAATGCCTGTTGTTAAAGGAAATGATGATTTTGATATTTTCGATGTGCTTTCTTCGCCTGATAAAAATATTGAACAAACCATTCAATCAACTCAAGTATATAAGCACTTAAAAAGTTTGATAAAACATTTACCGAACGACCAAAAAGAGGTGATCATGATGCGAATGTATTTTGACATGAGCTTTAAGGAAATTGCTGACATGACAAATGTTAGTATCAATACATCGCTGGGAAGAATGAGGTATGCACTTATTAATTTAAGAAAGATGATTGAAGAAAAAAATATTTCGTTAGCGATACAATAATCTAATAAATTTTTGTTTTTAGTTAATTGTAGAAAATCCTGAAAAAATATTTCAGGATTTTTTAATTTAAGAACAATATGAATAAAAATTAGTCGTTTATGTGTTAAATTAACCTAAAACAAAAATCGCCTATGCAAACTTTTACTCATTTAGAATTCATTGAACTAGATCAAAACGAAAAATCATTAAAGGCAACATTAAATCAATTAGAAGAAAACGATGCTCCGTTTTCTCCCAAAAAACGAACCATTGATAACATTTTAAACTACTCTAAAGCGTTGAGTGTTAAAAAATCGAAACATGTTGATTTTATTGAAACGATTTTGAACTAAGTCCAATAAAAATTCTCCAGTATTTAAAGAGGTTGATAATATTATCAACCTCTTTTTTGTATAGCTTTGTTCTGATGAAAAGGTTTTTTTTATTTTTTTTATTAATTGGAACACTTTTGGGCAATTTAACAGCTCAAAAAGACTCATTATTTTATCAATCAAAAAAAAGTAATTCTTTACTAAAAAAATCTGTACTACCTGTTACATTAATTATTACAGGAATTGCATTAAATAATAGTGATTTTGAAAAACAATTTACAAAAGATGTAAGAAACAAAGTAGGCAACGACTTTGAATTTAAAATTGATGACTATATTCAATATGTACCAACTGTTCAAATGTATAGTGCTGATATAATCGGAATTCAATCAAAAAATCATTGGTTCGACCAAACAAAGTATTTAGCCATTAGCCATTTAGCAACAGCTGTAATTGTTCATTCACTTAAAATAGGGATAAACAAAACCCGACCAAACAATGGTTCCCGTTCATTCCCATCTGGCCACACAGCAACTGCATTTACTGGAGCCACTGTGTTGTTTCAGGAATTTAAAGATACCAGCCCTATTTTAGCTTATAGTGGTTTTGCTTTTTCTACCACCACTGGAGCATTTCGGATTATGAATAACGCACATTGGTTATCAGATGTGGTTACAGGTGCTGGTATAAGTATTTTGGTAGTAAATTTGGTTTATCACATTGAGCCTTTAAAGAATTTTAATCCTTTCAAAAAGGATAAAACAACTTCATTGATTCCATATTACCATGAAAATGAATTTGGAATTTATTTTTCAAAATCGTTTTAAAATACTGCCTTAACTCCATAAATTGGAGTTCCGTGCAAACTTGAAACAAAAAATTGAGGCTGTATTTTAGTTTGATGATAAGAGGTATTTGATGTATTTACTTTTGTAATTCTCCTATTTACTGATATTGTTGCAACCGAATAACCAATAAGAATACCTAATGGATAATCGGAAGCCCAGTGTACTCCACTATTCATCATTTCAACGGCCATTAATGTTGCCATGGTATAACCCAACGGTTTAATCCATTTTACTTCTGGATAATTTTTAGATATAACCGTAACTGTTGAAATTATGGTTGCCATATGTCCAGATGGCATAGCATCATAATAGGCGGTATGTTTCATATAATCTTTTTGATTTGGGAAAAAATCCCATTCACCACCATCCACCGTAGATTGGCTAGGACTTTGACGACCAAAAACTCGTTTTAATCCTTGAGTCATTACTCCAAGAGTTAATATACTTTCTCCTATTTCTATTGAAGTATGAATAGCTCTATAATCTTTTTTAATTAATCCTGTGACTAAAAAACCACCAGCAGCCAACAACGAAACACTTCCATGTCCAAAATGATAAAATGTTGCTGAAATATTAGTTGGATACTCCATTAACCCCCAAATTTTACCGTACTTATGTTTCCTCGATAGGTTTAATGAATATGAAATATTCTCCACATGCCCTATCAAATCTTGATCAGGAGGTATAAGCATACCTGTTGCAGCAATCGTTATACCAACCCACGCAAGATTATTTTTATCCTTCAACCCTCTACCTAAGTCTAAATAATTTTTAGGAATATTGGTTACTAAATCAAATAATTTAGGTTTATGGTATCCATATTGTAATTCATTGTTAATCTGGTAATACTGAACTGATGATGAATCATTCTGACATTCAGCAACAAGTGAAAAAATTAACAGCAGATATGTAAGATAGATTTTCAATTGCATATTTTGAAAAACAATATTAAACCCTTTTAAAATAATGAGCATATTATATCACAATAAAAATCAATTCTTTTATTGTTACTTTTGTTGAAACAAATCCATCTATGAACAAGTTTAAAGACTTATTTTTTCAAAAGCGATTTTCATTATTATATTTTTTCACTTTGTTTTTTCTTGTTTTTTCTGAATTAACGAGAATAGTTTTTTACATATGGTCATTCGAATTTATCGATTTTTCGATTGTGAGCTTATTTAAAATATTGTTAGTAGGTTTATTTTTTGACCTTGGAGTTATTTCTTATTTCTTATTACCCTATTTAATATACTTGTTAATTATACCCAATAAACTTGTAGGGGGCAAGTTTGATAAATCTATTTCTTACTTTGCCTATTTTGTAGGTTTAACCATATTTACTTTCAGCTTTTTAGCTGAATTTACCTTTTGGGATGAGTTTAAATGTCGATTTAACTTTATTGCAGTTGATTATTTAATTTACACTTTTGAAGTGGTTCAAAATATCCATCAATCTTATCCATTATACATTTTGTTACCAAGTGTTGTCATGGTTGTTTGTCTGTTTATTTATTTAACTGCTAAACAAGGTATTTTTACAGACACTTTTAGCTCACCTTTATTGCTTAAAACTAAAGCAACTATACTTTTATTGGTATTATCAATATCAATAATTTTTTCGGCGTTTATAACAAACAAAGATGCCGAATGGTCTTTAAATAGGTATGAAAATGAACTGAGTAAATCAGGCATCTACTCCTTTTTTGCAGCTTTTAGAAACAATGAATTAAGTTATACTGAATTTTATTTGACTCAGGACATAAAAAAATCTTTAACTACAGTTAGAAAATTAACCCTTGCTGAAAATGAGACATATGTATCTGATAGCTTAAATAGCTTAAAACGATTAGTAAAAAATGAAGGAACTGAGCTACGACCAAATGTAATATTTATTTGTATTGAAAGTTTTAGTGCTGATTTCATGAAAAGATTCGGAAACACTGATGGAATAACTCCTTATTTGGATTCATTATCTTCTAAAAGCTTATTCTTTACTAATCTTTATGCAACCGGAACGCGAACGGTTAGAGGGATGGAAGCTATTACTTTATGTGTACCTCCGTCACCAGGAAGAAGTATTGTAAAGCGAACCAATAATACAGGGTTATTTAACATTGGAAGCATTTTCAAAGAAAAAAATTATAAAAATGTATTCTTTTATGGTGGTGATGGTTATTTTGATAATATGAACCAATTTTTTGGTGGTAATGGTTTTGATATTGTAGATAGGGGTCGTGGATATATTATGGGAGACGATTTTAAGTCGAAAAGAACAAACATTAATGATAATGAAGTTCAATTTGAAAATGCTTGGGGGGTATGTGATGAGGATATTTATAATAAAGTACTTAAAGAAGCCGATAAAGATTTTAAAAACAATCAACCGTTTTTCAATTTCGTAATGACAACGTCAAATCATAAACCTTATTCTTATCCTGAAGGAAAGATTGACATTCCGTCAAAAACAAGTAGAGAAGGTGCTGTAAAATATACCGATTATGCTATTTATAATTTTATTGAGAAAGCAAAGAAAAAACCATGGTTTAGTAACACTGTTTTTGTAATCATGTCAGACCATTGTGCGTCTAGCGCTGGAAAACAAGAATTAGATGTAGCTAAATACCATATCCCTGCATTTATTTACAACCTTCCAAATACCGAAACCAAAGAAATTAATAAACTCTGTTCACAAATAGACTTATTCCCTACCCTTTTTGGATATTTTAACTGGAGCTACATTACGCAATTATTTGGAAGAGACGTAAACAAAATGGAGATTGAAGATGAACGTACTTTTATTGGTAATTACAGAAAAATGGGTTATTTAAAAGGAGATAAACTCATGGTATTAGGTGATATGAAATCAGCAAACTACTACCAATGGGATAAGAGCATCAATCTATTAAACTTATTACCACAAAATGAAAAAGCGTTAAACGAAGCTGTTTCGTATTATCAAACACAAGATTACTTATATCAGAATGGGTTACTAATACCTCAATAACTATTTTACCGCTATTGCTGATATTTCAACATTCACATTTTTAGGTAAACAAGCAACCTGAACTGTTTCTCTTGCTGGAAAATTAGAAGTAAAGTAACTTCCATAAACCTCATTAATTTGAGAAAAATCATTCATATCGGCTATGAATATCGAACATTTAATAACATGGGTAAAATCCATATCAGCTTCTTTAAGAAGAGCTTTTAAGTTTTCCATAACCATTTTAGTTTCATCTTTAATATGTGAAACAACCAACTCGTTATTAGCAGGATTAATGGCTATTTGGCCTGAAGTATACAGTGTATTTCCAACCAAAACAGCTTGACTATATGGTCCAATAGGTGCTGGTGCATTTAATGTATTAACAATTTTTTTCATTGTAATTTTTATTGCGAAATAATATTCTTAAAATTTAAAACAATATAATTTATATTCTAACCCCAATAATACAAACATCATCAACTTGTTCCAGGCTTCCTTTCCAGTTTTCAAACATCTCATGTAAAAAATCTTTTTGTTTTTCCATACTCATGTCTTGTATAGATTGAAGTTTTTCTTTTAATCGAGATGTTTTAAATTTTTTACCCTTCTCTCCTCCAAACTGATCGGAATATCCGTCTGTAAAAACATATAATGTGTCATTTTTTTGTAGTTCAAATTCATGAGTATTAAAGTTTTTCAATAATTCTGCTTTGCCAACAGGTTGTTTATTTGGTTTAATCTCAATCAACTCATTGTTTCTATAAATCCATAATGGATTATTGGCTCCTGCCCATTTCAATTTATTATTTTGAATTAAACAAAGCGAAATATCCATACCATCTTTCACATCAGCATCACTTTTTTGGAATTCTTGAATAACAATCTCTCTAGTTTTGTCTAATATTTCACCTGGATCGACTAAATTAAACTCACGAACAGACCTGTTTAACGCATTGTTACAAACCACACTAACCATAGCTCCCGGTACTCCGTGGCCAGTACAATCTGCTGCCGCAAACAAAATAGTATTACTAGTGCTTTCTACCCAATAAAAATCTCCTGCAACAATATCTTTTGGTTTATAATACACAAAATTCTGGGGTAACATTTCATTTATTATTCTTTCTGAAGGTAATATAGCTGCTTGAATACGTTTAGCATAATTAATTGAATCTAAAATTTCCTGTTGTTTTACTTCAACTATTTTTTTTTGTTCCTCTATAATTGTTTTCTGTCGTTTAGTAATCTGCAATCGATTAAAAACAAATATGGAAAACATTAAGACCAAAATCAACCCTAAAGCAATGGAATAAGTAATTATTTTTTGTTTTTCGCCTCTTTCAGCTATAATTTCCATTTGTTTATTATGCTCGGCATCCTTAACAGCTTGTTGTTTTTCAAATTCATACTTAGTTTGAAGCTTATAAGATGCTCTATTTGTTTCTTCACTTCGTATACTGTCTTTCATTTGAACCGACATTTCGTAATAATTCAATGCCGAAGAATAATCGGATTTCTGTTTATATATCTTACTTAATATGTATGATGATTTTTGTATATTATCAGGATATCCAATTGATATTGAAAGTTCCAGTGCTTTTTTAGCATAGATGTAAGCTTCATCTATTCTATTAAAAATTAGAAATGACTCACTAACATTTACCAAACCAAATGCTTCACCTTTCTTATCTCCTATTTCTTGTCTAATTTTCAAACTACGCTGATGATAACTCAATCCTCTATCATATTTCATTATGTCATATATATTCCCCATATTACTTAACGAATATGCCATTCCTTCTTTATCGTTGATCTCTCTATATAAATCATAACTTCTCTCAAAACAATTTAATGCTTTACTCAAATCTTTCTCATTATATAATATCGACCCTATATTATTTAACGATTGTGCTATCCCTTTCTTGTCTGCAATCTGTTCTCTAATTTTTAAACTTTTATTAAAATACTCCAACGTTTTTTCATGGTTGTCTAATGCATTATATATCGTACCTATATTATTTAAGGTAGTTGCCGCACCATCATAATCATTAAAATATTCCTGTATTTTTAAGCTTTTATGAAAAAATAAAATGGCATCAACTAGATTTCCTTGTTGTTCATAATTAACTCCAATATTGTTAATTGCCCCAGCTAATGATTTTAAATAGATTTTTTTAAGTTCTAATGTAGGCTTTTCAGATAATGATTTTTCTGCTAATTGTTTGACTAACAAATTATATTCAATCCAAACATCGTGCATTAGATTTTCAGAAATCATTTCTAATGATTTCAACTTTGAAGTATCGTGTTTAGCATTGTGATATTTATTTAATGCCTGATTGAGTATATCTAAATCATTTTCAGAAAGGCTCTCTAGATTTAATGAATCAACCAAAAAATAATCTTTATCTCCATATTTTTGAGCAAATAATGTATTACTTAAATATAGTAGACATAAACTCACTATTATTATCGTATTCTTAAAATTTGCCATCGAATAAAAATACTAATTAGAGTTTAATAATTTCTAAGTTCATCAATTGCTGTTTTACCTTATTATCAACCTCAATATTCAATTGATTAGCTAATGTATAAACTTTAAACATTTCATACCAATTGCCTATAGCATAATTGGAATAAATTAAATTTTGGTAAGCAGGCACATAACCATTATCAATACTAATAACTTTTTCAAAATATTTTATCGCAATTTGATAAAATCCTAAATTATAAAATATTAACCCTATTGAGTTTAATTCCTTAATATTCTTTAAGTTATTTATAGCTGATTCATAAGCCATATAGTTCTCAATAGCATACAATGTATTTTGCACGGACTCTTTGTTTTGTACATACTTTTTTGCTTCTCTTAATGCTTTATCTGCATTTATAACATCATCATTATACAATGCAATTTTAGCTTTTAACAAATAGGCATCACCAATCATAGATGGTTTAAAATCAATACAGCTATTAATGGCTTGAAGACTATTATCATAATCCTTAAGTAATAGATATATTACAGCTTGATTAAAATATAATTTAGCGTTATATGGATTTTTATCTAACGCAAGTTTATTTTTTTCTAGTGCTTTATTGAATTCTCCTAATTGAGTATAAACTGACGATTGATTTGACAGGTCTTTAGCTGAAGATACTTCTATTTCAATAATGGTTCTTAAATCGTTTAAAGCTGCTTTAAAATTTTGCTGACTATTGAAAATTTTAGACCTATTAATATATGCTAATAAATTCTTATCGTCCAACTCAATCGCTTTATTAGTAAATTTTAATGCTTTATCAATTTTTCCATTTGAATAGTAATGACCACCCAAATTTTGATTTATTTCAGCATCATTTGGATAATATTTATAAGCCGTTTCCCAAACTTTGATTCCATTTTTCCAGACAAAATTCTGTGTAAACGTTTTCACAAAAAATAAACTTAAAATAACATATACCCCAATCATTAATTTCTTTTTCAATATTTTATCCAGCAAATAATATAGAATAATTGCAAATCCAATTAATGGAATGTAATTATACCTGTCTGGCATAACATTCTCTGCTACTGGAATAAACCTAATCATTAAAAATATATTGACGATATAAAAAAACAGTCCAAATAAGATAGTTTTATTTTTCCTGAAAACATAAATTATGGCTAAAACTATTGGAAAGATTAATAAAAATCCATAATATATTTTTGGAACTGATTCTGATAAATTAAAGGGATAAGGATAATGTGGGGATAATTGATAAGGAATAAATAATTTAAAAATGTAATTGGTTAACACATAACTAGCTGAAATAATGTTATTAACAAATGGAATTGATGTTGTATCTAAGAAATATCCCGTATACTGTTGTGCCTTTAAATTTAACAAACCAAAAACACCAGACAATAAAAATAAAGGTAGAATATATTTAAGTTGATGTATTCCATTTTTATAACCCAAAATAAAAAAACTTATAATCAATAATGTTAATGGTAAAGTAACTGCTTGCCCTTTCGATAAAAGTGCTAAAACAAAAAATAAGATTGTTAGCCCATATTTTTTAATGTTTTTTGATTCAACAAAAATGATATAAGAAATACAACTAGCTAAAAAAAATAAAGCAAATAAAGTATCCTTTCTTTCTGTAATTCTAGCAACAGACTCTACATGTAAAGGATGTAAAGCAAACAAAAATGCTATAATAAATGCCTTATTTTTATCCTGAAACAACTTTAATATCAGAAAATAAACCAGACACGAATTTATTGCATTAAGCAACAAGTTTGTAAATTGATAACCAAATGGAGATTCTCCTGAAAACAAATAATTAACTGAGAAAGACAACAAAGTTAATGGATGATAGTGGCCGTCAAAAAAGGTTGTAAACATCAACCAAATATTATCTGTTGATAGGGATTTAATTAATGGATTATTTATGATATAATTATCATCGCTATAATAAGTAAATCCATTAAATAGTATTGGTGAAAAGACTAAAAGCGAAAAAATAAATAATAAATAAATTTGTTTATTTTCTTTTAAATTCATTTTGCATATAATAAAAAAGCCTCACTATCGTAAGGCTTTAAAAGATTATTCAAATCCTTTTTCAAACTGATGTATTACTCTATCACTTACTCCTGTTGAAGAGAATCCTCCATCGTGAAATAAGTTTTGCATAGTCACGTATTTCGTAAAATCAGAAAACATCATAATACAATATTTAGCACAATCTAATGCTGGAGCATTTCCAAGAGGCGAATTGTAATCAGCATAATTGTACAACGAGTCGAACCCTTTAATACCACCACCAGCAGTAGTCTTGGTTGGCGATTGCGAAATGGTGTTCACTCTTACTTTTTTATCAATACCATAATAGTAACCAAAAGTTCTCGCAATTGATTCTAGTAAAGATTTTGCGTCTGACATGTCATTATAACCAGGTATTGATCTTTGTGCGGCAATAAAAGATAAAGCTAAAACAGATCCCCATTCGTTCATAATATCCTTTTCTTTAGCAACTTTCATTACTTTATGAAAAGAAATAGCAGAAATATCCATTGCTTTATTATAAAAATCATAATTGGTTTCTGTATAGTGAATCTTTTTCCTAACATTAATTGACATTCCAATGGAATGTAAAATGAAATCTATTTTACCAAACTTTTCCTGTGCTTTGCTAAACAAATTTTCTAGATCTTCCATCGATGTAACATCTGCAGGAATAACATCCGATTTTGTTTTTGCAGCTAATTCATCTAATTCACCCATTCTTAGCGCTATTGGAGCATTTGTTAAAATAAATTCTGCTCCTTCATTATGAGCAAGTTCTGCAACCTGCCATGCTATTGAATTAGAATTTAATGCTCCAAAAATAATTCCTTTTTTACCTTTTAATAAATTGTTCGACATGATAGTTTTTTTATTAATATTTTACTATTCTCTTTCTTTTAGCTGATGCTGGTGTTCTATGCTTTTTAATACTTCCACCTGCACCAATTTGGCTGGCTGTATGCCCTCTTCTGTGAGGATTACATGAAAAACTAACTAATGAAATCATAAAAAAAATAATTAATCCATAAATAAGTTTGTTTCTCACTGCCATAATTTTATAAGAATTGGTACAAATATATCAATTTGAAATAAGATTTTTAGCATTTTCCAGTGCTGCTTTTGTAAGTTCTTTTCCACTTAGCATTTTTGCTATTTCATTTATTTTTTCATCATAATTCAAAACTACTACATCTGTGTTTGTCTTTTCTCCTTTAAGTTCTTTAAAAATTTTGTAATGATGATTCCCTTTCGCCGCAACCTGAGGTAAATGGGTAATGGTGATTATTTGTATATCTTTTGCCATTTGCTTCATTATCGAGCCAATTTTATCAGCAATATCACCCGAAACACCTGTATCTATTTCATCAAAGATAACTGTGCTTAAATTATTACTTTTTGCCAAAATAGATTTTATGGTTAACATCAATCTTGAAAGTTCTCCTCCCGATGCTACCTTATGTACCTCCTCCGGTTGAAACCCTTTATTTGCTGAAAATAAGAAATCAATCTTATCAATTCCCGTTAGTGATAATTCTGTTAACAACTGTTGTTTTATAATAAAACTAGCATCAGGCATTCCTAATTCAGTGAGGTTGTGTTGGATAGAATTGACTAATTGTGGGATGTTTTTTTTTCGATGTTTCGACAATTCTTTTGCGAGAACTATCAATTCCTTTTCTTTTTTTGCTACTTCTTTTCCTAAATCCTCAATAACTTCATCAATGGATTCAATTTGTATCAATTCTTGTTTTAAACTAAGTAATAATGCTAATAACTCATTTGAATTAGTTAAATGATGTTTTTTTTCAAGTGAATAAATTGTATTAAGTCTATTATTTAAATAATCGGCTTCGGAGTTATCAAAATTTACATTGTCATTTAATACCGAGACTTCTCTTGATAAATCATTTATTTCAATCGATAACGAATTAAGTCGTTCAAACATAAGCTGATAATCACTTGATAGATGGGCAATCTTAGAAAACGATTGTAAAATCGACTTTAAATCGCCAACTATACTTTTTTCGTTTTCGAGTAACAATGATGATGCTTGATGTAGAGTTGTTTTAATTTCTTCTGCATTATTCAATAAATCAAGTTGTTCCTCTATTTCCTTCTGCTCATCTTCGCGCAACTTTAAAGCTTCAATTTCATTTACTTGAAATTTCAGAAAATCAACATCAGCTTTTGCTTTATTTTCTTTATTTTTTAATTCATTTAATTTATTCTTTTGAGCCAAAAACAATCGATATTGGTCTTCGTATTCCAGTATACTTTGTTGGAGATTTGAAAATGAATCGACTACCGTAAGCTGATAATTTCCATTTTTTACTAATAAGTTCTGATGTTGTGAGTGTATATTTATCAGCTGCTCAGCAAGTTCTTTTACAACATTTAAATTAACGGGAGTATCATTAATAAATGCTCTTGATTTTCCTGAAGATGATATTTCTCGTCGAATGGTTGTTTCTATCTCAAAATCCAATTCATTTTCTTGAAAAAAATCTTGAAAAATTCTTTTGTCTATTTTAAAAACGCCTTCAACAACACATTTTTTTTCTTTATCGTTTAAAACTGATGTGTCAACTCGTTGCCCAAGTATTAAAGATAAAGCTCCTAATAAAATAGATTTTCCGGCTCCTGTTTCGCCTGTAATTACTGTAAACCCACTATTAAAGTCAAGGTCTAATTTTTCAATTATAGCGTAATTGGAAATGGATAAATTGAGTAGCATCTATTTACCTGATAAAATCTTTTCGTAAATATTGGAATTGGCTGGATTAATCTTATTTAAGATTGGAACAATCTCACTTTTTTCAGCCTGAGGAGCTTCTTTATATAATTCAACTAATTCATCAGCCTTTGCATTAAAGAAAAATTGCAGTTGGTATGAATTCATATCATAAGTATAAATACTTTGTAAATTTTTAATAGACTTTGTTACCTCAATTCTTCCTTTACTAACATCTCCTGACATAACATCAAAACCTAAACGGTGATAATTATACATCGTTTCTCGAAAGGGAACATAGTTAGGTTTCAATAAATTTTCGACTAACCAATACCTGTTTTTAGTATCTTCAAAAGCCTTCCATCCGGAGCTTCCTGAACCTTGTGCATTGGTTACAATATTTTGAGCTAACAATAAATATGGTTGACCACCATTCTTTGCAAAAGAATCATAATCCATTGCCAAAATCATATAAACATAAAATGAAACAACCGAAGTTAAATTAGACACGAATGAATTCTCTGAGTATTCAAGTTGTTCAAATTCGTTAAAGGTAAATTCAAAATCTTTATCAATGTGGTTTATTAGTGTTGTACTATAAGAAGAATTAAAAGCCGGTCGACGAGATTGAACTTGAATGGTTGCCTTAAACGAAGTCGGTGTTACACGTTCTGTTACATTTATAAGCATTGTACATTCTATTCTTTCTGATATTTGATAATTATGATTAGTCCATTTTCTTCCATTAACAAACTCTGACAATCTTGTCTGCATAACATCAAAAATACTTTTATCAGAACCAATAATTTGAGTTGAATTAACTTGAAAATTACAATTCAATTCTTGAGCAGAAATACTAACATCATTTAATAAAACAATGATAAAAAGAAATGTTATTTTGGCAATGAAATTCATTTAAAAATTTTAGATGTTGGAACCCAACTCAAATCTATTTCAGTAAAGATACAATTTTATTAAAAATGTCTTGAGCAACTTCTGATTTAGATTTTAACTCAAATTTGTCAACTTTATTATTTTTATCGATAATTGAAATCTTATTGGTATCATATTCGAACCCAGCACCCTTGTCGTTTAAAGAATTTAACACAATTAAATCGAGGTTTTTAGATTTTAATTTACCCTTTGCGTTTTCTAATTCGTTATTTGATTCCAATGCAAAACCAACAAGTATCTGGCTTTTTGTCTTTAAATCTCCAACCGACTTTAAAATATCTTTTGTTGGTTCTAATCCAATATTTAAATCTGAATTACTTTTCTTTATTTTTTGTTTACTTATTTCTTTAGGCTTAAAATCAGCCACAGCTGCAGACATGATAATAACATCAGCTTTTTTTACTTTTTTATGTACTTGATTATACATTTCTTCTGCCGACTTAACATTTATCCAATTAACACCTTCTACAACCTCTAGTTTATTAGGTCCTATTACCAGTGTTACTTCAGCACCTAAATTAAATGCTCTTTTTGCTAATTCAACACCCATCTTGCCAGAAGAATTATTACCAATAAAACGAACAGGATCAATTTGTTCATAAGTAGGTCCCGCAGTAATCAATACTTTTCTTCCTTTTAAAGGTTGATTTGATTGAAAAAACTGACGAAGTACTTCAACTATATTTTCTGGTTCTTCCATCCTACCCTTACCAATCAAACCACTTGCAAGTTCTCCATCTACCGCATCAATAATGGTATAACCAAATTCTTTAAGTGTATTAATATTTTTTATAGTTGTTGGATGTAGGTACATGTCTAAATCCATTGCTGGAGCAACAAAAACTGGGCATTTAGCCGAAAGGTATGTAGCCAACAATAAATTATCACAAATACCATTAGCCATTTTTGCTATAGTATTCGCTGTTGCAGGAGCTATCACAAATGTATCAGCCCAAATACCTAGCTCTACATGACTATTCCACTCACCGGTTTGTTTGTCAGCAAAACTAGAATAAACTGGGTTTTCTGATAAAGTAGATAATGTTAAAGGTGTTATAAACTCTTTTGCAGCAGGAGTCATCACTACTTTAATGTTTGCACCAGATTTTTTTAGCAAACGTGTTAATGTAGCTATTTTATAAGAGGCAATTCCTCCAGAAATACCCAGAAGTATGTTTTTGCCTTTTAACATGAAAATAGTTGAATATTATTTTTCTTGAGAAGGTTTTCTAAAAAACAATTTGTCTTCTAAAAATTCTTTAAGGGCTATAGCATTGGTTTTTGGAAGTTTTTCGTAAAACCTAGAAATTTCTATTTGTTCTCTGTTTTCAAAAATTTCTTCTAAATTATCTGTGTTAGACGCAAATTCATTAAGTTTCCCTGTAAGTTCTTCTTTCAAATCAACCGCAATCTGGTTAGATCTTTTTGAAACAATCACACATGATTCATAAACATTACCTGTAACCGCTTCTATTTCGTTCATGTTACGAGTAATTGTTGAAGCTTCAGCATTTGTATTTTTGAAATTCATTTTTATAAATTTTCTTGGTTCAACTTAGTTTTTTGTTCTATTGCTTTATTGTATAAATTCTCCACTTCTTTTAAGTATTTACTTTCCTTAAAAGAATCGACAAAGTTACGATAAGCTTCGATAGTATCATCAAATCTCTCTAATTTTTTTTCTTTAATACTGTTTACAGCTAAATAATAGTGTGATTTGACCAATAATAACGCTATTTCTTCATTAAATTTTGTATCAGGAAAATCTCGCAAGGTGTTGTTTAATGCCACAATAGCAGCCTTATAATCATATATCTGATAATATTGTTTTGAATTTTCGTAAGATTTTACTTCTAATTTACTTCTTAGTTTATCCATAAGATTATTAGTAGAATCTAACAATTGATGTTGTGGATATGTATTTGCAAATAATTGTAATTCATTTAAAGCAGTATAAGTATCTGTTGGATCTAACGATGAAATTGGCGATAATAAATACCTACAATACCCATTCATAAATAGGGTTTCTTCGGCATGTGCACTGTTTGGAAAAGTAGTGGAGAATTTTTTGAAATGATAAGCTGCTTCGTATAAAAAATCTAAATTATAGTTTGTGTAACAATAATAAAAATACACTTTTTCAGCTCTGTCTGTTCCTCTAAAAAGTGGAACTAACTCTTCTAATAATGGTAATGCTCTTTCATATTTTCCTTTATCGTACAAAGCAACAGCTGCCTCATATTTTGCATTATAATCATCACTTTTTAATAAGCGTTGATATTTACTACATCCAACAAGAAATAGTAAAAAAGGAATTAAAAAGATTACCTTATTTTTAAACATTCGGCAAATATAGGATTAAAGCAAAACAACACAAGTTTAGAAACGTTAAAAAATCTAAATTTAGTCTTTCACCTTTCTGAAGAATGCAATTAAAAATCGATTGTCTTTAGATTGATAATATTGAATTTTTTCAAAATCAGGATTTTTATCGTAATAGTCATATGGTTGACTAGTTGGTCGTAACTCAGGGCGATAACCATAATGTGAATCCCATACTACTAAATCCCCTTTTTTAAGCGTATCAGTAACTTCCTTTGTAATATCAATAATTGGCTTATTTTTAAAATCGCTTTTATATTTGTTTGAATAATAGAAAAATAGAATATGTCCACTAGTTATTCTTGAATCTTCAGTAAATAAAGCCCCTTCAGTATTTTTATTTTTGTCTAAATACCTAGAAAACCACTCTCCAGCTTTTTTCATTGTTGCATCTTCTGGATTTAAGTTAAACGTACGTGCTGTTGATACAATAAGTATGATTGAAACCATACCAAGAGCTAACAAGAAATGCTTACTTTTTAAAGGCAACAATAAAATAATTATTGTTGTTAATCCTAAAACAAAAGGCATCCAGTATCTATCACCATCTTCCAACAACTTCATAAAATCGTGGTCATATGTTTGATAGATAGTAATAAATAATAACAATGGCAATAAGAATATTAGAGCTAAATACTTCTTTCCAAACTCTGCAATTTCATCAATAGATAACACTCCCAAAATAACCATAAATGGTGCTATTGGTAAAACATACCTTAAATTTCCTCCACCAACACCAATATCCCAAGTGGTATGATTAAACACACAATAAAGTAAAAATGTAATCAGTACTGGAATAAGTAGCATCAGATTTGGCAGCTTTTTCTTCAAAATGGTTATGCCAATGTAATTAATAAACAATACCAAAGATATTGCCCCAAAAACTACATTAGACATGATAAAATAATAATCAAATCCGCGTTTAGGATATGCACTATTTACTTCTGTCGAATATTTTAAAACTTGATTAGGTAAATATAAAATATCTCCTGTAATAAAGTATCCCATAAAATTGTGAAGAACAGTCAATACTCCGGTACTTAATACTGCTATCCATTGTTTCTTAAATACCAACACCCAAAAATATAATCCTAACAAAATATGGTATTCTTGTCTGGTTAAAGCTGCATAAGAAACCAATAGCGCCGCAAAAATATATTTTTTATTATAGTGATTCCAAACCGCCATAACCAATACAAAGGCAGTCAAGTATTCTGAAAAATTTCTAAACGCCAACATAAACCACAATGGCTGAAGTCCTAAAATAAAAAACACCAAAAAGGAATTTTTACTACCTAACTTCTGAACAATTTTATAAGAATACATGACTGTAATTGCAGAGACTAGACTATTAAAAATATGTAAGAATTTAAATCCTCCTAAAGATGGTAAAGCCAAGAATAAAATATAACCTAATTTTTGGAAAGAAAGTAAAAACTCTTCTGGACTTCTTAACAACTCCTTAGCGTACAAATAAAACATGGGTTCGTCATGCATGTAAAAACCATCAGAAAAAGTAGAAAATATAGAGTAGACAATGGTTAATATTCCAGTAAAAATCCACAGCGTTTTATTGTTTAAGTCGTTTAAAGAAAATGAAACCTTATTTTCCTTTTTTACGTCAGCAACTGAAGAGGTTTGTGTTTTATCTTTCTTGCTCATTTTTGTCCTTACTTTTTTTTCACGAAGATAATAACTTTCTTGAAATTGGTGGTTTTGAATTATGTACTAAAAGTTTGCAATTCTCAAATCATATATGTTTTAGTTTTAAATACTAAATTCGCAATCTAAATACGTTTCTGCTGAATGGGAAAATTATACGCTGATAAACCAAAATATTTTGAAATTCAATACCTCAATTCAAGAGATTCTATTATTCCGTTTTTAGGTAGTATATATACTCCAAAAGTTGGAGACAAAGTACTTGAAATAGGTAGTTCGGAAGGTGGTGTATTAAAAGCTTTTACAGAACTTGGTTGCATTTGTACTGGTATAGAACTTGAATTGGCACGTGTTGAGTTAGCGAATGAATTTATGAAAGATGAAGTTAACGATGGTTTAATCAAATTCATAAATCAGAATATTTATGATATTGACCCAAACAGTTTTAACCCCAAATTTGACTTGATTATTTTAAAAGATGTAATTGAACATATACATAACCAAGAAAAATTTATGCAGCAGGTAGAACATTTTTTAGCTGATGATGGTGTAATATTTTTTGGTTTCCCAGCATGGAGAATGCCATACGGAGGTCATCAGCAGTGTGCAAAATCAAAGCTATTAGCCAATTTGCCTTATTACCATTTACTTCCAAAATCACTATACAAATTTGTTTTAAAAATGTTTGGCGAAAACGATTCAGTAATTGAAGGTTTATTGGAAATAAAAGAGACAGGAATTTCTACCAGTCGTTTTGAAAAAATTTGCAAAGAAAATAATTATACCATTTTAAAACAGGTAAAATACTTTGTTGCACCGATTTACGAATACAAATTTGGTTTTAAAACCCGGAAGCTATCTAAATTAATCGGAGCAATCCCTTTTATTAATGACTTCTTTACTTTTCAATCGTACTACGTAATAAAAAAAAATTAAAGATTTTTTATCCAATTATCTATTGAATTTTTGTACTGATATCCAGACACATTTTTTAGTTTGGTATCATCAAAAATAGTATCACCAGACTCTATTTTTAAAGCATTTTCAGGCCAATCATTATACTCTATTTCAACATTATATTTTTTAGCAAACAAAGTAGCTACTTCCAACAAACTCAAATTATCGTTGCTACCTATATTAAAAATATTGTTTTTTGATTGCGAGTGTTTTAATGTCGTAAAAATAGACTTACAAATGTCTTCAACGTGGGTAAAGGTTCGTCTCAACTCTCCCTTTCCATAAAGTATAATATTTTCGTTATTTTTTGCTTTATTCAAAAAGAAGCCAACTGTGCCATAAGAAAACTGATTATCAAACACATTTCCATAGGGAACACAAATTCTAAAAACGGTATAATCAATATTAAAATTAGTGGCGTATTGTTTTAAATATTCTTCACAGCTCAATTTATTTTGAGCATAAATGGTTAAGGCCTCTTTTTGGTCATCTTCTTTCAGAAAAACATCTTGTTGTCCTTTGTAAACCAAACGGGTTGAAGGAAACACTATTCGAGCTTTTGATTTAGAATTTCTATGGTGATTTAAAATATTTAATAACCCGATTTCATTAACCTCAACAAAATCTTTGTACTTATCAAAACCAACGTTAGTCCCTGTTAAACCTCCAAAACAATAAATATAATCTACATCAAAATCCAGAGCAGCAACTGCATTTGCATTAGTAATATCAATTGGCACATACTTTTGATTGTCATCAATAGAAGTTTGAGCAACATCAGAAGCTAAAACTTGTTGTCCCTGCTTATTTAAATAATAAACAAGGTGTCTGCCTATATAACCATTTGCTCCAAAAACAACTGATTTTTTCATATTGTAAAATTACTATACTTTTATATTCTAACTCCAATTACACAAACATCATCAATTTGTTCTAAACTTCCTTTCCAAACCTCAAATGCTTCATCAATTAAACTTCGTTGGTCTTCCATTTTTTTATCTTGAATGGAAAGCAATAATGCTCTAAAAGCTGCTGCTTTAAATTTTTTACCTTTTTCTCCACCAAATTGGTCCACATATCCATCAGAGAAAATATAAATACTATCTCCTTTTTGTAATTCAAAGGTGTGTGTTGTATATGGTAATAATTCATCAAACTTACCAATGGGTTGTTTATCGGCTTTAATTTCAATCAATTCGAAATCGTCATTATGGGCTTGACCCTCAATCTCAACAGATTCCGCATCAAGTGCGGAATGACGTGTTGGTCTAATTATCCAAAGCGGGTTGTTTGCTCCAGCATACTTTAACACACCCCCTAACCCCTCTCTAGAGGGGAGTTTTAAACTACAGAGCGCTATGTCCATCCCATCTTTTACCTCATCTTCACTTTTTTCAAATTCTGCAATAACTATTTCTCGGGTTTTATTTAAAATTTCTCCCGGGTCGGTTAAGCCATACTCCCTAACACTCCTATTCAATCCATTATTACAAACCACACTTACCATTGCTCCTGGAACTCCATGTCCGGTACAATCTGCTGCAGCGAATAGTACTTTATTATCCTTGTGTTCTAGCCAATAGAAATCCCCTGCTACTATGTCTTTTGGTTTGTAAAGAATAAAGCTTTCTTGTAAATATTTTTTTACCACTTTAAGTGGAGGTAAGATTGCATTTTGTATTCGCTTGGCGTAGGTAATAGAATCTAAAATCTCTTGATTCTTTTCTTCTAACTCATGATGTGCCAACTCCACTACTGTTTTTTGTTTTTCTACTTCTTGTTTTTGAGTTTCTATAACTGCTTTTTGCTTTCGTGTTACTTGCAAACGATTAAAAACAAATATTAAGAATATACCTACTAACCCTAACCCTCCACCAGTAGCATAAGTTAATATTTGCTGTTTTTCTTTAGCTTCTTGTTCTATCGCTATTTGTTTATCATGTTCAGCATCATCTAATACTTTTTGTTTTTCATACTCATATTTTGCTTGTTGTTGGGCTGTTGCTTTTTGCGTTGCTTCATTGTTAATACTATCTCTCATGGTAATAGATAGCTTGTACATCTCTAAAGCTTCCATTCCTTTACCCTGTTTTTCGTAAAGGTTACTTAAAAACAAAGAGGCTCTTTGAATATACTCTGCATAACCAATTTCTTTAGCAATTGCCAAACTATTGTTGCCATATTCTTCAGCTTTTTTTAGCTCATTCTGTTTAAACTCAATAACCCCTATATTGTATAAAGAATTTGTCATTCCTTTTTTATCCCCAATTTCTTCTCTTATGTCTAAACTTTTGTGGAAACATTCTAATGCCTTGAAAGGTTCGGATTGAATTTGATAGATACCTCCAATGTTATTTAAAGTTTCCGCAAATCCTTTTTTATCACCAATTTCTTCTCTTATCTTTAAACTCTTATAAAAATACTCCAAAGCAATTGAAAACTTGCCAAGACTACTATAAGCATATCCAATACTATTTAAAGAGGTAGCAATACCTTTTTTATCCCCAATTTCTTTACATATCTTTAAACTTTTATGAAAATATTTTAATCCTACTGAGAAATCTCCTCTATTTTTATATGTGATTCCAATATTGTTTAAAGAGGTAGCGATGCCTTTTTTATCCCCAATTTCTTCACTTACCTTTAAACTTTTATATTGGAGTTGTAATGCCTTGGGAATATTACCTTTAATTTCATAAATTGCTGCGATGTTGTTTAATGATGTAGCCAGCCCTATTTTATCTCCAATTTCTTCGCGTATCTTCAAACTCCTATTCAAATATCGTAATGCATTAGGGATATCCCCTTGCATATCATATATAGCTCCTATATTACTAAAAGAGTATGCCAATCCTTTTTTATCCCCAATTTCTTCTTGTATCTTTATACTTTTAAGGAAATAGTTAATCGCCATTGGGATGTCTCCTTTATTTTGATATATAAATCCAATGTTATTTAAAGAGGTAGCTATGCCTTTTTTATGACCAATTTCTTTTTGTATCTTGAGGCTTTTATGGAAATAGTTAATTGCCTTTGGGATGTCTCCCTGATAATTGTATATAGTTCCAATGTTGCTAAAAGCACTTGCCAAATAAGTTAAGAGGATTTTCCTTACACGGATGGGCTGGTCGGAAGTGAGTGCATTTTCAATTAACCGATACTGAAAAAATTGGTACTTACTCCAATCTTCATGTACCATGTTTTCGCAAATACCATTAAGTGCACTTATTTTAGAAGTATCTTGTTTTGATACATGAAATAATTTCAAACAACTGTCTAATAATTGTCTATCCCTTTTTGTTAAAGCATCTAAATCTAAACTATCTACCAAATAATATTTTTTATCTGCATAGTTTTGACTACTCCCAAAAAATGGAAGTAGCAATAAAAAAAATATGAATAAAATGCTTTTCATAAAATGTTTATTTGTAATCCATAAAAATATAAAAAACAGTCGATTATGTTATATTCTTTAAGATAAATAAAGAGATAATAACTATTTTATTAGTTTTGTTCCTTATCAATTGAATATATGGAGCATATTTTATCCAACAGAATAAACAGCTTGAGTGAATCTCAAACCCTTGCCATGGCAAGATTAAGCCGAGAATTAATTGCTCAAGGTAAAGACATTATTAGTTTAAGTATTGGTGAACCCGATTTTGCGACACCCGATTTTATTAAAGATGCTGCTAAAAAGGCTATCGACGAAAACTACACCCACTACACCCCTGTTCCTGGTTATCCAGAATTACGCAAAGCCATATCTTTAAAGTTTAGACGCGATAACAACTTGGATTATTCCCCTGAACAAATTGTGGTTTCTACAGGGGCTAAACATTCGTTAACCAACTTGGCTTTAACCATTTTGAACCCAGGTGATGAAGTTTTATTACCCACTCCTTATTGGGTAAGTTACCACGACATGATTAAAATTGCCGAGGCAATTCCAGTAACTATTCATTCAGGTATTGAAAACGATTTTAAAGTTACTCCACAACAACTGGAAGCTGCCATAACACCAAAAACACGTATGTTATGGTTTAGTTCTCCATGTAACCCCAGTGGTTCAGTTTATTCAAAAGACGAATTGTTTGCTATTGCTCAATTAATAGCCAAACACCCTAATATTATTATTGTTTCCGATGAGATTTACGAACACATCAATTTTTTAGACAAACACCAAAGCATTGCTCAATTCGATTTTATTAAAGAGCAAGTAGTAACAGTAAATGGTGTTTCTAAAGGTTTTGCTATGACTGGCTGGAGAATTGGCTACATTGGTGCTCCAAAATGGATTGCTGATGCCTGTACAAAAATGCAAGGGCAGTTTACTTCTGGAACTTGTAGTATTGCGCAAAAAGCTGCTCAAGCTGCATTAGAAGCCGACCCCAAATTAGTTGAACCAATGCAAACTGCTTTTAGAAATCGTAGAGATCTGGTGTTGAAATTAATGGGCGAGATACCTGGTTTAAAGTTAAACGTGCCTAAAGGTGCATTTTATGTTTTCCCTAATGTATCTTACTTTTTTGGCAAAACCGATGGTGAAACAACAATAAATAATGCCGACGATTTATCAATGTATTTGTTAAACAAAGGTTTAATTGCAATGGTTTCCGGTGATGCATTTGGTAACCCAGATTGTATCCGATTATCATATGCAACATCAGAAGAAATATTAACTGAAGCAATTAAACGAATGAAAAACACGTTAGCCCTTCTTAAATAAAATCGCTTTGAACAAACAGGAAATCATATCTCTATTCGACAATTTCAACAATTTAAATGTATTGATTATTGGAGATGTAATGATTGATGCTTATTACTTTGGTAAAGTAGATAGAATTTCTCCTGAAGCTCCGGTACCTGTAGTTTCAGTGCAACGTAAAGAAAATCGTTTAGGCGGTGCAGCTAATGTTGCTTTAAATATTCAAGAACTGGGTGCAAATCCTATTTTATGTTCAGTTATTGGTAATGATGATGATGCTAGATTGTTTGATAATTTGTTAAAATCCAATCAATTATCAAACGAAGGAATATTAAATAGTTCAAATAGAATCACCACCGTTAAAACACGTATAATTGGCAACAACCACCAAATGTTACGGGTGGATGCTGAAATGGATAAAGACTTAACGGCAGATGATAAAACCTTGTTAATTGAAAAAATTACTTCATTAATTAGCTCCAAAAAAATTGATGCTGTTGTTTTTGAAGATTACGACAAGGGGATCATCTCACAACAAGTGATTGACGAAATTGTTTTGTTGTGCAACACTAAAAAAATACCAACTACAGTTGACCCTAAAAAACGCAATTTCTTACACTACCATAACGTATCGTTATTTAAACCAAATTTAAAAGAATTACGTGAAGGTTTAAACATAGAAATTAATCCGAGGGAATTATCTGAAATAAATGATGCCATTAACTTATTGAACAATCACCTCAACAACGATATTACTTTTATAACATTATCGGAATACGGAGTTTTTATATCTAACCAAACCAAACAACACCACGAAAAAGCACATATTAGAAATATTTCTGATGTTTCTGGTGCCGGAGATACGGTAATTAGTGTTGCAACACTTTGTTTAGCCTTAAAACAACCCATTGAAACCATTGCTGCTTTAAGCAATTTAGCTGGTGGTATTGTTTGCGAAAAAGTAGGTGTTGTTCCAATCAATAAAGAAGAACTTTTAGCCGAAGCTTTAATAAAATTAATATAACTAAATTTGCAACCTAATTTGGTTTATTAATTTATCTCATCCTACTTAAGTATGACGGTTATTCCTTACAAAGAACAACAAGGCGGAAAGAAAGAACAAGTAGCAACGATGTTTAACAACATCTCAAAAAAGTACGATTTCTTAAATCATTTTTTGTCGTTAGGAATTGACATACTCTGGAGAAAAAAAGCCATCAGATTATTAAAACCTCATCAACCAAAAGTGATGCTTGATATTGCTACTGGGACTGGTGATTTTGCTCTGGAAGCATTAGCCTTAAACCCCACCAAAATTATTGGAATTGATATTTCTGAAGGAATGTTAGCTGTTGGTAAAAATAAGATTAAAGAGAAAGGAGTTGATGCTATTATTGATTTACAATTGGGTGATTCAGAAAATTTACCATTTGAAAACAATTATTTTGATGCCTATACCGTGGGTTTTGGGGTGCGAAATTTCGAAAATTTAGAGAAAGGGTTATCAGAAATGCTTAGAGTATTGAAACCAGATGGTAAGGCAGTTATTTTAGAATTTTCTAAGCCTAAAAAATTTCCAATTAAACAATTATACAATTTTTACTTCAACAACATTTTGCCTGGCATTGGAAAGTTAGTATCTAAAGACAATGCGGCCTATACTTATTTACCAGAATCGGTAAATGCTTTCCCTGAAGGGAAGGATTTTGTTCAAATTTTAGAAAAAATAGGTTATAAAGAAATTAAGAATATATCTTTAATGTTTGGTATTGCATCAATTTATTATGCTACCAAATAAAATTGTAAAAGATTCGTTTAGGGTTCATGTTTAAACAAAAATCAATACTCACTTTTCTACTTTTAGTACTTGCATTTTCAATGTTCGGACAAGAAAAGACTACATTGAATTTACCCAAGTTTGAACATCGGTTTATGCATTTTGGATTTTTAATTGGTATAAATTCTGCCGATTTCCGTTTAACTCGCTACCCTCCAACTTTTAATTCTGATTCATTACTAATACTTGAACCAAAAAGTACTACAGGTTTTAATCTGGGGATAATTTCAGAAATGCACCTTGGCGAATATTTTGGTTTACGTTTTACACCAAATTTGGCATTTTCGCAACGTAAGTTAATATACACGTTCACTACTTTTGAAGGAGAAAAAACTTATACAAAGGACATTGAATCAACCTTGATTAATTTTCCTTTAAACCTGAAAATAAAATCGGCCCGATTAAACAACTTTAGTGCTTATATTATTGGAGGGGCTGCCTATAGTTTAGATTTGGCATCGAATGCTTCTGCGCAAAATAATAGTACCAATCTCAACGATATTATTGTAAAGCTTGGGAAAAACGATTTTATGGGACAAATTGGTTTTGGAACAGATTTTTACCTGGAATATTTCAAATTTGGTATCGAAGTTAAAATGAGCTACGGGTTAAATGATATTCATATCAGAGAAACCAATGCGTTTTCTGACCCTATTGACAAGTTAAAATCCAAAATGTTCTTGCTTTCTTTTACTTTTGAGGGATAATTTTTTTGTCAATGCAAATCATCGAAATTTCTGTTTTACCTGAAGAAGCTGCTAATGAAGTTTTATTAAAAACCATTATTGGAAGCCACATTCATAAAAAAGATTTTGATTTTAGGGTTATAAAACGATCTATTGATGCACGTAAACGTATCGTTAAACTCAATTTAAAAATAGAAATTTATATCAATGAACCCATTCCTTCATTAATTAACAAAACGGTTTATCAGAATGTTCATGACAAACCGAAAGTTAATGTAATTGGTTTTGGTCCGGCAGGGATGTTTGCTGCACTTAAATTGATTGAATTGGGATTAAAACCAATTGTTTTAGAGCGAGGTAAAGATGTAAGAAACCGAAGAAGAGATTTAGCAGCTATTTCAAAAAACCAGGTGGTAAATCCAAACTCCAACTACTGTTTTGGTGAAGGCGGTGCCGGTACATTTTCTGATGGAAAGCTCTATACCCGTTCAAAAAAACGAGGCGATATTAACGAAATTTTGAATATTCTGGTTGAGCATGGAGCTACTGAAAATATTTTGGTTGATGCTCATCCACATATAGGAACTAATAAACTTCCACAAGTAGTTACAGCTATAAGAGAAACTATTTTACAATATGGTGGAGAAATTCATTTCAACACACAGGTAATTGATTTGGTGATTGAAAAAAATCAATTAGTAGGAGTTACTGACCAAAATAACCAATCTTTTTTAGCCAAAAACACTATTCTAGCTACAGGACATTCGGCACGAGATATCTTTTACCTTTTACACAAAAAACAAGTATTAATTGAATCCAAACCTTTTGCACTTGGTGTTCGTGTTGAACACCCCCAGGAATTAATTGATAAGGTTCAATACCATTGTGATACCCGCAGTGAATATTTACCTCCTGCCTCTTACAAGTTGGTTCATCAGGTTAAACAGCGTGGTGTTTTTTCATTTTGCATGTGCCCCGGTGGTATTATTGCTCCTTGTGCAACTGCTCCAGGTGAGATTGTTACCAATGGCTGGTCACCTTCGAAACGAAATAATCCATTTGCTAATTCAGGCATTGTAGTTACTGTAGAGCAAGAAGACATTGAACAATTCAAGGATTTTGGTCCTTTGGCAGGATTGAAGTTTCAGGAATCGGTTGAACGGGCTACATTTATCGGTGGTAAAAACAATACCGAAACCAATTTTGGTCAAATTGCTCCGGCGCAACGATTAATTGACTTCATCAATAATAAAACATCTTTTAATCTTCCAAAATGTTCATATAATCCGGGAATAGTTTCAGCACCTTTACACGAAATTTTACCTTCAAAAATTGTTTATCATTTACAGGAAGGGTTTAAAGCTTTTGGAAGAAAAATAAACGGTTATTTAACTAAAGAAGCTATAATTGTTGCGGTAGAGAGTCGAACATCTTCTCCCGTTAAAATTCCTCGTGATTATGAAACTTTAGAACATCCTGAGCTTAAAGGCTTATATCCTTGTGGTGAAGGTGCCGGATATGCCGGGGGGATTGTTTCGGCAGCAATTGATGGTCAGAAATGTGCAAACGCCATTTCCTTAAAGATAGTTTAAGCAAACCTTACTCCAATAATACATACATCATCTACTTGCTCCAGATCACCTTTCCAATTCGTAAAAAACTGCTCTAAAGCAATTTTTTGTTCGTCCATGGTTTTTTCCTGAATAGAAAGCAATAATTCCTTGAATGGTTTGTACATCATTTTTTTACCTTTTTCCCCGCCAAACTGATCGGCATATCCATCAGTAAACAAGTAAATGGTGTCGTGTTTTTGCAATTTTATCCGATGATTTTTAAAAGGATCTTGCTTAAAATGCTTGCCTATAGGCTGCTTATTTGGCTTGTATTCAATTAACTCTGCTTCTTTCCTGTCATTTGTTCTGACTATCCATAATGGATTATTGGCTCCTGCCCATTCAATAGTATGGTCTAAAATCAAATTTCTGTCAAATTTGACCAGCGAAATATCCATGCCATCTCTAACTTCCATTTCTTCTCCACTCTGTTCAAAGGTTTCGATAACCAATTCTCTTACTTTATTTAAAATTTCTGCAGGTTGAGTCAAATGGAATTCACCAACCGCCCTGTTTAAAGCACTGTTACAAACTACGCTTACCATAGCTCCCGGTACGCCATGTCCTGTACAATCGGCAGCAGCTAACAATATAGAATCATCTAAAACTTCCATCCAATAAAAATCGCCGGCTACAATGTCCTTTGGAAGATATAAAACAAATCCGTCTTTTAAGTGTTTGTTCAATTCGGTGGAAGAAGGCAATATCGCATCCTGAATCCTTTTTGCATAATTGATACTATCTGTAATGTCTTTATTCTTCTCTTCTATCAGTATATTTTTACTCGTAATCTCTTCATTCTGGGAGTTTAAAATCTTATTTATTTTTTTCTTTGCATTTAAGCTATATACAACATATCCTACTATTAGCATGGCTAAGCCTAAACCCATCAACAGCATTTTTTGTTGTGAAGATTTTTTATCCAACTCTGCCTTGTCTAACTCCGTTTTAGCTTTTAACAAACTATTTTCTGCTTCTTTTTTTTCAGTATCATATTTTGTTTGCATTTCTGTTATCTGCTTTAAAGAATTCTCATTGAATAAAGTATCCTTTAAATCGTAAGCAATTTTAAAATGTTCATAAGCCAACTGGTAATTTTTATTTGTATAAAAAACCTTACTTAAACTTTCATTTGAATTCAACACTGAACCCATATCGCCAGATAATTCTGCATATTTAACAGCCTTTTTACCATATATTAAAGCGTTTGTAAAATCATGCTGAAGAGAATATGCTTCAGACATATGGGCATAAATAGATGCTTGTAAATTAACATCAGGTTCTTTTAATATATTTTTTTCTGCTTTCTTAAAGTATACCAATGCTGTATTATAATCTTGTTTATCGTTAAGATAAATTAAACCAATGTTTGAATATGTAGTGGTTGAGTTGGTTTCAGCATCATGGTCGTTATTTATTTTAACTGAACTCAAATAAGTTTCTAATCCCTTATCAACTTTGTTCAATCCAACATAACACAATCCCATATTACCTAATGTAATGGCTTCATTTCTCCAATTTCCAGATTCTTTTTCTAATTCGTAGGTTTGGTTAAAATACTTAAGAGCCAATTCATAGTTTTTCATTTTATAATGAATTGCAGCTAAGCCAGACAGGCTCACGGAAATACCTTTTGAATCGTTTAAAGCTTCTTTTGCTTTTAATCCTTTAATCATATACTTTATAGCATTCTCATAATCGCTAAATCCTTGATAAAGCCAGGCTAAATTATCATAAGATGCTACCTTTATAATGTTATTATTTAATCTTTCTGAAATGGCATTTTGAAGTTTTGCATACTCCATTGCTTTTCTTGGGTTTGAATTAAAATTGATCCAACAGAGTGCATTATAAATCTTACACAGCGAAAGGTTTTTATTTGGCTTTTTAAGATAAATAAGTAAATCATCTTCAGGAACATTTCTCATCAACATGATAGATTCCTGGTAATCACTAACCTTAGTTAATATGCTATCAATTTTAATAGCGTTGGTATTTCCCAGAAGAGTTGTAGCTGTTAAAAAAATAAGGGATGCTATTGCTTTTAATTTTCTCATATAAATCAACACCAATATAGAAAAATAATTATAGATTAAAGCTCAACTTAAAAAAAATTTATAAATTAGGAGAAATATATTTATTAACTGTCTAGAGATAGACTTAAAAAAAAATAATATGGCACAAACTGGCGATTTAAAAAATTTATTCCCACCGGGAAACACCGGATTAATTCAAGGTGTTGGAATGATTGATGGACATGATGGTAACTCGTATGTATTTCAAACTCCACAGGATAATAGTGGTAAAGAGCTTTCTATCGGAAAAATTTCATTTACTTTAAGTGAAAACGGAAGACACATCGAAAGTGTATCTCAAGGTGGTATTGTTATTGTTCCACCTGAAGGATAATACTTTAATAGTATCATAAAAAAAGCCTCAGAATTACTGAGGCTTTTTTTATGCGTTTATTTTTTCGTTAATAATATAGGTTGGTCGTTGTTTAACACTCTCAAAGGTTCGTCCAACATACAAACCTACCATACCTAAAACTGAAATAATGGTTCCCGATAAAAAGGATAGTAAAAGCAAAATGCTTGACCATCCGGGAACAATTACATTACTAAAAATATATAAAATAACCATAAAAATAGCAGCAAGGATTGATACAATGGATAACAGCACCCCAAATTTAACCGACAACCTTAGTGGTTTATCCGAAAAAGTTAAAATGGTATCCATGGCCAGACGCAATCTTTTTTTGAATGAATACGATGATTTACCGTCTTCACGTTCGGCATGCTCTATTTCTACTTTGGTATAATTGAACCCAATAAGTTGCTGCAACATCGGGTAATATCGGTTGTGGTCTTTTACCAATGCCAAAGCATCAACCGCCTTACGGTGATAACATACAAAATTGGCAACAGTTCTGTCTTGCTTGGTTTCGGTTAAGTAACCTAGCGTACTGTAAAAAATTCTGGACAGTATTTTTTTTAAAAAATCGTCTTGTCGGTTTTGTCTGCTGGCACATACAATTTCGTATCCTTCTTTGGCTTTGTTGTAGAGTTTTATAATCTCTTCCGGTTTATCCTGTAAATCACAATCCATGGTAATTACATACTCACCCTTACTGGCATCTAAACCTGCCTGTATAGCATGTTGCTGACCATAATTGCGGCTCAACTTAATTCCTTTAACTTTTGGATTTTTTTTGCCGTTCTCCACTATTTTTTGCCAGGAGTTATCCGGACCACAATCTTCCACCAAAATAATTTCGAAGCTATCAGTAATTTGAGAAACTGAAGCAACAATCCTGTCCACCAGCTTATCCACTAAATTTTCTGCTCTGTAAACAGGGCTAACTATAGATATGTGGACGTTTGTTTGCATGTTATTTTTTTGTGCAATACAAGGTTTGGTGGTGACCTAAATTCAATGGTTTTGAAATGGCAAACATCGTTGCTACCATCAATTTATAAATTCCGGTAACCAATGCATTACTTTCCGGAGTATCTACCGCTTTTAACTGGTAGTTATGGTTTTTAACCTTAACCACATTTAAGCCTTGCATTTCCAGCAATTTAATCAACGATTTGTTGGTGTAATGCTGTAAATGGTGGTGATTGTACAACCTGTCGTGAGCAGTAGGAAACCCTAAATTATTCATAAACCTGGCAACGCGATAAATTAAACTACCATTGTTGATGGTATTGACCACAATTACACCGTTTGGTGTAATGGATTCTGCCATTTTTTTAATGAATAAATGCGGGTCGATAACATGCTCGATAACCATAAAGTTGGTAATGATGTTATACCCTTCTTTAAATTCCATTTCTAAAAAATCGCCCGATTCAAATTTGATGCCCGGGTGTTCGTTTTTTATGATATCGATACCATTTAACTCGGGAGCATCGTTTTTGTATTTAGATTGCAGGTGTTTTAAAAAAGCACCTTGCCCGCAACCCACATCAGCCAATTTTACTTTATCGTTGCCTAAAAAACCTTTTGCAGTTTCGTACACATTTTCAAACAAGGCAAAATCAGGGTTGGCAAACCAGTTTTTGTGAACCGTTAAATAATAATCGTCGCTGTACGATTCTTCTTCAGCTCTTGGTATTACCGTATAAGTATGGTCGCAGGTGTTGCACTTGTACAACGACATGCGTTGGTTTTTTAAAAATGTATCTGTTCCGTAACAGATTCTACAACTCGTATCTAAAGCTTCTTTCATGTACTGATTTATAATTTACTTTTATCTCTTAACTCCTGCAACAATCTACTTTGGTTTAAAATCTCCGTGTACTTGTTTTCCATATCGCGCTCAAAGATACAACGTTTAAATTCATTTAAGATGTTCACAAAATGATTTTCTGCATTTACTTCGTAATTAAACACTTCGCCCTGAACTTCTAAAGTAATGGTTGGTTTAAAATCTGCTCCCGGAGTAAACGCCCGATGAACCGTAATTTTCCCTTTACTTCCCCACAGTTCGTAGTTGCATTGGTAAAAATTATCGAAACCAAAAGCTACCTCGCTAAACGCCCCGGTTTTAGATTTTAAGTAGGCTCCGCCATAAATATCCACTTGGGTGTTTTTGTAGTTTAAGTTTGATGCTGCAACGGTTAAATCGTTACCTAAAAACAACTGGCTGGCTCTTACTGTATAGGCAGCAGAATCGAGCAAAGCACCACCACCCAAAGCCTTGTTGTACCTGAAATTATCGTTTGTCAATGGCGGAAAACCAAATGAACTACGGAAACAACGCAATTCGCCAATTTTATTTTGAGCCATTAAGTCTTTAACAAAGGTATGCTGACCATGGTACAGAAACATAAAGTTTTCCATGATGAGCAGACCTTTTTCTTTGGCTTTTTGTACCATCACCTGCGCCGAAGCATAGCTCATGGCTAAGGATTTTTCTATTAAAATGTGTTTACCCGCTTCCAATGCTTTTAACACCCACTCTTCGTGCAAACCCGTTGGCAAAGGCATGTAAATGGCATCAATATCTTTCCGGTCTAACAATTGCTGATAACCCACCACAGCCTCACAATTAAACTCACTGGCAAATTCATTGGCTTTTTGCTCCGTTCTACTGGCAATGGCAACCAACTCCAGTTCCGGAATAGCTAAAATGGCGGGAACAACACTCCGTTTGGCAATGTTGGCACAACTTAAAACGCCTATTTTTAGTCTATTCATCGTTTTTGTTCGAAAGCATAAAAATAGTAAAAAAGAGTTGATAATATTATTTGAGGTATGATGATTAGCTTTTGGCTAATTAACCATACATTTGAAAGTAAATATTGTATGACAACTTTCATACCTATCTACCTGAATTTGGTTGTATATGTATGGTTTTGTCATACATATAAACAAGTTATATGCAATTAGAAGAAATTGATGAAAGTAACCACTATCAAAAAGGAAAATAAGGAATCAGAATTTAAGGTATTCATTGATGATTCAATGGTTGGGTATGCTTATATCTGGAGGGATGAGTCCAAATTCTCCATTTATGTTGAAGATAAAAGCAAGATTTTTAGCTATCAACTAAGTGATTTTGATAATTGTATTGAAGAACTAAAAATTCCTTTTTCATATGAAGGGAATAAGAATTTTGATTGGATACAAGGAATGGAGTATGTTAATATCAGACTAAAAGATTGGTTTGATAAGAAAGCCCCATATGTAAATATCGAAATCCAAGCTGATACCGATAATTGGGAAAAGCCATTTAGCCTAATAAAAATGGTAGATAAATTGGAGCAACTATGCGAAAATGACAATGAAGCAACTTTTCACTTAGAAGACCCGGAAATAGTTAATAATGGCTTTGGAATTGAGATTCAAATATCTAATCTTGATATTTCCACGGAAACCATATATCAACAGATTCTTGGTAAATTTGACGAGTTAATTGGCAATTCCATTTCTGGTTTACTTCTAGAAGCCAAACAGAATTCTCTTACAAGTATTTTTCGTTTTCCAGAAGAAATACAAGTATCATGTGAACAATACCTTATCTATTTTTCAAAATTCCTTGAAGATTTGGGAATTAATGCTAAAACTACAATTGAAGCCGAAGCTCAAAATACCCTTTTCACAGTAACCCCTGAAGATCCAAATCAAGCCTTATCTCAAATTAGAGATGCTTTGAACATATTTCTCAGTTTACCTGAAATGCCAGAAGTTGAGGTAATTTCAAAAAACTTCGATGATATTGCGATACAGCAATTAGTTTCTAATGTATATCATTTAAAATCTCAATTAATACTTGCACACTCAATTATCCAAGCTAAAGACGCTACGATTCAAAGTTTGTCTTTTACCACTTTTCAACAAAGACAATTATTGGAATCAGCAGATGACAAAGAAGCAAAGGAAGAAAAAGTGCTTGACGGAATCGTCACGGTTGGGGAATATGAAGGAAAAGGATTTAAAATAAATCTTGCAGAAATATTTAGACGATTGAAAAGAAAATTAAAATAAAAGCATATAACAATATGTATAGTGCATACCCTACGGGATACGCACCATACACGAAACGTTAAATTAAACTATAATTACTAAGTGTAAAATATTAAATACCCCAATAATACTTTTATACTAAATTTACCTCATGAAACTAAGCGTCCACTCCTACTTCCTGGAATTTATTCATCCCTTTGCTTTGGCACATGGTACACGAACAGGTACGCAGTTGGCTTTTGTAAAACTGGAGTTGGAAGGTGTGGTTGCTTATGGTGAGGCATCGTTACCGCCTTACCGGAACGAAACGTTTGAATCGGTTAAAAAATGGATAGAACAGCAATACGATACAGTTGTAGAGTTGCTTAGTTCCAATCCCTTTGAAAATAGTGAGCACATTCCTTTTTGTAACCAAAACCCATCGGCTTCGGCAGCTTTACAATCGGCTGTGTTAAATTGGTATGCTCAATCAAAAGGAAAACCGCTTATCGATTTTTTTGAGCAAACCACCTCAACACCTGAACTCACTTTAACCATTACCAAAAACGATTTACCTTTTTTATCCGAAAAACTGGATTTAACCGAACATTTTACCCACTTTAAACTAAAGCTAACGGGAAAAAATGACGATTTGGATTTTGTAAAAATCGTCCGTAACAAAACGGACTTGCCTTTTTGTATTGACATCAACCAAGGTTATGAAAACAAAGAAGAGGTCATCCATGTCATCGAAAAATTGGAGCAACTAAATTGCATATTAATTGAACAACCGTTAAAAGATACCAACCACGACGGGCATTATTGGCTAAAACAACGAACAGCCTTGCCCATTATAGCCGACGAATCCATTCAACAGTTCGAAGATTTGGTTCAGTTTCACGAAGCTTATTCGGGTGCAAACATCAAATTGATGAAATGTGGGGGCTTGTTTCAGGCACAACAAATGCTACAATTTGCTAACCAACTCAACAAAGAAACCAGGTTTATGAAACTTGTTGGTTGTATGTCGGAATCGTCGTTGGGCGTTTCTACTGCTGCTGTACTTGCCTCGCAATGCCACATGGCCGATCTGGATTCGCCATACTTAAACACCAACGACCCGTTTGAAGGGTTTGAAATCAGAAAGGGTAACATTAATCTGAATGAACGGATGTACTTAAAAAATCACTTATTGTTTTAAATGATGGAAATCAACTACAAAACCGGAATTATTCCTGCCACTGAACTGATTATTGACCTGTATAACAGTTCCGGATTAAACAGACCGACAACGGATGTTGAAAGAATTACAAACATGTATGCCAATTCCAATTTAATTGTGTCGGCCTGGCATAACGAAAAGTTAGTGGGAATTTCACGCTCTCTTACCGATTTTTGTTATTGCTGTTATTTGTCCGACCTTGCTGTCAGAGAGGAATATAAAAGCTCAGGAATTGGTAAAAAATTAATTGAACTGACCAGAGAAAAAATTGGAGAACAAACCATGTTGCTGCTTTTATCTGCACCTATTGCTATGGAATATTATCCAAAGGTCGGGTTTCAGAAAGTTGAAAATGGCTTTATCATTAACAGAACTAAATAAACTTAACCGCCGATAACAGGCTTCGGGATTGAATATTGAGGTAATTGTTGTACTTGATAAACGATTTTAGTTGATTCAGGGTCATCCAAATGTATTTATCGGGCAAATGGTTGTTAAACTCCTCTCCCACTTCAATCATCATGTTTTGGTTCTGTTCTTCAAAAAACCGACCACCTTCTTCCGATTGGTAGGTGTTGTACCGAACCTTAGCATTGTACTTTTCCGGCTCCAGCACGTATTCTAAAAACGCTACCTCGTATTCGTTCAATCCTTTTCGGTAATTACCGGTAAGGCACTGAACCGTGGGAGCCAATTCAATGATATCAAAATTACCCGATTCCAGTTTGGCTTGTACCAGAAAATGATACACCCCGTTTATTTTTTTAATGATAAAAGCAATTATTCCCTCTTGCGCAGATTTCACCAAAGGCTGAGTCCAGCTATTTACTTCCCTGTTGCCAAGCTCGGCACGAACAGCAATTACCGA
>JBFWSH010000010.1:0-130818 GCA_050248475.1 Flavobacteriales bacterium
ACAACCAAATAATTATATTTTATCTGACAAATATGATACTTAAAAGAATTCCGTACATATACGCTTTTAAATTTCAGTTCGATTAGCTATATTCGTTGTGTTAATAAGTTTTTCTTTTCTAAATATGCGTTTTATAGTCCTATTTTCATTGTTATTATTTTTCTTTTGCAAAACTGCTCAAGGACAATTATCTGCATTGTATATTGCTGACAGAGTAGAGATTACATGGAGTTATGAAAACTGTAGTGCTGTTGATTATTATGTTATTGAGAAATCCAAAAATGGAACTACTTTTCGGGAATTTTTAAAAGTAAAGAATGTTAAAAGTTATAATTCTACTTTTATAGAAACTGATAATAATCCTTATAATAATACATCATTTTATCGAATAAGGTATGTATATAACAATGGAAATTATTTCTATAGTGAATCCGTTGCAGTAAAAAAGTTTGATTTTAAGAAAGATTTATCCCGAAAATTGAAAGGTTTTAATGGTTTAAACCTATTGGTTGTTATTAAAGATAAATCGAACAACGAATTTTATGTAAAGTTGAATGTCCAGGAAAATAACAACGAATTAATTTCTGAAACATTAAATGAAAAGATAAAAAGTGGACTTTATACCATAATTGCATCAGAAAATGATGAGATTGTAGGATATTCGCTTAAAGTAGCAAACAGAACTCCTAATAGTTTAACCGTTGATACTCTGAACATAAAACGCCCGTAGCTACAGCAACATTTAACGATTCTGCCTGTCCATATTTTGGTATCATTATTTTATGGGTGATAAAAGGTAATAATTCTGTATTTATTCCAAAAGATTCACTACCCATAAGTAAAATAGCATTTTTAGTTTTTATACCTCTTTTATACACATTATCACCTTCTAACAATGCCCCATAAACGGGAATATTGTTAGTTTTTTTAAAAAAATCAGACAATTCGGTAAAGACAATATTTATTCTAAAAATAGAGCCCATCGTGGCTTGTACTACTTTTGAATTAAATACATCAACACATTGGTTAGAACAAACTATTTGATTTACTCCAAACCAATCGGCTGTTCGAATTATTGTACCTAAATTACCTGGGTCTTTAATATTATCTAAGGCAAGAATTAACCCATCAAAATCAAAATTTTCACTATGCTTCTTTTGTTTTACAACAGCTAAATAATTGCTAGGTGTAGATAAAGAAGAAATGACTTTCATTTCATCAATACTAACTTCAATTTCCTTCTCATAATTTACAGAAAACCCTTGAACAACAAACAACATCTCGATTTCAAAATCAGATTCAATCAATTCATTAACCATCTTTTCACCCTCAACAACAAAAGCTTGATGTTGTTGGCGATACTTTTTCTGCTTTAATGAATTAACATACTTCTTTTGATTGATGCTAAGCATTAATTCGATAGTACTTTAAATTCTGTTCTTCTATTTTTTTGGTGACAAGGACAATCATCGTTCCTTGTTTCACCACATTCAGGATATTTAGTACAATCATCAACTGGTTTAGTTTCTCCAGCTCCTAAAGCTTTAAAACGGTCTTTTTTAATGCCTTTATTAATTAAATAAGTTACTACTGAATTGGCTCTTTTCTGCGATAAATTTTGATTGTAAGAGTCACTTCCTCTTGTGTCAGTATGACTTGAAATCTCAACTTTAACAGTCTTATTCTCATTCAAAATAATAACTAGTCTATCCAACTCCTTTGCAGATTCTGGACGCAATGTAGCTTTATCCCAATCGTAATAAATATTATTTAATACAAATGCTCTTCCTGGTTCCAGACCTTTCACATCTTTTGGTTTTCCAACATTATCAGTAAACAAAGTATCAATGGTTTTAGGCTCTCCACTTAATGTTCTGTTTAACACCTCTTGTAGTCCCACATTATTTTCAGTAATAAGATTAGAATCACTATAAATTCTGAAGTCTTTGTACAACTCTATATATTCCTCAATCTCTTCTAAATTGATAGAATCTCTTACTATTTCTCCTGAAGCCAATTCCACTTCAATTTCGTAGCGACCAGGTGTTAATGCCATAACATATTTACCGGTTTCATCGTTCGATTTAAATGTACCTTCTAATTCCGCATCATCTCCTTTAAATAAGTTCATGTAAGAACCAATAGGTGCATCATTAAAATAAACATTACCCAAAAGAAGAGCAAGAACTGGTTTACCTACTTTACCAGTAATAATTCTAAAAATATCTTGTTCACCTATACTTTTTTCACCACCACCAGAATAATAACCGGTTTTTCCATCTGCTGCCAACACAAAATACCTGTCGTCATTAATTGTATTTATTGGATAACCAATGTTTTCAGGAGTTTCAAATGAACCATACTCATCCATTTTAGAGTAAAAAATATCGTACCCACCAATACTAGTTAACCCCTCAGAACTAAAATACAAGGTTTTATTATCTGGATGAATAAATGGTGCATCCTCATTAAAGTTGGTATTAATTTTTATTCCCAAATTTTGAACATTTGCCCAAGTATCATCTGCTTGTAATTCAGCTTTATACAAATCTCTGCCACCATAGCCACCTTCTCTATCACTAGCAAAATATAAAACTTTTCCATTTGCAGATAAACTTACACTTCCTTCCCAGCTTTCTTTCTTATTTACATCCCCTTTTAATGGCATTGGTTTCGACCAATTTTTACCCTGTAATTTACTTACATAAATATCACCATTGTTATTGTTTTCGCTTTTGTAAATAAACAACGTTTGACCATCAACTGACAATGCAATTGCGGCATCATGACCATCACTGTTGATGTTATCTCCAATACTTTCGGGTTCTGTCCATTCTCCATTTTTGTTGTAAGAGATAAATACATCCTCAGTATAACTTTCGGAGTTCATTGACACTGGCAATTTATCAGAGCCTTTACTTCTAATCCCTCGATAAGTATATATCATAACTGACTCATCTGCTGAAATAACAGGAACATACTCTGAATACTGAGAGTTGATAGGTGCTTGGACATTTTCAACAACATTTTCTTTAATAGTATCTCTTAGAATTTCGATGGCATTTTTACAATTCTGTATCATTTTTTGAGCTGTTGCCTGCTCTTCCTCCTCACCCGATTCACTTCTACTTAAAAACATATTAAACAACTCTAATGCTTTATCAAAATCATAATTAACTGCATATGCTTTAGCCAAATAAAAGTTTACTAGATTATATTCAGGATTAGTGATTTTAACCTGTTCAATAATTTCAATTGATTTCGATTTTTCGCCAGGGCTATAACCGTAACAAATTCCCATCATTAATTTATAATAAACATCTGATGGTTTATATTCATACAACTGTTGAAATTTATCCAATGCATCCAAATACTTTTTATCTTCAAAATCCAATTCAGCCCTACTTAATAATTCTTTGGCAGTTTTATTGGTAAGAGGTTGATTATCTTGGGAAAAAGTGTTTAACGTAAGTAATACAAACAATATGGTTAATATTCTAAAATATTTTTTCATCTTGGTTCAGTTAATAATAGTTATTTTGCATTTTCATTAATGCAAACATAATCAATTCTATACAATATTAAAATTGATTTTACACAATAGTAAAATATCTGCGAACACGCTTATTCCCTTAGTTATTTTAGGGTTCGTTCTTATTTTTAGTAGTTGTAACCCTACAAAAACATTAAAGGAAAATGAAGAGATGCTATTGTCTAATAAAATTAAAATTGACAATAGTAAAATTGACAAGGAAGAAATCTATAGTATTATAAAACAAAAACCTAACAAAAAGATATTAGGTTTATTTCGTTTTCATTTAGGTGTTTACAATCTTTTTAACAATAAAAAGGAAAGTAAGTTTAGAGACAATGTTGGTGAGGCTCCAGTAGTATACGATTCATTACTAACTGAACGCAGCATTAAGCAATTAGGGTTATATCTTGACAACAAAGGTTACTTTCAGAATGAAGTGACTGTCGAAAAAACTGTTGTAAAACGAAAAGTTACACAGTCTTATATAATTAAAGCTGGTAAACCATATTTAATTAATGATATTAACTATAAATTCAACGATCCAGGTTTGGGTGGATATGTACTTTCTAAAAAAGATTATTCGTTAATAAAAAAAGGAGAAAATTTTGATGTTGATGTCTTGGATAAAGAACGTGAACGTATAAAAAATGTACTAAAAAATTACGGTTATTATTATTTCACCAACAACTCAATAAAATATTTGGTTGACACTACTATGGGAAATCAAAAAGTAGATATTTTAATTGAGCTTTTAGAAGATAAAATAACTATTCCTGAAACCGATTCTGTTTATTTAGCTCCTCATAAAAAATATACCATAAGCAATATTAATATGTTTATGGCTAATAAATCAACCGTTGAGAGATCAAACCTACTCGATACCATTGTTTTTAAAGATGTAAGTATATTCTATAAAAACAAGTTGAAATTTAAGCCAAAAATGCTAACCCATACACTTAATTTCAAACCAAAAGAAGAGTATTCTTTACAAGATCAAAACAATACATACAAACAATTAACCGGATTAAGACTATTTAAAAATGTATCTATCATTTACGAAGAAATTGATTCAAACAGGCTTAATGCTAATATATATATTCCTCCATTGGTCTTCAACTCATATACCCTCGAAGGAGTAGGTACTAATACTGGTGGTGATTTAGGAGTTGAGGGAAATATTATTTACCAAAACAAAAATATATTTAGAGGGGGCGAATTGTTTAATGTCAAACTTAAGGGGGGGCTACAAATTCAACGGGTTGTTGGTGTGTCTAACAGCCAAAATGAAATTTTTGGTACACCCTTTAATACTTTAGAGTTTGGTCCTGAGGTATCATTGGAATTCCCTCGATTTTTACTTCCAGTTAATTTAGAAAATTTCTCAAAACGCTCAAATCCAAAAACTATTATCAATTCTACTTTTAACTTTCAACAACGCCCCGAATATGCTCGAAATTTAATTCAAGGAGCGTTCAGTTATTCGTGGAGTGAAACGCAATTTAAGAATCACTACATTACCCCTTTTAATATTTCTTTTGTAAAACTGGATTTAACTGATGATTTTAAAAATACCATTATTGCTGAAAACAATCCATTTCTTCTAAATTCTTATACCGACCATTTTATTAGTGCCATTCAGTATAGCTTTATGTTTAACAACCAGGAATTAAACAGAGTAAAAAACTATCAATACTTTAAGTTTAACATCGAAACTTCTGGAAACATGCTCTCTACATATAATCGATTGTCCAATAATCCGAAAGACCCTATTACTAATAGCTACAAATTTGCAGGAATACGATATGCCGAATATGTAAAATCTGAAATTGATGTGAGGTTTTATCATCATCAACACGCTTCTACATTAGCAGAACGGATTAATATTGGTGTAGGAGTTCCTTATGGCAATTTAGATGTATTACCTTTTGAAAAAAGTTTTTTTGGTGGTGGTTCTAATGGTATTAGAGCATGGCCTGCTCGACGTTTAGGACCGGGTTCATTACCCGATTCTCTTTTAAATGCAGCCAATCAACTTGGGGAGTTAAAGATTGAAACCAATATTGAATACCGTTTTGACATTACCAAACTTTTTAAAGGAGCTTTTTTTGTTGATGCTGGTAACATTTGGATTTTAAAAGAAGATGTTAAACGACCACATGCCGAGATTAATTACAAAAGGTTTTACGATGACTTAGCAATTGGTATTGGGTTCGGGTTACGTTTAGATTTCAGTTTTTTTATATTCCGATTTGACGTTGCTACACCTTTAAAAGACCCATCAAAAATTGACCCTAAAAAATACGAGGTAGAGATAAAAAAAACTACACTTAATTTAGGTATTGGTTACCCTTTCTAAATCTATTTCAGAGGTATAGTTGCTGATTTTCTATTATCCGTTACAAACTTGTTTTCTGATATCCTTTTTTATAGTAAATTTGCTATCCAAAAATTATAATTTTTATGGTTAAAACTATCAATTACGGAGTAATTACCGGAAATCAAGTTCAAGAAGTTTTTAAACTTGCCAAAGAAAAGAATTTTGCTTTACCTGCTGTAAATGTTACTGGATCTAGTACTGTTAATACAGTTATGGAAACAGCGAAAGAAGTAAATGGACCAGTTATAATTCAGTTTTCGAACGGTGGTTGCATTTTTAATGCAGGAAAAGGTTTAAGTAACGAAAACGAACAAGCTGCTATTGCTGGTGGTATTGCTGGCGCCAAACACGTTCACGAATTGGCCAAACTTTACAAAGTGGCTGTTATTTTACATACTGACCATTGTGCAAAAAAATTACTTCCCTGGATTGATGGTTTACTTGATGCCGGTGAAAAGTTTTACAAAGAAAATGGTGTTCCATTGTACAGCTCTCACATGATAGATTTATCAGAAGAACCTCTTCATGAAAACATAGAAATTTGTAAAAAATATCTTGAGCGTATGAGCAAAATAGGTATGACTTTAGAGATAGAATTAGGAATAACAGGTGGAGAGGAAGATGGAGTAGATAATTCTGATGTAGATAACAATAAATTGTATACTCAACCAGAAGAAGTAGCTTATGCCTACGAAGAATTATTGAAAGTGAGCGATAAATTTACTATTGCTGCTGCTTTTGGAAATGTTCATGGGGTTTACAAACCAGGGAATGTACATTTAACTCCAAAAATTTTAAAAAATTCTCAAGATTATATTCAGAAAAAATACAATACTGGCCACAATCCCGTTGATTTTGTATTTCATGGTGGTTCAGGCTCATCTGTTGAAGAAATTAGAGAAGCAATTAGTTATGGTGTAATTAAAATGAACATTGACACCGATTTACAATATGCTTTTACTGAGGGTGTAAGAAATTATATGAAAGACAAATCAGCATACTTGCAGTCGCAAATTGGTAATCCAGAAGGTGATGATAAACCTAACAAAAAATACTATGACCCACGTGTGTGGATGAGAGAAGGTGAAAAAACTTTTAAAAACCGATTAAAAAAGGCTTTTGAAGATTTAAACAACGTTAATACTTTGTAAAAGACAGGTAGCTATGGGATGGTTTAAGAGAAAGATTAAAGGAGTAATTACTCCTACAACAGAAAAAAAAGAAACCCCAGAAGGGTTGTGGTACAAATGTCCTAAATGTAGTAATGTGGTTTCAACCGATGACCACGCTGCCTCATTAAGTGTATGTGCAAGTTGTGGACACCACGATAAAATTGGTTCAAAAGAATATTTTGCAATCATTTTTGACGATAACAAATTTAAAGAGCTGGACGCTAACTTAGTTTCTGCAGATCCTTTAAATTTTGAAGATACCAAAAAATACAAGGATCGATTAGTTGCAACTCAAAAAAAATCGAACTTAAAAGATGCTTGTAGAACAGCAACAGGAAAAGTAAACAACCAAAATCTTGTGGTTGCTTGTATGGATTTTGATTTTATTGGTGGATCGATGGGCTCTGTTGTGGGTGAAAAAATTGCCCGTGCTATTGATTACTCAATTAAACACAAAACACCTTTTTTAATGATTTCTAAATCGGGTGGAGCAAGAATGATGGAAGCAGCATTTTCGTTAATGCAAATGGCTAAAACTTCGGCTAAACTATCGTTGTTGGCAAAAGCAAAAATACCTTACATTTCGTTGTTAACCGACCCAACAACTGGTGGAGTTACGGCTTCGTACGCCATGTTGGGCGATTTAAACATTGCCGAACCCAACGCTTTAATTGGTTTTGCCGGACCGCGTGTGGTAAAAGAAACCATTGGTAAAGATTTACCGGAAGGTTTCCAAACTTCTGAATTTGTATTGGAACACGGTTTCTTAGACTTAATTGTAGAACGTAAAGATTTGAAAGAAAAGCTTTCTCAAATTATTAGCATGTTTAATAATTAAAACTTAAAAAAAATCAAAGCCAAGCAAATAGCTTGGCTTTTTTATTTTCAGTACATTTAACCGTAACAACTAATTACGGATTACTCACAAACGAATACAACCGCGAATAAACACAATTTGTTAGAACAAACAATGGATAACTCGAGAGTATATAAAATGTTGTTTGCAGGTGTTTATCCGCACTATGTAACTAAAGCAGAGAAAAAAGGTCGTACCAAAGAAGAAGTGGACATTATCATTTGCTGGTTAACGGGTTACAATCAACAAACCTTGCAACACCAAATTGATACGAAGGTGAGTTTTGAAACCTTTTTTGCTGAGGCGCCACAACTACACCCTAATGCTCCAAAAGTTACAGGTGTAATATGTGGTTATCGTATAGAAGATATTGAAGATGAACTCATGCGAAAAATTCGGTATTTAGATAAACTCATAGACGAATTAGCAAAAGATAGAAAAATGGAAAAGATTTTAAGAACTTAAAAGATTATACTTTTCCTTCCCACTCATTAAAAAACTGGGTTAAAAAATACTCTAAAAATAAGTGTCGTTGTTCAGCAATTTGTTTTGCTGTTTGGGTATTCATTTTATCTTTTAACAACAACAGTTTTTCGTAAAAATGGTTAATGGTTGGCGCTGTGCTATTTTTGTATTCTTCGGCGGTTTGGTGCAGTTGAGGTTTAATTTCCGGATCGTACATCATGCGTTTTTTACTTCCTCCATACGCAAAAGTACGAGCCACACCAATTGCTCCAATAGCATCTATTCTATCAGCATCCTGTACAATTTTAGAAGTAATGCTTTGGTCACTTACCACATTATTTCCTCCTTTAAATGAAATGTTTTTTATGTCAGTAATAATCTCATTAATTTCTTCAGGTGTAAAAGCTAATGAAAGTAAAAACCTGGTAATTTTTTCAAAACCAATGGATTCATCACCGTTGTTCATTTTATAATCAGCTATATCATGCAACAATGCCACAATCTCTACCTTAACCACATCAGCATGTTCTGCTTCTGCTATTTTTTTAGCCACATTTACCACTCTCGAAATATGAAACCAATCGTGACCAGTAGCATCAGTTTGATGAAACGATTGTGCAAATGCTCTAATGGCTATTAGTTGTTGATTTTTGGTCATTTACTTTCTGTTTTTGGTTTTTTTCTTCTAAATAACTCTCCAAAACGGTCAAATTCTTTACGGTAAAACAGACCAACTCCTTGGGTGTAGTTACTGCTTCGGCGTTGTAACGAAAACTGGTTCGATTGGTTAAACCCTTTCACACGTAATTTACCATCTTCAGTAATTTTATATTCAATAGAAAAATCTCCAACCAAATTACTTGCATTTTGATTATTACTAAGCCCTTTGTTATCCGATACACCTAAATTTCCGTCGAGCACTACTCTATCGTTAAATAGCTGAGTAGAAAGTGCCAATTCCAATTCTCTGTTTGATATTTCATCACCAGGACGATAATTTAATCCAATATCAAAATCGGTACTAATTTGCGACAACCAGTTACTCATTTGATTGGAAAGCATCTCGGTAGATGTAGTTGTACCAACATTCGAATAATTAGCTGTACCTCCTCCATTTGGAGGAATAAACTGGTTTAACACCAGCAACGAAAATACTTGCTTGTTTAATTCCTGAATATTTTCTTGCTGGTCGCTCACATACAAAACACTTCTAACTTTATTTTTAGTGGTCTCATCAGCAGTTGGCAATTCAATATCAAAAGCAATATCTGGCGACATCATGGTATTGGTTATATTCAACTTCAGGTTAATAGGGGTTCTTTTTTTATACAACTCTGCACTCGCACTATCTTCTGTACTGGCAATTAACTCATACAACCTTGCTCTTAAACGATATACTGCTGTTAAATCTAATTGAGCTTCAAGAGGATCTCCATTCCAAGAAATTTTACCACCTTCCTCTAAATTAAACTTTTTGTTAATGATATTCTGAAGTGTAAACAAGTAATCACCATCTTTCACCACATAATCGCCATACATTTTAAAATCACCTTGAGGGCTAATATTTATACTAATATCACCTTCTCCTCTAGCACGAATAACATCTCCAACCTTGTCATCAAAAATTAAACGTACTTCTGCATCGGGCGTAGCATGTAACATAAAATTCATCTCTATGTTCGACAAATCCACTTCCTTTTCCTTTATCTCTTCCTTCACATCATTACTTACAAATTCAATAAAATTATTTTCAGAAATCTCCTCAGCAGTATTCAATGGAATATTGATAACTGTTTCTTTTTCGGAAGTTACATCCAACTCAATATTCAATTTGTCTTTATACAAGCCAATGTTTACTAGACCTGTTACAAATGCTTTTCCATAAAACAATTCGTTTTCTTTTAAAGTAGTGTTTAACGCATAAAAGTTTTTTGCATTAAACCCAAAATCCAAACTCACTTCTTTAAAAAAGTTGTGAAAAACAGTAGCATTACTAGATGCTTTATTTCCTTTTTCATCAAAAAACAACACATTATCGTAGCTAATCATATCAGGTCTAATATCAATCTTACACATTGGTGTAGAAAAGCTTGTATTTAAATAATTAACTAAAAAACTGGTTTTTTGCAATGTAACAAAACCTGTAAACTCAGGTTTATCGATTGTTCCATTCAAGTCAATTTCAGCAGAAGCTATCCCTCTAAGATTTGAAATAAAAGCATCAGTATAACCACTAACCAACTGCAAGTCAGCCCGCTGCAGTTTTATGTTTAAATCTAAACTTTCTTCCTTTTTAAACGGATAATAATCTCCAACAAAAATTATTGAAGGCAAATGACCCTTGTAAAACTGACCATCAACCGACAACAGCTTTTCAGAAGGGTTCCATGTAGATTTTACCTGACCATTGCCTATACCTGTTCCATTTAAACTGAGTTTATCAAAATTTAAATCAGAGGTAAATATAAATTCCTCATTTTCTTTTTTAATTGACGCCACCCCATCAATAGTACCATTAACTTTCAATACATCTTCTGGAATTAATTTTTGAATGTTATACAAATTAAAATTACTTAATGCTACATCCAGTTGGTCGGTAGGTTTACCAGAAATTTTTCCATCAATTAATATGTTTTGATGACCTGCATCGATTCCTAAGCTTTTTATTAAAACCTCAACACTTTCATTTTTTGCATATTCAATACTATTGTTTTCGTTTATTGCCCATAAAGTATCAGAAACATAGATATACGAATTTGAAAATTTAGAAGTAAATGATTTAGGCGATTTAAATACAGTTAATAAGTTAAATTCAGCTTCAGTTCTACCAGTCGTATCTTTATTTAACCAATTGATTTTAGTTGATACTGAATCATTTTTGATTAACGATGAAGTTTTAAAATCATCAATAAATAAACTATCGCTTTGTTTAATCCGTTCAGCCACAATATCTATTGATATTTTGTTTTCGGTTGATTTACTTTCAAAAGCAGCATTATTAATAATTATTCCATTGAAATCAATTTGAGGAAAAACCCCTTTAACGGAAAGCGATTGCTGGTCGGAATGATAATATCCTTTTAAAGTTGTATTTTTAGACAGTTCAGCACCATTAAGAGCCAGCTTGGACAATAAGTCTGATTTAAAAATAGTTAAATCAAAATCAAAGTCGTTATTAATTTTTACTCCCTCATATTTATTCGATTGGAATGATGGGAAATATGCAGTAAAGTTATTAGCACTTGCATCAAACAGATTTTTAAAGTTATACTCACCTTCTAAATATCCTTTCATCATATCAGAATCAATCGATATTTTTTTGATTTTACCGTGAACTTCGGATTTTACTAAAATACTTTTAACTCTAATATCATCTTCATTATCAGTTAATTTAAACTCGGATATATCAACCGTTCCTATCAGGTTATCAATATTATTCCCAACCATATCCACATCTAAATACATGGAGAAATTAGTATTTTCACCTTTATCCTCAATAAAATTTAACTTGGCCAATTTTGCTTTAGCAACAGATGACTGAAATTTCATCTTTGGTAATTGTCCAGAAAAATCAACTAATCCGTTAAAATCAAAATCAATATTTTCATCTTCAACAGACATGAACCCATTAAAAATCTTGTTCATAAATACCCCTTTAACATGAACATTATGGTAATTGTACCCTTTTACTACAACCTGTTGAATATTACCTCTTAGTTTTGCTTCAATATCTTTTAATTCCAGACCTTGTCCTTCAATATTTGCGTCCATTGAAATAGTACCTACTTCATTTTCTATTTCTAAAAATTTGCCCAATTGAAACTGGTTAGTTTTAAGACTCCCCTTATAAATTGTATTATTATTTTGCAATTTCATTGCTAAATCGGTTGATAGTCTGCCTGCTTCTGTATAAAAATTACCATACGCCACAAAATCGTGAAAAAAGCCTGTGTATGTACCCTTAAATTTAATTTCACCTAGATGCTTAAAATTTTCAGGTAGTTCAATGAATCGTTTTGATGAAAATGGATACAGCGGAATCTGTTCTATTTTTGATTTTGAAGTAAGTAATTCATCAACTTTAACATGCATAAAAATATTATCAGCATCGGGAATACCTGTAATATTAATATCTCCCATAAAATGGGTGCCGTCATCTATAGTAAACACAAACTTCCGTGCTTTAAGATTATTAATTTTACCTCGAACTTCTCCTTCAAAATCTACTGATTTGTTAACACAATCTAATGTTGTTGCGAAAAAACATAAATCTTTAAAACTAACTTTTGATGGTTCAAAATAAGAGTTGATACTAACATCACTAATAAAGTTAGACATATCATCATAACTCTTAGTCAAAAAATTAACATCGCCATTAATATCGGAATGTGGAGTTGTTATTCGTAAATTTTGAGTAATAATTCCTTGAGGTGAAATATTAAATTTCGTACTCATTTTATTAATTATAAATCCGCTTTTTTCTTCAAAAGCTAAATTTTCAATGTCACAATTAATTCCTTGAGGAATAAATTCAATATCAGATAAAATCATGTTAAATTTTGATAATTCAACATGATTATAATCAACAGCAATATAAGGTGCGTAGTCATAATCGTTATAAGCCAGTTTGCTGTTTTTAAATTCAACTTTATGTAATGAGAAAAACCAATCGCTACTGCTAGTGTCAGATGAAGTAAAATGGTTTACAATAAATTGAAAATTGAGTGTACTATCTTCTTTATACTTAACAATATTGATATATGCATCGTTTAAGGTTACACCGTCAATAATTATTTTTTTATTGGTTAACGAAAATGTTTTGATGTCCACATTCAGTTCATCAATATACACAAGCGTATCCTGATGTAAATCTCTAACAAATAATTTATTAAGTGTAACTCCAGTAAAAAAACTAACATCAATTTTTTCAACAAAAAATTCCGTGTTCAGTTGTTTTGATAAACTTTCAAGGTAATAGGTTATTAAGTAAGTTTGAAATTTAGAGCTTTTAGTTGTGACGACACCAAAAACAATTAGAAGCAATAAAATTGCGACAAGTAGCACCGTTATTATTCTTCTTTTTTTGATAGCTTTGCAGTATATATAACCAACAAAAATACGTTTAATGCCGCAATCACCAATAATTATTTTAGGAATCGAATCCTCGTGTGACGATACTGCTGCTGCGGTGATTTGCGATGGCAAAATTCTTGCCAATATTATTGCTAATCAAGATGTTCACAAAGCTTATGGAGGAGTTGTTCCTGAACTTGCTTCAAGAGCACACCAACAAAATATTGTTCCGGTAGTTGAAGCTGCTTTAAAAAAAGCGGGTGTTTCTAAAAAACAACTTAGTGCTATTGCATATACCAATGGTCCTGGTTTATTGGGCTCCTTATTAGTCGGTAGTTCATTTGCAAAATCATTATCATTGGCTTTGCAGATACCATTAATTGAAATCAATCACATGCAAGGCCATATTTTGGCTCATTTTATCGAGGAACAAGATGGTAGGAGCAATAAACCTGCCTTCCCATTTATTTGTTTGACAGTTAGCGGTGGACATACTCAATTGGTAAAAGTTTTTGACTATTCCACTATGAAAATTATTGGCGAGACTATTGATGATGCCGCTGGGGAAGCTTTTGATAAAGTTGCAAAAATGCTTGAACTGCCCTATCCTGGAGGTCCATTAGTTGACAAACATGCAAAAGAAGGAAACCCTAATAGGTTTGATTTTCCTCACCCAAAGGTAGATGGTTTGAATTTTAGTTTTAGTGGTTTAAAAACATCTGTACTCTATTTTTTACAAAGAGAAACCAAAAATAACCCAATTTTTATTCAAGAAAATCTAAATGATATTTGTGCTTCTGTACAAAAAACTATTGTTGACATTTTGCTAATCAATGTAAAAAAAGCATTAATTCAAGAAGACATTAATCAAATAGCTATAGCCGGTGGTGTTTCTGCCAATTCTGGTTTAAGAAATCATTTGCTTGAATTAGAAAAAGAAAACTACAAAGTGTTTATCCCAAAATTTGAGTATTGCACCGACAACGCAGCAATGATAGCAATTACGGGATATTTTAAGTTTTTGAGTGGTGATTTTTCAAATCAGCAAACCACTCCAAATGCACGAATGAAAATCTAAGTCTTATAACTTCACTTTTTGAGTAATCACGTCTGAATTACTGAAAACTTTCAACAAATAAACACCTGAACTTAATCCTTTAGTTTGCAATAACACGGTTTGATTGTCTCCATTAATTGTCTGAATCAACTCCTGAACTTTCTTACCCGTCATGTCATACAATTCAAAGTTAACTGCAGCAACGTCTTTACAATTCACTCTAACTGTAAGTATGTTATTGTCTATAGCATGATAAGTATTAACTATTTCTAACTCGTCAGCTCCTTCAAAAACAACAGATTCAATATTACTATAAGTATATTTTCCGTCAAAATCAGTTTGTTTTAATCTGTAATAAGACACTCCAAAAAGAGGTGATTTATCTATTGTTGAATAATACAAATTCATTGAACTATTTCCTGCACCTTTCTTAAAGAATATTGGTTCAAAATTAAATGCATCTTTAGATCTTTCGATGGTAAAATAATCGTTGTTTATCTCTGTTGTTGTAGCCCAATCTATATCTACAACACTACCATTTTTGATTGCTTTAAAATAAAGCAACTTTATTGGTAAAATAGTTGGCGCTTTTGCTATTGCATGAAGAGAAAAATTCTGATAACCTGTTCGTTGTGCATATCCTGCTCCACCACTATAAATTCTGCCCGCTAATCCTGTAGCGGGAATAACTGTTGGTGCAGATAAATAAGTGCTCCAATCGGCATAAGTCACAGATGAAACATCACGTTTTACTGGACAAAACATATTATCATCAGCAGCAGACAATCCTGAAACATTTTCCACATACAAATTAACTCCATACGTTCCACTTGTAGGCTGAGCATCTGGGGTTAATGTCCATATAGCAGAATTTAATAAATTCGTTAATTGTGTGCCCCATTGTACGGCAGAAGCTCCTAAATTTGCATCAACATCTGCAGCGGGTGTACCTTGTGGAACATCAGCAACACTTGCATCAATATAACTCGTTGTTACTAAGGAATTATTTAACAAATCAATTCGTTTGTAGTTAGTAGAGGCCATTCCATCTCCAATTGGGAAAACATAAGTAGAGGTATTGTTCGCAATATAATGACGCAAATTACCATTGATGAACTTTGTATTTCCATATCCAAAAATGGTAGGAACTGTGGTATTGGTAATAATTAGTTTGTTTGTTCCCGTACTTAACATACCAATTGTAAATGTTAAATTGTTTGAAACAGTTACATCTTGTAATAAGGAAACTCCTGATGCATTCGTATTGTTTAATCTCAAATTGTAAAACTGTGTTGCACCACTACCGGAAAATGATTGAGCATTGGCTGAACGTAATTCGGTTAAACCATTTGATCCGGTTATAATTCCATTATTGGTAATATTACCTTTAATGGAAAAATAACTTAAAGCATTATCTAAAGTTAAAACTCCGGCACCGCTTGTATTGGTTATGAGCAAATCATTACAAATAGCTCCATTTGGGTATGTCGCTGGAGATGCACCTATAATTGGATCATTAGCAACATTATCGATAGTGACATTATCCAAAGAATCCGGTACCTCATAATTTTGCCAATTATGACAATCAAACCAATCGTTATCTAAAGCACCTGTCCAATAACCACTACTAAAACCACCTGGTATTATAGAAAAAGTAAACCCACTTGAGTATACGGGTACTTGAGCATTATAAGTTGGACAATCTGAGGATGCCGACCAATTTGAAATGTTATTTAATCGGTTGATCCAATCTTTTTTAGAGGCTGGAGTAGTCAATCCGGTATATTTTACATTAACCGTTCCAGTTAAAGGCATTATGCTAAAACATGTTAAAGGTATTGGTAAATCACCTCTTGTAGTAGTATTGTCATTACAAGTCCAAGCAGTATAAGTATTAATGGCAAACATATAGGTTCCACCAGAATAAGTTGCATTACTAGCCCCGGCAGGATCACTCCATACCCCCCCTTGCATCAGGTAAACCTGTTCATCATTACTATTTAAATTAAAACTAGTGCCAACCGGATAAGTAACTGTCCAGTTGTTATCCGGATTAATTCCTGTAAACAATGTATTGTTTAATATTCTAAAAGTGAATATTGTACCCGCAGCCAATGTTGAAGTTGTTCTGGTAATTGTAATTACTCCTTCCCCATCTCCCCAAGTATTACTTCCACAGCCAACTCGTTCAAACCCATTATCAGTAATATGAAAAGAAGTTCCTGGAGTAATATCAACAAAACTTACTAAACTAATTTCATCCTCTCCACCAGCTCCACCACATACGCTCTGGTTTACACATATACCAACAATAGCCATATCTCCACCAGTAAAATTAGTAACAACTGTTATATCAAAAGTAGTACTAACTACACTTGTTAACCCTCCTGTAGTAGCAGTTAATGTATATCCTGTACCAACCACCGAATGAACGATCGAACTAAAAGTTGCAACTCCAGCTACAGCGGAAGAAGTTTGTGGTGAACTTGTTAATGTTCCTGTCGAAGTAATAGATACCGTTCCTGTAAAATCAATATCAGTATTACCACAAGCATCAGTAGCTGTTACGACAACCGATGGAGACATTACTAAACTTTCGGATGTTGTTGTTGGTTGCTGAGTAAACATAAGCTTAGTTGCAACAACATTTATTACATTTAAATTATTGATGGTAGTTATAGCAGAAAAAGTAGTTTTACCAGATCCAGATGCACTAAATGTAACATTTCCATTTGAAATTTGAAAACCAAAATCTTCTCCATCAAAATTAGTAGCACCTATACCACAATTTAAAGTTAATCGAACGCTAATTGTTTTTGTAGAATTGTCGGCTATGTTAATGTTTAAACCTGAAAAAGTAACTCTATTAGGGCCTGTAGTGACAACTCCTGAACCAACATTAGTAACACCATCAAACAAATCAATCGCTTTAATGGCTGTAGACCAATTTGTAACAGCATTACCTGTAGCTTGAGAAAATATTATACTGTTTACTATAGTTGCTAAATTATCTGCGTCAGGTGAGCTTGCTCCACCATCACGAATGGTAAATTGCCATACTTGAGTTCCTTGTGCAGAAGTTAATGGTCCAGCCGTATTGATTGTTGACGGTATCGTGGCTGATTCTCCGTTAGCTGTTATAATATCTGATGTTGATGATGCCAATACATCTCCACTACACGTTACATTTTGTGTAGTAGCACCACCACCAGCATTAGTAATAATTTCACCATTGTATGCTCCAACTACTCCTCCTGCTTTTAAACGTACATAAATTGGGGTTGAAGCCAGTGTTGCCGACGAGTAAGGAACCAAAACACTTCCAGAAAAAGAGGTATTATCAAGTGAAACCTCATAATTGGTAGGGGCTGTTACTGTAATATTGCTTGGAAACCCAGTTAATAGCGTTCCACTTAAATTATAACTTTGAGAGGTTGAGGGACCATTTCCTTGTATGTAAGAAAATCCAGTCAACGTTGTAGGTGAAACAACTAATGCAGGACCAGCTGGAACGGTAATCGAAACATCATCCCAAGTCATATTAGAAGAGCCTTTTGTAAAAGACCATCTCACATATCTTGAAGTAGTTAGTAAATTATATGGCCCTCTTGTAGTACACGTAGTTGGTAATCCTGCAGTCCCAGTCAGACTTACAACAGTCGTATATGATATACCATCCGCAGATTCTTCAACCAACAAAACAGAAGTTGAAGCTGAGCTATTTGATTTAACAGTAAAAGAGAGTTGATATGGAGTAGAATTAAAATTTACGATGTTATTATCTCCGGTTGTAGAAAACTTTCCCCCATCACTACCTGTGCATGCAAAAGTAGTAAGGTAACTAGATAATGGATTATCTGTCCAACCTGCTGGAGTAGAAGCCCATGATGACCGTGTTAATGGTAAAGAAGCCTGAGCTAAACTAACTATTTGCAAAAACAATAAACCCAATAACAGCGCTGTTCTTTTTAGTGGATTTAAATTTTTGATAAATAGCTTCATCGTAAAATATTTATAATTACGAAGCCGGCTTATTAATACTGCATTTAACAGTATTCTTCAAGGGTGATCAACTTCAAAAAATGATATTCTAAAAAATATAATTTTTCTAAATGTTCAATACTAAATTCTATAATTTTCTAGTGGTTTCGGAATCTTACAACTCAAAATTGCAAGTCTTGTAGGGTGTTCACTAGCACACAATTAATTTAACAACTCAAAACTACCAACACACAACCTAAATATAATTATGCGTATATTAACAAATCGTTAAAATATAGATGTAAAAATAACAAAAAGGTTGCTTTACCAAGAAAAAAGAAATTCCTAGTTTTCAACAAATTACACACAATATAGAAAAGCTAAATATTATTTAGCAGGCAATACTTTTGCAGCTACTTCCCCAAAACCAATTCGGACTCCATCTTTTTCTGCATAGCCTCTCATTATTACCGTATCGTAATCAGCAATAAATTTACGTTCGGTTCCGTCCAACATTTTTACCGGTTTTGTTCCTTTCCAGGTGGTTTCTAACATAGAACCGTATTGACCTTCGTTTGGTCCACTGATGGTTCCAGACCCCATACAATCGCCAACCATTATATTACAACCATTAATGGTATGGTGTGCCAATTGTTGGTTCATGTTCCAATACATGTATTTGTAGTTTGATTTACCTACAGAAACTTCTTCACTGTTTTCCGGCTTAATCAATACTTCTAAGTTGATATCAATGTGTTTATTGCCTTTGTATTCCAGATAAGGAAATACTTTTGGGTCTTGAACCGGACCGGCAACTCTAAATGGTTCTAACGCATCTAAGGTAACTATCCAACACGATAAATGTGAAGCAAAATTTTTACCTAAGAACGGCCCTAATGGAACATATTCCCATGCTTGGATATCACGGGCACTCCAATCGTTAAACAACGCCATTCCAAAAATATAATCGTCCGCCTCGTCTGTGGTAATTGAATCGCCAAGTGGTTTACCCTGATAGGTAAAAAATGCAGTCTCCAATTCATAATCCAACAAATTGCAATTTCCAAATACTGGTGCCTCTTCCGGGTTTGGTCTTTTTTGCCCTTTTGGACGATGAAAAGCAACACCTGAAGCCAAGATAGAACTTGAACGACCGTGATAACCCACAGGGATGTATTTCCAGTTTGGCATCAAAGCATTTTTTGGGTCTCTAAACAAACAACCTACATTAAAAGCATGTTGTTCACTCGAATAAAAATCGGTGTAATCACCAACTTTAATGGGTAACAGCATTTCTACCTCAGCAATATTCAACAAAGCAGCTTTAATGTTTGAATTGTTTTGAGCATCGGTATTGGTATCTCTAAAAAGTTGTGAGAGTTGATTTCTTAAATCGCGGGTAGCTTGTTTACCCAACAACATAAAATCGTTTAAAAATGAAGATTTAAATAAAGTAGCATCAAACTTTACTAAATTTTGTAACGCCAATTGGTGAATATCAATAACTGTATCGCCAATACGAGAAACGACAACTGTTCCGTTTTTGGTTTTAGCCACTCCAAAAGGAATGTTTTGTATTGGAAAATCACTGTTTTGAGGTACTGAAATCCAGCTTTTTAATTTAGGGTTATTTGCTTCTATCATTTTTGTTATTGGTTAATTGTTAATTGTTAGTTGTTGATAGTTCTTAAGCTCAAAAACTGTAGAATGTAAGTATACTATATACTGACCACTATCAACTATCAACACTATTTAAACAACGGATATTTCTCCATCATTTCATTTACTTCGTCTCTTACTTCTTCAATAATGGCTTCGTTGTCTTTGTTGGTAATCACTTTATCCATCAATTCAACAATACGAACTATTTCTTTTTCCTTCACTCCTCTTGTAGTAATGGCAGCTGTTCCAACTCTAATTCCGGAGGTTACAAATGGAGATTTATCATCGAAAGGAACCATATTTTTGTTAACGGTAATATCTGCTTTCACCAATAAATTTTCTGCTTCTTTACCCGTAATATTTTTTGAACGTAAATCAATTAACATACAATGGTTATCTGTACCTCCTGAAATTACACCGTAACCTCTTTTAGTCAATTCATCAGCCATTACTTTAGCGTTTTTCATCAACTGTATACAGTACTCCATGTATTCGTCCGACAATGCTTCTTTAAAAGCAACGGCTTTTGCAGCAATTACATGTTCCAATGGCCCTCCTTGTGTTCCCGGGAAAACTGCTCCATCTAAAATGGCAGACATCATTTTAATTTCTCCTTTTGGAGTTTTTAAACCCCATGGGTTTTCAAAATCTTTCCCCATCATAATCATTCCGCCTCTTGGTCCACGCAAGGTTTTATGCGTTGTTGTAGTAACAATGTGGCAATGTGGCATGGGGTCATTTAACAAACCTCTGGCAATTAAACCAGCCGGGTGAGAAATATCTGCCATTAATAATGCGCCAACTTTATCAGCCACCTCACGCATTCGTTTATAGTCCCAATCTCTGCTGTAAGCTGATGCTCCGGCAATAATCAACTTAGGTTGTTCAGCTATGGCTGTTTTTTCAATACTATCGTAATCAACTCTACCTGTTTCTTTGTTTACACCATAAAAACTGGTTTTATACAGTTTACCCGAAAAATTTACTGGTGAACCATGTGTTAAATGACCACCATGTGATAAATCAAATCCTAGAATTTTATCTCCAACTTGTAACACACCCAACATAACTGCTGCATTTGCTTGTGCACCCGAGTGTGGTTGAACATTAACCCATTCCGCATTAAACAATTCTTTTGCTCTGTCAATAGCAATTTGCTCAATAACATCAACCACTTCGCAACCACCATAATAACGCTTAAAAGGCAAGCCTTCGGCATATTTATTGGTTAACACACTACCCATTGCTTTTAATACGTTATCGCTAACATAATTTTCAGATGCAATCAATTCTACACCCTCTTTTTGTCTGTGGTGTTCTTCCTGAATTAAATCAAAAATTTCTTGGTCTTTGCTCATTTTTAAGGATATAAAATTTAAGCCCCAAAATTAGTTATAAAACACCCATTAAAAAAAATGTAAGTCTCAAAATTGAATAAAAAATTATGGAACGCTGATAACGCCGATCGTTATGATCAATCATGATGTGCATGTATTGTATTCAATATTACAACAACCCTCTAAGATAAGTAATGAACGCTGATTATTATGATTAATAACGATTATGATTTTTAAGATAGTTATATCATAATTTATCTTACTAAATCTGTGTATGTATTGTTTTAAACAATACATCAGCGTTCAGTTTAATCAAATAGTTAAAAAAGAAATAAAAAAAGCAAATCTGTAAGCCGGGTTCTGTTTTCCAATAAATTGGAACTTCTATCATTTATCTGGGAGCAGGTTTGCACCTACCCTCGTTCAATCTACCCTCCAAGATTGGGCGAGCAGCCCTATAGCCTTGGTTTATTTGATTTTTCAGCTCCAAAGGTTTACCATGCACATTACATTACTGCAACAACGGTGAGCTCTTACCTCGCCTTTTCACCCTTACCAATCCGAAAACTGGCGGTATATTTTCTGTGGCACTTTCTGTTACCTGTACATTACATACAAATACCCTAGGTTTCCCTAGGTAGGATGCTCTACGCTGTCCGGACTTTCCTCCCTTTTGATAAACAAAAAGGCGATAGAACGATTTGCTTTTTCTATGGCGAAGTTAGGTTATTTTATGGTTAACACGATTAACTATAAAAGTAAAAGCATTATATTTGAAATAATGTATAATAGTCTGGTATTAATAATAAGAACAGGAACATAAAATAGAAATGAAACCAAGAGAATATAATATTAAGGCTCATTCAATTCTTAGATTCTTGCTAGTTTTAATTGGAATTTTTCTTACTAGTATTACTTTGATTCTAGATAATATGCCTTGGTCTGATATTAAAATTTTATCATTTCTACTGATTACCATAATAATTGTAATCTCAGTTTACCTTGCCCATTTAGCAAGTATGGGTAAAGTGAAAATTCTTTTAAATGAAGAAGGAATTATACATATTTGGGAGAGAAGATTTTTCTTAAGCTGGGAAAAGAATTTTAAAATACCTTGGAACTTAGTTGACAATTATGTGTTTGAAGAAGATAGGACATTTGACAGATTTATGATTAACCTTACCAATCAAACTAGATACAAAATAAACCGATTAAATGTAATACCAATTAAAGATGATTTTTATCGATTTGTAAAAGAATTTCCAAAGCAATCAAATAACTATAAAAACGGAATTCTTTCTGAAGTTGAAGCAAATTACATAGAAGAAGGTAAGAGTCTATATGAAAGTAAATCTTTTCGCTATGTGTTTTATTTCTTGTCAACTGGAGTCATAATTCTTTTAATTAATAAAATATTTGACTCAAAATCAGAAACAAGCTGGGGTGTTTTAGGTGTACTAGTGAGTGGTATGTTGTTTTATGGCTTAATGATTAAAAACCGTACAAAAAAAAATAATTCCTAAAATATTTATAGAATATCCTAATCTTGGGAATATTAATTTATAACCACCTCCGTTGCCCCTGAGCCATACTCTTTATAATCGGCATCTTTAACCACAATGTTTTCAAATTGCAAAAGGTAAGTACGTATCTCAGATTTTAACACGCCTTGCCCTACTCCGTGTATAAAAACCAATTTACGGTAACGTTGGTTTAGGGCAGCTTCCATACATTTTTTTACGTGTTGCATTTGAGTATGTAAGCGTTGCCAATCGTCTAATCGCATGGGGTATTCTACCAATTCTTCTAAATGCAAATCAATTTCAAGTACTCTTTCGTACTGAAACTTATTGGTAGCCGTGTATTTGGCTAAAACAGTGTTGAAGCTTTTTTTTGAGTTGGGGTTGGTTATTTTACTCTTGATGTCGGCATTATCTACGCTGTAAGCTACAGAGTTATCGTTTTTGATAACCAACACCTGGTTGGGTTTTACTTTATGGTCGAAACCATCGGAAGCTTCAATAAGCAATACATCGTTTTTTAGAATGGCTTTTACTACACCTTCTAGATTTTCGTTAACGAATTTTACTTTATTTCCTACCTCAAAACTCATGGTTTTCAAAGGTACTGTTTAATTCATTATTTTAATAAATTGGGCTTAATTAACTAAAATGTCCGTTCGAGTTTTTATTGCGAAATGATAATGACGCGATAAAAGTATCGAGAACGATTTTCGACAAAATTTGCTGTTTTCGATACATCCCGAAGAATTGCGGGACACTCGAACGGACAAATTTTGGTAAAAGTTTATGGTTTAGTTTTTATTGCTGAACTCTTCAATAATACCACCTGTTAATCGTACTATATCGGTATTGGTGCTAATGGCATTGTAAACGGCTTCTAATTGCGTAACAACCGTGTTCAAATACGAATTTTGAATGTCTCTAAACTCAAACGAAGTAATGCTCCCCGATTGAAATTTATCTTGTGCAATTTGTAAATTCAATTCTGCTGTTGACAAGCTTTCGTTGGTTAAATTTAAAATAGCGGTACGTGCTTTATACAATTCCACAATAGAAATTAATTCGTTGGTTAAAGTCAATTCCATTTCGCTCGATGTAAGACTAGCAATTTCTTCTTGTATTCTTAAATTGTTAAACGCACGGTGTGTTTTGTGCCCGTTAAACAAATTAAACGTTAAGGTAAAATTGGCATAATAAGCAAAAGATTCGTTTCCGCTGGTGTTAATTTTTTGGCCACCTATACCTGTACCTTCAAAACCACTAATGGTTTTATTTGCCCCACTATTAAATGATACCACCGGGAATAAATTTGCTCGCATTAAACCCTTATCTTTTTTCAAAATATTTTGATTGATGTATTGATTTTTTAAGGTTTGATTATTTGATAACATTCTGTTTTTCAATCCATCTTGACTAATCATTTGTTGTGTATGTTCAAGCTTATCGGTTAAAGTAAATTTCTTCTCCACATCAATAGCCATTAACATGTTTAGGTTTCTTAATGCATTATTAAATGCCAACTCCTGCATTAAGTAATTGGTGCTATCGGTTAATAAAGCATTTTTTACTTGTAACAAATCAAAGGTTGAAGCAGTACCCAACTCCTTTTTAGTAGTTACATATTTTAACCTGTCGGATGAAACCTGCACCAACTTACCAATAGCATTTAATTTTTCTTGCTGCAGCAAGGCATTGTAATACCCTAAAACAATTGACTGAATAGTATTTTCAACCACAACAGCCGCATTACCTTGACTTTGCTCTTGTAAATATTGCAACTTGTCTTTACCAATTTTAACCTTAAAACCGTTAAACAACACCCAGTTTAAATCGGCACCATATGTTAAACTTGTCGATTTTGAAGTACCTTGAATAAATGATGCCGGATTGTTATTTTCGCTCCAGTTAAAACCCTGTGTTGCATTAGCATTTAAGGAGGGTAAAGCACCAGCTTCTAACCAATTGTTGTTACGCTCAGCAATTTCAACGTTTTTGCCTGCAATTTGAATTTGGTAGTTACTTTTTAACCCCATTTCAATGGCATCTTTTAACGATAAGTTGTCTTGAGCAACAACAAGGCTACTCAAAAATATGGTAATAAATGTGATGATGAATCTCATAAAAATTTCTTTATTCTAAATCTTGTTTTCTTCTAATGTCGATAATTGTTGGCTCAACTTCTTCAGGAGTCGGTTTTACTCCTGTCCACAACCATTTAAATGCTTTTCGTGTATCATTAAACAGTAATATAAGTAATGGGAAGAACAATAAAATAAATAATGTTCCAAACAATACACCGTAAGCTACAGATATTGCCATTGGTACCAAAAACTGGGCTTGAAAAGAAGGCTCAAGGATTAAAGGGTACAAACCTGCAATGGTAGTTACTGATGTTAACACAATAGCTCTAAACCTTGATACACCTGCATCTACGACTGCATGTTCAACATCCATTCCATCTTTTAGATTTCTGTTGTATTTATCTAAAAACACTACCGCATCATTCACTAAAACCCCAATCAAAGCAATTACTCCCCACACACTTAACAATGAAAATGGTTGATGTTCTATACCATGCCCTAACATAGCATAAAATGGCCCACTTAAAATTAGAGGAAAAAACATTAATCCTTGCCACACCGAATTAAAGTTTAACGATAGAATCAAAAGCATTAACATTATTAATACAGCACCAATTATAGCCATAGATGAACCCGATTTTTGAGCTTCTTCAGCCTGCCCTCTAAACTCCGCTTTCACATCAGGGAAATTCGCGTAAAGTTTAGGAATAATTTCATCTTTAATTTTATTGTTAATATCAGAAGTTGAAGCATAAGCATCAACTTGTGCAGCCTCTACTCTAATTTCTCTCACCCCATCAAAATGTTTAATACTTACTTCTCCTCTTTCTATTTCATATTCCACCAATTCTTTTAAGGGTATTAACTGCCCTGTCATGGTTTTAATGCGCACATTATCCAGCTGACCCATAGAAACTCTATCGTGTTCCGGATAACGCACCCAAACTTTCACTTCTTCCGTACCAACAATTAATCGTTGAACTTCCTCTCCAAAAAATCCCTGACGGATTTGCTTGGTAATGTCTAAATGAGTTAAGCCTAACAAACGGGCTTTCTCCGTTAACTTCAACAAGATCTCCCTGTTTCCTTGTCCGCCATTATCAGTTACATCTTTAAGTTCCGGCATTTTTGTCAACTCATGTTTCAAGTAATCCTTTGCTTCCTTAATTGAACGGTAATCATCACCATTTAAGGCAATTTCAACAGGTTTTCCCCATCTATTTCCGCCTCCCACCATAAACTTTTCTAAAGATGGATCTTTCTTGATTTTATTCTCTACTCTTTTAGCAATTTCAAAACTGGAAATAGCAGCACCTTCTACATCCAAATTAACCCTTACCATACCAGCATGCGAGCCACTTTCACCTAACTCTTCCGTTCCTCCAACTACTGCCGAAACATAAGTTATAAGCGTATCTCCATATTCTTCTTCCAACTCATACTTCACTTCCATTACTTTATCGTAACAATACCACATAAATTCTGTGGTTTTTTCTTTAGGCTCACCCGATTTGTATGCAAATTCTACTTTAAAATCATCGAAAGGTATAGCTGGGAAAAATGTAGATTGAATAATTCCAGCACCCATTAATGCTCCAACAATTATCATAAACAACAATGGGAAAAATACCAAGGCTCTTCTTAAACCTTTTTTATGAACCACCGACTTTAATGTAGCACCATAGAAACGATCACGAATAAATGCTATCGCTTTTTCGATTTTTAATTTGAATTTTCCAAACCAATTGAGCTTTTTATTGGGTTCATGAATTCTTTTTGACTTAAGGTGTGAAGGCAATACCAGAAAGGCTTCCACCATAGAAAAAAGTAAAGAAGCAATTACTACAAAAGCCATTTCCTTCATTTGCTCCATTCCCTCTATAAACATTAAAACACTAAAAGCAACTACAGTGGTTAACACGGAGGTAAAAACTGATGATATAACCTCCATGGTACCGTCAATGGTTGCATTTAAAGGTGATTTTCCTTTTTCATAATGTGCATAAATATTCTCTGCAATCACAATACCATCATCCACCACAATACCAACCACTAAAATCATCCCAAATAATGAAATCATATTAATGGTTATTCCATAGAAAAAACCGAAAATAAACATTCCTAAAAATGAAATTGGAATACCTGCTGCCACCCAAAAAGAAAGTCTAAGATTTAAAAACAATCCCAGAATTACCAACACCAATAACAATCCCATAAAACCATTTCTCATCAACATATCAATACGTTGTTTTAACATATCAAAAAATTGAAACATAATGGTCAATTTCATGTCATCATGTTTAGCGTTAAACTCCTCAACATATTTCTCCACTTCTTTGGATATTTTACCCAAATCTTCGTCTTCCAACTTCATGATAGTTAACGTTATGTTACGCTTACCATTAACAAAACTCTTGATTGGCGAATCGGCAAATTGATACTTCACTTTTGCAATATCTCCAATTCGGATAACCTCTCCTTTTGGTAGTGTTCTAACTACTAAATCTTCAATCCCTAATTCGGTATTTTGTTTAGCTTTTGCACGAATCAAAAATTCTTCACCATCAGTTTTTACAGAGCCTGCAGATACATCCCTGTTATTAAATCGAATAGCATTGGCAACATCATCAAATTTTAAGTTGTATCTCAACAACTGCTCTTCTTCTACTTCTACTGAAAACTCTGTTGCCGGGTATCCATCTTTTAATACCTGGCTAATAGCATCAGTATTTAACAAATCATCTTCAATTTTTTCTGCAGCTTCTTTAAGTTTAACAATATCAACGGTACCTGCAAGCGAAATAAACGAAGCCCTACTATTCATAAAACCTCTTTGCTTAACAATGGTTGGCTTTTCAGCCCCATCAGGAAAACTATTAATTCCGTCTACCGCATTTTCAACATCGCGCAACACTTCATCTAAGTCAACATCTTTATAAGCAACAATATTAACCGTTGCAAAATTCTCTGCTGATGAAGAAAATATCTCTTCAATACCTGAAATACCCTGAAGTGCCTGTTCTATTTTTATAGTTACACCTTCTTCCATTTCAATAGGAGAAGCACCATTATAAAAAACACTAATTCCAATTCTGTTTGGATCTTGTTCCGGAAAAAACGAACTATCCATATTAACAATTGAAATTGCTCCAAACAGAACAGTAACAATAATTATAGCATTAGCCCAAATAGGATTTTCTATAAAGTAAGAAATCAGTTTTCTCATGAAATTTATTTATTTTTTATTGGGGTTACTACCATACTATCAACTGCTCCGGGAACAGGCTCAATCACCACCATATCATTATCCGATAAATCTTTAACAATAACCGTATTTTTATTCTTTTTAATGATGGTCAATTCTTTTTTCAACATAATGCTGTCTTGAACAATAAACACACGACCATCATTCAGTAAAGACCTTCTTGGTATTTCATCTGCATTATAAACATTTCCTGCATAAATACTTGCCTCTAAATACATACCATTATACAATTTAGCCTTATCGTTTGATTCTATATTAATGAAAACATCTATTGATTGTGTATTGGAGTTAATGTTTTGAGCAATTCTACTCACTTTTCCATCAAAAGAAATGCTTTTATCCTGACTAAACAATTTCACATTGTTTCCGATTTTAACTAATGAAATATCGTTGGTATTAACCGGGATAGCAACCTCCAAAGCAACAGTTTTGATAATTGTGGCAATTGGAGTTCCTGGATTTACAATTCCACCTATTTCTGAAGTAACATCAACCACACTTCCATTAAAAGGAGCATAAACATTGTATTTTTTCAAACGCTCCTCATCACCTTTAATATTAAAGTATTCGGTTAAAACATTACGGGAAGCTAAAAAAGTTTTTTCTTTTGAAGATTTAATTTCAGGCAAGTCTGGGAGACTGTTATCCAAGTTAATATTATCTAAAAAAATTGTCCATTTTGATGCACTTTCCGGAAAATCAACTTTGATGTCGGCTAAAGATGAAGCCATAATATTTAAAAATGCACTCTTACGAGCTTTTAAAGCCAATTGAGCTTCTTTATCGCTTATTTTATATAGTAATTGCCCTTGCGAGAAGGTTTCTCCTGGTTTAAGTTCAAAACCAGTACTAATTAAAACGCCTTGCACTTCAGCTGTAAGCGTTATATTTCTAGATGAGGATACTCTGCCAAATCCATTAATGCGGATTTCAACAGTATCGTTTTGGATGGTATGAATTTTAACAAACTTTTTGTTTTCGTTTGTGTTTTCTTGCTCTTTTTTGTCATCGCTTTTTCCAGAAGCAAGTCTCCATATTATAAATAACAACAATACAGATGTTATTGCTAAAATTATTATTTGTCTTTTTTTCATAAAATACCCAATTTAATACAGGCAAATTTATGCTTAGTTAGACAACTAAATAATACTATTACATAAAAGGAGAAGTAGAATGATGAGTGGCTTTAAATTAAAACATCAAAAGCTATTTTTTTAACTTCTTGTGTGAATAATTTTTTCCCATTACATACATTACTGCAAAAACAACAGCTAAAACTCCGAGAGTAATCAAAAATGTGATAAATCCGCTATCCATGGCTATTAGGTTTAAAAGGTTAGTAATTGTGATGTTATTGATTAAACGTTAGATTAAACAAAAGGTTGCTTCGACAAATAGATTTATTTTTTCGACAAACAAATAAATCAAATGGTTTTTAATCTTTTCTTAACTTTAACCCTGAAATTAATTTATGGCACTGAACGATTTTTCACAAAAGAAAAAACAACTTTTTAATGTTGATTACTATTTTGAAGGGATTCAGAATAAGAACTTAACTATTTTAAGTAAAGCCATAACATTATTAGAAAGTACAAAAATTGAACATCAACAAATAGCTGAAGAACTGATTGAATTATGCCTACCTTTAGCAGGAAACTCATTAAGGATTGGAATAACAGGTGTTCCTGGTGTAGGCAAAAGCACATTCATAGAATCTTTTGGGAAATATTTAATTGAAACCCAGTCAAAAAAAGTTGCCGTTTTAGCTGTTGATCCGAGCAGCACTAAAAGTAAAGGAAGTATTTTAGGTGATAAAACCCGAATGAATTTCCTATCATCACATCCTAATGCTTTTGTTCGCCCCTCTCCATCTTCTGGAACTTTGGGAGGTGTAGCAAAAGCTACGCGAGAAAGTATAATTTTGTGCGAAGCTTTTGGGTTTGATACCATTATTATTGAAACTGTTGGGGTTGGTCAATCTGAAACAGAAGTTCATTCAATGGTAGATTTCTTTTTGCTTTTAATGTTAGCTGGTGCTGGCGACGAGCTTCAAGGAATAAAGCGTGGTATTATGGAAATGGCTGACACCATTCTTATAAACAAAACTGATATTGAAAATATCGACAGGGTTAAACTTGCCCGTCAGCACTACATAAATGCATTGCATCTTTTTCCTGCAAATGATAATGGCTGGATACCTATGGTTGAAACCTGTTCAGGTTTGAACAATATAGGAATAGCTAACGTGTGGGAAATTATTACAGCTTACCAACAACAAACCTACAACAATGGTTGGTTTGATAAAAAAAGGAAACAACAAGCCAAATTTTGGCTGGCAGAAACCATCAACAACAGTCTTTTAAGTTTATTCTACAACAATCCAACAGTTAAGGAATTGTTACACAACATGGAACAAGATGTGGTTAATGGAAAAATTAGCCCATTTAAAGCTGCAAAAATTTTATTAGAAAAATACAATTAATGATTAATCTCATTAATTGATATTTTAATTATTCTACTTTTGTACCTGAATTCACTAGATGGAAATCATGTACAAGCATATTCAAGTCTTAATATTTATTTTTAGTTTATCGCTGGTTGGATTTAGTCAGGTAAATGTTATTGAGTCCACAAATCCAAAACAATCAAATAAAGGGCGTCTTTATATTTTCTGGGGCTGGAATCGAGCTTGGTACACTGATTCCGATATTCGTTTTACAGGTGACAATTATGATTTTACCTTAAGTGATGTAAAAGCTTACGACCGTCAAACACCATTTGCATTAGACCCTTACTTTAATATAGGAAGAATTACTATACCTCAAACCAATTTCAGAATAGGTTATTTTATCAACGATAAATTTGATTTATCATTTGGGTACGACCACATGAAATATGTTATGCCCAACTATCAAACTGTAAAAATTAATGGGAATATAAACATTGGGAATAAATACGACGGACATTATTTAAATGATGAAGTATTTCTTTTGGGAGATTTTTTAACATTTGAACATACTGATGGTTTAAATTATTTCGATATCGAACTTACACGAAACGACAATCTTTTAGAATTATTTAAAATAACCCATAATTCAAATAAAATTAGGTTAAACTCATTACTGGGATTTGGAGGTGGTTTCTTATTACCTCGATCTAATGTGCAATTGTTATTCGGTAAACGTTACGATGAATTTCATTTAGCCGGTTATGGTTTTTCTGGGAAAACAGGTTTAGACCTGATTATTTACAAATACTTCTTTTTAAGAGGTGAGTTTAAAAGTGGATTTATTGACATGCCAAGTATTCGGTCAACACCAGATCCAAAAGACAACGCAAGTCAACACTTCTTTTTTATACAAACAAATTTTTGTTTTGGATTTACTTACAACTTTTCTAAAAGGTAAAATGCTAGAATAATTGGCGCACCTCTTTTTTAATTGTAGATATAGCCATTTGAGTTGGCGAAACTTCTAATTTCAATAAAATTTCAAAAATCTTCTGACTCAACTCTGCACTTGTCGCGTCATCTCTAACTTGAGTAGCCGATACGTTAATTATTTTTATTACTTCTTCTTTTGCCAACTTAACAGTTTCCCAAGCTGTTGACGACACATAAATTTGTTGACTCAAATTATGTTCAAACTCAGTTCTTACCGTTATAATCAAATCCGACTGAAACTGCTTAGCACTCATCCCTCTTTTCTGAACTCTTGACACCAAATTGTTTATTGAAACTCGTTCTAAAAACAATATCATACGTTCATAAGCCTGCAGTCTCAAAGGAGTAGTATAGTTTTGATTGGCCTTTCGTAATTCTAATAATTGTTTACGGTATTCGTTATCCATAAATTTTTTTAGTATAAAAAAACATGCAACAAACACTACCAAGGCAGGTACCGTATATTTCAATAAATCTAACAACTCTTCCATAATTATTCAGTTTTATGTTGTAAAGTTAAAAAGATTTTACATTCTCTAACGGCAAACTAAATGATTTATTAGTAAATACAAATCAAAGGAGGTAATAATTATGGGAAAAAAATATTGTTTTATTATTTATTACTTACTTTACAAAGTAGCAAGAACAAATTCAACTGTTAAATGAAAAAAATTACCACATTAATCCTTCTATTGATTGTAATTAAGGCTTTTTCTCAAGAAAAAGGCGCCGTATTCTTAAGTGTTTTCCCAGAAAATGCCATTATTAGATTAAACGATAGTTTATTAAAATCACAACAAACCTACACTTTAGATACAGGAAATTATAATGTGAAAATGTGGTTGCCAACTAGAGAATATGTTGAGCGGACAATTAACATTAAAGAAGCACAAACCACTCGTTTACATGAGGTACTATCTTACAGTGATGATTACAAAAAATATTTAAGAAAAAAAAGGATGTATCATCTTGATAAAATAGTAATGCGATATGTTCCGCCAATTGCTTTAGGATATGTAATTTATAACACTATTTCGATTAACAACAAAATATCAGACGAAAAAAACTTAGCTAATGAAGCTAAGACTAGATATGAAAATGCTTCTGACAAACAATTACTAACTACTTATAAAAATGAATATTCTGCTCATAAAACATCATATGATGAAAATGTCGATAAATACAATAAAAGTATTATTATAGGAAGTGTTTTGGTTATCTCAACTGCAGCTTTACAATATTTTAGCTATAAATTAAAAAAGCCGGAATATACCGAAAAAACATTACTAAGCTCGTTTTCATTAAATAGCTATAACAATCAAGTAATTCCTTCAGTAATGTTAACCTATAAAATTAAATGATTATGAAAAAATTACTACTACTATCATTTACTCTTTGCTGTATTGTTATTGGATGTAAAAAAGAAAATTTACTAGGCGATTTAGAGGCAAACAAATGGGAACAAGATGTATCTAATTTTATAACAGTTGACAGTTCTTATGCAATACCTGTTAGTCCTTCTTATGGTGATATTTGGGTTTTCATTTCATTTAACGAAAGTTCAATTCAACAGGAATGGGCAAATATTAAAACAATACATGTTCAATATCAAAAGTATATGTTTAACTCACCAACAGGTACATTATTTAAAGATACAGTACCGTATTCTAATGGTCGTGGAACCTATGCTCCTAATAGCACAACTAACAATACTAATTATAGATTTCAATTTTATATTGAGTTTGATAATGGAAGAACAACTGCCTTGAGCCCAATGTATTCAATAACCACTCCTCCATTTTAGTTATCACAAGCAATCTCTTAAAATATAAGACATTAAGGCAACAAGTTAAAATAATAATGCTTAGTTTTGCAGCCTTAATTAATCATACATAATAAACATTTAAAAACAATTTTGGCATGTATTTATCATCTGAAAAAAAACAAGAAATTTTTAAACAGTATGGCGGGGACGCTAAAAATACTGGATCAACTGAAGGACAAATTGCATTATTTACTTTCAGAATTAACCATTTAACGGGTCATTTAAAAACCAATAAAAAAGATAAAGGAACTCAAAAAGCTTTATTGGATTTAGTAGGTAAAAGAAGGAGCTTATTAGATTACTATAAAAAGAAAGATATTATCAAATATCGTGAATTGATCAAAGAGTTAGGAATTAGAAAATAATTTGAACTTACAACAATAACATTAAAGAATAAAAGGGGGGCTAGCAATATTTGCACTCCCCTTTTTTATTATAAATAACGTAAACAATTAAATCAAGTAGGTGCAGGGTGCACCTGAGTATAAACAAAACAATCAAAAAAAATTATGTCACAAATCGGAATTAAAAAATCCTACACATTAGGTGATGGAAGGTCCATCGAAATCGAAACTGGAAAACTAGCCAAACAATCACATGGTTCGGTAGTAGTAAAAATGGGAAAAACAATGTTGTTAGCAACTGTAGTTTCAGATAATGAAGCTGGCGAAGACATGGACTTTTTACCATTAACAGTTGATTACAAAGAAAAATTTGCTGCCGCAGGTAAAATACCTGGTGGTTTCTTAAAAAGAGAAGCAAGACCAAATGATAACGAAATATTAATCTGTAGATTAATTGACAGAGCCTTAAGACCTCTTTTCCCAGATGATTACCATGCAAACACACAAGTTGCTGTTCAACTAATATCTTTTGACGAAGAAGTTTTACCAGATGCATTAGCTTGTTTAGCAGCTTCTGCTTGTATAGCTGTATCTGATATTCCTTTTAACGGTCCAACATCAGAAGTAAGAATTGCTAAAGTTGAAGGGAATTGGGTAATTAACCCTACTCCTGCTCAAATGGCTTTATCTGACATGGACATGATTGTTGCCGCTACTATGGACAACATTATGATGGTGGAAGGTGAGATGAAAGAAGTTTCTGAAGCAGAAATGTTAGAAGCAATTAAAGTTGCTCATACCGAAATTAAAAAACAATGTCAATTACAATTAGATTTAGCTGCTATGGTAGAAAAATCTAAAATAAAAAGAGTATATGATCACGAAAGAAGTAATGAAGATTTATTAGCAAGAATTAAAACTGCTTGTCATGACAAATGTTATGAAATTGCTGCTAGTTCTATTGCTGATAAAGCTTTGAGAGGTCAAAAATTTGGCGCAGTTAAGGATGAATTTGTTGCTACATTAAGTGATGAAGAAAAAGCAGATAAATTCTTGATTAGCCAATACTTTAAAAAAGTTCAGAAAAATGCTGTTCGTAGAGTAATTCTTGATGAAAGAAAAAGACTTGATGGTAGAAAATTAGATGAAATCAGACCTATTTGGAGTGAAGTTGATTATTTACCCGGAGCACACGGTTCTTCAATTTTTACAAGAGGAGAAACTCAATCATTAACTACAGTTACTTTAGGTAACAAAATGGATGAAAAATTGGTGGATGAAGTTACTACTGGTGGAACAGAAAAATTTATGTTGCATTATAACTTCCCATCATTCTCAACTGGTGAAGCTCGTCCAAACAGAGGGACAAGCCGAAGAGAAATTGGACATGGTAATTTAGCTTTAAGAGCTTTAAAACCAGTGATTCCTTTTGATGCAACAAACCCTTATACGGTTCGTGTTGTTTCTGAAATATTAGAATCTAATGGTTCTTCTTCAATGGCAACAGTTTGTGCTGGTACTTTAGCATTAATGGATGCTGGTGTTAAAATTAAAAAACCAGTTTCAGGTATTGCAATGGGTTTAATTACTGAACCAGGAAATCAAAAATTTGCAGTTCTTTCTGATATTTTAGGAGACGAGGACCATTTAGGTGATATGGACTTTAAAGTAACAGGTACTAAAGATGGTATTACAGCTTGTCAAATGGATATTAAAGTTGATGGGTTACCATACGAGATTTTAGAACAAGCTTTGGCACAAGCTCGTGAAGGTAGATTACACATTTTAAATGAAATGTTAAAAACCATTGCAGAACCAAATGCAGACTACAAACCTCATACTCCTCGTATTACACAAATTACTATCCCTAAAGATATGATTGGTGCTGTAATCGGACCAGGTGGAAAAATTATTCAAGATATTCAAGCAAAAACTGGAGCTACCATCACTATTGAAGAGGTAAACAATACTGGTCAGGTTTCTATCATGACTAACGACGGTGAAGCAATGAAAGCTGCTTTAGCACGAATTAAAGCCATAACTGCAGTTCCTGAGGTTGGCGAGATTTACAAAGGAAAAGTTAAATCAATTACCAATTTTGGTGCTTTCGTTGAGATTATTCCCGGTAAAGATGGTCTACTTCATATTTCTGAAATCAACTGGGATAGAGTTGAAAAAGTTGAAGACGTATTGAAAGAAGGTCAAGAAATTGAAGTAAAATTGATTGAAGTTGATGCCAAAACAGGTAAATTAAAGTTATCCAGAAAGGTTTTGTTAGAAAAACCACAAAAAGAAAACGCATAAACCTGTTTTTTTAATATGATAAGAGCCCAGCAATTGCTGGGCTTTTTTGTTTTTTATTCAAATTAATTTTATACAAACGCAACCTTTCTGTAGACGAATCGTAAATTGGCATAGATTAAATGTTAAAAACATTCTATGAGACAACTAAAGATTTCGAAACAGGTTACCAACAGAGAAACAATTTCATTAGACAAATACCTACACGATATCTCAAAAGTAGGTTTAGTCACTGCTGATGAAGAAATAGAATTAGCCATAAAGATCAGAGAAGGAGACAAAGCAGCTTTAGAAAAATTAACTAAAGCTAACTTGCGTTTTGTTGTTTCTGTAGCCAAGCAATACCAAAATCAGGGTTTAACCCTACCCGATTTAATTAATGAGGGTAATATTGGTTTAATTAAAGCGGCTCAACGTTTTGATGAGACCAGAGGATTTAAGTTTATTTCTTATGCAGTATGGTGGATTCGTCAATCTATTATGCAAGCCATAGCAGAACAGGCTCGTATTGTTCGTTTACCTTTAAATAAAATTGGAGGTATATCTAAAATAAATCGCACTTTTTCTGAATTGGAACAACTCTATGAAAGAGAGCCAACTAGTGATGAAGTAGCTGATCTATTGGACATTACTTCTAACGAAGTAGATGATTCAATTAAAATCTCGGGACGACATTTCTCTATGGATGCTCCTCTCTCTTCTGACGAAGATAGCAACAGTATGATGGATATAATGGAAGATAACGAAATATTGTTTAATCCCGATAATGATTTGATGAACGAATCATTACGAAACGAAATTGAACGCTCTCTTTCTACTCTATCGTACAGAGAAGCAGAGGTACTAAGAATGTACTATGGAATTAACTGTAAAGCTCCTTTAACATTAGAAGAAATTGGTGAAGAATTTGAGTTAACTCGAGAACGTGTTCGACAAATAAAAGAGAAAGCTATAAAACGTTTAAAACATACTTCACGTTGTAAGTTGTTAAAACCATATTTAGGATAAATAATGCCCAAGTTTAATTTTAAAGACTGCTCAAAAGGCAGTCTTTTTTATTGATTTTTAATAGTATTAATTATCTTTAAAAAAAATATGAACTACAGTAACAGATGAAATCTGACCAAGAAATATTAGATTACTTGCTAAGTTATGCCACAGAAAACAAACGCAAATTGTTTAAAGAGGTTATTGAAAAAAGAACCAACCACATTACTGTAGTTTTAGAAGATATTTTTCAACCCCACAATGCCAGTGCAGTTCTACGTTCGTGTGATGTTTACGGCATACAAGATGTACATGTAATAGAAAATTACAACAAGTACAAAATCAATCCAAAAGTGGTAATGGGAGCAACAAAATGGATTAACATGATCAAATATAACGGGGCTGAAGACAATACATTACGGTGTATTAATCAATTGAAAGCAGACGGATATAAAATTATTGCTACAACACCACATCATAATGATTATGACATTGCAGATCTTCCAATTGATGAAAAAGTTGCTTTAATGTTCGGAACCGAATTAACTGGGTTATCGCAAGTAGCTATTGATAATGCTGATAGTTTTGTAAGAATTCCCATGTATGGATTTACTGAGAGTTTAAATATTTCGGTTTGTGCAGCCATTTCTCTTTATGAGCTGAGTAAAAGACTTAGAAATTCAGAGATAAAATGGCAACTTACAGAGGAAGAAAAGCTGCAACAATTACTAAAATGGACAAAAAAAATAGTAAAAAGTAGTGACTTACTCATTAGCAAATTCAATGCTTCAGCTGAATAAATCAGTAAAATAGCTATTTATCCGAATTAAATGCTCAACTTTGCCAAAAATTATACTAACTAATAGTATAATGTGAACACCAGATTGGTAACAGAGTATTCCTGGCAAATTCGTCCTCGCCACAATAATCAAGATACCGGTTCGGTATAAAATATTAAAAATGACATTTAAAGAATTAGGTCTTGATGACACACTCATCAAGGCAGTAGAAACTTTAGGATTTGAAATACCATCTCCTATACAAGAAAAATCCATACCTGTACTTTTAGAAGGTAATAGAGATTACATCGGTTTAGCTCAAACCGGAACAGGTAAAACAGCAGCGTTTGGTTTACCATTATTACAACATATTGATGTTGAATACAGAGCAATTCAAGGGTTAATACTCTGCCCTACAAGAGAGTTATGTTTACAAATCACAAAAGAGTTAAAATCTTACGCTAAATACAAAGAAGGTGTAAACATTGTAGCTGTATACGGTGGTGCTAATATTAGCGAACAAATCAGAGACATTAAAAAAGGTGCTAACATTATTGTTGGAACACCCGGTAGAACTATTGATTTAATGGGAAGAAAAGTATTAAAATTTGATACTGTTTCAACTGTTATTTTAGATGAAGCTGATGAAATGTTAAACATGGGTTTTAAAGAAGATATTAATGAAATTTTAGAAGGCACCCCTCCATTTAAACATACTTGGTTGTTTTCTGCAACTATGCCAAGAGAAGTAGAGCGTATTGCTCAAACATATATGGAAAACCCTCATACGGTTACTGTTGGAACCAAAAATAGTTCTGCAGCTAACATTGAACATCAATATTGTTTGGTTAGCGGGAGAGATCAATATCATGCCCTAAGAAGATTTATTGATTTTTCACCAGGAATGTTTGGTATTGTTTTCTGTAGAACCAGAAGGGATGCTAAAGAATTTGCCGAAAAATTAATGACTGATGGCTACAACGCTGATGCTTTACATGGAGACTTATCTCAAGCACAACGTGATAGCGTAATGAATAAATTCAGAAATCGTGCTTTGCAAGTATTGATTGCAACAGATGTTGCTGCTCGTGGTATTGATGTTGATGATGTAACTCACGTTTTCCACGTTGATTTACCAGATGAAATAGAAAGTTATACTCACCGTGCTGGTAGAACAGCTAGAGCTGGAAAATCTGGTATTTCAATTGCTTTGGTTAGCCCAAGTAAAGCTGGCAGAGTGAGATTAGTTGAAAAACAAATTGGTAAAAAGATGGACTTGGTTAAAGCTCCAACAGGAAACGATATTTGTGGTCAACAAATTATTCAGCTGATTCAGAATGTACACGATGTACAAATTAATGAAAAAGGAATTGCTCCATATTTAGCTAAAATTAATGAAGAGTTAAGTACTTTCTCTAAAGAAGAATTGATTCAACGATTTGTTTCAGTAGAATTTAATCGTTTCTTGAAAGCTTACGAAAAAGCTGGAGATATTAATCTAGAACCAAGAGGATCAAGAAGAGGTGAAGACAGAGACGACAGAAGAGGCGAAAAAGGTGATAGAATGAGTGGTGGAACTCAAAACTCAAAAAGAATATTTATTAACGTAGGTAAATTAGATGGTTTTGAAAACAAAGGTCAAATTTTAGGTTTTATCTGTAACCAATCAGGTATTGATGGTAACAGCGTTGGTAAAATTGATTTGTTCGACAGTTTTGCATTTTTAGGTGTTGAAGATGGAGTTGGTGAAAAACTAATTTCAACTTTAAATGGTAAAAACATTGAAAACAGAGAAATAAGAGTTGAATTTTCTCAGGACAAACCAAGAGAACCTAGAAGCGAATACAGAGGAAAACCCAGAGGAAATGGAGATAGAGATCGAAGCAGAAGTGATAAACCAAGAAGTGATCGAGATAGAGGAGCGAAAAAAAGCTTTTCATCATCAAATTCAGGTGGAGCAAATGCTCGTAACTTCAGATCAAGAAGACCACGATAAAAATTGTAGAACTTATAAACAAAAAAGGTGCTGATAAAATCAACACCTTTTTTGTTTATAGTTAAATCTTAATGATGTTCACCAGATTCTTCGGCTCCCTTATTGTATAAAAACACAGCATATACTGCACCTATAATCACTAAAGTCATTGATAATACTTGCAACAATTGAGAACTTGTATCAAATGAGATATAAGCAGCCTGAAATGGTACCAATAATAAAAATGCAACGATTGCAACAGCTATTAATTTCTTTTTATTCATAACATCAAATTTAGTTCGGCATAAAGATAAAAAAAATCGGAGTAACAATACTCCGATTTTTAAATTTATTATAAAGTTCCTCTTTTTTCCTGTTCTCTCTCTATTGACTCAAATAATGCTTTGAAGTTACCTGCACCAAATCCTCTAGCTCCCATTCGTTGAATAATTTCAAAAAACAATGTTGGTCTATCCTCTACTGGTTTAGTAAATATTTGTAACAAATAACCTTCTTCATCAGCATCAATCATTATTCCCAAGCCTTTTAGGGTTTCGATATCTTCTCTTAACCTGTGGTTATGATTTTGTAATCTTTCAGGAACAGCTCTGTAATATTCTTCAGGAGGAGTAGATAAAAACTCAACTCCTCTTGCCCTAAGTTTTGATACTGTTGTAATTATATCATCTGTAGCTACAGCAATATGTTGAGCGCCTGGCCCTTCATAAAAATCTAAATATTCCTCAATTTGCGATTTCTTTTTACCTTCTGCTGGTTCATTAATCGGAAATTTAATTCTACCATTTCCATTACTCATTACTTTACTCATTAATGCAGAGTATTCAGTATGAATCTGCTTGTCATCAAACGAAAGAAAATTGACAAATCCCATTACATCTTCATAAAATTTCACCCATTGGTTCATTTCATTCCAACCAACATTACCAACCATGTGGTCAATATATTTTAGCCCTGTTGGTTCCGGATTGTAATCCGATTCCCATTTCGAGTAACCTGGTAAAAATACGCCGTTGTAATTTTTACGTTCCACAAAAATATGTACAGTATCACCATAAGTATGAATACCTGAACGAACAACTTCACCCATTTCATCTTTTTCAACCGTTGGCTCCATAAACGATTTAGCACCTCGTTTTGTCGTTTCTTCCCACGATTTTTTTGCATCTTCAACCCATAAAGCAATTACCTTCACTCCATCACCATGTTTTGCTAAATGCTGGTTAATAGGTGAATTTGAGTTTAATGGAGTTGTTAATACCAACTTAATTTTATCTTGTTTAACTACATATGAGGCGTAATCTCTACATCCAGTTTCTAACCCTTTATAAGCAAACGATTGAAAGCCAAATGCTGTTTTATAAAAATGAGCTGCTTGTTTAGCATTTCCAACGTAAAATTCAACGTAATCTGTTCCTAACAAAGGAAGAAAATCCTGAGCACCTTCAAATATTTTTTCTAATCCGTACTCTACACTTTTTATTTCTTTCATAACTCTTTAATTATTTAATTAGTTAGTTAATTCTTTTAATGTTCTAACCAAGACTGATAATAGTCTCCATCTTGAATATCTATAGCTTGCTGTGTAACCATTAAAGGTTTAAACGTATCTACCATTACAGCTAACTCTTGCGTTTCTTTCTGACCAATACTTCGCTCCATTGCACCAGGGTGCGGACCGTGAGGAATACCTGCAGGATGCAACGTAATTTGTCCTTTTTCAATATTGTTTCTACTCATAAAATCACCATCAACATAATACAACACCTCATCAGAATCAATATTACTATGGTTATATGGTGCAGGAATAGCCTGTGGATGATAATCATACAATCTAGGAACAAACGAACAGATTACAAACGCCGATGTTTCAAACGTTTGATGAATTGGCGGTGGTAAATGAACTCTTCCGGTAATTGGTTCAAAATCGTGAATAGAAAATTTGTAGGGAAAATTGTAACCATCCCATCCTACCACACTAAACGGGTGTGCTGCATACACATATTCGTGCATGTAATCCTGTTTTTTCACTTTTACCACAAATTCACCTTTTTCATCAAAGGTTTCTAATTCATACGGAGGATGAATATCTCTTTCGCAAAACGGTGAATGTTCTAAATGCTGGCCAAACCAGTTTCTGTATTGTTTAGGAGTATAGACCGGATGTTTCGATTCTACAATAAACAAACGATTGTCTTCTGTATCGAATGAAATCTGGTAAATCATTCCTCGAGGAACAACCAAATAGTCACCATATTCAAAATCAATATTCCCCATGTGGGTTCTCAGTTTTCCTGTTCCTTTGTGAACAAAAATAACTTCGTCAGAATCAGTGTTTTTGTAAAAATATTCGGTTAACGATTTTTTTGGAGCTGCCAACACAATAATACAATCTGTATTAAACAATACTGGTACTCTACTTTCTATATAATCGTTTTTAGGTTCTACTTTAAATCCTTGTAAAGAAATGGACTTCATATTTTTCTCGATGGCTGCTTTTGGAGCAACATCGTATGATTTTAACACCTCTTTTACTTGAGTTGGTCGTTGTGTATGGTACAACAAAGCCGACATTCCGTCGAATCCAACTGTACCAAAAAGCTCCTCGTAATAGAACTTACCTTCTGGACTTTTAAATACAGTATGTCGCTTGTGAGGAACGTTTCCTAACTTATGATATCTTGGCATAAATAATTGATAATTTTAAAATGAATAATTGATAATTGAATTTATAAATTCAACCCTATTCATTCTGGATTTCTTTTGAGTTCTTGTTTTTCTCGAGCTTTATGTTTCATAACATAAGTTTTTACTACGAATTTAAACATTTTTCAGCGAAAAGAAATGACAAATATCAGATTCAATAAAAAGTCTGAATTAATTATTTACCTGTTTACCGAAACTTTAAACTGGTCAAAAGAACCATTAGCAAAGTTTAATTTAAATAAATAAGCGCCATTACTTATGCTCGATACATTTATTTTTAAAGACTCATTTCCAATGGTATTATTTTCCGATAGCACTAGCTTCCCGGATAAATCAAATACTTCAACCAACACTTTTCCTTCCACCTTATTACGAACTGGTAAGGTTAATAAATTGGTTGCAGGATTTGGGTAAGGAACAACTTCTTGGTTGGATAAATATTCATTAACAGATGTTGTCATATCCAATTGAACTGAAATAGCTGGTATTGCATTAGGTCCGAAACCTTCCCAATTCCAACTGTCTGAACCTCCATTAGGCAACAATTTTACTGGTGCAATTGGTTGTTTGTAATGATTAATCGTTGTTTTGTAATCAATCTGTTCATCAAACCCTATTCTAATGGAATCACTCTCAGTATAAACACAAAATAAATATCTTTTATCCTCATCTAAAGAAATTGGTGTATTAAAAAAAGTATGAATGTTTTGACCTGATAAATCCCCATCACTTCCATAGTCATAAAAATAAACACCTTGTGCAACTTGGTTTATGAAATTAAATGTTGGAGGTGAATAAATATCAGTAAAAATATCGTTCCACTCATAAGCCCTAATTTCAACAAGTTCAAAATCCATTTGATTTCCTACAGGCATACATGAAAAGGTTATCCCAGTAGCATGTAAATAATAACTATTAGAGTCTTTAAACACAATACAAGCTTCCCAATCATCATATGGTATAGTTGTTTCATTTAGCGAACGATATGTAGAGCTGATTGGTTGATTAATAGCATTCGTTCTAGATTTTGCATATATGCCATAAGAAGTAAAACCATTAGAAAAATTATGAATGTTGAAATCAAAAGAAAAAGTGTTATCTATCATATCTTCATCGTTTGAATTATCAATAGAATAAGTAACCGAATATATACTTGTTATCCAATAAGTTGGTGAATAAACTCCTAAATCAACATATTGAGAATCGACTACATATCCAGAAGGAGCATTAAAATTTAATGGTAAAGATGTTTGTGTATAAACTGTAGTACCATCAGAATTCCTAACAACATTTACTGTTCCAGTTACACTATTTTGATTATTGGTTCCATAATTAAATACCCAAAAACCTAAATCCACAGAAAAATCATTTCCATTTTGAGATAAAGACTTAGGTCTTGCCAACTCATTTGGCATTAAAACATCCCCCATTGTTGTGCCCATATCATTAGCATATAACCCTACTTTAGAACCAATAAATCCAGTTATAGTATCACTGCCACAACTTTGTAATGCTAAAAACAAATCATCTCCAGCAACACGACTAATCATAACTACAGGTATTGTAACAGCTATTCCTAAAGCTCCACTTCCCATAAAAATTGGGTCTCCAGTATGGTTAATGATTATAACTCCAATTGCTCCTCTTTTTTGAGCATTATATGCTTTTAAAGAAAAATTACATGCTCCTCTATACACAACCGCTACCTTACCTGATAAATCTTGTGCCAAATTGCCCAACGTATCACAACCAAGTGCAGATGCAGGAATTGAAGAATTTAATGGTGGGACTGGATGAGGACCAACTCCTCCACTAGTGATATAATTTTGAGCTATACCTGAGGTTCCATCATCAATCATTTCCAATGGACCAGAAACTGCATTATTTACATCATACATATTAGGTGTATTCCAATCTGTAGATGAGCCATCCAATTCTCCTGCATAGGTGTATTGATAAGTACCTTCCAATCCAGTATTACAAGGTGCCGAAGTTATATTAACCACAACTTGAGAAAAACTAACAATGGAAATACTTAACGCAAAAAGAAAAAGAGTAATTTTTTTCATAACCCTAAATTTAGTAATTAATTCAACGGTTTACCGAAATTTTAAACTGGTCGGTTGTACCATTTGCAAAGGTTAATTTAAGCAAATAAGCTCCATTACTAATACTCGCTACGTTTAGTTTTAAAGCTTCATTTCCTATTGTATTATTTTCTGTTAACACCAACTTACCTGTTAAATCAAACACTTCAACCAATACCTTTCCTTCCACTTTTTTACGTACTGGTACCGTTAACAAATTACTTGCTGGGTTTGGGTAAGGGTAAAAAGTCGATTCAGTTGTTGCTTCATTTACATTGGTGGAAATATCCATTGTAACCGAAATTGCAGGAATAACATCAAAGCCAAAACCATTAGTATACCATGTTTTATTATTTGAACAATCTATGGTACTAACTGGGCTGATTGGTTGTAAATAATGGTTAACAGTAGTGGAATAATCTATTAAGGTATTATACCCTGTTCTTAAAGAGTCGCTAAAATTATAAACACAAAACAAATACCGTCGATTATCTTGTAAAGCAACAGGTGAATTAAATGCTAAATAGATATTAGCATCATTTAATGTGTTGTCTGGATAGGTATGCATATAACTATCAAGTAATAATAAACTATTATAAGTTACAGAAGAAGTAATGTCTATAAAATTATCATTCCATTGGTATGCTCGAATTTCTATAAGCTGATTTTCGATACTTGTTCCAATCGCCCTAGAAGAAAGAGACATACCTGAAGCCATAGTATTTCTTGTACCAGCATCTTGATTTTTAAATACAATACAATTTTCAAAACCAAAATAACAACCGGTCTCATAAAGCGAATATGCAGTATTATGGATGGGTTGATTTAAGTTATCTAAACTGCATTTAGCATAAATATCATCATTGTTTGTCAGTTTAAATTCAAAAGAAAAGGTATTGTCGGTTAAATACTGTTCATTAGTATTGTTAATGGTATAAGTAATTGTATAAGTGCCTACATTCCATAAAGCAGGGGCATAAGTGCCTAAATCAAAATAACTAGAATCTAAATACGTAGTATCGGGTGCTGCAAAATTTACAGGAGCTGAAGTTTGAGTATAAACAGAAACCCCATTATAAACAACATCGACTGTTGCTGTAACTCCAGTTTGTGGGTCAATTCCTCTGTTGTATGCCCAAATTCCAAAATCAACCGGATATTCAGTTCCATTTTGAGCTAAATCCCATGGTATTGCCGTACTTTCGGTCATTAAAATATCAGCTTTACTTGAACTCATATTATTTTGATAGTAACCTATTGAATTACCAATAAAACCAACAACACCGGTACAAATGGTATCTAAACAAGTTAAGAGTTCATCTCCATCTGCCCTACCTATTTGAATTACAGGAATGGTAACGTAAGGTCCATAAGTACTGCCTGCCATTCCTGTAGCTGTGCCAGTCTGATTTATAATAATCACTCCTATTGCTCCTCGCTTTTGTGCATTGTAAGCTTTTAACCCAAACTGACAACTTCCACGAAAAATTACAGCAATTTTACCCGTTAAATCTTGAGCCCAATTTGTAGAATCACAGCCTAAAACGGAATTATTAACAGTTATTGCTGGAGTACCAAATGTTGTAGTTCCAGAAGAACCATCATTCACCAATACCAAACACCCTTGTACAGCATTCGCTGGATTAGTAATATCGGGACACCCCCAATCAGTTGAAGAGCCATCTAATTCACCAGCATATTCAAATGGAAAAGTTCCAACCACAGCAGGATTACAAGTATTTGAAATAATATCAAAAACTACTTGAGAAAAACTAGTTAAGGAAATAGTAAGAATAATAAATAAAGTGGTAATTTTTTTCATAAGCCAACTATTAATTAGTACAACTAATTTAGCTTATTGTAAATGTAACTCAAAATAAAGTTAAACTTATCTATTTAACGGTCAGTTTTAAGAAGTTAACGGTCAATTATCTTCAGCAAACCACTCTGCAAAGGAGGTATTTGTTTCTCGTAAAAACAAGCTATATAAAACAATATCTTTTGGTAATTTATCTTTTAGCAAAGAAGCAAAATAAATAAGCATGTTCTCGCAAGTAGGTTGAAAAGGTACACGAATTAATTTATCCATAAACTCAAATTGAGAGAGGTCAATTGCTGCTTTTTCGTTTAATACCAATGCGTGGTCGTAAACATCCACCACCAGGTCTTTCACTACTTTTTTAATTACGCCAAAATCCACCACCATCCCTTCGTCAGAATCGTCAGAATTATTTTTTACTACTCCTTTTACAGTAACGTTTAATTGATACGAATGTCCGTGTATATTTTTACACGGTCCATCATATTTTAAAAGGGCATGAGCCATTTCAAAATGAAATTGTTTAGTTACTCGTATTACTGACATTCTTCTATGATTTATTGTTCTGGCTTCAAAGTTATTAGTTTAGGTAGACTAAGCAACCCAAACGCATAAGAAAAAACAAAAATTTAGCTTAATCTGCTTCCTATTACTATAACATCATCTATTTGTTCCATAGAACCTTTCCATTCTGCCATAGTTTGTTCTAAAAGTTGCTTTTGTTCTTCCATGCTTTTTGCATTTATTTCTAAAAACAACTGTTTAAATTGCTTGTACCTGAATTTCTTTCCGTTTGGTCCACCAAACTGATCGGCATATCCATCGGAAAATAAATAAACAGTATCACCTTTAGTTAATTTGATGTTATGATTGGTGTAAGAACTTTTGGTCTCCGCATAACTTCCTATCGGAAATCTATCTCCTTTAATCTCATAAAGATGTAGTTTATCCTCCAAAGACATATCAGGGATCAAATCAACCTCATTATCTTGAACCTTATTAGCCGAAACTATATACAATGGATTGTAAGCTCCTGCATATTCTAACGTTTGTGTTTTTTTATCAAAAGCACAAAGAGTAATATCCATCCCGTCTTTTATAGCTGATTTATCAGCATCTTTTCTTAATGTCTCTTCTACCCCTTTATTTAACTGGTTTAAAATTTCTGATGGTTTAGTAATTCCATATTCCCCCACAATTTTATCTAACAAGTTGTAACCTACAATACTCATGAAAGCCCCTGGTACTCCATGCCCTGTACAATCTACCGATGCAAACAATATTTTATCGTCTTTTCTGTATAACCAATAAAAATCTCCACTCACAATGTCTTTTGGCTGAAACAACACAAAAGTATCTGTCAATTCACGCACAAAGGCATCATCAGAAGGCAATATTGAATCTTGAATTCTTTTTGCATAGGTTATACTGTCAATAATATCTTTGTTTTTTTGTTCAATTTCAGCACTTTTCTGAACAACCTCTTCAGTTCGTTGCATGACCTTTTCTTCGAGCAACAACTTTTCTTTAACCAATTGTTTTTCTCTGAATTTAATAAATCCTACAACTATTAATAACACAATAAAACCACATAAAGCAATAAACCAAGGTTTTTGCCAAATAGGTGGTGTTATTTCAAAACTATACGTTACCGGTACCGAGTTCCAAATACCATTATTGTTCGATGCTTTTACTTTAAACGTATAGTTGCCCGGAGGTAACGGAGAATATGTTGCAAAGGTTTGTTGTGTTAGTGGCCTCCAATCTTCATCAGCCCCTTCTAACATCACTTGATAATAAACTTGTTCGGGATTGGTAAAGCAGATACTACTGTAATCAAATGTTACTGATTTCTCACGGTAGTTTAAACCTAAGTTTTCAGACAATGGTCTATCTTCCAGGTTAACCCGTAATCGAGTAATAAATGTTAGGGGTTCTAAATTGTTTTGATTTATTTCATTGGTATTAAGTTTAACAGCTCCTTTAATAGTTCCAAACCAAAGGTTGCCTTCTTTATTTTTATAGGTAGCATTGTTTTTCGACTCTATTCCAATAAAACCCATTTTTTGACCATAAGAGTAGAATTTCTGCTCTTTCAAATCAAATTTATTTAGGCCTTTGTTGGTTCCTATCCAGTAATTTCCATTATTATCAATATTTATTAACGAAATGTAATCGGACAACAAACCGTCCTTCATAGTAATTTCTTTAATGATTTTCTCTCCATCAAAAACCAACACGCCTTTACCTTCTGTACCAATTAAAATTTTACCACCTTTATCCTCAATAATACAGGTTGGGGTAAACTTTGTTTTTAAGTCAATTTTTTTTATGCTGGCATCTTTAATTTTTGATATTCCTTTTCCTCTGGAACCAACCCAAATATTGTTTTTCGTATCAGCATAAACCACCGTAATATCATTTCCTGCTAAACCATGATTTTGGGTTAACCTGTCGGCCAATTGATTTTTAATTTCATAATACACTAAGCCATCGGTTGTACCTACCCATAAATTGTTTGATTTATCGACTTCCAGTGCGGTAATTAAAGGTTGATACATAAAGGAATTTATTCTGAAATTTACCTCAAACCTATCAGAACGGGGGTTTAATTGCATTACTCCTCCTCCCCATGTTCCTATCCAAATGTTACCTAGATAATCTTTTTTTATAAAACGAACTTCTTCAAATGGCAATCCACTATTGTAGTTATAGTTTTTTACAACTTTGTTGTTTTTAATTTTTGATATTCCTTTATTGGTTGCAATCCAAATAAACTCATTATCATCTAAAACAGACCAAACCTGGTTATCAATCAAGCCTTCATCTTTAGTAAAAGCAATAAATTGCTCTCCTTTATATAACAATAATCCATTTTCCTTTGTTCCGAACAATACATTACCTTCCCTATCTCCTTCAATACAACGTATCTTATCATCTACTAATCCCTGATCTAAGGTTATGCTTTTTATTTCTTTGGCTTTATTAATTTTTGTTATCCCTCCTCCCCACGTTCCTATCCACAGGTTATTTTTAGTATCTTCATATATGCTCGTAATCCAATTACTTGCTAAACCATCTCTTACATCGTAGATTTTAAATTTACTTTCCGATTTAATGTACTCATAAGCTCCACCATTATATGTTCCAAACCATAAATCTCCATTTTTACGTTCGTACATACAAATAATTTGAAAGTAAGAAGGCATATCTTTAACAACAAAGTTGGCAAATTCATTTTTCTGGGAGTTGTAGTATTTAACTCCAACATCGGTAATAAAGCATACCAATCCGTTTTTGAGTTTTATTACATTAAAAACAATATCACTCAACCCTTCTTGCCCTTTATACTGCTTAAACTTAATGGAATCAGTATTTGTAGCGTATGGATTAGTTATTTTTATGGCTCCGCTTTTAAATGAGGTAACCCATAAATTACCTTCGTCGTCCTCAGAAAAAGAGGTAATATCTGCTCCAATATTTAAAACAACCCTTTTTTCTTTCTCTGTTATTCTTGAAACACCTCCGTCAGTATGCCCAATCCAAATAGCATCTTGTTTGTCAATAAATATAGATTTAACAGCCCCTTCAGCAATACCATCTTCTGTGGTAAAATTCTCAAAATCCCTTCCATTAAATTTAGATAATCCACTTGCTGTACCAATCCAAAAAGAACCCTTTTTATCTTGTTTTACAGCATAAACACTTGACTGAGCCAAGCCCTCTTTCACACTGTAAACATCAAAATGAAATTTTTGTGCATAAAGCGAAAAGTTTATAAAAAACAGAACCGACAAGATGTAAAACTTGTCGGTTAGTTTACTAAAATTAAAATTCATTATAATTCGATTATTTTTTCATAAAAAAGAATGTTCCATCTTCATCCTCTAAACCTGCAATTTTACCAAACTTAGGTTTTTGAGAACTACCACTTTTTGATACTGCACTACTCACTTTATTTACAATTGTTTCAATAGGAATACAAGCATCCGGATTAGCAGAAAGGGTATTGGCAAAGGTTTTAGTAAATTGAGAATTATCTACAGCTAACTCATACCCAGCCGAAGAAAATACCTGTGATGACTTAAATTTGGTTGCTTGCCAATCGTTACAATTTTTCTCTTTTGGTGTTGAACGCATAGCTTGATAAAAAGATGGTCCTGATTCACAGGCATCAGTTATTACCAAAGTATGAGTAATGTATTTTGAATACGATTGCATTGCTGCTTTTAGGTTATTGATGTTAAAATATGTAAACTCTTCATCACGTTTTGCATCTACAGGAATCCAATAACCTGATTCATTAATAAACTTACCATGACCCGCATACCATACCAAAATAGAATTTACCTGGTTACTTCTTACTAAATCTCTTAGTTCGATTGAAAAGAATTTTTCCAACTGCGATTTACTCATATTTGATTTATGAATAATGTTATTGATTTTATATTTCGCAAATGCTGACTTCATCATAGTAACATCTTTTGTTGGTCCGTCTAAACTTGCAAAATTGCTATAGTTAGAATTTTCAATAAAAACTACCCAGGTTTTTCCCATTGGGTTATCAGCCAGTATTGCTGCATTTTCACGGTTTATCGTAAATGTTTTTTCTATAGCATTCCCATAAATATCTTCTGCTATAACTTTAAAATTATCTTTATTGGTGATGTTTATAGTTGCTGAAAATTTTGGATTCAACTCTTCTAAGATAAAGCTAGCATTAGCACCTTCAATCATAATCTTTTTAATTAAACTTTCATCAGTTAACATCCCTTCAACATAAAGAGTTGGTGATTCATTATCTAAATAAACCATCCCATTATCAGAGGCATATGGAGCAATAAGTTTTATAACAGGGGCATCTATTTCTGTTTCAATTAACTTATAATTCCAGGTTTCGCTATTTTGATAAACATCAAAAGCTGTAATGTTCAATTGTTTTTCAGCTGGTATAGCCATTTCTAATTCAAAAAATGGATTTAATGTGTCTTTATTAAAACTGGCATCTTTGCTATTAATTTTTATAAATTCAATGTTACTTTCATCTTGTATTTGGCCTTTAATAGTGTACCTGGTAACCCCTTTTGCCACTTGTAATTCCCCTTCTTTTACAGAAATTGGATCTATCATAACAATCTTAGGATTATTTGACTCCTTGTTCAGCTCATACAATCGTTTTTTTGCCTCATCATACAGTTTTAAAGCACCCCCGTCATAAGGAGTTAATTTTTTAATTGCTTCATAATCTTTTACTGCCGATTTATAGTCTAACATTACCTCATAAGCTTTTGCCCTCTGGTAATAAGTGTTAAAATCCTCTTTATTTAATTGCAAAGCTTTGGTATAATCTGCAATAGCATTCTGATGCTGATTAATACCTTGATAAACATCTCCTCTCATTACATAATATAAGGGTGTTTCTGGTTTTAGTGTAATCACTTTCGATAAATCATCAATAGCTTTTGTTGTATTCTTATTTTCTAGATTAATATTCACTCTAAGCAAATACACCTCAATATTATTCCCATCTAATGCAATTGCTTTATCAATTGAGGCATTGGCTTTATCAAATTCGTTCAATTTCGAAAATGTAAATGCTGCTCCCATATGAGCATCAATTGATTTGCTATCGTAAAAAATTGCTCGGTGAAAGCTGTAACTTGCATCTTGATAATTTTTGGCGCTATCTAACGCAATTCCTTTTAAGCAATAAATCCGTGCATTTTTTGAACTACCTATAGCGTCATCTGCAACATCTGCAGCCTCCTGAAATCTTTTCAACTCCATTAAAGATAACGCCTTAAGTTCAAACGCTTCCATTAATTTTTTATCGTTTGAAATGGCTGAAGATAATGCCGCTACAGCCTCATTATATTTTTTCGATTTATAATAAACTCTACCTAAATTATTAAAATACTCAGCTTCCTTAGGTTTTACCTCTGCTGCTTTATTAAAATCAATAATTGCTTTGTCCAGACTATTGGTTAACTCAAAACATAATCCTCTATAATTTAAGGCTTTATCATGATTATCCTTATCTGTAAGAACCCTGGTAAACTCTTCAATTGCTGTTTTATAGTCTTTTGCTTCGAATGCTTTCTCACCATTTCTAAGATATGCAAAATACGCCTGGCCAGAAACACCTGATATAACTGCTAAAAAGACAATAGATAAAATACTTTTCTTCAACATAATTATTTAATTTATTCATTATCAACCAGCTACAAATTTAATCATTAAGTTCGATGATTTGTTCTTTTTTATAGACGAATTACAAAATTTTATTCACAATTTTTCATCCTCAAATTGGTATTTTTGTTCGAATTAAAAAAATTTATGTTACAGAGAGACAAAATAAAACTTATTGTGGTTTCAATACTGGTTGTTCTAATGGCTACAACCTACTTTATATTTGGTAAAGAATCTATTGCAATGAAATCAGTATCTGGGTTTAGTTTAGTTTTTTGGATTATTACGATGGTTTACTTAAATAAAAAATACAAATAATGTTAGGGAACTTTTTAAATAAGCAAATGCTTGGCAAAATGGGAGCTATGCAGCAGCAAATGGAAGAAATTAAGGCGAAACTTGAAAATATTAGCGTTATTGGTGAAGCTGACAACTCCACCTGTAAAGTTGTTGCTTCAGGAAATCGTTTGATCAAAGAAATTGTGTTAAATGAAGATTTTCTTCAAACAGCAACTAAAGAGGATATTGAACTTGCAGTAGTTCAAGCATCAAACAGAGCTTTAGAACAAGCAGCAAGAGTAGAACAATCTGAAATGAGTCATGCTGCAATGAGCATACTGCCAGGTCTAGGCTAGTTTATATTTGTTAATTACAGGGTTAGCATACATTTCAAAAAATAATTGTCTGGCTTGTTCATTTTCTCGCAAACCAACTGAATCCATTTTTTTATTCATGTATTCAATAAATGTATTTTTCTGCTTTTCGGTATATTTTGAAACATATTCAGCACTATTTTTTAATAAATCGTAAGCAATGTAGTTGTTTGGCCACAAATGGTAATTACCTTGTATTTCAGTATCAATAACCGAAGCAACACTTTTTAACAATTCATTTCTGTTTTTAACTTCGGAAAACTGCTGTATTTTATCGTTTATTGGCGCACAAAAGAATATGTTAACATTCCCTTTAAATCCGTCAATACCAGTAGCCATATGCAAAGCATCTTCATTGGGTTGTTTTTTATATGTTTCTCCATTTGCTTTCGCTAACAAATCTGGTAATTTTATTGCATCACAAGGATCATACTCGTATGACAAAGCAACTGGAGTTATATTCATCTGTGTTAAGTGTGCAAGTAAATCTCCTTGAGCTGAAAAACAAAACATTTTAAGCAATCCCGGATTGGTAACATCATTTCCATCCTTAGCTCTACCTTCACGTTGTGCAATCCAAACAGACTCCTTTTTCACATTTAATACATGTTGAATATAGTTGGATAATTGTTTGGACGCTTCAATCATTTCTTGATTCGGTAAATCTCGTTTTACCATAAAACTCTTGTTCAGTCTGACAATATCTCTAACTATAAGATTTTTCAATAAATTGCTTCCTATAGCAATTTCACAACCAATAAAACCAATTCTCTTTATTAATAAATAATTAATTAAACCCGAATCCAACACTATATCTCTATGATTAGAAATAAATGTGTACGTATTTTTTGCATATAAATCAAAAAATCCATCTGACGATAACTCAGTTATTGTGTTGTCAACTACCCTCTCTAAAGTTCTTCTAACTACATCATACTGAAACTCATTTATGGTTTGGTACGATAATAGCATTACTTTTATCTGGTCAATAGATAATTCCGGATGATATTTTTGCAAACCATACAACAACACATCTTCTTTAACAAGTCGTTTTGCAACATCTTGGTATTCGTTATCATTATAACATCTTATATCGTCGAAATTATCCATCAGAAATTTTTTTTTCAAAAATATTATCTATTTTTAGATTTTGCTAATTAAATGTAGTTTATGAAAAAGTATAATCTAGTTCTTATCATCTTATTGTCATTATTTTTTTATGGCTGCCCTTATCAAAGCCCTGTTGAATTGTGTACTTATGAGGAAGCTTTAAAGGCTGATAAAAACCTTGAAGGGTATTGGGTAGCATTTCATGAAGATGGTTCTAAAGATGAACTTTTTTTTGAAAAAATAGCCAAATCGGTAATGAGTGTGACACATAAAGAATTAGATAAAAACGATCGTTCAAAAGGCATTAACAAATATAGAGTCTATGCCACAAATTTAAATGGTGAAATTCTCTTTAATATTGAAACCAAAGAAGGCAAGTACTTATTTTCCAGATATGGCTGGACCGGTAAAAATGAATTTTACATTCAAACTATTAACGAAGATTATATGAGCAAAAATTTTGCAGTTGATTCTGTTACAACAGATATTTTAAAATCGTTTTTATTCGACAGGGTAAGCAAAGATGCTTTGTATGATGAAAAAATAGAATTTTACAGAAAAGATTCTCCGGAATATGCAAAGGTGAAAGTATATATGAAAAAATCAGGTTTTTAAGGCTCGTCTTTAATGTTTTGAGCTTCAATCTCTGATTTTTTCACGCTTTTCGAATAATCTACATTAAAATTAAATTGCCCTTTATTCTTTTTGTATTCAATAATTGCTGAAGGAAAATCAGCATCAGAATCATCAACACCATCTCGTTTCTTTATCAATTCCATTACAAACATAAAAGGCTCTGCTCCCTTATCTCCTTCAAATGTAGAAATAGCTATTCGTTTAGGTAGATACCCTTCTTTAATCAGCTCTAAGGTGTAATACCTTTGCAGTTTCAAATCATATGAGAACTTTTTAGCCCATGAAACAGATGATATCAAATTGTTTTCTTCGTATAAATTTATGGTAACATCTTTCATGTTTTTATTTTCTTCATCCACCATATAACCAGAAAAATTAACCTGAGCTTGAATAAGACTCAAACTACCCAAACACAACGCAATTAAAAATAACTTTTTCATGATTTCGTTAATAAATTTATTCATATGGGACTCTTGTACGTTAATCTTACTTTTAAGGTTGCATAAATTATTAATAATCAATTGTTTTAAGTATTAATACTTAATCAATTTATTAAAATAATTATTTCTACCATTTATCACAACAAATCTACCACTGGTATAAATTGTAAAAAAGGCTTACCAAAGAAATGTATTTTTGAATAAAAAATGCAAATGAAAAATATAGCATTACTCCTATTGCTTGTAAGTAGTACCCTAATTTGGGCACAAAGCAATTCAGGATTAGTTAAGTACAAAGAAGTAATTAATACCAAACCAGATTTACAAAAAGCTGAAGAGCAAGGTTGGGCTGAATGGGCTAGTATGGTTCCTGATTCGGTAGTTTTTTATAAAAAACTGTTGTTTAACGAAACCACTTCCAGCTTTAGCATTTTACCCATGGAAGAAGACCCCAACGAGCAAAACATGGTAAAAATGATGATGCGTAGATATGCGAACCCTAACAACGAAACCTATACCAATACCGAAACAGGCAAGTTTGTTGAGAAAAAAGATTTTATGGGTAAAACCTTTTTAATTAAAGGTAAACCTGAAGAAATTAAATGGAAAATGACCGGAGAAATGAAGCAGGTAATGAATTATCCTTGTATGAAAGCTACATTTGAAGATTCAACAGGAGTGGTTGATGCCTGGTTTACTATGGAAATACCTACTTCTACCGGACCGGAAAAATACAGCAACTTACCCGGTTTAATTTTAGAACTTTATGTTGCTAAAGAAAAAAGAACCTTAACTGCTATTGAACTCGATTTGAAAGAAGTAAAAGCCGACGAATTTGTTGAACCAACCAGTGGTAAAGAGGTAACCCGTGAAGAATTTTACAAAATTGTTCGCGAAAAAATGGAAGAAATGAAAAAAAGCGGCGGATGGGGTGGCATGGGAGGTAGAGGTCATTAAGACGTAACAACATGTTGAGAATCATTTCTTTACTATCCATTCTTTTTGTTGGATTAACCGCTATTCAGGCGCAGACCTATAATTTTAAAGGGCGGGTTAAAGACAAAACAGCTGAAACCACCATGCCCGGAGCAACAATAATGTTGTTAAACAAAGCTGATTCTACATTTTACAAATACAGCATTACCAATGCCGATGGTGAGTTTCAAATTAAGCAAGTAAAGGTTGGAGAATTTATTTTACAAATCTCTTTTATTGGTTACGAAACCTTTTACCAACCTGTAACAGTCAATGAAAGTACTGCTCCCGAAACGGATTTAGGTAATTTGAGCTTGAGTACTAAAACAGAGCTCATCAAAACAGTTGAAATTCAAGATGAACTGATCCCCATATTAATAAAAAAAGACACCATCGAATACAACGCCGATGCTTTTAAAACTCAGCCGGATGCAAGTGTTGGCGATTTATTAAAAAAACTTCCGGGTGTTGAAGTTAGTAAAGACGGAACGGTAAAAGCCCAAGGCGAGAATGTAAAAAAAATATTGATTGACGGAAAACAGTTTTTTGGCGACGACACCAAATTAGCTACCGAAAATCTGCCTGCCGATATGGTAAAAAAAGTTCAGGTTTACGATGACCAATCAGACATGTCGAAAATGACTGGTATTGACGATGGCGACCGCTCGAAAACCATTAACTTAAAACTAAAAAAAGACCGTAAAAAAGGATTGTTTGGTAATGTAGAAGTTGGCGGAGGTGTTGATGATGATGTGAATGCCATGTACGAAAACCGATTCAACATCAACAAGTTTAAGGAAGATATGCAATTGTCGACCCTGGGTATGATTAACAATACCAACAAACAAGGTTTTTCTTACAGAGATTATATCAACTTTGTTGGAGGAGCCCAAAATGCCATGGGTGGCGGAGGCTTTAGAAACTTAGCAAACAACAGTAATGGTGTGCCCATTAGCTCGGGAAGCACCAACGATGGTTTAACCGAAACTTTTGCCGGTGGTGTTAATTTGAATTACGATTTTACTCCCGAAAAAACCTTGTCGGGAAACTATTTTTACAATCAACTGGATAAAGATATTGTTAGTGTTACCAACCGACAATACATCAATTCAAGCGACTCGTTAAACTACAAATCGCTCATCAACAACAACGAAAATCAGTTTAACCGAAACCACCGTTTAAATTTAAAATACGTGCAGAAAATAGATTCTACACAAGATTTAACCCTTTCGGGAAACTTTACTTTCTCTGATGGTAGAAACAACAACTACACCACCAACGACAACATCAATTTTGACGCGTTTTACTTAAACAGAAGTAACTCCAACAACAAATCGACCGGTGATGATGTTTCGGGTAATGGAAACATCCTTTATGGTAAACGATTCCAAAAACAAGGGCGGTCGTTGGTAACCAATTTGGCTTTAGGCAATTTTGCCAACCAAAAAGATTATACCATTTCTACCTACAATACTTTTTTTGTGAGAGATACTACTATACTACAAACTCAAGATGAGTTCAACAATCAGTTTAACTACAACGGTAAAATATCGTACACCGAACCTTATGCCAAAAGCAAATACCTGGAATTGAGTTATCAACGTAGCAACATCCAGACCGAATACAAAAAAGACTTTTTTGATGTTGATGCCTTTACCAACAACCGAAGCTTTAACAACCGTTTAAGTTTAAATTACATCAACACCTTTGTTTTTGACCAATACAGTATCGGCACCAAAATGATACTTGGTAAAGCCAACGTAACTACCGGTGTTGGATTTCAGCATTCCGATCTGAGTGGAGAAATTAAAACAACCAATGCCAGTGTGGATAAAACCAACTGGAACGTGTTGCCCAATTTAAAAATTAACTACCAAATGGCGAGTACGGGTAGAATTACGTTTGATTATAAAACCAATGTGCAACAACCAAGCATCGACCAATTACAACCAACACTTAACAATAGCAACCCATTGAATCTGTATCAGGGTAACCCCAACTTAAAATCGGAATACAACCACAATGTAGTTGCACGTTTGATGCGTTTTAACCAATTTACTTTTACCAATGTTTTTGCTATGCTTAGTGGTAATTACACGCAAAACAAAATAACCAACTCGCAAAACATCAGCAACAATTTTGTTACTACCACTACTCCAATAAATGTCGATTACGATTACTTTATTACCGGTTATTTGTATTTTGGAACTCCTATTAGACCAATAAAAAGTAAAATAAACCTGGGTGCCAACTCATCGTACAACAAAAGCATCGTGTTTATCAATTCCATTAAAAACAATGTCGACCGTGTTAGCCATTCGTTTGACGTAAGTTTAGAAAACCGTAACAAAGATGTGGTTGATGCTAAAATTGGAACAAAACTATCGTTTAACAATACGGCATATTCCGAAAACACTACCTTAAACCAGGATTACATTTCTACCCAATATTATGCCGATTTGTTTGTGGAGTTTTTGAAAAAATACACCTTTAATACCTCTGCCGAGTACACCGTTTATTCGGGTAATCAGTTTACCAATAACCCTAAGATTCCTATCTGGAAAGCTTTTTTATCACGTAAGTTCTTAAAGGGTGATGCCGGATTAATCAAGTTCTCGGTGTACGACATCTTTAACCAAAACGTAGGTATTAACCGTACCAGCCAGTTTAATTACATTGAAGACCAACGTGTAAACTCGTTAGGCAGGTATTACTTGGTAAGCGTATCGTATAAGATTACCCGATTTGGCGGTAAAAAGAAAAAAACGACTGAAGAAACTAACTAATCATTCATTATTTTTGTAAACCTAACTTAAAAATAAAATTATGAAAAATGTAAAATCTATTTTAGTTGCTGCTGCTTTAGTAGCTACAACAAGCATATTTGCTCAAATTGAATCGCCACAACCTAGCCCAACGGCTACCATTAAACAAAAGGTGGGTTTAACCGATGTGGAGGTTACTTACTCCAGACCAGGAGTTAAAGACCGTGTAATTTTTGGCGATTTAGAAAAATACGACGTATTGTGGAGAACCGGTGCTAATGCTACAACTAAAGTAAAATTTAGCGATGCGGTAAAAATAAACGGAACAGGAATCCCTGCAGGAGAATACTCGTTGTTTACCATTCCCGGAAAAGAAGAATGGACGATAGTATTTAACAAAAACCTGACCTTATGGGGTACTGCTGGTTACAAAGAAGAAGAAGATGTTGCTCGTTTTAATGTAAAAGCAAGCAAATTGAACGATAAAATGGAAACCTTTACCATCGATTTCAGCGATTTTACGTTTAGCGGTGCTAAAATGTACTTGAAATGGGAAAATACCATGGTGGATTTCCAAATTGAAACCAATGCTACCGAGCAAGTAGAAAAACAAATTAAAGCACAATTGGTTGACGGACCAAGTGCCGGTTCATATGCTGCTGCTGCACGTTTTTATTTAGAAAACGGAAAAGACCTGACACAAGCACTTACGTGGATGAACAAAGCAGTTGAAAAACGCCCGGAAGCATTTTGGTATGTACACCAACAAGCTCAAATTTTAGCCAAAATGGGTAAAAACAAAGAAGCCATAGTTGCTGCCGAAAAATCGATGAAAATGGCAAAAGAAAACAAAGATGGTGATTTTGGTTATGTTGCCAACAACGAAAAATTGATTAAAGAATTACAAGGTAAAAAATAATATTTTTTACCTACAAAATTATAAGAGGCAGCCAATTGGCTGCCTCTTTTTTGTTTCACAATTTTTTTTGAGACTTAAAACTAAGGATCATCAACTCATTTGTTGTTCAGGTTATTAATTTCATTATCAATAAATTCAAACACTTCCAATTGAGTTTTTTGACCGTATGCTACATCATCATCCAAAACAAGCCATTTTTTGTCTCTCATATTTCTATTTAATGAAGAAATTAAAGCTCTATTGAGCTCTGGTAATTCAGCATAGATTTCTTTAGCTTCAGGGAAATATTTCACACAATCAGAAATTAAAAACGCCATAATAATTCTGGACATATGTAAATAAAATGATGCTTGAAAATGAGTATCTTTAATTGTCGTAGATTGAGCAAATTGGAACACAGAAACATAAGAAGGATGTGATTTTAATGACATCTCAGCATAAAGATGTTTTAGATGTTCAGTATTACTTGCAGAATTAAATAAGTGTTCCCAGCTACAAAGCTTAAATTCAGAACCATCGAATTGAAATTGAAAATTATTCTTATTAAGTCCTTTTTTTATATGCTTCTTGTTATCTGCTGAAAGGTTTTTAAAAATTGAGCTATTTTCAATCAAGCTAAGAACATTGTCAATCTTAATTTTTTCTTTTTGCCCCTTTTCTAATTGGTCTTTCTCCATTTTGCTATGAATAAATTTTTGTCTTCTTTTCAGACCGCATAATATCCAGAAATTATGAAGAAGTTCTACAACTTCCTTTCTTTCACTTGATAAAAAAATATTGTTAAAATTAGAATATGATTCCAGTTGATTTCGTACAATAAGGGACATAGAAAAAGGGTCATTAATTCCGTTTAATTTTATTTGGCTATCTAACTGGTTTTCATAATCCATTCCATCATATAAGTCCAAAAGAGATATTCCTTTAGTCATTATCATTTGAAAAATTATCGTTGCATTTTGTTTAATCTCTGGTCTATGATTACCTTTATTTCTCTTGAATAATTCGTGACTTATATATATTCCAGAATCAAGAATATTTCTAAAGGCTTCAACTATAATATCAGATTCTTCGCTATAAATTAACTGGATATATTTTACTGGATTTGAATCCTTAGGCATATTAGCCAATCCAAAATCGAAAATTTCTTTCATCTCTTCCTGAGATAAACCTTTCTTCATACAAAATAATTTATTAAACAATTTTTATAAAACTAACCATATTAAATAAATTTAGGTCTAACCATATAAGTCTGCCCTTATAATTTATTGTAATAATTCTTCCATTTTCTATATGAGGAAGAATAAAAAAACCTCTAACATTACTGCTGGAGGTTTTTTTTGATATTGATAACTCTATTTGTTATTTCGAAATCAATATTTTTTTGGTGGTGGTTTTTGTTCCATCTGTTAATCGTACAAAATAAATACCGTTGGTTAAATCGGTGGTATTTAACACATACTTAGCATAAACGTTGGTAATGTTTTTAGTCAACATTACTTTACCAACTACATCCAATACCTCTAATCTTTCAAAATTGTATTCGCCCGGCCATTCTAAGGTAACACCGGTACTTGCAGGGTTAGGGTAAACAATTAACGATGCCGATGGTAAAATTTCGCTTACCAACGTAGCCATACACTTGTTAGACGTTAGTAACGAAGCTCGGGCAGTATTTAAAAACGACCACATTCTGTCTTTTTGCCCTTTGGTAAACATGTTCATACAAGCATCGGTAGAATAATCCATGTAGTTTTCCAACATATCTGGTGGGTCGTAACCGTTCCAAAAAGGCTCTAAAGTATCGTTACAAGTATTGTTGGTTAAGGTACATATTTGTTGCGAAGCAGCTGCTGCGTTTGGTGTATCGGTAACATAATCGGTAGAATCGCAATCGCCATCCCCCCAAATGTGTCGTAATCCAAAATAATGACCAATTTCGTGGCTGGCCGTTCTACCCAGGTTTGCCGGATTGGCAGCGGCATCCCAAGGTCGGTAACCCGTATGTTGGTAAGTTAACACCAGTCCATCGGTTGTCGGGTCATCACCGGGAAACTGGGCATAACCCAAAACCAACGGCGAACCTCCAAAATACATGTCGCACACCCAAATGTTTAAATAATCGGTAGTAGGCCAGGGATCAACACCTCCTGTTGATGAGCTTTTTACTGAATTATTAAACGGCGAAAAAGCAAAATTGGTGGTTGATGTTGATACCCGATTTATTCCTGTGGTAAAATTCCCTGAAGGATCAACTGTTGCCAAACAGAACTCAATCTCTACATCGGTTGCTAAAGAATCAAATTCAGCCCTGGTATTTACCGTATCAGGGTTTGTTCGTCGATAATCTTCGTTCATTACCCGCAGTTGCGAATAAATAATGGAATCGGGAACATTTTGTTCAGGAATTGAAGGGGCATATACCACATGAAAAACTACGGGAATGGTGGCTACCGTTTTTTTAGCTGCCGGGTTATTATTTAACCAGTTTTTGGCCAGTTGTTCTACTTGCAATCTGCTTATAGCCAAAGCCGGATTGTTTTCTAACATTTTATTGTGGTTGTGCATGGTTCCACATTTTTCTAATGTTTGAGAAAAAGCCCCAATATTTAGAAGCATTAAAGCAAAAAAAGCAATAGATAATTTTTTCATAATCAACTTGTTTAAGTTTTAGTTTTGCTAAAATAATAAAAGTTGAATTTTATATCTCGTTATTTTTACCAAAGGCAAATAAAAAGTATAAATGGAAAGGTTATTTAACAAAGTATTTTGTATTTGTTATTTTTCAGTATTTACATGATTATTTAAGGTAAAACATTTTAAAAAAATTACATTGACTTTAATGCAAGTATTGTTAATTTTATAGAGTATAAAAATGAAAATCACATGTCGTTAAAACAATCGTTAAGCTTTAAACTACAGCAAAAGCTTTCGCCACAGCAAATTCAGTTAATGAAACTGTTGCAGCTACCTACCATTGCCTTAGAGCAACGTATTAAGGAAGAAATGGAAAGTAACCCCGCACTGGAAGAAGGCGATGAAAATGAATTGGAAGAAGATTTTGGTTACGACCAGGATGATGATTACGACAAAGAAGAACCTACAGAAGCCGAAAAGGAATTTAATTTTGACGATTACATTAACGACGACGAAACTCCTTCATATAAACTAAACACCAACAACCATAGTGCCGACGATGAGGACAGACAAATTCCTTTAAGTGGTGGTGCTACTTTCCACGAATTGCTCGAAGCTCAACTTACCTTGTTTGATTTTGATGAGGAGGATTACGAGATTGCACATCATTTGATTGGTAGTTTAGACGATTCCGGTTATTTGCGTCGCGATTTAAACTCTATAGTTGACGATTTAGCCTTTACACAAAATATTATTACCGATTTACCTCACTTAAAAAGCATTTTAAAAATTATCCAGCAGTTCGATCCGCCGGGTGTTGGTGCCGAAACTTTACAGGAATGTTTGTTGTTGCAGATAAAACGTAAAAAGGGAAATTCGCTGGTATTGTTAAACGCAAAAGAAATTTTAGAAAAGTACTTTGATGAGTTTACCAAAAAGCATTACGACAAAATAATTGACCGATTAAATATTTCGGAAGAGGATTTAAAAGAAGTAATTGATGAAATATTAAAGCTAAATCCAAAACCGGGCAATTCGTTAAGCGAATCGTTAAAAGTGATACAACACATTATTCCCGATTTTATTTTAAATGTGTATGATGGAGTAATCGATTTGCAATTAAACAGCCGAAATGCTCCTGAATTAAAAGTTAGTCGTGAGTATTCTGATATGATGCAAGGGTATAAAGAATCGAAGGAAAAACCAAGCAAGTCGCAAAAAGATGCCCTAATGTTTGTTAAACAAAAATTAGATTCGGCCAAATGGTTTATCGATGCTATTAAACAGCGACAAGATACCTTAATGCTTACCATGGAAGCTATTGTTCAACACCAAAAAGCATATTTTCTGGAAGGTGATGAAACCAAAATTAACCCCATGATTTTGAAAGATATTGCCGAAGAAATTAACATGGATATTTCTACTGTTTCGCGAGTGGTGAACAGCAAATATGTGCAAACTCCATACGGTACATTTTTACTAAAAACATTCTTTTCCGAATCACTGAGCACCGATAGTGGCGAAGAAGTATCGAGTAGAGAAGTAAAAAAGATTTTGCAGGATGCCATTGAAGATGAAAACAAAAAACGACCTTTAACCGACGACAAATTATCAAAACTATTGAACGACAAAGGTTATAACATTGCACGCAGAACTGTTGCTAAATATCGTGAACAATTAAACATACCTGTTGCCAGAATGAGAAAAGAATTATAACATGAATGAGCAATACAGAACAGCAGCAAAAATCCTATCTTATGTATTTCACCCGTTAATTATTCCTACCTTAGGAATGCTTATTATATTCAATACCAATTCTTATGTCAATTTTGCAATTCCTTACGATTTAAAAAAAGCCATTCTGATACTGGTGGGTTTAAGCACCTTTGTCATACCTTCACTAACCACATTGCTTCTTCAAAACCGAGGGTACATCAATTCAATGGAAATGGAAACCACCAAAGAACGTTTTCTACCTTACGGGTTTACCATCATTTTTTACTTTTTTACCATTTACATGATGCAGAAAGCACCTATTCCGCCTATCATTTTTAATTTTATGATTGGTGCATTGATTTCAGTAATATTGGCTTTTATTATTAATCTAAAATGGAAAATTAGTGCTCACCTAATAGGTATGGGTGGATTAACGGGAGCTTTAATTGCTATTTCTTTTTTACTTAATGTCAACTTAATATCTGTTGTAGCACTTGCTATTTTAATATCTGGTTTAGTAGCTTCTTCGCGTTTGATTTTAAATGCTCACACTCCACTCCAATTAATTGTTGGTTTCTTTCTTGGCATGTTTTGTCAGGTTTTCTCTATCTATTTCTAAACCTATAAAAAAAGCCCTACCAGGGTAGAGCTTTTCATATTTATCGTTTTAATGTTTCAATATTCATCCTCATTAAAGAAAAAGTCTTCTTTACTAGGATAATCCGGCCAAATTTCTTCGATACTGTCAAAAGTTTCACCTTCGTCTTCCAATTCTTGTAAATTTTCTACAACTTCTAATGGTGCTCCAGTTCTTATAGCGAAATCTATCAACTCATCTTTTGTTGCAGGCCAAGGTGCGTCTTCTAGGTGAGATGCAAGTTCTAACGTCCAATACATAATTTAATTTGTTTAAAAAATTAATACTATTACTCTTATCCAACCTATATTTTTTGGTCTGTTTAAGATTTACGCAAAAATAGATTTTTTGTTTACACTTGCAACACTAAAATATTCACAATTGTTAATAACTTAAAGAAAAGTTAAAATAAGCCTACATACGGGCTTTCCAGGGAATTTCATTTGCATTATTATCCTGAGTCAGTTTACGGGACAATACAAACAAATAATCAGATAACCTGTTCAGGTATTTAACCACAATTTCTTGAACTGGTTCGAGCTCGGACAAATGAACAGCTAATCGCTCTGCTCTTCGGCAAACACAACGCGCAACATGGCAATAAGACACCGTTGGATGTCCTCCAGGTAAAACAAACGAACGCATTTCTGGTAAAGTTTCATTCATTTTATCCATCTCTTTTTCTAAAAGAGTGATGTCTTCTTCAAACAATTGTGGAACTTTTACTTTTTCATTACCCGGCTCTGTAGCCAACATAGAACCTAAAGTAAACAACCTGTCCTGGATTTCGATTAAAACATCAAAGGTGTTTTTATCAATCTTCTGATCACGAATAAGCCCAATGTAAGAGTTTAATTCATCAACTGTTCCATACGCTTCAATTCTAATGTGGTGTTTTGGCACTCTTTTTCCTCCAAACAATGAAGTCAATCCCTTGTCACCTGTTTTCGTGTAGATTTTCATATGTAGATTTTTTGCTTAAAATAAATCTATTCAAAAATATTCATTTAATCGCTAACCATAGCGCTCTAAAGTGTAATTTTGCCATATGATTACAAACGAACAAGTAAAAGAACTGGTGAATCGCCTGGCTGCGTTGAGGGGGTACCTTTGACGTTGATGCCAAATTAATCCAGTTAGAAGAAGAGAATCAAAAAACTCAAGACCCTAATTTTTGGGACGACCCAAAAGAAGCCGAAAAACAACTTAAGGTAGTACGAAACATTAAAGTGTGGACCGATGGTTACCAGCAAGTAGCCTCTTTGGTAGATGATTTAACTGTGCTTTACGACTTTTTTAAGGAAGATGGTGCTACTGAAGAAGAAGTTCAGCAACAGTACGATTTAGCTTTAGCTCAAATTGAAGATCTGGAATTTAAAAACATGTTGAGTGCTGAAGAAGATTCCTTGAGTGCTGTACTTCAAATTACTGCTGGGGCTGGTGGCACAGAAAGTTGTGATTGGTCATCAATGCTTTATCGTATGTACACCATGTGGGCAGAAAAAAATGGATACAAAATAAAAATACTCGATTTTCAGGATGGTGATGTGGCGGGAATAAAAACCGTAACCATGGAAATTGAAGGTGAATTTGCATTTGGTTACTTAAAAGGGGAAAATGGTGTTCATCGTTTGGTTCGTGTTAGTCCCTTTAACTCTCAAGGAAAACGAATGACATCCTTTTCGTCGGTTTATATTTACCCTTTAATTGATGAAAGCATAGAGATAAACATCAACCCTGCAGATATTACCTGGGATTTTGCCCGTTCAGGAGGTGCCGGTGGTCAGAATGTGAATAAAGTAGAAACAAAAGTATTGCTCCGACATCTTCCAACTGGAATTATGATTACTAATTCCGAAACACGTTCGCAACTCCAGAACAGAGAAAAGGCCATGCAGCTTTTAAAATCGCAACTTTATGAAATAGAAATGCGCAAAAAGTTAGAAGCTCGTAGCGAAATTGAAGCCGACAAAAAGAAAATTGAATGGGGTTCGCAAATAAGAAGCTATGTGTTGGACGATAGACGTGTAAAAGACCACAGAACAGGCTATACAGTTAACGACCCTGATAAAGTACTGGATGGTGATATAGATGGTTTTCTGAAAGCTTATTTAATGGAATACAGTAACGTATAGCTTTCGTTTGTATTTACAATAAACTTTCTATAATTTTTTCGATTGAAAAGCCATCTGCTTCGGCTTTGTAATTTCTTACAATACGATGACGTAAAATAGGTTCAGCTACTGCTTTTACATCTTCAATATCTGGCGAATATTTACCATTAATTGCGGCATGACACTTTGCTCCTATTACTAAATACTGTGAAGCCCTTGGACCAGCTCCCCAACTTAAATAATCGTTTACCATAGCATTGGCATATTCACTACCTGCACGAGTACTTGATGCTAATTTAACTGCGTACTCTATTACATTGTCAGTAACAGGTATTTTACGAATAAGGTTTTGGAAATAAACAATTTCCTCGGCACTCATTATTTTATTTAATTGAGATGTAATATCGGTTGTTGTACTCTTTACAATGGATAACTCTTCTTGATACGACGGATAATCTACCCAAATATTAAACATAAAACGGTCTAACTGTGCTTCTGGTAAAGGGTATGTTCCCTCTTGCTCTATCGGGTTTTGAGTGGCTAACACAAAAAACGGATGCTCCAGTTTATATTGATGACCTGCAGCAGTAACTGTTTTTTCCTGCATGGCTTCTAATAATGCCGATTGAGTTTTAGGAGGTGTACGGTTAATCTCATCTGCCAAAATAATATTAGCAAACAAAGGACCTTTAATAAACTTAAAATTCTTATTCTCATCTAAAATTTCTGAACCTATAATGTCAGATGGCATTAAATCTGGTGTAAACTGAATACGATTAAATTTTAGTCCTAAAGAATCGGAGATGGTATTAATTAGCAATGTTTTTGCTAATCCAGGAACTCCAACTAACAAACAATGTCCACGACTAAAAATAGAAATCAATACTTTTTTAATTACCTCGTCTTGTCCAACAATAACTTTAGATATTTCCCTGGTTAATTCGTTATATTTAACCACAAAAGCATCTAATGCTTCTACTTCTGATTTGTATTGGTTTTCTGCCATTGTATTTTTGATAATTAGGTGACTAAAATTACAAAAAGTTATTGATTGGTCCAGTTGTTTTGGAACTCACAATTTTTATACTCGTCTTCTATCTTAATATAGGTTGAAGCCAGCTTTGATTTTATCCAATTGTTGGTGGCTTCATTATGTTTGGTAGAAAGAGCTGCCTCTTGTATTTTGGCATAATCCGTTTCAAAACTTGCTTTATGTGGATCAGTTTTACTTATAAGTTTTAATATACGATATCCTTTTTTACCATCGAACGATTCTGCAGGAACTGGTTTAGATATTTCTCCAGCTTTCATGTTTTCTACAATATAATAAATTTGAGGGTCAACTTGGTCAATTTCAAAAACAGAGGTTCCTGTTTGTGGGTTTACCATAACTCCATCGCTCTTTTTTGTTTTATCATCATCAGAATATTTTAAAGCCAACTGTCCAAATGTAAGTGTATCAGTAGAAATTAAATTATACACACTATCTGCTAATAATTTTGCTTTTTTAATTTCCTCTTCATCATCCTTAATTTTAATTAAAATATGTCGGCAATTCATTTTTTGACCTCTACGTTCAATCAATTGAATAATGTGAAAACCAAATTGAGATTCAATAATTTCAGTAACCGTTGTAGTATTTTTTAATTTAAATGCGGCTACCGAAAATTCAGGTACTAAATCGGCACGACCCATAAAGCCAAGCTCTCCTCCTTTCTTTGCAGAACCTTCATCTTCTGAATATAAAACTGCCAATGTAGAAAACTGTTCACCATTTATAATTCGCTCTCTAATTGTATTTAAACGATCCTTGGCTATTTCTCTAGCGTCTTTACCTTGTTTAGCATTAATTAAAATTTGAGCAACTTCAATCTCCGAATTAATCATTGGAATACTATCTTCCGGCAATGAGTTAAAAAATTCTTTCACTTCCTTTGGTGTCACTTTAACCCCAGAAGTAATACCTGATTGCATCATTTGCCCAATCAGCTGTTCACGAACAATATCCCTTAGCTCGTCTTTAATTTCTTTTATAGGTTTTTTATAATATTGCTCTAATTTTTTTTCAGACCCTATTTGAGAAATAAAATAATTTAATCGTCTATTCATTTCACCATCAACTTGTGCATCGCTTACAGAAACACTATCAATTACAGCATGATGAAGAAGTAATTTCTGGTACAATAACTCTTCTATAATCTGGCACTTACTCTCATTATCAATAATTATTCCCTGAGATTTTAAGGAAACCAATTGATTTTCCAGTTCCGACTTGAGTACAATTTTATCGCCAATAACAGCAATTATGCCATCCACAACAGTACCTTCCTGAGCACATAAGCCAAGTTTAGCTGTTACTAAAACGAATAACAACCAAAGTTTAATGGCTCTTTTTTTGTTTATCATATATTTCAATGTCTTTCTTATTTAACGCTTGTTCGTATAAATCGTTTTTTACCTGATGTAATAACTTTAATTTTCTTTTATTGATAATCATGCTCTTAATGTTTTCTGTTTCAAAACTTAACGGAGATACATCTTTCTCCAATTTAAAGTCCAGAAAATAAATAAAATGCATCGACAAAGAATCTTCTAAAATAACACTTTTATTTCCTCTCAAAAAGTTACCATCAATGTTTGCTGAATTTGGAACTTCTTTTCTAATTTCATTTAATAATATCCATTCATTATCGTTAAAATGAAATTGCTCCGCGTATTGATGAGCCAATTCTTTTAATTTGTTTAATTCAACAGAGTCCTTAGAATTATAATACTTTTTAATTTTTTTAATATTTGGTGCATTCCTAGAAACCTTCAAATACCTCACTTTTACAATGTTATTTTTTAGAACAAAAACCTGGTGATTTTCTTTGTAGTAATCAGCAATTTCTTCTGTGCTAACATTAGTATCTAAAATCTCATTAATCAATTGATTTTCATATGAATATATCAATAAAGTTTTTCGATAATCTTGAATTTGTTTTTCAAAGTTACGCTGCTCGTCTTTCAGGTTTAATTCAGCTTTTTCCAGTACCAATTGCTCCTTAATCCAATTTTGGATATAATTATTGGCGATTAATAAACTATCCGCTTTAGAAGCATCTTTTGGAATCACCTCGGCAATGTCTGAGTGATTCAAGAAAATGTTCCCAACTCTGGCAACAGCACTATCTTCTACTTCAATTTTATTAAAATAATCGCAGGAGATTATAAGCCCAAAAAGAACAACTATAAAAATGTATTTAAATGAATTTAACATTCAGTTATTTAACCATCTTTAATACTTCTTTATCTACTTCAACAGTATATTTAGCTTTTAATTCTGCTATCCATTCCTTTTCCAAAAAGTTTTGATAGTCAGATGTTACCAATCCTTTTACCTCATTTATTTTTTTAGGTTCAGCTTCTAAAACAGCTTTAATTCTAACTAAATCAACCCCTTTTGGTGTTTTAACTTTGTACAATTTACCTTCTACCCATTCGTTTGCATCAACCGAAGCATTTTCTCCTTGCTCAAATTTACCTTCGTTTATAGTTAATGTTAACTGACTTTCTTTGTTGAACAATTTTAACAACTCATCATTGGTTACCGGGGTTTTTGATTTTTTATTCAACACTTTTTCCACTTGAGTTGCCGTTGCCTCATCGCTACATTTGTAAACTATTGCTTCAACACGTTTGTTCCACATATATTGCGATTGATTTGTTTTAAAGAATTCTTCTAACCCAGCTGTATCAGAAATGGCTTTAGACCATACTTTCTGATCAGTTAAGTTGAACAATAAAATTCCATCTCGGTATTCTTGATACAATAGCTTATATTCAATGTTGGTTTTAGGTAATCGTTGTTCTTTAAATGCTAAAGCTTTTTCTTCTAATACACTTTTATATAAACGATTAATTTCTGCTACAATATTTAGTTCTGTATTAGGTTTAACTTTAGGTTTGCTTTCTTCAATCAATTTAGCAAAATCAGTTTGAGTATATTCTAATTTATCTCCATCGTTAGCATAAAAACCAAACATTAATTTATTTAGTTTTTTTGCCTTATCAGCAGCCCATTCACCTTTAGCATACTCATCAGCATTAACCAACTTGTAAAACTCATCTCTTTTAGTAATAAATTCCTTAAAGTTGTTTTCCGCCTTAATTTTACTAATTACAGCATCTTGAGTTTTATTTGAACGAGAATCTCTACTCACTTTAGATTTAATCGAATTGTACATGTTTTCATAAGAGTCCAACGGAATCAATTCCAATCGTTTAATAATATGCCAACCATAACTGGTTTGAATTGGTGCAGAAACATCTCCATCATTTTTTAAAGCATAAGCAGCTTCTTCAAACTCTGGAACCATTTTACCTGTACCAAAAGGAGGCAGCTCTCCATTACGTGCAGCAGAACCTTTATCGTCAGAAAATTGTTGAGCCAACTCACCAAATTGTGATTTATCTGCCAACACTTTAGCATAAATTTCATCTATTTTCTGTTTTTTATTTTTCAAGGTTTCCTCATCTAAATCTTTACTTCCCTGAATCATGATGTGAGCCACTTTAATGGTTCCTCTGGTATCTCTTTTATCATTTAATTTTATGATATGGTAACCAAAGCGAGTTCTAACTGGCATTGAAATTTCACCAACTTTTAAATTATATGCTGCCGATTCAAACGGGTAAACCATGTGTAAGGCATTAAAATAACCAAGATTTCCTTTGTTGGTTTTTGATGAAGGGTCGTTAGATGTTTCAACTGCAACAGTTCCAAAATCTTCACCTTTTAAAATTCTATCTCTTATTTTTAAAATTTGGTTGTAGGCAACCAGAGTATCTTTTGGCAATGCATTTTCATCCACATTAATCAGAATATGACTTGCATTTACATCATACTTCATGCGTTCATATGCCTCTTCAATTAAAGCTTCAGAAACTTCTCTATCTGTTAAATATGGTTGAATTAATTGTTTACGATAACCTTCCAATTCACTTTTGAAACTTGCAGAAGTATCTAATCCTAGATTTTCAGCCTCTCTTACTTTTAACTTGAATTTGATGTACAAATCTAAATATTCATTTACTGATTCTTCTGTGATAACAGTTTCTTTCGTGTTGTTCTTTTTGAAAATAGCGTCAAATTCAGATAAAGTAACTGCTTTATTGTCAATTTTTAATAAAACAGGGTCGGTTTGCTGCGCTTTTGACACCAATACTGCTGAAAGTAATAACGTAACTAATCCAATCTTTTTCATGTTTTATCTATTATGTTTTTGATTAACTAATTTTTATGATCTTGTTGAATAATTTGGAGCTTCTCTCGTAATAGTAATATTATGGGGATGGCTCTCATTAATACCAGAATGTGTAATTCTAATAAATTTGGCATCTTTTAAAGCCTCCATGTTTCTTGCACCACAATACCCCATACCTGCTTTTAATCCTCCTACCATTTGATAAATAACTTCACTTAAAAATCCTTTGTAAGGTACTCTTCCTGAAATTCCTTCAGGAACCAATTTTTTAATATCATCTTCAGCATCCTGGAAATAACGGTCTTTTGAACCTTGCTGCATCGCTTCGATAGACCCCATACCTCTATATGCTTTAAACTTTCTTCCCTCATAAATAATAGTCTCACCTGGCGATTCATCTACACCAGCGAACAAAGAACCTGCCATAATTGAATCAGCACCTGCCGAAAGAGCCTTTACAATATCTCCTGTAAAACGGATTCCACCATCTGCAATCATTGGCACTCCAGTTCCTTTTAACCCTTCAGCAACCATCATTACAGCAGATAATTGAGGTACTCCAACACCTGCAATAATACGAGTGGTACAAATTGAACCAGGTCCAATTCCAACTTTAACGCCATCAGCACCGGCTTCAACCAAAGCTTTTGCCGCTTCTGCCGTAGCAATATTGCCCACCACCACTTGTAACGTTGGATATGTGGCTTTTACTTTTTTCAAGGTTTCAATAACACCTTTTGAATGACCGTGAGCTGTATCAATAATTATGGCATCAACTCCAGCATTGAATAATGCATCAACCCTCTCCATTACATCGCCTGTAACTCCAACTGCGGCAGCCACTCGTAAGCGACCAAATTCATCTTTACATGCATTCGGCTTCAATTGAACCTTAGTAATATCCTTATAAGTGATTAATCCTTTTAAGTGATTGTTATTGTCAACCACTGGCAATTTTTCTATTTTATATTCTTGAAGAATTTCTCTGGCTTTATCTAAATCTGTTCCTTCTTTTGCCGTGATAATATTTTCGGTAGTCATCACCTCTTTTATTGGTCGGGTAACATCTTTCTGAAATCTTAAATCTCTATTTGTAACAATTCCAACCAGACTATTATTTTCGTTAACCACTGGAATCCCACCAATTTTATGCTCTTTCATTAAATTCAAAGCATCGTTTACCGTAGAATTTACTGGCATTGTTACGGGGTCTTTAATCATCCCACTTTCCGAACGTTTTACCTTTCTAACCTTATCAGCTTGTTGTTCAATGGTCATGTTTTTATGCAAAACACCAATACCACCCTCTTGAGCAATAGCAATAGCTAACTTAGATTCTGTTACGGTATCCATAGCAGCAGAAACCACAGGAATTTTAAGTTTTATGTTTTTAGTAAAATTAGTAGTAATATCAACTTCACGAGGTAAAACCTCAGAGTAAGCAGGTACCATTAAAATATCATCGTAAGTTAACCCCTCACCAATTACTTTGCTAGAAAAATCAAACATATTTTTATAAAATGAAATTGTGGCGAAAGTACTAAAATTTGTTGATTTTGCGGTGTTAAAATTTGTTAATCAAACAAATAAAATGGTTAACATTGAAACATGGTTAACGATGTTAAATATCCTCAATTTAGAAAGTATAAAAACAATCAATCGTATTTTAAAATTGTTTCTAAAACAAGCTTTGAAGAAATAAAACGGGAAGGTGATTTGTGGAAACTTTATTCTTTCGAAGCCAAAATTTTACCTGACCGAAACTTTATTTACGACATGACATTTGATTACGAAAATTATTGGGAAGCAATTAACGCTGAAGAATTTGAAAAAATAAAAGCTAAATCTAACTAGTTGAATTTTAAACAAAAAATATCCCTTATATTTTTAATACTTGGATTAGTATTTTCAAGCATATTTAGAATGCGCTTCAATTTATCGGAAGGGTTTGAGTTTCATAACTTCTGGATAACAATTACTCCTTCGATTTTCGATTATGCAGGAAGCTCAAATGAACTTGAATTAACAACCACTTTTTTAGGCTATATATTATTTCTAATCTTTGGAATACTTCTAATACGAGTGAATAAGGATGCTAACACTGTAAGAAATACTTCCTCATTTATCTTCCTAACAATAACTTTAATAGCATTTATTACTGAGTCCTGGTCATTAATACAAGACATAGGCTCAGATTTTTCCGGACAACATTTTAGAATCGGTCCGATATTATTTCTAGTCGGGCTATACATTTTTGTAAAAAGCTATCGAACGATAATATCTTTACAATAAGTATTACTACTCGTAAAACAAATCTTCAATATCCATAGCATCTTCACCAAAAGCCTCAACCTCATCTTTGGCAACCACATAGGTACTTTTGTTTCCTGCCTTTTTAGAAAAATACAATTCGTAATCACAATTATCTTCATTACCAACCATCATTATCATAGCATGGTCTTTATTTTTTGAAGCCGTTAAATTATGATGACAAATAGGGCAAATAAACTCCACCATCTCTCCTTTTTCTAACGAAAAATTAGCATGATGTTTATAATTGTATTCTCCTACTTTGGGGTTTAACATTATTAACCCTTTATGTTTACGATGAGTTTCAGTTGCAAAAACTAAAAATCCACCCACATTCAAATGCCCCTTACATTTCGGACATAAATAATCGTTTTCTTTCATTCCCATAATTGTTAGTTTTTTAGTGTTATTAAATATTTTGAGCACCCAATAATAATACTGGGTTTTCCATATAATTTTTAAAAGTTTGTAAGAAAGCCGCTCCAGAAGCACCATCAACCACTCTATGATCGCAACTTAAGGTTACTTTCATCGTATTTCCTGGAACAACTTGTCCGTTTTTAACTACAGGAACTTGCTTAATACCTCCCACAGCCATAATACAAGCATCAGGTGGATTAATAATAGCGGTAAATTCATCTATTCCAAACATTCCTAAATTAGAAATAGTAAACGTACTACCTTCCCAATCTTGAGGCTGTAATTTTTTATCTTTTGCTTTTTGAGCAAATACTCTTACTTCCCCACTTATTTGAGTTAATGTTTTACCGTCAGCAAAACGAACCACAGGGACTAACAATCCTTCTTCTACTGCTACCGCTACACCAATATTCACATGTTCATTATATCGAATCTTATCGCCCAACCAAGAACTGTTTACTTTTGGATGTTTTTTTAATGCTGCTGCAACAGCTTTAATTACCAAATCGTTAAACGATATTTTAACACCCTCAAAAGCATTGATTGAGTTACGTGCGCTAATAGCATTATCCATATCCATTTCTATAGTCAAGTAGAAATGTGGCGCAGAAAACTTGCTTTCACCTAAACGACGAGCAATGGTTTTACGCATTTGCGAGATGGGTTCTTCGGTGAATTTTTCTACACCAATAAATGTTGAGGCAGCTCCGTTTGAAGAGCCATTGTAATTTTCAATATCTGTTTTGGTAATTCTACCACCATCTCCAGTTCCTTTAATTTGAGCTAAATTGATATTTCTATCAGAAGCCATTTTTTTAGCCAAAGGAGAAGCAATAATACGTGATGTTGATGATTGATTATTTGTTATTGGTTTTTGTATACTGGTTACTGGTTGTTGGATGTTAGCTACGGGTTGTTGCTCAACTGTTTTTACTATTGGCTCGGGAGCTTTAACTGATGGTAGAGAGTTATTCGCTAACAATGCTTTATAATCAGCACCTTTCTCTCCAATTATAGCTAAAACAGCATCCACTGGTGCGCTACCCCCATTTTCAATACCAATATATAGCAAATAACCATCTTCAAACGATTCAAATTCCATCGTTGCTTTATCCGTTTCAATGTCTGCTAACAAATCGCCGGAAGCAACTTTATCTCCAACTTTTTTATGCCATTTAGCCACAACGCCATCCGTCATAGTATCACTTAACTTAGGCATTCTTACCACTGTTGCTTTTACATTTGATGTATCTACAGTTTTTACCTCAACTTTAGTTTGTGGTTCTTCTGCAACTTCTTTTTTAGCTTCAGCTTTTGTCGTTGGAGTAGAACCTCCCGAAAGTAATGAAGAAATATCTTCTCCCTTTTTACCAAAAATAGCTAAGATAGAATCAACTGGAGCAGCACCTTTTTCTGGTACTCCAATATGCAATAAGATTCCGTCTACAAAAGATTCGAACTCCATCGTTGCTTTATCCGTTTCAATTTCAGCTAATAAATCGCCTTCTTTAACCACATCTCCTATTTTCTTATGCCATTTAGCCACAACTCCTTCTGTCATGGTATCACTTAACTTGGGCATTCTTACTATTTCAGCCATATTTTTTAGTTTAAAGTTAAAAGTTAAAAGTTAAAAGTTTTTGAATTTACTCTCTCTTTAACCTTTTAAACTCAAGTTTTAATCTTTAATAAATGGATAATTAGGTTCCGCATAAATTTCGTTATACATGTCATCAGGTTCCGGAAGAGGTGAATCTTCAGCAAACTTTATTGCATCTTCTATTTGTTTTTTAATTTTATCCTGAATAGCCTCCAACTGTTTTTCAGTAGCATATTTATTTACTCTGATGGTTTTTAATACCTTCTCAATTGGATCCTCGCTTTGATAACTCTCTTCTTCTTCTTTTGTTCTATACTTTCTTGGATCTGACATAGAGTGCCCCTTAAAACGATAGGTTTCCATTTCTAGCAAATAAGGTCCTTTTCCATCTCTACACCATTTTGCGGCTTTTGCTATGGCATGATGTACTGCTTCGACATCCATACCATCCACTGCTTCACCCGGCATATCATAACTTAACCCTATTTTGTACAATTCGGTAACATTTGAAGTACGTTCAACAGAAGTACCCATTGCATATTTATTGTTTTCTATAATGTAAATAACCGGTAACTTCCAGGTCATTGCCATATTAAATGCTTCATGCAAAGCTCCTTGTCGGATTGCCCCATCCCCCATTGAACATAACGTAACGTGGTTTTCTCCTCTGTACTTATCAGCGAAAGCCAATCCTGCTCCTAACGGAATTTGACCTCCAACAATACCATGTCCACCATAAATATGTTTACTTACATCAAACATGTGCATTGACCCACCTTTACCTTTTGATAAACCTGTGGTTTTTCCATACAGCTCTGCCATCATATATTTTGGATCTGTACCTCTTCCAAGTGGATGAGCATGACAACGATAAGCCGTAATCATTTTATCTTCTGGTAATGTTGCAGAAACTGCTCCTGCAACCACTGCCTCTTGCCCTATGTATAAGTGAAGAAACCCTCCAAACTTACGTTGTATATATAATTGACTTAATTTTTCTTCAAATTTTCTCATCAACAGCATCGACTCATACCAAGCCAAATATTGTTCTTTTGAGAATGTAGCTTTTTTTGCCATGTCTATTTATTTAATGTGCAAATTTAATACATTTAGATGTGAATTTCGAATTAAAAAAATCACTCTTTTTTCAAGATATGGTCCGCATTGAACGCAAAAGGTAGGAAAGCACTAATACTTTCAAATATCCAAACTTTTGAATTACCCGATTTTAAAATAGCCCTAATTGGTTTTTTCTGTGCCATTTCGTACTCCATCAGAACTTGTCGACAACCTCCACAAGGTGAAAAAGGCGTTGGATTACCTTGCTCCGTTACAATTACTATGGTATCAATATTCTTGTTGGGATAGGTAGATTTTGCTGAAAAAATAGCTACCCGCTCTGCACATAATCCAGATGGATAAGCCGCATTTTCTTGATTTGTACCTAAAACAGTTTCTCCTGTTTTGAAACGTACAAGTGAACTCACTTTAAATAATGAATATGGAGAATATGAGTTTACCAAATTTTTCTCGGCTACTAAAACCAAATCAATGTCATTTTGATTCAGCTCTTCTAACGAATTGTACTCATGGTACGTAATGTTGATTTTTTTTTCTATCACAAAATCAATTTTAATGAATATTTCTTCTGTTTAATTCTTTTTGATACCTACGTGCATTAGCCATATGCTCATCATAATTAGTCGCAAAATTATGGTATCCCGATAAATCTTCTTTTGCGCACATGTAAATGTAATTGTGTTTTTCGTAGTTCAACACGGCATCAAGTGATTTAATACTTGGCAACACAATTGGACCTGGTGGAAGCCCCACTCTTTTATATGTATTATATGGCGATTCTATAGCAAGATGTCGGCCTGTTACCCTTCTGATTTCAAAATCACCTATCGCGTAAATCACAGTCGGATCAGATTGTAACAACATTCCTTTTTTTAATCTGTTTACATACAATCCGGCAACTCTTGGTCGTTCATCTACCCGCATTGATTGTTCTGCCTGAACAATAGAAGCCAACGTAGAAACTTCTGATTGAGTTAAATTCATTTTTTGAGCTTTCGCTTTTCGTTCATCATTCCAAAATTTTTTGTATTCGGTTGCCATTCGTTTAACCAATTCTTCAGAAGAAGTATTCCAATAAAACTCATACGTGTTTGGAATAAATAACGATAAAATGGTATTTGAATTAAAACCATATTTACTGATGAATTCTCTATCTGTCAGTAAGTTATAAGTTGACAAACTATCTGCCTCAATATTTTTAGAAAGCTTACCAGCTAATTCTTTAACTGTTCTGATATGATCAAACGATATTTTTACAGGTTCTTGTTTTCCCGACCTCAACAAATCAACCAATTCATTGTTGTTCATACCATCTTTCAGCAAATATCTACCTGGTTTAATGTTGGTTTTAAAGTTTGATTTCTTTTCGGCAACCCACTCAAACGATGTTCTGTTTTTAATGTACCCTCCTTCATATAAACCGTTGCTAACATCAGTAAAAGTGGAACCTGTTTTAATGTAAAAATAGTCTGTTTTACCCTTGGTTAATGTTACGTTTGGCTGATAAATTCGGGTATACATGTTGTAGCCAATATAAACACCTATAAGCAAGCCTATGAGTAATACAGAGATTATAATTTTTTTAATCATTTTCATACCACCAACTTACCACATTTTGAGTTCAAAGTAATTCACTTTTTGTTGATTTAACAAGCGTTGTTCAACAAATTCAAATCCACAGTTTTCAAATAAACGAATACTTGCTTTGTTATTTCTAAAAATATTGCAGAAAATATAAGCAAGCTTTAGTTCATTTCTACAATAATTGACCACTTGTTTTAATGCTTCGGTAGCCAAGCCTTTGTTTCTATAGTTTTTGTCAGCAATTAAAATACCTATTCCTGCCGATTTTCCTTTTTCAAATTCAAACAAATCAATACAGCCAATGGGTTTCCCCATTTTGTTTTCACAAATTATTAAACGCAATTGCTTTTGGATGTGGATATCTTGTAACAGGTGAACAAAATCATCAATTTCCTGAGCAGTAAACGGTTCTTTAGTGTCACTTATTTCCCAATTTTCAGGATTATTTTCCCATGCTAAAATGACTGAGGCATCAGCAACAGTAATATTTCTCAGATAAATATGTTTAGCAACTAACTTCAAGGTTATTTTTGCGATTTACAGCTGCAACACATTTATCTATATCCTGTTTGGTATACTTTTTAAGTTCAAATGAATTATCCTTTAACTTATCAGTTAAATTAACCTCGTAACTATTTATTATACAATCATTATCGTACAAAACAGGTAGTAGATTAAAAATAAAATTTGCCTTGGAAACTTCTACTTGATAAACTTCTTGAATAAAATCTTTTATAGGAAAAAGGCAAGTAATTTCTTCATCAACTTTACGGTAATATTTTACAAATCGCAACATAATCTCTTTAAGTTCAGTTAAACTTCGTGACGATTCTTTTAATTCTAAAAAAATTAATTCGACACCTCTTTTTTGCGATGTTTTTAATAAATCGATTGCTTTGTGGGTGTAACCTGGTCCAATTGTAGATATCTCAAATAACACGCCATTTACAACCATTCCAATATGTGGTGGCACCTTACTAGCCCTATGGATAAAAATAAAAACTCCTTGTTGAAGGTTTATTTCAGAGATATTTTTTGTGATTGGAATAGAGAATGACATAGTCTTTAAATTTCAATTTCTCCTTTAAAAACCATTTTAGCAGGACCGATTAACCAAATATCATTAAAACCTCTGGTATCTGTTCGTTTAAAAGCTACCTGTAAAGTTCCTCCTTTAGTATTTACTTGTATTTTTCCCGCTGGCGAACTATGCCTGTCTGCCCAACTTAAAGCCGCTGCCGTAACACCTGTTCCACAAGATAATGTTTCATCTTCCACTCCACGTTCATATGTGCGAATATCTATGCAATCAGATTTATAATTTACAAAATTTACGTTGGTACCTTCTTGTTTAAACCTGTCGTTATAACGAATTTTTTTACCTTCTTCAAATACATTTACATCATCAACATCATCAACATTAACAATGTAATGAGGCGAGCCTGTATTAATAAAATAATGCGTTTCTTCTTTTTCAATTTTTTCAACATCGTGCATTTTTAAACTCACTTCACCATTTTGGTTTATCCATGCTTCATGCTCCCCATCGGTAGATAAAAACATAGCTTGACTTTGAATAATACCCAAATACTTTGCAAAGGATACTGCACATCTACTACCATTCCCACAAAAACTTTGACTTCCATCGGCATTAAAATACACCATGTTAAAATCTAAATCAGCAATGTTTTCGATTAAAATCAAGCCATCAGCACCAATCCCAAACTTTCTATCACAAAAATGTTGAACCAATTTTAAATTGGTTTTATCAAAAACATTTGTACGATTATCAATCATAACAAAATCGTTTCCTGTTCCTTGGTATTTGTAAAATATTAACTTCATTAATTTTTCAAAATTAATCCATTTCAATCCTTTTTAAGCCATTTATATTTAAAAAATAATATCTTTATTAATTATAAAATTAAAAGTACATAGTCTTATGAAGAAATTTTTAGTTATTATAACTCTCTCTATTCTAAAATACAATAATCTTTTTGCTCAATGCGAGTTTGTTCCATTTGGTAATGACGAGTCAAACCAACCTTATATTTCAGGTCATTACACCTCCAATACTATTATAGATACTAATGGGTATTTTTATGTTGGCCTCAATGCATCATATGATGACATCTTTTTTTTAAAAAGATATAATAATTTTAAATGGGATATTTATGGGGATAGTATATCAATATCATCGTCAGATTATATAAAACTATCGATTGATGCTGATAACAATATTTATATTTTATACAAAGATTTAAACAATAACGATAGATTAGCTGTAAAAAAATTTAATGGCAATAGCTGGTCAGATATAGGTAATGGTGGAATCTCAAATGGTTCTCCAAATAATGACTATGTAATTGAATTTGACAGCTCTAATACTCCATATATTGCTTATACTGACGATTCAACTAATTATAAAGCATCGGTTAAAAAATTTGATGGCACCAATTGGATATCAGTAGGACCCGCAATATTAACTGATAGTGTGGCTGGTTATTTATATTTAAAATTTGATAACATGAATACACCATATATTGGTTATGTTGATCATTCTTTAGGAAAAAAACAGACAGTTAAAAAATTTGATGGAAATAATTGGACTACTGTTGGAAATGCAGGCTTTGGTAATCAATCTTATGAATTTTGTTTTGACGTTAGCGATTCAAACAATCTATTTGTAGCATATGCAGATGCATCACTTTCAAATAAAGCAACCGTAATGAAATTTGATGGCATCAACTGGGTAGTTGTTGGCTCATATGGATTTACTAGTGGCCCAATTGACAGATTTGATTTAGAAATTGATTCAAACAATCATCCTTATATAGCCTTTCGAGATGCAATGAATAATGGTCGCACTAGTGTGATGAAATACAATGGAACAAATTGGCAATATGTTGGTAATCCTGAAATTGGACCTCAAACTCATAATTTTTGTAACTTAATTATTGATAATAATGGCTTAATAAATGTTTTTATTGGAGGTACTAGCTCTCCAGTATTAGCAAAATATGACAATATTACATGGAACTTTGTAAATGATTCACCTTTCCTACTAGCTGGTACTGGTATTTTAGATGTTGCTATTACCAAAGATAAAAATAATAATCTTTGGATTGTTTATCCTGACATCTATTATTTTGGGAATATTACGGTTAAGATGCATAATGGCATTGAATGGGTAACAATTGGTTCTCCAGGATTCTCCACAAATTACAACATAACATATGCTTCAATTGCAATTGACACAAATCTAACTCCCTATGTAATTTATTCTGGTGGAACTGGTGGAGGAAATGCTAGAGTAATGAAATACAATGGTAGCACTTGGAGCAATGTAGGTCTAGCTTCAGGAAATGTAAGTTCTACTCAAGCTATTTATCCGTCAATAAAGATAAATAAAAATAATGTTGTTTTTGTTTCATTTCAAGAAACTGATAGATCAATTGTAGTAAAAAAATTAAGTCTAAGTGGCACCTCATGGTCAACCGTAAGTTCAACTAGTTTATCAAGTACAAACAATTATTTTCCATCAATGAATATAGATACAAATAATATGATTTATTTAACCTATGCGGATGAAAACTGGAATCTTAAAGTGAAAAAATCAAATGGAGTATCGGCATGGGCTGACGTCAGCACTGATAGCATACATGTTTTTAATTATGGCTGGATAGAATCTTTTATGGATAATAATGGAACACCATATATTAGTTATATTGATTTTAATACAGGAGATTGGGTTCTAAAAAAATTAGTTGGTGCTAACTGGTCATTAGTTGGAACGTTTGAATCTGACAGCATTACTTATGGAAACCTTGTCGGCAAGGTCGCTTTTAATAATTCTAACACACCTTATTTGACGATGTCAAATCCCTTTAATGGGTACCCTTATCATGAAATTAAGCCTTATAGGTTAAATAATGGTTTATGGGAAAGATATGGACAGTCTAAAGTAACAGAAGGTATTTATAGAAAATCAAATACTATATTTTTTGACAATAAAATCTTATTACTCTATAGTGGTGATATGAGTACGTATGCACATATTTATGAAGATATTGTTGATGTAACTACCACTGTATATGACACAACTATTTTTGCGAATGCAACTGGAGTAAATTATCAATGGTTAGATTGTGATAATAATTACTCAATAATATTAGGTGAAACTAACCAGTCTTATACACCTACTTCAACTGGTAATTATGCTGTAGAAATTACAAACTCTACATGTGTGGATACATCAGTATGTGTAAATTTCATTAGTGTTGGCACAACAATCTTTGACATTAATAATTCCAAAATTTACCCAAATCCGACTAAGGATATTTTGAATATAACTTTTAAGGAACTAAAAGAAATTGCAAATTATTCGATTATTTCACTTGATGGTAGAATTATTAACCAAAAGAATAATCTATTTACCAACAAGATTATTATTGATTTAAGCAATGAAAGTAATGGAATCTACTTCTTAAAAATTAATGAAAAAGATTCTACAACAGTATTTAAAATAATTAAACAATAATTAATCCATTTTAAACCTTCTCGAATCTTTTTTATCTGAAAGTTTTTTCTTACTCTCTAGTCTTTTCCTAATTGATGATTTACTCGGTTTGCTTGGTTTTCTTTTTTTGACTGGTTTTAAAGCCGTTTCAAGTAAATTAATCAGGCGTTCTACAACAATTTCTTTGTTTTTTAACTGACTACGCGTTTCATCACATTGTAAATGTAACAAACCCTCATTATCTATTCTGTTCGCCAATTTAAAAAAGATGATACTTTTTTGATCTTCGTTAAATTGCAAGGATTTATTTACATCAAAAATCAATGCTACCTTCGACGACACTTTGTTAACGTGTTGACCTCCTGCTCCTCCACTCCTACTGGTTTTAAAGCTTAGTTCTTGGTATAATTGCTCTTTGTTCATTATCACAAAGTTAATAAAACCGTTCAACAGCTTCATTTTACCTTTAGTGTAACTTTTATCTCATACAAATCGTCAGTAACCTATATTTGAAAAATAAATTGATTAACAGTATTTTATGGCAACTCTAAAAATAGAAAATCTAACGAAAGTTTATCCTAATGGTGTAAAAGCTTTAGATAATGTAAGTATTGAAATTTCAAACGGAATGTTTGGTTTACTTGGTCCAAATGGAGCAGGAAAATCGTCGTTAATGAGAACGTTAGCTACCTTACAAGATGCTGATAGCGGTACAGCCTTTTTAAATGACATTGACATTTTAAACAATCCTTTAGAATTGCGTAAAGTATTGGGTTATCTACCGCAAGAGTTTGGAGTATATCCAAAAATTACGGCTGAACAATTACTAGATCATATTGCCATTTTAAAAGGTATCACGAACAGTAAAGAGCGAAAAGAATTGGTGGGTTATTTACTTCAGAAAGTAAATTTATACGAGCAACGAAGCAAATCAGTAAAAGGATTCTCAGGAGGGATGAAACAACGTGTTGGAATTGCTCAGGCCTTAATTGGAAACCCACAGTTAATTATTGTGGATGAACCTACTGCTGGTTTAGACCCTGGAGAAAGAAATCGTTTCCATAATTTGTTGGCTGATGTCGGTCAAGAGGTTATCATCATCCTTTCTACCCATATTGTTGATGATGTGAGAGAGTTGTGTTCAAATATGGCGATTATGAACAAAGGTGAAATTGTTTACAAAGGAACTCCAAACAATGTATTGCAAGAATTAAAAGGACAAGTTTGGCAGAAATCTATCCCAAGGAATCAGGTAGAAGAATATCAACAACGCTATAAAGTAATCTCTGATAAAATGGTTGCAGGTAATCCGTTGATTCATGTGCTTTCTGAATCAAACCCTGGAGAAGGTTTTGAATCGGTTGAACCAAACTTAGAAGATGTTTTCTTTACTAAAATTAATGGATAAAAAAATCGACTTTTAAACTTTTCACTTTACAAACTTTAATTACTCAACAGATGTTTAAAGAGTTTTTTATAAAAGAAATCACCACAGCACTAAAGCGCCCAATGATTTATATATTTCTATTGATAATTAGCTTATTGGTTTTTGGAGCAGTTGTCAGCGACAATGTAGTTATTGGTGGAACAATAGGCAATGTATATAAAAATGCACCTCATGTTATTACCAACTATGTAGCTATTCTTTCCATTTTCGGATTAATGATAGCAACCGCATTTTTTAACAGTGCTGCTTTACGCGATTATGAGAACGATTTTAACGAAATACTTTTCTCTACACCTATAAAAAAATCTGTTTACTTTTTCGGGCGATTTTTTGGGGCTTTAGTTTTATCTACCATTCCACTTTTGGGTGTTTTTATTGGTTTTTATTTCGGGGCTATAATTGGACCTGCCGCAGGATGGATTGATGCCGACCGAATTGGACCTTTTTATGCTGCATCGTTTATAAACAATTACCTATTGTTTATACTACCTAACATGTTTTTTGCTGGAGCAATTATTTTTGCTATGGCAAACAAATGGAAAAGTACCGTTATTTCATTTGTCGGAACACTAATCATTATCATAGGATACATTGTTTCAGGAACATTACTTTCTGATATTGAAAATGAAGTGATTGGTGCTTTAGCAGATACTTTTGGTATTCGAGCTTATAGTATTGATTCAAAATATTTTACACCTATAGAAAAAAATACCATTTCGGTAGGATTTAATGGATTATTGTTATACAACAGAATGTTATGGTCAGCACTTGGCGCAATTATACTTTTCTTATCCTACTTGTCATTTTCATTTACCGAAAAACAACGAAAAACAAAAGAAATTAAAGCAGAAGAAAAAACTAAAATCAAATTTAGTTTACCAACAGTAAATTTAAACTTCAATACAGCTAGTCAGTTTGCTATTTTTAAAAGCTTTTTAAAAATTAATTTATTAAGTATTTTGAAAAGCACCACATTTAAAATATTATTTGTTTTTAGTGCAATTATTTTAATTAGCAACTTCTTTGGTGGGTTTGAATATTTTGGTTTAAAATCTTACCCTCTCACCTATATTATGATAGATGAAATAAATAATGTTTCTGCTATTTTTGTTATCATAATTCTTGTTTTCTTTAGTGGTGAACTAATTTGGAAAGACAGGTCAAGTCACATCAATGAAGTGATTGATGCTACTCCACATTTTTCTATCACTTCACTAATTTCAAAAGCGTTTTCGTTAGTTGTTGTAACTTCATTAATCAACTTATTTTTAATTATAATAGCTATTATTTATCAGTTATTAAACGGTTTCACCAAAATTGAGCTAGATGTTTACTTTTTAGATTTCATCTACAACTCATTACCAAGATATGTAACCTGGTCAATGATTTTAATTTTTATCCAAGTTGCTATAAACAATAAATATTTAGGTTATTTTATCTCTATCATCTTCTTGTTTTTATTAGATATTATTTTCCTGATATTGAAAATAGAATCCAACATGGTTTTAGTAGGTTCAACCCCACAATCTACTTATTCAGACATGAACAGTTTTGGACCAGCATTAACTGGTGTATTGTGGTTTAACAGTTATTGGTTACTGTTTGGTTTAATGTTTTTATTGTTTGCAGGTTTATTATGGATAAGAGGTATTGCTGGTGGTTTTATTAACCGATTAAAATCTTCTGGCAAACAATTCTCCCAAAAATATACTTTCATTATTGTTGTATCCGTTATTGCTTGGTTAAGTGTTCTTTCAGTTGTTTATTACAACACCCAAGTGCTAAACAAATACAAAACATCAGATGAAACTGAACAAATGCAAGCTGATTATGAAAAAACCTACAAAAAATACGAAAATATAAATCTGCCAAAAATTACCAATGTTAAATACCACATTGATATTTACCCTGAAACCAGAAATGTAAAAGTTTTGGTTGGTATTAAACTAGTAAATAAAACCACCGAACCTATTGATAGTTTGCATTTCACCATCGACAGAAAATGGAACCAGAAAGTTCATCTTAAAAATGCTAAACTGGTATTAAACGATGAAAAATTTGATTACCTCATCTACCAATTAAACCAACCGTTAATGCCAAACGAATCTTTAAACATGGTTATTCAAGCCTCGTGTGTTACTACAGGATTTGAAAATGAGGTAAGTAATACTAGTGTTGTTAAGAATGGTACATTCTTTAATAATTTTGATATTTTACCAAACCTTGGTTATAACGAAAGTTACGAGATTGGTGATAAAAACACCCGTAAAAAATATGATTTACCGGAGAAAAACAGAATGCCAGAATTGGAATCGAATTGTGGTAAAAATTGCATGGTAAATTATTTAAGTAATGGCAGAGCCGATTGGGTAAATGTAGAAACCTTTATTTCAACCAGTAGCAAACAAATTGCTATTGCACCTGGCACATTGGTTAAAGAATGGAAAGATGGTGATAGAAATCACTACCAATACAAACTTGATCATCCTTCTCAAAATTTCTACGCATTTATGTCGGCAGAATATCAAGTTGCCAGAAGAAAATGGAACGGCATAGACTTGGAAGTGTATTACAATAACAAACACAACGATAACATTGAAATGATGTTAAATGCGTTAGAGAAATCGTTAAAATACTATACTGAACATTTTGGTCCATATTATCACAAACAAGCTCGAATTATTGAATTTCCTCGATATGCAAGTTTTGCTCAAGCATTCCCTGGAACGATGCCTTATTCCGAGTCGTTAGGTTTTATTATCAACTTAGAAGATGCTGAAGATAATAATGTAATTGATGCTGTAATTGCTCACGAAATGGGACATCAATGGTGGGCTCATCAGGTTGTTGGAGCGACCATGCAGGGTAGTACCATGTTAAGCGAAAGTTTTGCCGAATACTCATCATTAATGGTCATGAAAAATTCTGTGAAAGATTCTGTAAAAATGAAAGAATTCTTAAAGTATGATTTGAATCGTTATTTGAGAGGTAGAAGTAGTGAGGTTGAGAAAGAATTACCACTTTACAAGGTAGAAAATCAAGGACACATTCATTACGGAAAAGGAAGTGTTATTATGTATGCTTTACAAGATTACATTGGCGAAAATATTGTGAACACTGCTTTAAAAAACTTTTTAGACGAATTTAAATATAAAGAACCTCCTTACCCCACTTCGTTAGATTTCCTAAAACATTTAGAACCAAAAGTTCCTGATTCGTTAAAATATTTAATTACCGATTGGTTCAAGGAAATTACCTTATATGACTTTAGATTGAAAGAGGCTACTTACAAAAAGGTAAACGATAAATACGAAGTAAGTATGGATATTGAAGCTTACAAATTGAAAGCCGATACCATTGGTAATGAAACTAAAGTTAAGCTCAACGATTGGGTTGATATTGGTGTATACGCCGATTCTGATGAGAAAAAATTATTGTTCGAAAAACGCGTAAAATTTGACAAACAACAAATGAACTTTACATTTTTAATAGACAGTTTACCCGTTAAAGCTGCCATAGACCCGCGTAAAATTTTAATAGAGCGAGTATACGACGATAATGTAAAAAGTTTATCAGTAAACGAATAAAAAAGGAAGAGCGTTCAAGTTGAACGCTCTTCCTTTTAAATATAAATAGGCATTTGTAATTACATATAGTCACCAACACTTTCAGTATCTAACACTTGCTCGGTTAACATAAACACTTCTTTTTTTAGTAGCTGGAAATTTTTACAAAAACTGGAAAATTTATTCTCCAACTCCTCGTGCTCATTTCTAAAAGCCTGTGCATCATGCGAAAACTCATTTTCCATAATTTCTTCAATGTGTCGTAAATGTTTTAAGATGCTAAATGACAATGTATTTCTCAATTTATCAGCTGTAAAAACCTTACTTGCAGACTGCTCCACTTCATTTATCAATTCCTCATCCGATAACCAGATGTAATATTTGTCGATTAATTTATGTAGAAAACTCAACTCAAAATTGTAAAATTCCAAATCGGATTTCCACTTATCAGTTAACACGTGTAATTCTTCCCAGCTTGCAGATTGAATAAAATTGTTCGACGGACGTAATCTATAATTTTCCATAACTTTAATATTTTTATAGCACTAAAGTAATTTCGTTAAATAAAAAATAGTATGATGATTCTCAATACTTAATATGATATTTATCATCATAAATAAATCTCAATTAAATGTTTAAAAAAATGTTTTTGTCTAATTTCGCGTCCACAATTTATATTTATAATAAAATTTAACGACATGGCAAGTAACAGAACTTTTACAATGATTAAACCTGATGCGGTTGAGAAAAATTACATTGGTGGGATATTAAAAATGATAAACGATGCTGGATTTAAAATCGTAGCAATGAAATACACCAAATTAACTCCTGAAAAAGCAGGTGCTTTTTACGAAGTACACAAAGAACGTCCTTTTTATGGTGAATTAGTGAGCTATATGTCTTCAGGGCCTATTGTGGCTGCTATTTTAGAAAAAGACAATGCTGTTGAAGATTTTAGAAAATTAATTGGTGCTACCAACCCAGCTGATGCTGCTGAAGGTACTATCCGTAAAATATATGCTGAATCTATTCAGGCTAATGCTGTACATGGCTCTGACAGTGATGAAAATGCTAAAATTGAAGGTGATTTCCATTTTCCTGCAAACGAAGTATTTGCTTAATAGCTCTTGGCTTGTCGAAACATTTTGAAAGATTCTTCGACAGGCTCAGAATGACAAAAAAGGCTTAATCGAATGATTAAGCCTTTTTTGTTTTTAGTCGGTTAAGTGCTTCCACTCGCCATTGTTTTCTTCCAGGTATTTCTTTATGGTTAATGGTTTATAATCTATAGCATCGTAACGCTGTTTAACACTATGATGAATAAATGTTCCAGTTGCAATTTTTCGGGCACTCAATCCTAACATTTTATACAATAAACTTTCTTCTTTGTTTTGTTTAGCTAAAGGGTTTAAGGTTACCTTATCAATATGCGTCTGAAATTGTAAGTTTTGTTTTTCTGCTTCCTTCTTCATCCACAACATAGGTATGTCGCTCAATACATGTCCGTTTTTATCAGGTGGATAACTACCTCCAACATCGGAGTGAACACCTGCAAACCAGACCTGCTTTAAATCTACTTTTTTTTCCCAATCCTGTTGCCAAATGGTTGGTTCAAAATCTTTTCTTCTTTCATCAATAGATAAGGCGTGGCGAGCGGTTTTAATAATAGAGCCAATTTTGTTATCGTAAAACAAATGCTTGTCTTTTATAAATCCAAAAATACTTTTGGGCAAACCTAAAGCCCCAACAGTATCCCAAACACCAACGAAATGAATTGGTGTTTTTTGAGTATGAGAATAATTGGCTCTAAACTCTTGAGATTTCGGTCCATCAGGTTTCTCATCAGGATTTTTATACAAATCGTAAGCTTCGGTAATTCTGTTTTCGTGTTCTTTTTTTAAGATACTACAATTATTGATTAAACCCGCTAAACAACGTACTGTATAAGCACCACGACTAAACCCAAACAAGAAAATTTCATCACCTATATCATAATTATGTACAATGTATCGGTAACCATCCATTATATTTTTATCCAATCCAGCACCGAAGCTACCACCTCCTACTTTATCGTGATATGAACCAATTCCCCAATCGTAAAATACGGTTTGTGCCATGCCTTTATCGTCGACAGGCTTAATGGCTCTTGAGAATTTTAATACGTTTGTTGGATAATCTTTTGTTAAATCTTCTTCGGGTTTATTCCATGTTCCGTCCGAACAAATGATGATACGTTTCATTTTATGTGTTTTTTATACCGTTAGTTAAACGGATTAAAAATAAGCATAATTTACATACACCTTTTGGCATAGTTTTTCGTTTTAATATCAAGAAACGCTAAAACCTATTATTATGAACATTCCACCCAAAATCTTCTTCTTAAGTGATTCGGGAAATAGTAATTTAGCCGAATTTATAAATACAAACTTATACTACGAAAGTTTTGATGTAAGCTTTAAAAAATTGAAAATTGAGACCCTTCAAACCGAAAATCCGGATTTGATTGTGATTGATTTGTATTTCTGTGAAAAACATTCAGATGAAGTAGTAGCCAATGTTTTAAAACAGTTCGGTAACAAACCCATTTACTTTTTAAGCCCAATCAACAACAGAATAAAAGATCTAGTAGTAAAACTAAATACCAATATTCATTACTTATCCAATTTTAGTGGTGATGTGATCAAGAAAATTAACTTGTTCCTTAACGCTGCTGCATTAAAAAATTATGGAAGGGTTGGTTAATTTATTTTTCTACTCTTAGCATTGTTAATGGCATCGTAAATCACTTGCTGAATATCTGTTCGGATATTTAAATTCGCCAATTTCTTGTTTTCTCCATCAGGGTAAGTTCTGTTCGATAAAAACACATAAACCACTTGTTCTTCGGGGTCTGCCCAAGCAATAGTTCCAGTAAAACCTGTATGACCAAAACTCAAATACGAAACACAACCACAAGTTGGTCCACCTTTACCATCCTCCATTGGTTTATCAAAACCTGCAGCTCTTCGGTTACCATCAACACAAAACTGACACTTGGTAAATTCAGCCAATGTAGTATCGTTTAATATTTGAATACCTCCATATGTTCCTTTGTTCAAATACATTTGCATAAGCTTTGCTAAATCATTGGCATTTGAGAATAAACCAGCATGTCCACCAACTCCCCCAAGCATTGCAGCACCTGGATCGTGCACATCTCCATGTATGGTTTGTTTTCTAAAATAATTATCCTTTTCTGTTGGAGGTATTCTATCTAACAGAAATTTCTGTCGTGGTAAATAAGTGGTTGTAGACATCCCCAACTGCTCATAAATATTACCCACATACTTGTTCAACTTTTGTTTCGATTCTTCTTCAACTATTTTCATTAAAAAATAATAGCCCAAATCGCTATACGTATATTTTTTCTCTTTTAAAGGACCTTTTAAAATTCGTTTGTAAATAATATCAGGATAAAATTTACTGATGTAAATACTATCGGCGACACGGTAAGGATAATATTCTGATGAATCTTTACAATAAATAATATTATCTAATTCACCATTGTAAATGGTTTTTACGTAAAACGGCACCCAAGCTTGTAAGCCCGATTGATGTGCCAAAATTTCTCTCAAATTCAAATTGTAATAAGGAGAAGTATCAGGAATCAATTTATTCAAGTAGTCTCCCAATTTTGAATCTAAACTAAACTTATCTTGATCTTGCAAGTGCATTACACCCAACAATGTAGAAGCTATTTTTGTTATCGATGCCAAATCATAAATATCCGTATTTTTTACGTTGATTAAACTATCGTAGGTATGGTAACCAAACGATTTGTTGTAAATAACTTTACCCTCTTTAGCCACAAAAACCTGACAACCAGGATAAGCCCCTAATTTAATTCCTTTATTAGCAATGCTATCAATTTGGTACAGCTCTTGTTCTAAAATTCCTGCTTCTTCTGGTTCAGAATAAGAGAAACGTCCAATTGGTTCTACATCAATTCCAAAACCTTGTTTAAATTTAGGAGAAATACTTACTGGCAATTTACCGTTCGCTCCAATCGCACCATAAATCAACTCAGCAGCAGCATGGTTAGTATATTTGTTGTTTTGATAAGCCAAAACCACCGTATTAATTTTCTTCAGCCCCTCAAAATTTATTAAGCTATAAGGATTCATAAAATCTACCAAAATCACATTTTTGGTTTTATTTAATTCTAAAATAAAATCGTTGGTTTCTTTGCTTATTCTATATTTTTTCCATGGATTTTTATCGGAGTTGTGCAACGATATTACAACTGTATTAAAGGAATCTAATGTGTCAATAAATTGTTTTTTATTTGTAGTTGTAATATTGTCAACATAAAAAGTACCTATTTCTTTATACAAACCTAAGGTGTTTTGAAACTCCTGATGTTCCTCTTCTCCTATAGCAATTGAAGCAATTTTTATCTTCTCCAATTTTTTTAGTGGAATTAAATCCTCTTCGTTATTTATAACAGTTAAAGCACTTTGGTAAAGCTGTTTGTTTAACAATTCGTATTCTTTTTTATTTAAGTCATCTGTTAAATTTTCTGTACTAACTTTATTTTCTTTATGAACTCCCGACCACTCTTTAGCTTTTAATATTTTTAAACATCTTTTTTCAACTTCTAAAGAGTCTATTTCACCATTAAAAATGGCTTTTTTTATTTCTTCAATTGCAACTGGTACATTTTCTGAAAACAACAACACATCATTACCCGCTAGAAGTGCTTTTACATCTACAATACCCGGAGAAAAATACGAGCTCACTCCTTTCATATTAAGAGCATCTGTAAAAACTAACCCCTCAAATTCTAATGAGTCTTTTAATAAATCTGTTACAACTGTTTTTGACAAAGTAGTAGCTGTATTTGTAGCTGTATCATATGCCGGAATAAACAGATGAGCTACCATCATGCTCGCTAACCCCTCTTTTATTAATGCTTTAAAGGGATATAGTTCTATCGAATCTATTCGTTCTTTTGAATGATTAATGATTGGCAAAGCTTTGTGCGAATCAGCATCCGTATCACCATGACCAGGAAAATGTTTGGCATTAGCCAACACATTTACATCTTGCAAGCCTCTCATGTAAGCTACTCCTTTTTTAGCGACATTGTACTTGTTTTCACCAAAAGAACGAGCATTGATGATAGGATTTTTAGGATTTACATTAACATCAACAACAGGAGCAAAATTCACTTGGACTCCAATTCTTTTGCATTGCAGACCAATGTCTTTACCCATTCTATAGATCAAATCATTATCCTGAATTGCTCCTAAAGTCATTTGCCAAGGATATTTAACCACACTATCTAAACGCATGGCTAAACCCCATTCTCCATCAATTGAAATAAGCAACGGTATTTTAGCCTCAACTTGATATCTGTTTAGTAATTCTGCATGACGTAGTGGTCCACCTTGCATAAAAATCAAACCACCAATATTGTATTTGGTAACTAACGAATCGATCTCTGCAACATGTTTTTCATCACGATTGGAATAGGCTGCAACCATCAACAACTGTCCGATTTTCTCATCTAAAGTCATCGTTTTGATTACCGAGTCTGCCCATTGCGTTGAACTTAAAAAATCAGTTTTTTTTATTACTGTAGTTGTGTTGAAAGCACTAGAAAGTACAATAATGAGTAGCGAAATTATTAGGATTAGTTTAATTCTCATAGTATTTATTGTTGCAATAAAATTAATGGTATTACTAAGCGTTTTAGCAGATAAATTATTGTGTTTTCAACACGTGAACCTTAATAGCTTTTTAGCGATTTTACTTATTACAAGTTTTCAACACCATCAACAATTTCTTTTAAAATTGAACTACTTTTGAACCCGAATTTGAAACTTTAAATACAATAAAAATGCCATCAATTTTAGAATTAGAAAAAGTTGCTTCACAAGTAAGAAGAGATATCGTAAGAATGGTTCATGCTGTTAACTCTGGTCATCCTGGTGGCTCGTTAGGTTGTACCGATTATATGGTTGCACTTTACTTCGAAATAATGAATCATCAACCACAACCTTTTGATATGGATGCGGAAAACCAAGATATTTTCTTCTTATCAAACGGACATATTTCTCCCGTATTTTATAGTGTGTTAGCTCATTCAGGTTATTTTCCTAAAGTAGAATTGGCAACATTCAGAAAGTTAAATTCAAGATTACAAGGTCATCCAACAACGCACGAACACTTACCAGGTGTTAGAATGTCAAGTGGATCGTTAGGACAAGGTTTATCAAATGCTATCGGCGCAGCTTTAACTAAAAAATTAAACAACGATAAATCCATTGTTTACTCATTACACGGTGATGGCGAATTACAAGAAGGTCAAATTTGGGAAGCTGCTATGTTTGCTGCTCACAAAAAGGTTGACAACTTAATTTCTTGTATTGATTTTAATCAACAACAAATTGATGGAAGTACCAAAGAAGTAATGGATCTAGGCGATTTAGAAGCTAAATGGCATGCTTTTGGGTGGAATGTGTTACACATGAACGGTAACGACATGAAAAATGTGGTAGAAACCTTAAACTTAGCAAAGACACACTTAGGCAAACAAAAACCCGTTATGGTTATTATGAAAACAGAAATGGGTAATGGGGTTGATTTTATGATGGGTTCTCACAAATGGCATGGTGTGGCTCCAAACGATGAACAATTGGCTATTGCACTTGGACAATTAGAAGAAACTTTAGGAGATTATTAAAACTAGTGGCTAGTAGCTAGTCACTAGCAACTATACAGATGAATTTATTCAAACAATATATTAAAACTCTTTCCCTCGCTTTAAGTTTGCTTTTAGCTATTAATTCTTTCGCTCAAGAAAAAACAAAAACCCGAATCCTTTTTGTATTGGATGCTTCTCAAAGTATGTATGGCTTGTGGGGACAAGAACAGAAAATGAAAGTAGCCTCTCGTTTATTAAGCAACTTAATGGACAGCTTACAACACGTTGAAAATTTAGAAGTTGCATTGAGAGTTTATGGTCACCAATTTTCAGTTGCTGCTGGTAACAGAAGTTGTGAAGACACCAAATTGGAAGTTCCGTTTGGAGGAAAAAACTATTCAAAAATAAAGAGCAAGTTAACAGAGATTCGCCCTACAGGTACTACTCCAATTGCCTATTCGTTAGAGCAAACCAAAAACGATTTTCCGCCTTGTGCAAATTGCCGAAACATCATTATTTTAATAACTGATGGTATTGAGGAATGTCAAGGTGATCCATGTGCTGTTGCTTTAGCCTTACAGAAAAATGGAGTGTTGCTTCGTCCGTTTGTTATTGGTATGGGATTAGACTTAGAGACTATAGAAGCATTTAAATGCGTAGGTAATTTCTTTGAAACCAAAGATGCTGCATCATTCGAAAATGTTTTGCAGGTAGTTATTTCTCAAGCTATGAATAACACCTCTGTTCAGGTTAACTTGATTGATGGTTTTGGGCAACCATCGGAAACTGATGTAAACATGACTTTTTACGATAGCTTTTCGAAGTCTGTTCAATACAACTACATTCACACCATGAACAACTATGGTGTTCCGGATACTGTTCCGATTAACCCGGCCATGAAATACGATTTAACTGTTCATACTTTACCTGAGGTAACAAAAAAAGACATTACCATAAATCCTGGAAAACACAACATCATAGCTGTTGATGCTCCTCAAGGCATGTTGAAATTGGAAATGAGTGGAATGAACGAATACTCCGATTTAAAATGTTTGGTACGTAACCATGGTGATTTAAACACGTTCCACGTCCAAAATTTTGAAGAGGTTACCAAATACATTGTGGGCGATTACGATTTAGAGATTTTAACCTTACCTCGAATTAAAGTAAACAAAGTAAACATTGCTCAAAGTCATACTACTAAAGTGTTTATTGCCGACCCAGGTTTGGCTACAATTTTCCTTCCTGCAAAAGGTATTGCTAGCATTTTTGTTCAAGAAAACAATACCTTAAAGTGGATTTACAACCTATCACCTAATTCAACTAGAGAAACAGTAATACTGCAACCCGGAAATTACCATTTGGTTTACCGAAGTGTAAACTCTAAACAAGTGATAGAAACAAAAGAAAAATCATTTAAAATAACATCAGGAGTTTCGACTCAATTAAAATTTTAACTATCAACGATTAACAAACAACAATCAACAATACGATGAAAAAATACCCTTACACCGAAAAAAAAGATACCCGTTCAGGTTTTGGCGATGGATTAACTGAATTAGGAAGAGAAAACCCTAACGTGGTTGCACTTTGTGCTGATTTAACAGGCTCGTTAAAAATGAATCAGTTTGAGAAGGAAAACCCTGACCGTTTTGTACAAGTAGGTATTGCAGAAGCCAACATGATTGGTATTGCTGCAGGTATGACCATTGGTGGTAAAATTCCGTTTACAGGAACATTTGCCAACTTTTCTACTGGTAGAGTATACGACCAAATCAGACAATCTGTGGCTTATTCGGGTAAAAACGTAAAAATTTGTGCTTCACATGCAGGGTTAACACTGGGTGAAGATGGTGCTACTCACCAAATATTGGAAGACATTGGTTTGATGAAAATGTTACCAGGAATGACGGTAATTAACCCTTGCGATTACAACCAAACCAAAGCTGCTACCAAAGCTATTGCCGACCACGAAGGACCGGTTTATTTGCGTTTTGGACGACCAGCTGTACCTGTTTTTATGAACGAACCTTTTGTAATTGGTAAAGCTATTGTATTAAACGAAGGTACTGATGTTACTATTTTTGCTACAGGACACTTGGTTTGGGAAGCTATTTTAGCTGGCGAGCAATTGGAAGCAAAAGGCATTAGTGCTGAAATCATTAACATACACACCATTAAACCATTAGATGAGGAAGCGGTGCTAAAATCGGCAAACAAAACAAAATGCATAGTTACTGCCGAAGAACACATGATGAACGGTGGTTTGGGCGATAGCATTGCTCAGGTGATTAGCCGAAACAACCCCATGCCTATTGAATATGTTGCAGTTAACGATAGTTTTGGAGAAAGCGGAACGCCTGCACAATTAATGGAAAAATATGGTTTAAATGCAGATAGTATTGTTAAGGCCGTGGAGAAAGTGATGAAGAGAAAATAATGATACTTTTCAACATCATTAAAATCCACTAATGTATTAGTGGATTTTATTTTTTATAAGACAAATTAAACCTTTCCAACAAAACGAAGTCTTAATACCAACCATAACAAAAGCATTGGTTAAACTTGTGTATTAATGGATCAACCCAACGACGTAGAATTGTTAACATTATTTAGAGACGAAAACTCTAGAAACTATGCCTTTGACCTTATTGTTAAACAATACCAACAGCGCTTGTATTGGCACATTCGGCGTATGGTTATCAATCACGACGATGCCGATGATGTAGTACAAAACACCTTTATAAAAGCGTGGAACGGTTTACCCAACTTTAAAGAAGAATCGAAATTGTACACCTGGTTTTATACCATTGCAACCAACGAGTGCATTACCTTTTTAAATAAAAAGCGCCGTATCTTTTTTATTCCTATACACGACGTAGAACAAGAATTGAGCAACCAGCTTGAATCGGATGAATTTTATAGCGGCGATGAAATACAACTCAAACTACAAAAAGCCATTTTAACTTTACCGGAGAAACAACGTTTGGTGTTTAACATGAAATATTACGACGAATTGAAATACGAAGAAATGTCAGAAATTTTATCTACTTCGGTGGGAGCATTAAAAGCCTCGTACCACCTTGCCGTAAAAAAAATTGAAACCTTTTTAACCCAAGATTAAACCTTTTACAAAAACGATAGTCTTAACTACAGATGCAAAACAAAAACAACATAGAACAATATAAGAAAGAAAACCAGTTTTCGGTTCCGGCAAACTATTTTGAGGAATTGCCTCAACAAATACAAGCAAGAAAGAATCGTACAAAACCGAATACTGTTTTTTCTAACCAGTTATTTTACAAAGTGCTTGCACCAACCATGGTAATTGTTACGTTACTTGCTTCTTATTATCTCTACCAAAATAACAGTAACACCGAATTAACTCCGCAGGAAATTAGCGAAGTAATTATCGACCAAGAGTTGATACAAATGGATGAGGAAATGATTTATGAAGTGTATGCTGAAACAGCTACATCAAATCAAACTGAATCTGAAAACGAAGAAATAATCGATTATTTAATAAATGATAACATCAGTATAAATTTAATATTAGAAGAATTATGAAGACAAGATATGTAATAACGTTACTTTTAATCGGAGCATTAAGTGTAACAACGGTTTCTGCACAAGAACATAAAATGCACAAATCAGAACGAACAGAAGGAGCGCACAAACCAAATCCTGAAAAGTTTAAAGCCATGAAAATTGCTTATTTAACTGATAAGCTTTCATTAACACCCGAAGAAGCTCAGCAATTCTGGCCTATTTACAATGAATTTGAAAGTAAAAAGAAAGCGGAACGTAAAGAATTTAGAGACGATAAAAAAGACATGGGAAAAGAAATAGAGTTGTCGGATGCTGATATAGAAAAAATGTTAAATGAACGCATTCAATTAAAACAAGATGAATTGAATTTAGAAAAAGAATACTTGGCTAAATTTAAAATGGTATTACCCATGAAAAAAGTGGGCGAATTGTATAAAGCAGAAGAATCATTTAAACGTGATTTGTTGCGTAAGATGAGAACGCCACCAACGCCACCCACACCTCCAACCCCAACAACTCCAGTTCGACCAGTATCGGCTCCAAGTGGAAAATAAAAATTAAAAAAAGAGCGAACCATTTTGGTTCGCTCTTTTTTTAATTCAATTTTTTTAATTCTTCCTTTATAAAATCAACCAACTCTTTCACATAAACCTGAGAGAAATTAAATTCAATACCCGCAGCTTTATAAATGTCTTTTATCGATTTGGTGTAACCCAATTTTAATGCATCCATGTATTGTTCAATAGCTTTTTCGGGCTGTTGTTTATAGTTTCTCCAAACAGCAATTGCACCCAATTGTGCCATACCATATTCAATATAATAAAAAGGTACTTCGTATAAATGCAATTGTTTTTGCCACAAACTCGATAAACTTCTTTCATTATCCGTCCAATCAACCTGATTGCTTCCAAAAGCTTTCATAATCTCATTCCATTTAGCATATCGTTCATCTACAGTATGGTTCGGGTTTTCATAAACCCAATGCTGAAATTTATCAATCGAGGCTACCCAAGGCAAGGTTTCTAAAGCTTTTTCCAGTTGTTCTTTTTTAGCTCTTTTCAGTTCTTCTGGATTGCTATAAAATTCATCCCAATAATCCATGGTTAATAATTCCATACTCATTGATGCCAATTCAGCAACTTCTGATGGTGTATCTTTAAAACCGGTTAACTCTAAATCTCTAGTTAAAAAGGAATGTATGGCATGGCCACCTTCATGAACCATAGTTACCAAATCGCGTTGCGAACCTACCGAATTCATATAAATAAAAGGCACTCCTATTTCGTGCAATGGATAATTAAAACCGCCAGGAGCTTTTCCTTTTTTCGAGTCTAAATCAATGTATCTCAATTCTTTCATAATGCTTAAACACTCTCCAAAAAATGGTTTAATGTGATTAAAACAGGTTATGGTTTTATTAATCAACTCCTCTCCTCCCTCAAACGGTTTTAAGGCTGGTTTACCTGTTGGGTCAACCGAAGTATCCCAAGGTTTTAATTTTTCTAATCCCAGTAAATTTTTCTTTTCCTCATCAAAACTATTGGTTACTGGAACCACCTCTTTTTCTATCGCTTCATGAAAACTAAAACAGTCTTTTGCCTCATAATCGAACCTGCCTAATTCAGCAAACATATAATCGCGGTAATTCACAAAACCAGCATTTTTAGCTACCTGATTTCTCAATTTAATTAAATCGGTGTACAGAATATTCAATTCATCTTCCGATTTAAACCGAACTTCATTCATTAAATGAAACACCTCTTCTCTAACTTTTCTATCGGTATTTTTTAAATAGTTTGATGCTTGTTGCAACGTCAATTCTTTTCCATCATACTCAATACTCATGTTTGCAGAGATTGCTCCATATTTTTGAGCTTCTGCTTGTAGTTTTGTGTTTAAAGCAATGTTCTCTTCTTTAAAAATATTGATTTGCTTTTTTATACCTCTCAAATAGATAAAGTATTTCTCTTTGTTCAGTTGGTCAATGAAAGGACTGTTTACCAATTTTAAGTTAAAATCGTTGATGAATGGAGCTACATGTGGTTCAATTTCAGTAATGAAAAAATTAAAACTTTCTGCCAATTGAACATCAGTAGTATCAATATTCATTTTGATATAACGCCAAGCCATATCTTCTTCCAGAACAGCCTCCAGTTCGCTTCTGTCTTTTAACCATTTTTCCAAATCAGCAACATTGGTTAAATTTCTGTTTTTTAAATCCTCAAAATAAGATTTGATTTTATCCCACGAATCAATAATTAAATCATCACTTAAAAAACTACGTTTGTTTTTGACTGGCAATTGAATAGTGTTTGTTTGCATAATTGAATTGTAAAAAAAAAAGCTGAACAAATTCAGGGTTAACCTTTTTTGTTCAGCTTTAAATAAGTTGATGTAAAATTATCCGTTTTTCTTAGATCCCGCAGCTTTTTTAACCGTAGCTTTTGCTGCACTTGGTTTTTTAGCAACCGGTTTAGCTGTTGTCGGTTTCTTTGTAGTTATTTTTTTATCTGTTACCTTCTTTTTGGTATCTTTTGAATCAGTATTCTTTTCTGCTTTTTTAGCTTCAGCTTCCTGCTGTTTGAAAAAATCAGATTTAATCATGATGTTAAACCACATGAACAATTTTTTCAAATCAGAATTATACACTCTATCTTGATCAAAATCTACAACTTTAGCCAAGTAAGCTCTCAATTCTTCTGGTTTTGAGTTATGATCTACTGCCTCTTTTCCTTTTGTAGATTCGTACAATTTACCATATACTTCAAGCAACGGCATATCTTCAGTTGTAGTATAAATGCTAATGTCTTCTAATGCACTTACTTTATCAGAAGCATACACCGGAAGTTTTTTTCCATCAGCTAATGATTCAACAATAAAACCTGATTTGGTTTGTGATACAACTTTGAATAATCCGGGCTTACCCGTAACAGAAATAATAGATTTTAAATTCATATTTTAATTTTAAAGAGAGCAAATGTAATAAATTAAGATTTTAAAAAACAGTTTTTTTTAGTGATTATATTTTAAGCCAACCGTAGGCCTGTGGCAGATGCTCAATGATATCTGATGCAATTAATGCCTCTTCCCCTAAATTTTCTGCTGCTACATCACCAGCCACTCCATGTAAATAAACACCCAAAATTGCTGCATTTTCAAAAGAATATCCTTGTGCAACCAACGAAGTAATAATGCCAGTTAATACATCTCCAGCACCGGCAGTTGCCATTCCTGGATTACCAGAGCTGTTAAAATGCACTTTTCCATTTGGGGTAGAAATAGCAGTATACGCCCCTTTTAACACAATAATCAATTTGTTTTTAATCGAAAATTCTAATTGTAATTTCAATCGTTCTTCGTCGTTTTCCCATTTCCCAACCAAACGTTCAAATTCTTTAGGGTGTGGCGTTAAAATGCTACTTTCAGGTAAAAAAGCCAGCCACGTTTTGTTTTCAGACAAAATGTTTAAAGCATCAGCATCCAAAACCAAAGGTATCTCTGCATTTTGAATTAGTAATTTCAATACATTCTGTGTTTGTTTTTCTGTTCCAATTCCAGGTCCAACCCCTATCGCATTATAATTTTCTATATTTGGTAAATCAGCTATAAAGTCATTCTCATCACTAACTGAGCACATAGCCTCTGGTATAGCCGTTTGCAATATGGTTAAACCACACTTCGGAACATGAGTCGTTAATAATCCTACACCCGTTCGCAAACAAGCTTTTGAGGACAATACTGCTGCTCCCATCTTACCATAACTACCTGCAATTAGTAAAGCATGACCAAAAGTTCCTTTGTGAGCAGTTTTTTTTCGAGGTATAACTAAACTTTTCACATCATGCTTAGTGGTATAATAGTAATTTGTTTCTACCAAATTTAAATAATCAGGATGTAAACCAATTGGCAAAACCACACCTTCTCCACAAAAAATATTATTTTGAGGAAACATCATCGCTAATTTAGGCTGCTGAAAAGTCAACGTATAAGCCGCTCTAACTATGTTTTCTGATAAATTATTTTGGTTGTTTTCACAGAGCAATCCAGAGGGGATGTCCACAGCAACAATCCTGTAGTTATTGAGTTGATGAATTATCTGGGCAACAAAACCCTCTATCGGTTTATTCAATCCCGAACCAAATATAGCATCAATTACAATAGTTTTCGGAGAAATATTAAACCCACAATTATCTGAAGTTAATGTGGTAAATTGAATTTTATTTTTTTTTAGCCTTTCCAAATTAACTTTAAAATCAACGGAATAATTTTTAGAAAACTCTACAACAAAAACACTCACATTATAATTGGCTTCAGCTAACAAACGAGCTATAACCAATCCATCACCTCCGTTATTGCCAACACCACAAAATATTGCAAATGTTTTTTTAGTGCTGTATTTATTTTTAATCCACTCAAAACACTGCTTGGCTGCACGTTCCATTAAGTCGATAGATTTAATCGGCTCATTTTGTATGGTAAACTCGTCAACTCTTTTTATTTGTTCTGATGTTAAAATCTTCATACCAATATTTTTATAATGTAACTGACTACCACAATGCTAATATTAAAGATAAAAAAGTACTTTAAAATAGTTGCCCCATTTTTAAATTGAAAAATTAGGTGTAAAGGTAAAAAAACAAGCATAACTATAATAGGTAAAAGAGCTGGGTACAACATAAAACTATCCCAAAAATTCCCTTTTAGCAATTCTATAAATGATCGTTGCATTCCACATCCCATACAATCAATATTAAAATACTTTTTGTAAGGGCAAGCTAATAAATGTTCTTCTAACCAATTTACTATTCCACTCAATTTATCTTACGCTTTAAACCATGTCAAAATTAAGTCTTTTAACTAAAAACATTATTTCATTAAAGGTATTAATTAATGATAAACGGTAATTAAAATAAATTGAAACTGGTTACTTTTGATGCTATATTTATTTAATTGGAATTAATACTTTTGCGTTCCAGAAAAAATCAAGGCTAATGAACTTTAAAAATTTAACGGTAGTAATCATTTTCTTAATCATAACCTCTACTATTTTTGCTCAAGGAACCATTCGTGGTTTCGTTTATGACGAAAAAACAGGTGAGCCTGTAATATTTACGAATGTTTATTTAAAAGGTACGACAATAGGTGCTGCAACCGATGTAAATGGTTTTTATTCTATTACAAAAATACCAGTAGGTTCATACACACTTATGGTTACTTCTTTAGGTTTTGATACTGCCCAGGTGGCAGTCAAAATTAGTGGAAATGAGGTGATTAATCAGAAACTTTTTATTAAAGAAGTTATGATTCAAATGGCAACTTTTAACTTGTCTGCTGAAGCTTCAGAAGCTAAAACAGAAGTTAAAATGTCGGTAAGCAAGGTAACACCTAAAGAAATTCAATCTATGCCATCTATTGGTGGAGACCCTGATTTAGCTCAATACTTACAAGTTCTACCCGGTGTTACTTTTACCGGTGATCAAGGAGGTCAGTTATACATTAGGGGTGGTTCTCCTGTTCAAAACAAAGTCCTTTTAGACGGTATGATTATCTATAATCCTTTTCACTCTATTGGTCTATTCTCAGTTTTTGATACGGATATTATGCGTAATGCTGATGTTTATACAGGAGGATTTAGTGCCCAATATGGTGGTAGAGTATCATCTATTATGGACATCACCACGCGAGATGGAAACAAAAAAAGAATGAGTGGAAAAGTTTCTGCCAGCACATTTGGAGGAAAGGTAATGTTAGAAGGTCCTCTTAAAAAAGCGAAAGAAGTCGGAGGAGGAAGTATTACTTACGTGCTTTCTGGTAAACATTCTTACCTAGAACAATCTTCTGAAATGTACAAATCATATTTTAAAGGTTTAAGTTCTCAAAATGCTAGAGGAATTGATACGACAGGGTTACCATACGGCTTTACTGACCTGTATGGAAAAATTTCTTTCAATGGTGAAAATGGTAGCAAATTTAATTTATTTGGTTTCAATTTTAAAGATCGAGTAAACTTCTCGGATGTTTCTAAAATAGCCTGGGATTCTTACGGTGGTGGAGCAAACTTTGTATTAATACCTGGTTCATCTAAAACTTTGATAGAAGGTGTTTTTGCTTATTCAAAGTATAAAATAGATATGACTGAAGCAGATGGAAGTCCAAGAACAAGTGATGTTGGTGGTTTTAACGGTGGTATGACATTCACTTCTTTTTCGGGAGATAATGAGTTTAAGTATGGTTTTGATGTATTAGGGTTAAGCACCAATTATGAATTTACCAATGCCGTAGATTTAATTATTCAACAACAGCAGAGTACAACTGAGCTATCTGGTTTCTTATTATTCAGATGGAATATAGGTAAATTAGTTTTAGAACCTAGTTTTAGAACACAATATTATGCCTCATTATCAGAAATTTCTCCAGAACCCAGGTTAGGTATTAAATATAATCTTACCGAATGGTGGAGGGTTAAAGCTGCTGGAGGTTTATACTCACAAAACTTAATTAGTGCAAATTCTGATAGAGACATCGTAAACTTGTTTTATGGTTTTATTTCAGGTCCTGATAACTTACAAAACAAATTCACTAACCAAGATGGCAGTGTTGACGAAATAACTTCTAAACTTCAGAAAGCAAATCACGCTATTTTTGGATTTGAATTTGACATAAATCGTTCATTATCTTTAAACACGGAGGGTTACTACAAAGGGTTTACTCAACTAACCAACACCAATCGTAACAAAATATATCCTGATAACAATGATTTTTCAGACAAACCTGATGAACTTAGAAAAGATTACATCCGAGAAACAGGGAATGCCTATGGTGTTGATTTTAGCTTAAAATATACCTCTACACACTTAAACATTTGGACAATCTACTCATTAAGTAAAATTAATCGTTGGGATGGTATTTTAGAATACAATCCGGTATTCGATAGACGACACAATGTTAATGTCGTAGTTGCATATGTATTTGGTAAAAATCTTAACTGGGAATTTAATACTCGTTGGAACTTCGGTTCAGGATTTCCATTTACTCAAACTCAAGGATTTTACGAAGGTTTAAGCTTTAATGCTATAGATCAAAACCCAACGTCTGCAAATGGCACTTTAGAAATTGCTTATGCTGAATTTAATAAAGGAAGACTACCTTATTACCACCGATTAGATGTTACATTGAAAAGAACTTTTGTTTTGGGTAAAAACACAGAACTTGAATTAAATGCAAGTGTTACGAATGCTTATAACAGAGAAAACATTTTTTATCTAAATAGAGTTACAGGCGATAAAGTTTACCAATTGCCACTATTACCTAGTTTTGGTATGAACTTTACTTTTTAAAATAAATTAAATCAGATAAGTGGAATCTTAAAAAAAAATAGTAAGTTTGCCACCTTAAAAATTAATAAATTATATAAAATGTACGCAATAGTTGAAATAGCAGGGCAACAATTCAAAGTTGTAAAAGATCAACGACTTTTTGTACATCGTTTACAAGACAAAGAAGGAGCTAAAATTAGCTTTGACAAAGTTCTTTTAATCGATAACGACGGAAAAGTTAATGTTGGCGCCCCAGTTGTAGCAGGTGCTAGTGTAACCGCAAAGGTTCTGGAACACCTTAAAGGCGACAAAGTGCTTGTCTTTAAAAAGAAAAGAAGAAAAGGTTATCAAAAAGAAAATGGTCACCGTCAGTATTTAACTCAAATTCAAATTGAGGGAATTTCTGAAAAAGGTGCAGCTAAAAAGGCTGAAGCTAAAGCAGAAACAACTGAAGAAGCTCCTGTTAAGAAAGCGGCTGCTCCTAAAGCAGATACACCAAAAGCAGCAGCTCCAAAAGCGAAGAAAGTAACTAAAACAGAAGAATAATAAACAGGTTTAAGTTTTTTAAACTTTAACTTTAAAACTTATAAGAAATGGCACATAAGAAAGGAGCCGGTAGCTCGAAAAACGGTAGAGAATCAGAAAGTAAACGTTTAGGCGTTAAAATTTTTGGTGGTCAAGCTGCAATTGCTGGCAATATCATTGTACGTCAAAGAGGAACTAAGCACAATCCAGGTGTAAATGTTGGTGTTGGTAAAGACCACACTTTATTTGCTCTTGTTGATGGCGTTGTTTCTTTCCGTAAGAAAAAAGACAATAAATCATATGTTTCGGTTGATCCAATAACTGAAGCATAAGTTTATATACAATCTACAAAAAATCCTGTATCTGTAAACTTATAGATACAGGATTTTTTTGTTTTTAAGAAAAAGAGATTTACTACATTTGTTTAAAAGAACAACATTAATACAGTTATGTTACAAACAACATTTATTAGAGAAAATACAGCCTTAGTTATTGAGCGTTTAAAGAAAAGAAACATTGATGCTACCAGCACCGTTCAACAAATTATTGATTTAGATGACAAGCGAAAAAAAACTCAACAAGAGTTAGACAACCTTTTAGCCGAAAGCAATCAAATTGCCAAACAAGTTGGCAACTTATTTAAAAGCGGCAAAGCTGCTGAAGCTAATGTGTTAAAAGAAAGAACCGTTCAAATTAAAGAACAATCAACCGTTTTAAAAGAAGAACAAAATACAATAGCAGTGGGCTTACAACAATTATTATATCAATTACCCAACTTACCTAACGAGATTGTTCCAAATGGAAAATCGGCAGAGGACAACGAAACTGTTTATACCAACAATGAAATTCCGACTTTACACAAAGGCGCATTACCGCATTGGGAATTAACCAAAAAGTACGATATTATCGATTTTGAATTGGGCGTAAAAATTAGTGGTGCTGGATTTCCTGTTTACAAAGGCAAAGGGGCTCAATTGCAACGTGCTTTAATTACATTTTTTTTAGATGAGGCTATTGCAGCTGGATACCAAGAAATTATGCCTCCATTAATGGTTAATGAGGCTTCTGGTTATGGTACAGGACAGTTACCTGATAAAGAAGGACAAATGTATTACATGCCTGCCGATGATTTGTACATGATACCAACGGCAGAAGTACCAATTACCAATATTTATCGCGATGTGATTTTAAAAGAAAGCGATTTTCCAATAAAAAATGTAGGCTACACACCTTGCTTTAGAAGAGAAGCTGGTTCTTACGGTAAAGATGTTCGTGGACTAAATCGTTTACATCAATTCGATAAAGTAGAAATCGTACAAATCCAACACCCTGATAAATCCTATCAAACGTTAGACGATATGGTTGAACATGTGAAAAGTTTATTAAACAAACTAGAACTGCCTTACCGCATTCTTAGATTGTGTGGTGGCGACATGGGTTTTACTTCTGCGCTAACTTATGATATGGAAGTGTTTTCTGCGGCTCAGGAAAAATGGCTGGAGGTGAGTTCTATCTCTAACTTCGAAACTTTTCAGGCAAACCGCTTAAAATGCAGATACAAAGATGCTGAAGGTAAAACTCAATTGGTACATACCTTAAATGGAAGTGCTCTGGCTTTACCACGTATTTTGGCAGCTATTTTAGAAAACAATCAAACAGAAAAAGGAATAAAAATTCCTGCATGTTTGGTACCTTATACCCGATTTGAATACATCAATTAGTTATGAATTTAAAAGCTCTCTTTATACCACTTGTTTTGTCCCTTGTTTTTTCGTGTAAAAACAATCGCGAAGAAGAGGTAAAAAAAGTAGATGAGCTTATTGTATTATTAGAACACACTGAAAACAAGTTTAAAGAAATTGATTCTTTAGGCTTGTTTTCAGTTTATACCAAAATGATTACCGACTTAAAGGACGTTCATTATTTTACAGATACTTTAGATAACGAAACTTTTGATAAAATTACAAACGCCTATCATCATCTTTCAACATTTACAGCAGCAACACAAAGTTTTCCTATACTTAAATCAGAACTCATCCATTCTAAAAAACAACTCAACAACCTGAAACAAGATGTTGGATTTGGACTGATTGAAACCTCAAAATTTAATGCTATTTACAAAGAAGAGCAGGGAATTTTGCTTAATTTAAACGAAGTTTTGGATTCAACCTTTGCTGATATTAATTCAAAACTGATTGAAACTGAAAACAATTATCCAACAGTTGATTCAATAGTTTTACATTTTAGACAACTTAAAGAAACCAATTCCGTTAACGAATAATAGTGAAAAAAATTCTACACATATTTTTATTGTTTTTGATAATTGGATTATCGCACCAAATTGGTTTTACTCAAAACAATACCGACGAAGAATTAGCTAATGAATATTTTTACAACAAAGAATACGGAAAAGCTACGGTCTATTATGAAAAGCTTTTTGACAAAACCAGAAGTACCTACCATTACAATAAACTGTTGGATTGTTTTGTAGCCTTAGAAGAATATAAAAATGCTGAAAAACTAATTAAACGACAACAAAAGCAAAACCCTTTAGAATTAAGTTATAATGTGGATTTGGCGTATGTTTACAAAATTTCTGGTAAAGAAAATGATGCCCAAAGTTTAAGCGAAAAAACCATTAAGCAGTTAAGTCCCAACCAACAACAAGTTATCAATTTAGCTCAGGCTTTTTATTTTAGAAAAGAAACTGATTATGCTATTCAAACCTACTTACAAGGGCGAAAATTGTTAAAAGATATTTTTCCGTTCAATTTTGAACTGGCACAACTGTACAATTCGGTAGGACAAACCCAAAACATGGTTATCGAATATTTAGACATTTTATTGGTTCAAGAATCCTATATACAAAGCGTTCAGAATGCACTTCAAAACAATTTGTACGATGATGACAAAGGGTCAAAAAAAGAGGTGCTAAAAACATCGTTAATTGAATATGTACAAAAACACCCCGATAAACGAGTTTTTTCAGAAATGCTGATTTGGGTATACATTCAGGAAGAAAATTATGCTGGAGCTTTTATACAAGCCAAAGCCATGGACAAACGTTTTAAAGAATATGGAGACAGGTTAATGGCTCTTGGCCAGTTAGCTCACGAAAACAATGATTATGAAACAGCCATAAAATGCTACCAACACGTTATTAGCAAAGGAAACGACAGCTATTATTATGTAAATGCCAAAATGGAATTGGTAAATGTATATAAAAGCAAAATAACTGCAACGAACAATTATACTGCACTTGATTTAACCGAATTGGAACGAACTTATCTTTCTACCATAAGCGAATTAGGCAAAACAGCTTCAACCTCTCCATTATTGAGAGGACTAGCCCAACTACAAACATTTTATTTGCACCAACCCGAAAAAGCCATTGTTGTACTGAATGAGGTTTTACAAATGGCTGGAATTAGTGCTCACGAACAAGCACAAACAAAAATTGAATTGGCTGATGTGTACTTGTTTACCAACGAAATTTGGGATGCCTCTCTACTCTATTCACAAGTAGAAAAAACCTACAAGTATGACCAATTGGGAGAAACAGCAAAATTTAAAAACGCTAAAATTTCGTTCTATACTGGTGATTTTGCCTGGTCTAAAGCACAGCTTGATGTATTAAAAGCTTCTACCTCAAAACTAATAGCTAACGATGCTATGGAGTTATCGCTTTTAATCACTGATGCTATTGGTATTGATACCAACGAAGCTCCTCTCCTACTTTTTGCTCAAGCAGATTTACTGAGTTATCAGAACAAAAATAATGAAGCACTAATATTGCTCGATTCACTACAAAAAGAGTTTTCGTACCATGGTTTAAACGATGATGTGTTATACAAACGGTTTAAAATCAATTACAAAAACAGAAAAATTGACGAAGCTATAAACAACCTTGAAGAAATAGTAGAAAAATATCCAACCGATTTGTTAGGTGACGATGCTATTTTTAACCTTGCTTTGATTTACGATAACGATAAAAAAGATTTTACTAAAGCTGAAGAATTGTACAAAAAATTGTTGTTCGATTATAAAGACAGCATTTATGGCGTTGATGCCCGTAAACGTTATCGTGAATTGAATGGCGATTCTACTCCTATCAAAAACATAACTGACCCTTTTCAGTTTGATGCAAATTAAATTAGTCTGATTCATCACAAAAATAATCACTAAAAAAAACACCAATTTATTTCCACATTAGGATTTGATTGTTATTTTTGCTATCCGTTAAAAATGGAGGGATGGGTGAGTGGCTGAAACCACCAGTTTGCTAAACTGACGTACGGGTAACTGTACCGCGGGTTCGAATCCCGCTCCCTCCGCCACTAAATAAAAAAGCCGCTTTTCAGCGGCTTTTTTATTTCTTGAAATTAGTTTCGAACTATTTTCCTTATAGCACATTTTCCACTATTCTTAGCTAACTCTAATAAATAGACTCCTTTCTGTTGAGGCATATCTATTTTTACTGTATTGTCGCTTCTAATTTGTAACTCCTTTACTAAAACTCCATCAATTGTTAGCAGTCTTATTATCGTTTTATCTTCTAGTCCATCAATAGTTAAATAGTTTTCTGATGGATTTGGATAAATGATTAACTTATCAAATCCATTATCTAAATCTGAAATCCCTGTTAGATTGTTCACAAGAAATTGCCCCATCATCCCCATATCTTCGTGTGTTAGCATGTGACAATGATACATAAATGGTACCGAATCGTTTGTAAAATCTGAAAATTGAGCAATAAATCTAACCGTTCCATTACCTCCAGGTACTAAAACCACGTCGTTATATCCTTGCAACTCTGCTGGTGGGGGTGTTCCATTAATATCAAGAATAAAAAATTGTACATCGTGTATATGAAAAGGATGTGCTATTGGCGTACTATTGGTAAACGACCAAATTTCAATATTGTCTGACGGTATGTTGTAATTAACAACATTCATATCAAACGAAGCATTATTAATTAAAAATGGTCCATTTAAGTTACCCATTGTTCCTGCAGAAGTAAATGTTAAGGTTCTTGTAATATCTTGAGTACCCTCTGCAAGACGAGCAAAAACAGCTAATGAAGCAGGAATACTTAATACTGGATTTGGTGTTTGAGCAATCACATTTATGTCTAATAATTGAAAATTGTTTCCGTTTAAAAAGTTACTTGTATACCCAACCAAAGAAGCTGTAGCACCAGCACCCATTCCGGGTTGTGCAGCACCATATACAGCATTTGGTAATTCAGAGGCATAACTCATTAATTGAAAGTTTTGACCAAAACTCGTTGATAAATCAACTAAAATATCTACTCGTTGACCAGGAGACATTCGATATCTCGTTTTATTTACTGGAGCAGTTAACAAACCTCCATCAGTACCTATTATACTAAAAGTTCTGTTGTCAGAAAATCCAACTTCATATAATCGTTGAGACGAACCATTTAATATTCTTAATCGAACCACTTGTGCAGGTAAATCAGCCACTGGATTTATTGTTCCGTTTACCATAACTGTGGTATCCATTTCAGTATGAACTAATATTTGTCCTGTAGTATCAAAGCCCTTTGTTTGTAATACAATCGGAAACTCGTCAACTCCATAAGTCATCGGTAATCCAAGAGTTGCTTCTTCATTATCTCTAACTAAAATAAGACCTGCAATGCCTTTTGATACATGTTTATCCGTTTGCATATGTAAATGTGGATGATACCAATATGTACCTGCCTTATCCATTACCGTAAATTGAGGATTCCATGTGGTGTTTGGTAAAATCACACTATGAGGACCTCCATCATTCTCAGGAGCTACGTGTAATCCATGCCAATGAATTGTTGTTGACTCAGATAGTTGGTTATCAACTGTTATACTCACAAACGAATCCTTATTCAAAATTAAAGTTGGACCTAATAGATTTCCATTTGCACCCATAGTATTGGTTACAGTTGGAGGAAAAAATTGAGTGACACCATTTTGCAAAGTCAAATTAATATTTCCTCCTGTAAGAACAGGAGGTATTGCTAATGGGTTTTGTGCACTTATAAACGTTGTGCTTGTTATTAATAAAAGTAGTAGTATTTTTTTCATTGTGTTCATTTTTGATAATTATTTCATTAATAATAAATAGCTGTCAGTATTACTTTTAACCCAATGGTTTACCAAAGGCTCAATGATTACATAATCACCTTGTTTTAGAATCTCTTTAACACCATTGTCGTTTTCAAAAACAACCTCGCCATCAATACACAATAATAAAGCATTGATTTTGCTTTGATGTTTGGTTAATTCTGATCCTGTCGAAAGATGTATGGTTTTTACCATTCCTTCTTTGCCTTTAAAAAGTGATATTGCCGAAATTCCTTTTGCTGCTGGATGTAAGTCTTTTATATTCATGTGATCTTATTTAGTCATTTCTACCACCCAAATTCCCCTTATTTCATTTTCCTTGTAACCCAAAGCTTTATCGTTAGGATATTTGGTTTTAATTTTTGCTAAAGTGGGTGCCTGAACATCAACATTTGCTATACCGTGACATTGTAAACACATTTTATTGGTTTCTATAGCGTAATATCCTACCATTTTATCATTGTGTTCCACAACTTTTGGAGCTAATTTTTCACCTTTTGCAATTTTTACTTTAAGTTCTTCTATAATACTTAATTCCTCTGCGTTTGCTTGATTATTAGCGTTTCGAGGTTTATCGCTCACCCTTTTTATTTTAGCACCAAACTCAACCGACATACTATCGGTTAAAGGAATGGCTTTAATGTTACAAAAATCAACCGCATGTTCTGCTCCTTTGGTTTGAATGGCATTCATCAAGTTTTTACCCAGAATGGCTTTCGTTCCCATAGCATATTTTAAACCCATGTCTTCAAAACTAAGTTTCTCCACTTCGGTTTTTGGCTGCTTGTTAAATGCCTGCCATTGTTCATACCACTCATCCGAGGCAACATCGTTTTCAAACAAATATGTTGCAATCAATTTAATATCTTCGTCTTTAAAAGTCATTTTTGGCATTAATCCAAAATTGCGGACTGCGCCAGGCATTATAGAATTTTCTTCGGTTGGATTATTGATGAAATGCACAATGTTTTTTACAAATTCTTCTTGGGTAGTTTCATCATCCAAATAATGCTCTCGAATTTTAAACAAAGGCGGAGCTACACGACTGTCAATTTCCAAGTCAGGATTATGACAGGTAAAACACGTTTGGCTCATTAATTTTAAAGCCACTTGCTCATCTACTTTTACATTTTCTTGCTCAACAGATACTGGCTCCACGTTACTACCGCAACCTGCTAAAAAAAGCACCGCCAACAATAACTCAAATGAAGTTATTACCGTTTTTTTCATTCGAAATAAGTTTTAAATTCGTTAAAAGATTGATTGATTTTTTGAAATGATGCTTTAGCATCTTCAATATTTTCACTTTCAGCATACTCCGATGCTAAATCCAGAAAAGGCAACAACCACTTGTGTAGTTCGTCGTGTGCTTGTCCAGTCATGGTACAATTAGAAGTTAAATCTTCTAAATTTTTGTCAATTAATATCGACAAGGTTTTATGTTCTTCAAAAGTGGTATTTTTCTTTTTAGAAAATGCCACTACTCCGTTTTCAATGTTTTTAATAAAAGCCATCATTTCGGGTACAACCACCCATTTATTTCCATTATCTAAAACAATGGCTTCGTTTTCATCGTAATGATGTTCTTCTTCGGCAACAATCGTTTCTTGTGTTACTTCTTTTTCTTCAGTTGTAGCTTCTCTACAACTAAACAATACAACTCCTAATACAATAGGAATAATTAATTTAGTTTTCATTTATCTTGTTTTTAGTTATTAATAAATATGATGATGTAGTAAATATTATGGTGATTACTGTTCTAAATATCATGGCTCCAACAGTTTTGGTTTCGTAGATCCCTCCACCTTTAATGTGAAGTAATAATCCTAAAAAGGCAACAATTAAAATAACCACAGATACTGCTAAAAGTTTAGTTGACCATTTTTTTAATTGAACAAAACCATAAGCCGATACTAAATAAAAGATACTACTGATAAAGTTTGCCCAAACGACAAACAACACATAATTACCTTCTTTGGCTCTTACTCCAAACCAATCGAAAATCACCGATGAACTTAAAAAGAGGGTTAACAGCCCAAATGCAGTAAGTACAACTGCAACAAGGTATCGAAATATATTTTTCATTTTATTTTTCTAATAAATTTATTAAACCGTTTAACACCGATGTACCATCTTTAATTAAATCAGATTTATGTCCTGATAATTTCCACTTAAGCACCACCATTCGCATACTTCCCATTAAAACTATCGTTGTGTGAGTTGAATTCATTTTTTTTGAAATCTCATCTTTATCTTGACCCTCCTTAACCAACCTCTCTATAGAGTTTTGCATTGTATTTATTAAATAACTAACCATCTCTTTTAATTCCGAATTAAATTGGAAAATTCCTTCAGAAAAAATAACACTTACAAATGCTGGTTTTTTAATAAACGTTTCTAATTGAGCTTGAAAAACCAACTTAATTTTCTCACTTGAGCTCTTTTCTTGTATTTTTAACACATTGGAAATTCGTTCTTTCATCCCTCCAATAAAATAGGTTAACAACCCTAATAATATTTCATTTTTACCTTTAAAATGACGATACAATGCTGCTTCCGATAAATTAATATCAGCAGCCAAGTTCTTTATAGTCAATTCTTGAATTCCACAGCAATCAATACGCTTAATTGCAGCTTCCATTATTTCTATTTGTCGTTCAGTAAACTTGTTTTCCATTATTTTTCTGATTTTAAATTAAAAAATGCTACACCTAACCAAATTACAGCAGCTGTCATGGCTATTGCTCCAAGCAAAACAAAAATTGGAGGTGCTCCTGCATACACTTCCGCTAAAATACCTATTGGCATTAATAAACCTACTAGACTTAACCACGATATGGTTTTCATATTTGCTAATTTATCTTGAAATTGAATTAAAAGATATCCTATAACTATATTTAAAAAAGCAAATAAATTACCATGTACATGAGCAAGTCTCGATTCAAAATGTTTACCAAACGAATAAGAATTAATCCATGCCTCTTTTCCTGAAGCAAAATCTCGTAAATAAATCAACATAAAACCGTAAGCCATAAATAAACCCATGATTAAAAAACCTATTGCAATATTATATTTTCCGTTCATGGTAATTTATGTTAGTAAGTATTCACTTACTAAATTACAAAAAAAAATAGATAACATCCAAACACAACATTAGAAAATGTTAATAAATCCTTTGATAACCTTTATTGGATAGTCAAAAAATCAAAAAAAATTATTTCTAATTTTAGGTTTTCTTGAAAGAAACCCTTTATGGCAGAAGAATCAAATTATACCGAAGACAGCATACGGTCGTTAGATTGGAAAGAACACATCCGACTACGACCAGGTATGTACATAGGTAAACTCGGTGACGGATCTGCTTACGACGATGGTATTTACATTTTGTTGAAAGAAGTTGTAGACAACTGTATTGATGAGTTTGTAATGGGAAATGGACGAACAATCGACATTTCTATTAAAGACAAGTTGGTTAAAGTCAGAGATTATGGTCGTGGTATTCCTTTAGGAAAAATGATTGACGCCGTATCGAAAATGAATACGGGTGGTAAATACGACTCAAAAGCCTTTAAAAAATCGGTTGGTTTAAACGGTGTGGGTACAAAAGCAGTAAATGCTTTGTCAAGCTCTTTTATTGTTGAATCGGTTAGAGATGGACAAATTAAAAAAGCAGAATTTGAGCGAGGCGAATTAATCAACGATTACCCCATTGAAGAATCGAGTTACCGAAAAGGAACAAAAGTTAGTTTTATTCCAGATGAGACTATTTTTAAGCACTACCAATACCGTATGCAGTTTGTCGAAAAACTGTTATGGAACTATGCGTTTTTAAATACCGGTTTATCCATCAATTTTAATGGCGAAAAAATTGAATCGGAAAACGGCCTAAAAGATTTATTACAACAAAATTTATCCGACGAAGCCCTCTACCCTATTATTCATTTAAAAGGCGAAGATATTGAAGTGGCTATCTGTCATACTCAAGCTTATGGTGAGGAATACCATTCGTTTGTAAACGGACAATTTACCCCACAAGGAGGAACTCATCAAAATGAGTTTAGAACAGCATATGTGAAAACTATTCGTGAGTTTTATGGTAAGGATTACGATGCTGCCGATGTGCGTTCAGGAATTATTTCGGCAGTAAGTGTAAAAGTAATGGAACCTGTTTTTGAGTCGCAAACAAAAACAAAATTGGGTTCAACAGATGTTGGCCCTGATGGCCCTTCGATGCGTGCATTTATCAACGACTTTTTAAAACGTGAATTAGACAATTATCTGCATAAAAACCCTGATGTTGCTGAAGCCGTTCAGCGCCGTATTTTACAAGCTGAGCGTGAACGAAAAGATATGGCGGGCATCAAACAATTGGCAAAGAAACGAGCCAAAGAGGTTTCATTACACAACAAAAAGTTAAGAGATTGTAGAGTTCATTATAACGACGAAAAAGACAATCCACGTAAAGTAGAAACGACACTTTTTATTACTGAGGGAGATTCGGCTTCTGGTTCTATTACAAAGTCGAGAGATGTGAACACTCAAGCAGTTTTTAGTTTAAAAGGAAAACCATTAAACTCGTATGGTTTAACTAAGAAAATTGTTTACGAAAACGAAGAATTTAATCTTTTACAAGCAGCCTTAAACATAGAAGAAGGCATTGAATATTTACGTTACAACAACATTGTTATTGCTACCGATGCCGATGTAGATGGTATGCACATTCGATTGTTATTGATTACCTTCTTTTTACAGTTTTTCCCTGATGTGATTAAAAACGGGCACTTGTATGTATTAGATACGCCTCTTTTTAGGGTTCGAGATAAACAACAAACCTTCTACTGTTATTCAGAACAAGAAAAGAAAGATGCTATTGAAAATCTAAAAGGCAAAGCAGAAATAACCCGATTTAAAGGATTGGGAGAAATTTCACCCAACGAATTTAAGTTCTTTATAGGTGAAGACATTCGTTTAGACCCGGTTATAATTGGGTCTGATACACCTGTACAAAAATTGCTAGATTTTTACATGGGTAAAAATACTCCTGAACGACAAGAGTTTATTATTGATAACCTAAAAGTTGAAAAAGATTTAATTGAAGACACGTTATAGTTATAACAATGGCAGAAAACGAAGACGATCATATAGAAAGAGACGACGAATTTGAAAATAACGGTGGCGAACAGCTGGAAAACGTTATTCAGGTTTCGGGTATGTATCACGAATGGTTTCTGGATTATGCTTCTTATGTTATTCTGGAGCGTGCCGTTCCTCACTTAAATGATGGATTAAAACCAGTTCAGCGTAGAATTTTACATTCGATGAAAGAATTGGACGACGGTCGTTACCACAAAGTAGCTAATGTTATTGGTAATACCATGAAATATCATCCACATGGTGATGCGTCTATTGGTGATGCCATGGTACAAATCGGACAAAAAGATTTATTGATAGATTGCCAAGGAAACTGGGGGAACATTTATACCGGCGACAGGGCTGCCGCACCAAGATACATTGAGGCCCGTTTAACCAAATTTGCTTTAGATGTAGTATTTAATGCAAAAACTACTACCTGGCTGGCTTCTTACGATGGTAGAAACAACGAACCCGAAACCTTACCAGTTAAATTCCCTTTATTGCTTACACAAGGCGTTGAAGGTATAGCTGTTGGCTTAGCTTGTAAAACGTTACCTCATAACTTTATTGAGCTGATTGATGGTTCTGTCGCTATTTTAAAAGGTAAAAAAACCAACATCATGCCCGACTTTCCAACAGGAGGTATGGCTGATTTTTCGGGGTACAATGAAGGGTTAAGAGGCGGAAGAATTAAAGTAAGAGCAAGAATTGCTGTGGAAGATAAAAAGACTTTAAAAATTAGCGAATTACCTTTTGGTGTTACTACCGATAAGTTGATTGAATCCATTTTAAAGGCTAATGCAAAAAACAAGATAAAAGTCCATCATATTGACGACAATACGGCTGAACACGTTGAAATATTAATTCATTTACCAGCAGGCGTATCTCCTGATAAAACCATTGATGCTCTTTATGCCTTTACCGATTGTGAGGTTTCGATATCTCCAAACAGTACAGTAATACACGAAGACAAGCCAAAATTTATTGGCGTAAATGAATTGTTAGAAATTTCAACTCACAATACGGTTGATTTATTAAAACGTGAGTTAGAAATTCGAAAAGGAGAATTAGAAGATCAATGGCATTTTTCATCGTTAGAGAAGATTTTTATAGAGAACAAAATTTACGTTCCATTACATGGTTTGGGGTATGAAGAAGCTATTGATAAAACTTTAGAATTGCTTCAGCCTTTTATCAAACATTTGCTTCGTCCGGTAAACGACGAAGATGTTAAGCGTTTGTTGGAAATTAGAATGCGTAGAATTACCAAACATGACGCAGACAAAGCTGAAGAAAAATTATTGGCGCTGGAAGATGAACTGAAACAAGTGAAATACAACTTGGAGCATTTAATCGAATTTGCTATTGAGTATTTCAAAGAAATTAAACGCAAATATGGTGAAGGAAGAGAACGTAAAACAGAAATTCGTTCGTTTGAAAACATTGATGCAGCGCAAGTTGCCATTAATAACGTTAAGCTTTACGTAAACAAAGAAGAAGGTTTTATTGGTCACGGATTAAAACGTGGTGAAGGAGAGTTTGTTTGCGATTGTTCTGATATCGACGACATTATAGTATTTAGAGAAGATGGTGTAATGATGGTTACTCGTAACTCTGCAAAAGCTTTTGTGGGTAAAAATATTATTCACGTTGGGGTTTGGAAAAAAGACGACAAACGTACCATTTACAACTTAATTTATCAGGACGGTAAATCTGGTCCAACCATGATGAAACGTTTTCCGGTTACTTCTATAACTCGCGATAAAGAATATCACTTAACCAAAGGTACTGCTGGTTCTAAAGTATTATGGTTTACAGCAAATCCTAACGGAGAAGCGGAAACCGTTTTAGTTAAATTGAAACCTAAACCAAACGTACGTAAACTCAAATTCGAAATAGATTTTTCGGAATTGGCAATAAAAGGTCGTGGAGCGTTGGGTAATAGAGTTACCAAATATCCTATTGCAAAAATCGAATTGAAAGAAAAAGGCGTTTCTACCTTATCTGCTCGTAAAATTTGGTTCGACGATACTGTTCAGCGCTTAAATACTGATGGCAGAGGTGATTTCTTAGGAGAATTTAAAGCTACAGATAAGATTTTAACCATCATGCAATCTGGCGAATATCAATTAACCGGATTCGATTTGTTTACCAAGTTTGACGAAAACATGATTGTTATCGAGAAATGGAATCCAAAAAAACCTGTTTCGGCAATTTATTACGATGGCGACAAAAAACAGTATAATGTAAAACGGTTCTTGGTAGAATCAACAAATAATAAAGTGTTGTTTATTACCGAACATCCGGATTCGTTTTTGGAACTTGTATCTACCGATTGGAAACCTCAAATACAATTAAATTTTGCTAAAGATAAAGGTGTTGAACGTGCATCAGAAACCATAAGCTTAGAAGATTTTATTGCAGTTAAAGGACTAAAAGCAATTGGTAATCGTTTAACTACTTATAAAGTTAAAAACATTGATTTATTAGAACCGCTGCCATTTGAAGAAGTTGTTGAGGAAATTGATGAAACTCATGAAATAGATGATATTAATGAAGATTTAGTTGATGATATTGAATATACCAATGATGACAATGAAGAAGAGTATAACGATGATAACAATACGGAAGAAGAACAATTGACAACAAAAGAGGCAATCAGCCCACTAATTTCCTTACCATCTATAGAGAAAAAAGAAAAAAAAGGACCTATTAAACCAATAGAAGACGATAGCGAAAACCAAATGAAATTGTTTTAATGAGTGTAACCCTCATCATAATTATTGTAACTGTTGCTGTCTCGTTAGCAGCAAACAACAATCAGGAACTTTATTCAAAACTGTTGTTTAATCCTTATCAGGTAACTCAACGCAAAGAATGGTATAGGTTGGTATCACATGCATTTGTTCACGACAGAACCAATATTTTTCACCTCATTTTTAATATGTATGTGTTGTATTCGTTCGGCAATGCAGTGGAGGATTTTCTTGCTTACTCTATAGGATCAAAAGCAATATTGTATTATTTGTTTATCTATGTAGGAGGCATAATAGCAGCAACCATTCCTTCCCTAATTAAACATAAAAACAATTATGCTTATAACTCAGTTGGAGCTTCAGGAGCAGTTTCATCGGTATTATTTGCTGCTATTGCATTTATGCCTTTAAGTGGTGGTATTGGTATTTTGTTTATTCCAATAAGTATTCCTCCCATTGTTTTTGGTATTTTATACATTGCTTATGAAATGTATATGGACAAACGTGGCGGTACCAATATCGCTCATGATGCCCATATTGGAGGTGCTTTATTTGGATTTTTGTTTACCTTATTGTTTGTCCCTGGTGCTTTTATAAATTTTTTCAATCAAATTGTTTCTTATTTTCAATAAATGTTGAGAAAAGTAATTTTTATAGATAGAGACGGTGTGATAAATGTAGAACGCGGTGAATACACCTTCAAAATTGCTGATTTTAAATTTGTTGATGGTTTGTTCCTCGCTTTAGAGACCTTGAAAAAAGAAGGTTTTGAATTTATTGTTATTACCAATCAAGGAGGAATTTCTAAAGGTATTTATAACCATAACGACGTATTTCTCGTACACAGTCACATGAGAGAGGAATTTGAGAAACACCATATTCCATTGTTGGCCGTTTTTTATTGTCCTCATCACAACGAAATTGAAAAATGTATTTGTCGAAAACCAGATTCATTGATGATAGAAAAAGCTATTGCTAAATACCAAATTGATGTTTCAAAATCATATTTTATTGGCGATAGTGAAAGAGATATTCTGGCTGCACAAAAGGTAAATATTACTGGAATTAAAGTAAATAAGAACGATGATATAAACTTATACCTCAATCAAATAAAAATACCCTAATGCCTACCGATACCTACATAAATTACAACGGGAAATTGTATGTAGAAACCGAAAAAATTTTTACGGTAAACAATAGGGCTTTTAAATATGGTGATGCTATTTTTGAAACCATTCGGGTAGTAAATGGTAAACTCATGTTTTTAGACGACCATTTTATTCGATTAAAAAAGGGTGTTGACTTCCTAAAATTAAAACCTTACGGGATAAACTTTGAAGAAATTATAAAACACACCAAACAACTTGTTGAAAAAAACAATATTAAAGAAGGTGGTAGAGTTCGAATAACTCTTTTTAGAGATGCCGAAGGTTTTTATACCCCTATTAACGAAAAAAGTGCTTATGTAATTGAAGCTAAAAAAATTGACACCAATCTCTATACCTTAAATGAAAATGGATTAACATTAGATTTGTACAATGGTCACCAACGAAGTACATCACCACTTTCTAACATAAAAACTACTAACGATATCATTCAGATATTAGCTGGTTTGTATGCTGTTGAGAAAAAAATTGACGATTGTATTGTATTAAATAAATACAATCGAATTGTAGAAACCACTAACTCTAACTTGTTTTTATACAAAAAGAACAATATTTATACTCCGAGTTTAGATGAAGGTTGTATGGACGGGATAATGCGAAAACAAATTTTAAAAATTGCAGCCGAGCATAAAATAAACATTTTTGAAGGAATGCTTAATGCTAATGTCCTTCTCCAGACCGACGAAGTATTTATTACCAATGTGGTTAAAGGAGTTCAATGGGTAAAATCGTACAAAGAAAAAACTTATACCAACGAAGCAGCTTTAATGTTTGTGAACGAATTAAATAAAATAGTTGGCTAATTAGGTATTGATAATATTCTCTTTAACTGCATAAATAACAATACCCGCAGTATTTTTGAGCCCTAATTTGGTCATGATGTTTTTACGGTGTGTGTTTATGGTATGAGTACTCAAACAAAGATTATCCGCAATTTCTTTATTGGTTAATCCATCACTAATTAAACGAATTATTTCCAGCTCTCTTTCCGAAAGAGTGATTCCTCCACAACCATTCAAATCATCATCTTTTTCAGCTAAAATATCTATTACATGACCACAATAAAACTGCTTACCATGATAAGTATCTTCAATAGCTTCAAGAATTTCAGGTTTTTGACAATCATCTAACAAATAACTATCTACACCCGATTTTAATGCCTTATGTATCGTTTGTTTAGGCAATACATCAGTAATGGCCAATATCTTAGTATTTTTATACACCTTTTTAATTTCAGCAATAAACTCAACTCCAAATGATGGATGAGAATAATCAACTACTACTATATCTGGAAAATACTTTTTTGAGGAAGCAATAAATTTATCCTTATCATCGACAACCCCTAACACCCTATTACCTAACCGACTTTGCAGAATAGTTTTTAAACCTTCTCCTGCTATTAAGTTATTATTGGCAATTAAAATATCTATCATTGTTTTGTTATTTAGACTGATTCTAAATAATAACCAAAAGTAAGTAGTTTTATGTATTCATCCAAACAAATAAAGGCTAAATATTTAAAAATTTGATAACAAGCTTTTTATCATTAAATTTACTTACCCATTTAATTATATGAGATTACGTTTTCAACACATCATTTTTTTACTTCAGTTTATTTGCTGTAGCTTGTTTGCTAATAACGAAGGTATTCGTTTTATTGAAAATAAAGGACAATGGACTGAATCATTTTTATATAAAGCAGATTTAGGTACAGGTGCATTATTTATTGAACAAAAATCGTTTACTTATAACTTATACAATGCAGAAGAGATTCATCAAAACCATTTCACGACGAATCAACATCCTGTTGGTATTAAATACCACGCCTTTAGGGTAAATTTTATTAATGCGTTATCTGCAAAAATTAGTTCAACAAATCAATATTCGGACTACTACAACTATTTTTTAGGAAAAGATAAATCCAAATGGAAAAGTAGTGTGGCTGCTCACAGAATTATTACCTATAACAACATTTACAATAATATTGATTTTAAAATTTATTCTATAGGCAACTTATTAAAATACGATGTGATTTTGAATCCTAGTAGTAATATTAGTGATGTTCAATTAAATTATGAAGGTGTTGATGACATCAAAATTACTAAGTCAGGTAATCTGATTTTAAAAACTTCAGTTGGAGAAATAATTGAAGAAAAGCCTTATGCTTATCAAACTATAAATAATATAAAAGTAGAGGTACCTTGTGAATTTGTTTTAAGAAACAATACTTTGTCGTTCAAAATAACCAGTAAATACAACCCTAACATTCCTCTGATTATTGACCCAATTTTGATTTTTGCAAGTTATTCAGGCTCTACAGCCGATAATTTTGGTATGACAGCAACCTATGGTTATGATGGCAGTTTATTTGCTGGTGGAACAGCTTTTAATGTTGGTTATCCTACAACGTTAGGTGCTTACGATCCTTCTTTTAATGGTGTTCCTGGCGGAGGAATCACAGATGTAGTAATTACCCGTTACGATTCTACAGGTACTAATTTAATTTACTCTACTTATATTGGAGGCAACTCAACAGAAACTGTTCATAGTTTAATCGCAAATGAAAATAATGAGCTTTATTTATATGGAGCAACCAGTTCATTTAATTTTCCTACAGATGCTAACTCATTTGACAACACATTTAATGGTGGTACAAGTGTTTATTATGTAAGCAATGGTTCAAATTTTACCAATGGCACTGATATTTTTGTAGCAAAATTAAATTCAACCGGTACAAGCCTTTTAGGTTCTTCATACATTGGTGGTTCATTAAATGATGGTGTAAATTCAACCATAAACTTAACTTACGATACGTTAATGAATAACTATGGCGATCAATATCGTGGTGAAATTATGCTCGATCAATACAGTAATTGCTATATCACATCTTCAACAAAGTCAGTCGATTTCCCTATTATTAATGGCTTTGATGATACACTTAATGGAAATCAAGACGCTGTAATTATCAAGTTTAATTCAAACCTTACAAATGTTTATTGGAGTTCATATTTAGGTGGTGATAATATGGATGCAGGTTTCTCCATTAAAGTAGATACCAGTAATTATGTATATGTATGTGGAGGTACAGCATCGAACAATTTTCCGACAACTACTGGAGTTATCAATACCAATTATATTGGAGGAATAGCTGATGGATATATTACTAAAATTGACACCAACGGATCTCAGATAATTGCCTCTACTCTACTTGGAACGACTAATTACGACCAGTGTTATTTTATCGAAATTGACCGTTTTGGGAGTGTCTATACAGTTGGTCAAACAAGGGGATCTTTTCCAGTAATAAATGCTCCTTACAGTAATCCTAATAGTAGTAACTTTTTAGTCCGATTGGATAATAACTTAACGACCATTGACTACAGTACTGTTTTTGGAAATGGAAATATTAATGCTAAATTCTCCCCATCTGCATTTTTAGTTGATCGTTGTGAAAATATATATGTTTCTGGATGGGGCGGAGATATTTTAACAGGTGCTAGTTTAAATGGAATGCCAACCACTCCCGGTTCATTTCAGCCTAATACACCAAATGGTTTTGATTTTTATCTGATCGTAATGGAACGCAATGTTCAGTCACTGCTTTATGGAACCTATTTTGGTGGAAATTTAAGCAGGGAGCATGTTGATGGCGGTACAAGTCGTTTTGATAAAAATGGAATTGTTTATCAGTCAGTTTGTGCAGGCTGTTGGGGTAACCATGATTTTCCTACTACACCTGGAGCATGGTCAAACACTAACAATAGTACAGGGTGTAATAATGGAACTTTTAAATTTGATTTTGAAATTGTTCCAAAAGCCCAATTTACAGTAGATAATTATGAAGGCTGTGCCCCATTAACTGTTACTTTTACAAATAACAGCAATAGTAGCGATACCTATTTATGGGATTTTGGTAGTGGTGATACTACATCTCAGGTTTTTAATCCAATTAGAACATATTCTACACCCGGCACTTATAATGTCACATTGATTATACAAGATTCTATTTGCAATACTATTGATACTGCAGAACAAGTAATTGTCGTGAACCCTCCTATAACAATTAATTCTGTAAATAATGACAGCACAAGTTGTGGTCCTGTATTGTTATCAGTTTCCGCAAGTGGGGCAACAAGCTATATTTGGTCAAGCAACGTACAATTTTCTGATACATTAAATAGTGGATTAACCGACACTTTAACAGTCTTTAGCAACCAAACTGTTACCTACTATGTAATGGCAACTAACAATATTTGTAATGATATAGATAGTGTTACGATTACATTTCATGTTCCCTCACAACCAATTTTGGGTTTAGATAATCAACAAGGTTGTGCTCCATTAACAGTAAACTTTACCAACAACAGTGGTCCTCATGATTTTTATTTATGGGATTTTGGAGGGAATGATACCACTTCGCAAACATTAAATCCTGTAAAAACTTTTTCTTCTCCTGGTTCTTATCCTATTTCTTTAACTGTTGTTGACTCTATTTGTAAAACTGCGTTAACTTCTAATACCACCATTACTGTAGCTTCATCTGTTTCAATTACCACTCCCAATGTAATTAATACTTGCGATAGTGCTTTATTATACAGCAGCACAACCGGAGCAACAAGTTATATTTGGTCAACAAACCCATTATTTACTGATACATTAAACCCTAATTTGAACGATAGTTTAGTGGTAAATGTAACCGATACAACTACTTTTTACCTGCTGGCCACTAATGGCATTTGTAGTGCAATGGACAGTATTAAAGTAAATTTTAATGGTGTTAAAATTTCAACTACAAATGGTGCTGTTTGTAGTGGTGCCAACGATACACTATTTGTGGTTAGCTTAAACAACCAAACCTTAACATACAATTGGGAACCTGTTAGTGAAATTTTATCAGGAGCGAATAGTTCAACCCCTGTTGTTAATCCGTTAGTTACAACCATGTATTACGTTACTGCACAAAATGCTTTTGGCTGTTCTGCAACCGATTCTGCTTTGGTGGTAGTATCGGGGTTTAACCCAAATAACCTGATTGTAACATCCGACAAGGATACTCTGTTTAATGGTGAAGGAACCTATTTACATGCCAATCCGGATACTAATTTTACTTATTTATGGATCCCTGCTAATAGTTTAACAAACAATACAATAGCCAACCCATTTGCGACACCAATAACAACTACAACCTATACAGTATTGTTTACAGAGAACAGTAGCGGATGTACGTATCAAAAAACTTATACAATTTATGCCTGGGAAATTTTGTGTGGCGAACCCAATGTTTACCTTCCAAATGCCTTTACACCAAATGGAGATAAAGAAAATGATGTATTGTATTTGAGAGGAAACAATGTAGAAAGTATGCATCTAAAAATATACGACCGTTGGGGCGAACTGGTATTTGAAACTAAACAACAAACCATTGGATGGGATGGCAATTATAAAGGAAAACCTGTAGATCCGGCAGTTTATGTTTATCATTTGTCAGTAATATGTGTAGATGGACAAGAGTATTTTGAAAAAGGTAATATTACTGTAATCAGATAGTTAAAGGTTTATAAAGTTGAAAATTAAAAGTTATATACTATCACATATTAATTTTATCTCAAGGAGATTAAAAATAGGTATCTTTTTTCACACTTTCTACTTTCTACTTTCTACTTTTAACTCATTGCAAGCTCAGGATATCCATTTTTCACAATTCTACAATTCTCCTTTAAATCTAAACCCTGGCTTAACAGGTAGTTTTATTGGCGATATAAGGGTTGTCGGCAACCAGCGTTCGCAATGGAGTTCTGTTACAACACCCTACTCTACTTTTGGTTTATCTGTAGAGTCCAATACAATTTACAACACTCCAATAAGTGTAGGTTTGGGTTTTTATAACGACAAGGCAGGCGATTCTCAGTTTAGTACTTTACAAATAGCACCTAGTGTTGGATATACTTTTTTTATTGGCGACTCTTCTCAAACCATAACCATTGGTGCTCAGCCTACTTACACCCAACGTAGTATTAATTACGACGAACTTAAGTTCGACAACCAATACAATGGTATAGTTTACGATGAAAACTTAAACAATGGTGAAACTTTTAGTAACGAAGGGCGAAGTTATTTAAATGTTCATGGAGGGTTAAGCTGGAACTATAACATTGGTCAGAGAAAATCTGTTTCTGCCGGAATTGCACTACACAACATTTTTAACCCCAAACAAAGCTTTTTTAACAATGCCGGTATTACGTTGAACAAGCGTTTTACTTTCCATGCAGAAGGTATTTTTAAGGTCTCGGATAAAATTGATGGAATCCCAAGAGTATCTGTAATGACACAAGACCAATTCAAAGAAATAATTTTTGGAGGTTCGGGTAAGTACTACCTCAACAATGGCAATTATAAAGCCGCTTATTTAGGTTTCTGGTACCGTAACAGCGATGCAACCTACATTACTGCAGAACTTGATTACAGCAATTTCCATTTCGGAGTTAGTTACGACATCAATTTATCATCATTAAAAGTAGCTAGTAGAAACCGTGGTGGTTTTGAGTTTTCGGTGATATACATTTTCGAAAAATTCCGACCTACCATAAAACGTTACAAGGCTTGCCCTAACTATATTTAAGTTCTCGATACGGTTTATACAAACCTACTTGAACTGACAAAAAAACTGTCACTTCGAGTAGCGAGGAACGAGCATATCGAGAAGCACAGTTTTTACAGGAAACAAAAAATGCTTCAATCAAGGCATTTTTATCCATGAAAGAAGCATTTTTTAAAACGATATTTCCTTTTAAGTTTTTGATTATTAGAAGTTTTAGCAACAACTAATATCGTGTTTCCTAATCTTTAATCAAACCACAACTTAATACTCCGTTTTCGTCAACAACATAGTAATATCGTGTTTCCTAATCTTTAATCAAACCACAACTAGATCTGTTAGAGTTTAATAATCTATTAAAATATCGTGTTTCCTAATCTTTAATCAAACCACAACAGACCAGCTTCTTTAAATCTAGCCATTTGAAATATCGTGTTTCCTAATCTTTAATCAAACCACAACGTCCCAACTTTCGTAGCATACTCGGTTAATAATATCGTGTTTCCTAATCTTTAATCAAACCACAACTTGATAATGAGGCTAACTATTTAGATTCTTAATATCGTGTTTCCTAATCTTTAATCAAACCACAACGAGAGATACTCAAGTTCAAGCCGCTAAAACAATATCGTGTTTCCTAATCTTTAATCAAACCACAACTTAACATCTGCCCTTCCTTGGACACAGAGAAATATCGTGTTTCCTAATCTTTAATCAAACCACAACAAGTTTCAATCCGCTACCTATTACCCACTTAATATCGTGTTTCCTAATCTTTAATCAAACCACAACACCAGATAATGTTACAAATGGTTATCAGTAATATCGTGTTTCCTAATCTTTAATCAAACCACAACTATCGACTTAAAAGGTCGCCATATTTGGAGAATATCGTGTTTCCTAATCTTTAATCAAACCACAACTATTGATTTCAGAGCTTTTGGATTAAGATTAATATCGTGTTTCCTAATCTTTAATCAAACCACAACCTTTAGATAAGATAAGATGCAATAATTATAATATCGTGTTTCCTAATCTTTAATCAAACCACAACGCTCTGAATTTTAATTTGTAACCTGTTGTAAATATCGTGTTTCCTAATCTTTAATCAAACCACAACATACTACCATGATTTATACTCATGTATCAAAATATCGTGTTTCCTAATCTTTAATCAAACCACAACAGCTGGAACTCCTGCTTTTTTGGATGATATAATATCGTGTTTCCTAATCTTTAATCAAACCACAACTTGTATTTAAGGTCGCTAACATCGGCAGAAATATCGTGTTTCCTAATCTTTAATCAAACCACAACGTTGTATTTCTCCCAAATTTTAGCATCTGGAATATCGTGTTTCCTAATCTTTAATCAAACCACAACACTTTTGAGTTTAAACAGTATAAGCCTTTCAATATCGTGTTTCCTAATCTTTAATCAAACCACAACGATGCCTCCGCTCTCGTGTATGGCTTCGCAAATATCGTGTTTCCTAATCTTTAATCAAACCACAACATGTACAAAATTTTATTTTCTCGAGCAATTAATATCGTGTTTCCTAATCTTTAATCAAACCACAACATATGTTTTTCATTAGCGGCGCAGCCGAACAATATCGTGTTTCCTAATCTTTAATCAAACCACAACAATGGCTGCTACTAAAGCAAAGATTGATGTAATATCGTGTTTCCTAATCTTTAATCAAACCACAACAGTAGGGTATGTTTGTCAAAGCTGT
>JBFWSH010000011.1:0-122343 GCA_050248475.1 Flavobacteriales bacterium
CACTATGATAGGATTCATTATATTTAAAACCAAAGTCACCTGTAATATTTTGCATATTATTTTGAGCTCTAGATATTAATCCTATACTCAGAAGTGTAAGTAATAAAAATAATTTTTTCATAATTTATTTTTTTTAATGATTGATAAAAAACTAATAAGAAGACTAGTTATGAATGCACCAGCATAAAAAGTACCAGCTATTTTTGAATAAAAAGTTGTTTTGTAATTTAAATCAACCCTAGCCGAAATGTTTTTACTATGAAGACCAATAATCGAAGAAGTAACATCTCCTTTTTCGTTGACTATTGCTGAAACTCCACTATTGGAGCTTCGAAGCAATGGCTTCCCTCCTTGAATAGCAATAGCAACATTTTCATATAAATATTGTTCTGAACCAGAAATATCTTTTAGCCAATGTTCATTGGCATGAATGATAAAGGCACCAATTTTTTTTGTAGCCTTTTTTCCCATGTATAGAGCAAATAAACTTTCGTAACAAAGAACAGATTCATAGTGGTTACCTTGGAAATCACGAGTCAATTGATTGCCTCCATTGAAAGGAGAAAACATAGCTCTTGTTCCTACTTCTGTGATTAAATTTGCCAAGAAAGGAAGTGTATTTATATAAGGAATGCGTTCATGAAAAGGAATAAACTTCTCTTTACTCTTAATTAATGTCTTGTTATTAGCAGAAACAGTAATAGCTACGTTATGGGTATTGAAATAATAATCCCCATCAGATACATATGTTGTGTATTTCGATTGTATGTCATTACCCTTCGCTTCAGAAAATCCTATAGCACCAAAAACGATTATTGTTTTTGGGTAATTTTTTAGTTTTTCCTTTAGGTGCATAACAATAGGTTCTGTATCTATTTTATGAAGCCATCCTAGTCTTATAATTACAGTTTCTGGCCATACAACAACATCAGGAGTATCTGTTAGGTTATCAAATGTTTCTTTAAATAGTTTATCAATAACTGCAATAGGATTATCAAACGCTTTAGCAGTATTTAAAGCAACATTTGTATGATGAAGAGTTATTAGCGGAGAAAGGTTGCCTTTTTTAGAGGGGGTGTTGTAGGAAAAAATTGATACGGCAGGAAGGATGATTAAAAGAAAAACCAACGGGGCTAATAGCTTTGTAGAATAATTTTTTTCAGAAACTAATTTAAATACTAGTAAATTAACGGTAATAATCCATAAAGTTCCACCCTCTATACCAATCCACCGATAATGTTGAATTAACCACGGCGTTTGCCCTAGACCCAATCCTAGATTAAAATATGGTGTAGCAAGTAAAAATACTTGACTAATCCAATCAACAAGTAATAAAGCAGAAGCGAAATAAATTAAAGCAAAGTTTTTTCCTAAACGTCGATAGATGGAAGGAAAAAAGGCAAGAAATATACTGTAATTTAAAGCTGTTAAAGATGCTGTTATAAAATGCGAGTCAACTGCTGTTTTATAAAGCCAGATAAGTGAAAGAGACGTCCAAATAATAAAAGTTATAAAGGTTAATACAAACCCTTCAAGAAAGACAGCTTTCTTATTGCTTCTTGCAATCTTTTCCAAAGAAAATAGCAGCGGTATAAAACCTATAAAAAGTAACGGAAAAATACCATTGTTAGGCCAGGCAAAGTATAATAATAAGCCTGAAATTATGGATAACAAGTACGTATTTATAGAGCTCAAAGCCATTAAGTAAATTGTATTTACACAAATTTTTTACCTAAAGCTAAATTTTTTTATTTCATTTCATGAGTGAAAAACTAAACGAATATTATAAGTTTAACAGATTTTTTTTATCATGTATTTATTGATAAATACATGATAATCAATAATTTAAATTGATTTTTTATGATTATTTTTTAGCATACAAAAGTGAATAGTAATAGAAATTTAACTGTTTACTTTCCTGTTGTTAGAAAAATAACAAATCACTCAAAATATCATATATTCCTGTGGATTCAATGGAATTCCATTATACCACAATTCAAAGTGTAGGTGAGGACCAGAAGACAGTTCTCCAGTATTTCCTACAATGGCAATTACATCGCCAGCTTTAACTTTATCACCCTGTTTTTTATGTAAAACAGAGTTGTGTTTGTATATAGAGATTAAGTTGCTACTATGTTGGAGTTGGATAACATATCCAGTTTCAGCAGTCCATTCTGCAAAAATAACAGTGCCATCAAGGGTTGCCTTTATTGCTTCGTTTTTTGGAGCAACTAAATCAACTCCAAAGTGTAGTTTTTTTGCATCAAAAACTTCCGTAACAATTCCCTTTAATGGACTGAAGAAAATAAAGTTGCTAATACTGCCAGGTGTTTTTCCGGCTGTTTTAAATAAATTGTATTTCTCTTCAGTTTCAATCATCATTCTCAATAATGAATCTTGTGGTATTTTATTATTTGTAATATTTTTATAGTTTATTGAAGTGTCAACAACTACAGAGTCATTCATTATTAATGGTTCACCTTGTATTACCCTATTAATGTTAGTAATATATTGTTCCCGTTGTCTTAGAACCAGTTCTAATGAATCAATTTTTAAAGTATTTTCAATTCCTGTTTTACGGATTTTAACATCAGTGTATCCTGGAATAAACTCTCTTAGTGGGGTAAAAGCAATAAGAACTGTAACAAGTGTTATTAATAACAATGAACCAACACCAAACGCAGTAAATACATTTAATTGAGATAATTTGAAATTTAATTTTTCTTCAAACGTTTCATCATTTAAAATAACAAACCTGTATTTATGTTTTAGTTTTTGAAACTTTTTAGGTTTCTTATCTGGAACAGCCATTTCTATTTATTATTAATGCAAATATACTTTTTTAGCTTGTTAACTCAATACTATCCATCCCAGAATAAGCTATTCGTTAAAATATTTCAAGTAAATAAGTATTTTAGCGGATTATTAAATAATAAAGAATAAAAAATAAAGTTATTGTTCAATTCGATTTGAAATTTACACGCAACATAGAGATTCTTATTGCTTTACTGGTATTAGTAATTAGTGCTTGTTCTACTAAAAAAAATTCTTTTACACGAAGGGCTTACCATAACACTACTACTCGTTACAACTATTATTTTAATGCTAAAGAAATAATGAAAGCAACTAATCAAAAGTTGCTTGACGAACACGTTGATGATTTTTCAGAGTTGATACCTCTCTTTATTCTTCCAAACGAAGAAAAGTCAAAAAGTTTATATCCGGATATGGATAAAGCAATAGAAAAATGTTCTGAGGCAATTGACAGGCATTCCATTTATGTTAAAAAGGAAGAACATAATAGATGGATAGATGATTGTTATATGATTATTGGCAAAGCTAGAGTAAATAAACATGAACGCTATTTGGCAATAGAGATTTTTGAATACTTAGCGAAAGCTTATAATAAAAAACCAGAAAAATACTTGGCATTAATTTGGTTGGCAAGAACTCACATGGAGTTAAATGAAATGAGTAAAGCTGAAGTTTATTTAAAACTAATGGAAGAAGGTAATGCTCCACCCGATAAGTTTAAAAGTGAGTATAATGCGGTATATGCTGATTTTTTTATCAGAAAAAAACAGTATGATGAAGCAATAGCAAGACTTGAGGAGTCATTAAAAACAACAAAAAAAAGGATCGAAAAACAAAGATATAGTTATGTGCTAGCTCAGTTGTGGCTCAAAAAGAAAGAATATAGCAAGGCATCTGAACTTTTTACAAAAGTAATTGATTTAAAGCCTCGTTATGATATGATGTTTAATGCTCAAATTAGTCGTGCACTATCTTTTGATGTTGAAGGGAAAGATAATGATGATGTAAAAAAAATGCTAACCAAAATGATGAAAGACGCTAAAAATAAGGAATTTTTAGATCAAATTTATTATGCTTTAGCTGATATTGCTTTTAAACAAAACGATGAACCTCTTGGGGTAGAGTACTTAAAAAAATCAGTCTGGTCAAGTGTTGGAAATCAAAAACAGAAGGCATTATCCTATTTGCGTTTAGGAGAATTATATTATTCTAAACCAAAATATGTTCCTGCTCAAATGTATTATGATAGTTGTATTGCATTTTTACCAGAAACATATAACGATTATGAAAACATTTACTCTCGCACAAAAGCTTTAGGCAATCTAGTTAAAAACATCAATATTATTCAAGAAGAAGATAGTCTGCAAAAAATGGCTACTGATATAGATTATAGAAAGCAATCAATAGAGCAACTTATAGCTAGTGAATTATTAGCAGAACAAAAACAGGCAGAGCTCGAAGCTTTAAATGTGAATAATGCGGGAATATCGAACACAAATACAGGAATTAATGCTACTTCAAACGGTAAGTGGTATTTTTATAATGCAACAATTATTGGGTTTGGTTATAATGATTTTGTGAAAAATTGGGGGAATCGAAAATTAGAAGATAACTGGAGAAGAATTAACAAACAAGCCAGTATTAACTTTGATGAAGATTTAAACACAGTCGGTAACGATTCAATTACTTCTGATAGCATTGTTATTAATGAAAAAACCGATCCAGATTACTACCTCCAATTTTTACCTTTGGATGAAACAAAAATGAATGTCTCTCATAATAAAATTATTGAGGCACTTTATGCTTTAGGTAATATTTATCGTGAAGATTTTATGGACTATGAACAATCTGTAATGTCATTTGAAGATTTGTTGGTTCGATATGATACCTGTAGATACGTTTTACCAACCTGGTACAACTTATATAGAATAAGTTTGACAACAAATAATGACCCTATGCGTGAGAAATACATGAGGTTAATTATCCAGAACTATCCAGAAAGTGAATATGCGAGGATTATTCAAGATCCAACTTACAATAAGGCAACACGAGAAGGTAGAAAAAGAGTCGATAATTATTATAGCATTATTTTCGATTTGTATAAGGAAGAAAAATATAGCTTGGTTCTTACCAGAATTGATAAATCTAGATCTATTTTTGCCGACAATCATTTACAGGATAAGTTTGACTTCTTAGAGGCCTTAGCTATAGGACATGTAAGCCCTATTGACACATTCAAATTGGCGCTAGAAACAGTTATAAAAAACCATTCTGCATCAACAGTTGCAACTGAAGCAAAAATTATTTTAGACAAAATAAATCAAGGAGTTGGTAAAGAAACTTCTACAACAACATCGTTTACAGATAAATATACATATAAGCCTGACGATATCTATACTTTTGTTGTTGTAATACCTTCAAGCGATAATAATACGAATAAATATAAGGTTGATATATCAAATTTTAACACTACATTTTATCAGAATGCAACCTTTAATGTTAATAGTATTTTCTTAAACGGATTAAACCAAATTATAACTGTAAAAGAATTGAAAGATGAAGTTGCGGCAAAAGACTACTACCAATCTTTTAAATTCAATAAAGAGCACTTGGATGATTTAAATAGTAAAGGGTATCAATACTTTATTATTTCTAATGATAATTTCGTTGTCTTTTATAAAGATAAGAACATATCAGACTATTTAAATTTCTTTACTAATCAGTTTGGATTAGATTAATCTTTTTTATATTTGTTAATTCATAGACCTATTTTATGTTTAACAAAAACTCCTCAACTATGGCAAAAAATCACGAAGCTGACGCATCAGCAATTAATATTATTAGAAAAGGTACAGAAATAAAAGGAGAAATTAAATGTGTTGGTGACATTAGAATTGATGGGACTCTATCGGGAAAAATATTTTCTGATGGTAAAATAGTAGTTGGACAGACTGGTATTGTTGAAGGAGAAGTTGTTTGTAATAATGCTGATATTTCTGGTAATCTTCAGGCTAATGTTGTCGTAAAAGAATTGTTGTTACTAAAGTCTACTGCTAATATTATTGGTGATATAAAAACAGGTAAACTTTCGGTTGAACCCGGAGCAAACTTTACCGGATCATGTAATATGGGGGGAATAGTTAAAGGCATAAAAAAAGATGAAAAGCAACCAGCCTTCGAAGAAGCCCAAACGGCGTAATAATTTCATTAGACTTTCTGGTATAGGAATTCAAATGGGTGTGACTGTTTTCTTAGGGGCTTATCTCGGTAAGTTTTTAGATCAGAAGTTTCCAAGCAATAAAAATTGGTTTACAATTGGGTTAACCATTTTTGCGGTTGCAATATCATTATACAATATCCTCCAACAAGTAAACAGAATTAATCAAGAAGAAGATAAAAACAAAAATGAGTAATCCTGTTTTTTCTTTCAGTTTTAAGCTTTTGATTTTATTGTTTATAGTGTTTTTAGCGCACTTAGGCGTACTTTACTTATATGACTTGCCATTGTTAAGTAATTTTATTATTGCGGCATATCTTTCAAACTACTTAATTGCAATTATTGTTTATGCATTTCTTTATAAGTTTAGAGTTAGATTAGCCACCAGTTTAGGATTTTTATTTATGGGAGGCAGTATGATAAAATTTGCTGTATTTTTTATCTTTTTTTTACCTTATTACAAACAAGATGGAGATATGTCTAAAATTGAATTTTCATCGTTCTTTATTCCCTACGCAATTAGCCTTTCTCTAGAAACTTTTTCATTTATAAAAGTGCTACAAAACTAGCCGCACTTTACTAAAAAAAACTTCATTAAATAAATTAATAGTTTTAATTTGAGTATTTAATTATAATGTATATTTTTGCACCGATTTTTGACACCCTTTTTGAAAGATAGACATGCAAGGAAAAATTAGTTTAAAAGTATTGTTATTGTTAGTATTTATTAGTCCAATTGTGTTATTGGCTAATGGCAATGAAGAGGTTCATGATACTACACACAAGGAAGTTGTATTGCAGGAATTGTCCGAAGAACAACTAAAAAGTCAGGAAAGAAAAGCTTACATTAAACATCACTTACAAGATTCGCACGATTTCACTATTTGGCATGAGAAAGGTGTTGAATTTCCACTTCCAGTTATTTTGTGGGACAATGGATTACACGTTTTTTCATCTTCAAAATTTCATCATGGAGAAACTGTTGCAGAGTCGAATGGAAATTATTATAAATTATACCACGGAAAAATATATAAAACTGATATAGAGGGAACTATTTCATACGATGAACATCATCATCCTTCTAACGCAAAACCACTTGATTTTTCAATAACAAAAAATGTTTTCACTATTTTGTTAATGGGTATCCTTATCTTTTTTGTATTTATGCGATTTGCTAAAACTTACAAAAACAGTTTGGTACCGAGTAAAGGAGGTAAGTTTTTGGAACCTCTAATTATGTTTGTAAGGGATGAAATAGCTATACCAAACATCGGAGAGAAATACTATAAAAAATACATGAGTTACTTGCTAACAGTATTCTTTTTTATCTGGTTTTTGAATCTTGCAGGTATGACTCCATTGGGAATAGGAGTTACTAATAATATTGCTGTTACATTTGGATTAGCTCTTATTACTTTTTTAATCACTCAATTAACATCGAAAAAAGATTACTGGAAACATATTTTTTGGATGCCAGGAGTTCCTGTTCCAATGAAATTTGTTTTAGCGCCTATTGAGTTGTTGGGAGTGTTTATTAAACCTTTTGCATTAATGATTCGTTTGTACGCGAACATGACCGCAGGGCATATTGTTTTAATGAGTTTAATAGGGTTGTTATATGTATTTACTAATTGGTTCGCAAAAGGAGCTTTCCTTGGGCTAACCTTGTTTTTATCTGTAATAGAACTATTGGTTGCTTTTTTACAAGCATATATATTCACCATGTTAACTGCTCTTTATTTTGGAGGAGCTGTTACAGAACACGATGATCATCATTAATTAAATTGTATTTTTTAACTTAAATTATATATATTATGGAAATTCCAGCTATTGTAGGTGCAGGTTTAGTAGTAATTGGTGCCGGAATCGGTATCGGTAGAATTGGTGGTTCAGCAATGGATGCTATTGCTCGTCAACCAGAAGCAACTAACAAAATTCAAACAGCAATGCTTATTGCAGCAGCGCTTATTGAAGGTATTGGATTTGCTGCTTTATTTGCAGTTTAATCAAAATTTATTGATAGGTTGTAGCGGTTGGCTGCAACCTTTCTTTAACTTAAAATTAAAAAAAATATGGAAAAGTTATTAAATGATTTCTCAGTAGGTTTGTTTTTTTGGCAAACACTATTATTTGTTATTCTTCTATTCTTATTAAGAAAATTTGCTTGGAAACCGATTTTAAATGCCGTTAACGAAAGAGAAGATTCTATTAAAGAAGCACTTAACTCTGCAGAAGAAGCAAAGAAAGAAATGGCTAATTTACAGGCTAACAACGAGGCCCTTTTAAACAAAGCACGAGAGGAGAGAGATGCAATGTTGAAAGAAGCTAGAGAAGTAAAAGACAGAGTGATTAATGAGGCAAAAGGACTAGCAAACATTGAAGCAGAAAAAATTATTACTTCTGCGAAAGAATCTATTCAGCATGAAAAACTTGCGGCTATTACCGAATTAAAAAATCAAGTTGCTACGTTGTCAATTGAAATTGCTGAAAAGATTTTAAAACAAGAATTAGCTACTGCCGAAAAACAAAAATCGTTGATTGATACGGCAGTTGCCGAAATTAATCTTAACTAAAATTTAGATGAGAGATATTAAAGTTGCATCGCGTTATGCTAAATCATTGCTTGGTATTGCTGTTGATAATAAGTGTTTAGAAGCAGTTTATCAGGATATGACAATGATTAACAAAGTTTGTAATGAAAATCACGAACTCGTTTTGGTTTTAAAAAACCCTATTGTAAAAGGAGATAAAAAACTAGCTATTTTAAACGAGATATTTAAAAGTATAAATAATGTTTCGGCTTCTTTTGTAAAAATTATTGTTGCAAAACAGAGAGAAGCATTGTTGGTAGATATTGCCAATGCATTTATTGAAGCTTATAAAGAACATCATAATATTAAAACAGCTTATGTTACTAGTGCAGTAGCATTAAGTGCTGAACAAAAAGAAAACATTAAAAAACTCATCAACAAAACATACAATTCAACAATTGAATTAGTAGAAAAAGTTGATGGAGAGATCATTGGAGGAATAATATTAAGAGTTGAAGATAAACAAGTTGATGAAAGTATCAAACGTAAACTTCAGAATTTGGTAATGGAATTTAATGAAAACCCTTACGTTAAAGCAATTTAAAAATAACGAATAAAATAAATAAAAAAATGGCCGAAGTAAAACCCGCAGAAGTATCAGCTATATTAAGACAACAATTAGCTGGATTTAACACCGAAGCTCAACTAGAAGAAGTAGGAACTGTTCTACAAGTTGGTGATGGTATTGCACGTATTTATGGATTATCACAGGTACAATCAGGAGAATTAATTGAATTTGAAAACGGTTTAAATGCTATCGTTTTAAATCTTGAAGAAGACAACGTAGGAGCTGTGCTTTTAGGTTCTTCTAAAGGAATAAAAGAAGGCGATACCGTAAAAAGAACTAAAAAAATTGCTTCTATAAAAGTTGGCGAAGGCATGCTAGGTAGAGTTGTGGATACTTTAGGTAACCCAATTGATGGTAAAGGACCTATTACTGGTGATTTATACGAAATGCCTTTAGAAAGAAAAGCACCTGGTGTTATTTATCGTGAGCCAGTAACAGAACCAATGCAAACAGGTATTAAAGCTATTGATGCAATGATTCCAGTAGGTAGAGGACAAAGAGAGTTGGTGATTGGTGACCGTCAAACAGGAAAAACTACCGTTTGTATTGATACCATTATCAATCAGAAAGAATTTTACGATAGAGGCGAGCCTGTATTTTGTATCTATGTAGCAACTGGTCAAAAAGGTTCTACTGTTGCAGGTATAGTTAAAACTTTAGAAGATAACGGTGCAATGGCTTATACAGTTGTTGTTGCTGCAAATGCATCTGACCCTGCTCCAATGCAGTTTTATTCTCCTTTCGCAGGAGCTGCAATTGGTGAATTCTTTAGAGATTCAGGTCGTCCAGCATTAATTATTTACGATGATTTATCAAAACAAGCTGTTGCTTACCGTGAGGTTTCTTTATTGTTAAGAAGACCTCCAGGTCGTGAGGCTTATCCTGGTGATGTATTTTACTTACACTCTAGATTATTAGAAAGAGCTGCAAAAGTTAATTCATCTGACGAAATTGCTCGTGACATGAATGATTTACCAGAGTCTATTAAACATTTGGTAAAAGGTGGAGGATCATTAACTGCTCTTCCAATTATTGAAACACAAGCTGGTGACGTTTCTGCGTATATTCCAACCAACGTAATTTCTATTACCGATGGTCAAATATTCTTGGAATCAGATTTATTTAACCAAGGTGTTCGTCCAGCAATTAACGTAGGTATTTCTGTATCTCGTGTTGGAGGTAACGCTCAAATTAAATCGATGAAAAAAGTTGCCGGTACATTAAAATTAGATCAAGCTCAATATAGAGAGCTGGAAGCATTCTCGAAATTTGGTTCAGACCTAGATGCTGCTACAATGTCGGTTTTAGATAAAGGTAAACGTAATGTTGAGATTCTTAAACAAGGAGAAAACTCTCCACTTCCTGTTGAAAAACAAGTTGCTATTATTTATTTAGGAACAAAAGGTTTAATCAATAAGGTACCGGTAGATAAGGTAAAGGAATTTGAGTTTGAATATTTATCTTATTTAGAAAACAAACATAAAAATGTATTAGAATTGTTAAGAGCAGGCAAGCTAGATGATGAAATTACTTCAACATTAGAAAAAGCTGCTTCTGAATTAACTGCAAAATACAAATAGTAGGAAGTAAAAAGTGAAAAGTAGAAAGTTGTTCAACTTTATAAACTTTTAGCTTTAAACTTTATAAACTGTAAAAATGGCAAATTTAAAAGAAATACGAAACAGGATAGTTTCGATATCATCTACAAGACAGATTACCTCTGCAATGAAAATGGTGTCGGCAGCTAAGTTGAGAAGAGCACAAGATGCAATTACTCAAATGCGTCCTTATTCTAAAAAATTACAAGAAATACTTGAAAACTTAAGTGCTGGATTGGATAGTAGTGAAGGTGTTTATAGCCAAGAAAGAGAAGTTAAAAATGTACTTTTTGTAAGTATTACAGCTAATCGAGGTTTATGTGGAGGTTTTAACAATAATGTAATTAAAACAGTTAAAAAATTAGCTGAAACAGAGTATAAAGGTTGTGAGGTTACTATAGTTTCTGTTGGTAAAAAAAGTATGGATTCGTTTAAAGTGTCTCCGGCAGCGCTAAAAGGAAAGGAAATTTTCTCGAAAAGTGTTGAGATTATCGACAACCTAAATTTTGATTATGTAGCTGATGTTGCACAATTGTTAATGAACGAATTTGCAGCTAAAAAACAAGATAAAGTGGTATTGGTTTACAACCAGTTTAAAAATGCAGCAGTTCAGGAAATTCAAGTAGAACAGTTTTTGCCAGTTGTTCCAACGATAACAGAAGGGTCAACTAAATCTTCAGGGGAATACATTTTTGAGCCAAACAAAGAATCAATTGTTGAAGAATTAATACCAAAATCGTTAAAAACGCAATTGTTCAAAGCTTTATTGGACTCTCAAGCATCAGAACATGGCGCAAGGATGACCGCAATGCACAAGGCAACAGATAACGCTACCGATTTAATTAATGAATTGAAATTAAGTTACAACAAGGCTCGACAAGCTGCGATTACTAATGAAATTTTAGAAATTGTTGCTGGTGCTGAGGCATTGAACTAAATTAGTTTAAACACATAGTAGTAAAGCCCCACAATTTGTGGGGCTTTTTTGCTTCACAACAAACTGTTGATAGAAATTAGTTGTAGGGCTTTCTTTATAGCAGAATCAAAATATCTTTGTAATAATTAAGTTTATTAAGATAAAACTTTTACCATGAAATCTATCCTGTCTTTTTTATTGATACTTGCACTTAGTTTAACGGCTAATGCACAATTGCATACTTATAAATGGACTAACGGTAACAAAAAGGCCGAAGGTATTGTTAAAGAAGGTTTAGAGCAAGGTAAATGGACATTTTGGAGCAAGGAAGGGACTATTCAACAAGAAGTGACCTATAAAGATGGCGATTATAATGGGGTTTATGTAAACTATAACGAATCGGGCAAAAAAATCGAAGAAGGAACCTTTATAAAAGGGAAAAAAGAAGGGATTTGTAAGGTTTGGTACCCAACTGGGCAGCTCGAAATAGTGGGTTATAACAAAAATGGCTATAACGATAGTTTATGGACGTATTATTATGAAGATGGAACCATTAAAGAACAAGGATTATTTGAGAAAGATGCTCGAATAGGAATTTGGAAAAATTATTATCCCAATAAACAATTAAAAAGTGCCAGAGAGTTTAATAGTGAAGATACCAAGTTGATTGAATATTATGATGAGAAAGGAAAACAATTGGTTAAAAATGGAAACGGTGAGTATATAGAATACACGGCAACTGGTAAAGCAAAAATAAAAGGAAAATATAGCAACGGAAAACGAACTGGGCTTTGGGTAGAGCACAGTGAGAATATGAATAAATTGTCGGAAGGGCAGTACGATAATGGGGTGATGACTGGTAAATGGGTGTATTATTGGGATAATGGAAATAAACGTCTAGAAGGGAATGTAAAAAATGGTAAAAACGATTTGCTTTGGACATTTTGGTACATGGATGGAACTAAAATGAAAGAGGTAGCTTATACCGAAGGTAAAGAAAACGGAACATTTAAGGAATGGTTTGCAGATGGTAAAATTAGCGCAGAAGGTAATTATAAAAACGGGCTAAAAGATGGTGAATGGATTTATTGGCACGACAACGGCAACAAAGATATTGTCGGACATTTTAAAAACGATTTGAGAGAGGGATTGTGGTCGTTCTATAACAAAAAATCAGGCAAAAAAGAATACGAAGGACCTTATCAAAATGACAAAAAGAATGGAGTTTGGACATATTGGTATCCTAATGATGCTGTATGGAAAACCGGTAATTATACCAACGATGTAAAAGATGGCGAATGGAGTTTCTTTAGTGAATCGGAAGTGTTGGTAATGAGAGGAATGTTTAAAAATGGTAAAGAAGAGGGGGAGTGGTTATCGTGGTACGATAGCGGAAAGAAAAAAGATGTGGGGAATTTTACAGCGGGTTTAATGAACGGTAAATGGGAAGGTTGGTTTGAAAATGAGAAAAAAGATTACGAGGGTGAATACAAGAATGGGTTAAAAGACGGAGTTTGGCAACATTGGTACGAAAACGGCAAACAAGAATTGATGCAAACTTTTTTAGTAAAGACAGAAGAAAAAAAGGAGTATTTAAAAGAATCGGAAAAACGATTTGCTGAATTTAATAAAAGCATTGAAATATCTGTTTTAGATGGTCCACATTTTTCATGGTATGATAATGGACAACCCAAGGAAGAAGGGGCTTATTTAAACAATGTACAGCACGGCAAATGGACGTATTATTACGATGATGGCAAAAAAATGTACGAACAAACTTTCGAAAATGGCCGCCAAAATGGAACGGTAACTTCGTGGTACCCTGAAGGACCTATAGAAAGTATTAAAGTGTATAAAAACTTTGTTCCAGATGGCAAGTGGATATATTACGAAAAACAAGCCGGTAAAATTAAAAGCACCGTTATGTACAAAGATGGTGTTAAAGTAGTAGATGGAAAATAAAAGAAAAAGCGGACATCGTCCGCTTTTTCTTTTTATGCACTAACAGTTTCTAAATCTCTATCCATTTTTTTGAATAAACCTTGCAATACTTTCCCTGGACCAACTTCAGTAACAGAAGTTACTCCATCAGCTAACATGTTGATCATTATTTGAGTCCATTTTACAGGCGCTGTTAATTGTACAATTAAATTGTGTTGTATTTCTGCAGGGTGTGTAATAGGCAGAGCATTCACATTTTGATAAACAGGACAACTGGGTGTATGAAAAGTTGTTGCTTGTATTGCTTTTGCCAGTTCTTCTTCTGCTGGTTTCATTAAAGGTGAGTGGAAAGCACCTCCAACAGGTAATACCAATGCACGTTTAGCACCTGCTTCTTTTAATTTTTCACAAGCGATATTTACGGCTTCTATACTCCCAGATATAACCAATTGTCCAGGGCAGTTGTAGTTTGCTGGAACAACTACTCCCCCAATTTCACTACATATTTTTTCAACAATTTCATCATCCATACCCAAAATTGCAGCCATAGTACTTGGTACAGCTTCGCAAGCTTTTTGCATGGCTAAAGCACGCTGCGAAACCAAACGCAAACCATCTTCAAAATCTAACGTTCCATTAGCAACTAAAGCAGAGAATTCACCTAAAGAATGACCAGCAACAGCATGCGGTTTAAACGAATCACCTAAAGTTTTAGCTAAAATTACAGAGTGTAAAAATATAGCGGGTTGAGTAACTTTTGTCTGTTTTAGCTCTTCATCAGTTCCGGAAAACATGATGTCAGTTATGCGGAATCCTAAAATTTCATTAGCACGTTCAAACAATTCTTTTGCTAAAGGTGAAGAGTCATATAGCTCTTTACCCATTCCTACAAATTGAGAGCCTTGACCTGGAAATACGTATGCATTCATTGAGATAAATTTAAATGTTTTTCCAAAAATAATAAAAACTAAAACTTACCCTATACATTAGGTTACATTTATTAATTTTATACTACATGAAAAGGCAGACCATCCGTACTATTATTTTGTTAGCCACCATATCGTTAGTGGGTATTATTGCTACTCAATATTTTTGGGTGAAGAATGCCTATAATTTAGAAGAGAAACAATTTAATGAACGGGTAAACATTGCGCTGAGTAATGTGAGTCATCAGTTGTTGAACATGAATCATGATGAATCCCAGTTGGTTAACCCAGTGAAACAAATTAGTTCAAATTACTTTATTGCCATTATTAACGATACTGTTCATCCATATTTATTGGAAACTCTTTTAACCAACGAATTTAAAATGCGTAATCTACACATGGATTTTGAATACGTTATTTACGATTGTTTTACCGATTCAATTGTTTTTGGCGATTACATTTCGTTAAACAATGAGGATAAGAATAAGTTACAATCCAAATCATATAACATTAAATGGGATAGAGACGGACATTATTTTGGAGTTTATTTCCCTTCCAAACGAACGTATTTGATTAATGAAATGGGTATTTGGGTATTTTCGTCCTCTATCATTTTGATTATCATCATTTTCTTCGGATATACAATAAGTGTTATTCTTAAACAAAAACGGTTATCGGAAATCAAAAACGATTTTATCAACAACATTACCCACGAGTTTAAAACACCTATTTCTACTATTTCACTTTCTTCAGATGTTTTGTTGCAGCCTAATATTTCGTCAGAACCTGAACGTATTAAAAGCTATGCCCAAATTATTAAAGATGAAAATAATCGATTAAAAGACCAAGTGGATAAAGTATTGCAGCTGGCTACTTTAGAGATTGATAAACTGGAGTTGGAAAACGAATTGATAGATTTACATGAAGTAATAAATGAAACGGTGAAAAGTTTTGATCTAATACTGAAAAATCAACATGGAAAAATTACCTGTATGCTAGGAGCAAAAAAACATCAATTAATTGGCGATAAGGTACATGTTTCTAGCATTTTACTTAATTTGATTGACAATGCGATTAAATATTCCCCTGAAAATCCTAGAATTGAAATATCCACATCCAATTATTTTTCAGGTATCGAAATCAATGTTAAAGACAATGGAATTGGTATTTCCAAAGAAAATCAGAAACACGTTTTTGAAAAATTTTACCGAGTACCTACAGGGGATGTTCACAATATTAAGGGTTTCGGTTTAGGATTGAATTATGTTCAAACCATTGTGACAGCTTATCGTGGAAAAATTAAAGTATCGAGTAAAGAAAACGAAGGTTCAACATTTACTGTTAAGCTACCTTTTAATACTTAAATTATGAATGAAACTAAAAAATTACATGTTTTATTAGCCGAAGACGATAACAATTTGGGCTTTGTAGTGCAAGACAATCTAAAATCGAATGGATTTGATGTTACCTTGTGTCTAAACGGTGAAGAAGCGTTAAAAGCATTTGCAAATGGTCATTTTGATATTTGTTTGTTAGATGTAATGATGCCAAAAAAAGATGGTTTTGCTGTAGCAGAAACCATTCGGGAATTAAATAAAGACATTCCTATTGTTTTTTTAACAGCAAAAACAATGCAGTTAGACAAGGTAAAAGGATTTACACTTGGGGCTGACGACTACATTACCAAACCTTTTGATTTTCAAGAATTGATGCTTCGCATAAATGCTATTTTAAAAAGAAGCCAGTTATTGGTTGAAAAAGTGGAAGAAAGTGTTTCGGTGTATAACATTGGTAAATACACGTTTGATATAAAAAATCAGTTGTTGCAAGCCACTAAATTTGAGCAAAAACTAACCAAAAAAGAAACTCGAATCTTAACTTTTTTATGTGAAAATATGAATGATATTGCTCCTCGTGATCAAATATTAAAAAATATTTGGGGGAATGATGATTATTTTAGTGGTAGAAGTATGGATGTGTTTATTTCCAAAATAAGAAAATATTTAAGCGAAGACTCTAAAATTCAGATTTTGAATATACATGGTGTAGGTTTTAAGTTGGAGGTAAGTAAATAACATGTCGTCATTTTTAGAAAAAACTGCACAGCATTTAATACAAACATATGATTCGTCGTTAAGCGAATGTTGTATTGTTTTGCCCAATAAACGTGCAGGTTTATTTCTGAAACAGCAATTAAGTAAGTTAATTGATAAACCCATTTGGTTACCACCAATTATTGGTGCTGAAGATTTAATAGAGGATTTATCGAAAACCGAGATTATCGACAATTTAACGCAGTTGTTTGAATTGTATGAGGTGTATACTAAGATTGAAAAACAACCTGAAAACTTTGAAGAGTTTAGTAAATGGGGGCAAATTCTACTACACGATTTTAACGAAATTGACCGATATTTAATTCCAACAGAACCATTTTTTAAAACCATTAACGATGTTAGAGCCATCGAAGTATGGAATTTAGGTGAACACGAACTTTCTGAAATGCAACTAAACTATTTGGCATTTTGGAAACAGATGGGAACACTTTATGAGGGATTTCATCAGCATTTATTAAAACACAACAAGGCTTTTCAAGGTAAAGCATTTCGAATAGTTGCTGAAAAAATACTGGGAAATCCGAAAGATTTTATTGAGAACAATATTGTCTGGAAGAAAATAATATTTGTTGGGTTTAATGCACTTACATTAGCTGAAGAAACTATTATTACTGAATTAAAAAAGCACGGAAAAGCCGAAATACTTTGGGATGCTGATGAGTATTATTTAAACGATAGTTTGCAAGAAAGTGGTATGTTCTTGCGAGAGTTTAAGAAAAAAGAAATTTTTACTCCTTTTAATTGGGTAACCGATAAGTTTAAAGCCGAACAAAAAAACATCAATATTGTAGGTATCCCCCAAAGTATTGGCCAGGCAAAATATTTATCCACCATTTTTAAAGAAATAAATAGCCAAAACAATTATAAAGATACTTCGGTAGTGTTGGCTGAAGAAAGTTTACTGGTGCCGGTTTTGGAGTCTATTCCATCCGAAATAAGTAGCATTAATGTTACTATGGGGTATCCCATAAAAAATGCTCCATTGAGTAATTTTTTTGAAATTTATTTCAACACCTTACTGAATGCTAATCGGTTTGGAAAATCTATTCAACTTACTTACCATTACAAAGATTTAAACAAACTACTACAATTGCCTTTTGCTCAAATTGTTTTTGGTGAGGAAAACTGTAAAAAAGTTTTAGCACACATTATTCAACACAATTGGGTTTTTATCAATAAAGAAAAGCTTGACGTTATTAATAACATGCTGCCTTTTCAGTTGTTTGCCACTTATACTTTGGAGCAAACATTAAAGCATTGTTTGGCTTTTATAGAGCAAGGAAAAAACCACTATTCGGAGAATTTAACCATTCATGAAGAAGCTAAATTGGAGCTGGAATATTTATTTCATTTTTCTAAGTTGTTTAACCAGATAAAGTTGTTGAGCAGTAAATATCAGGTAATAGAAGGTGTAAAAACATTTATCACCATTTACCGACAATTGCTTTCTAACCTCACTATTGAACTTTATGGCGAACCGTTGCAAGGTTTACAAGTAATGGGAATGTTAGAAACTCGTAACATCGATTTTAAGAATGTAATTTTGCTATCTACCAACGAAGGCATTTTGCCATCAGGAAAAACATTTAATTCGTTTATTCCTTTCGATATTAAACGAGCGTTTAACCTACCCACCCACATCGAAAAAGATGCTGTTTATGCGTATCATTTTTATAGATTGGTACAAAATGCCGAAAACATTTACATTTTATACAACACTGAAACCAATGAGTTTGGCAGTGGAGAAAAAAGTCGATTTGTAACACAAATTGAAAATGAGCTGGTGGATTATCCAAACATTACCATAAACGATAAAATAATTACCTATCCAGCAGTTACAAAAGGATTTGAACAATACAAAATCGAAAAGTCTGAACAAGTATTAGCAAAAATTGTAGAATTTTTTGAACGAGGAGTTTCACCATCAGCACTCAACACCTTCATGAATTGTCCGCTGGATTTTTACTATAAGTACGTATTGCGTATAAACGAAGTGGATGAGGTAGAGGAAACTGTTGAGGTAAGCACTTTCGGGACGGTTATCCATAATGTGTTAGAAACATTATATAAACCATTTTTAGAAAAAAAGTTGGTGTTAACAGCTACCGATGTGGAGAAAATGAAAGGAAGGGTTGAAGAATTGACTGTTGCAGCATTTATTGCAGAAAAGTTTAGTGTTAATGACTTGAAATCGGGAAAAAACCTGATTACGTTCAATATTGCATTAGATTATATCAATTCATTTTTAAAGAACGAATTACGGTTTTTAAACACTGAAAAACCTCAGTTGTTGATTAAACATTTGGAAAAAGAATTTCGTTATCATCTTGATTTTAATCAAACTAAAGTATTGTTAAAAGGAAAGGCGGATAGAGTTGATTCTTTTGGTAGTACTGTTCGAATTTTAGACTACAAAACAGGAACAGTAGATGCAAAAGATTTAAAAATTAATGATCTAGAAAATGTTTTAGATAAACAAAAGGCTAAGGCTTTTCAGGTGTTGTTTTATGCCTATTTATATAGCAAAGAGAGTGATGCTTCTAACATAGCATTGAACTCGGGCATTGTAGCACTTAAAAAGAAAAACGATATCTATTTACCTTTTATGCTAGCAAAAGAAGAAAAAATTACACCAGAATTGCTTACCGATTTTGAAAAAGTACTCATTTATTTGTTCAATGAAATGATAGATGTTTCCAAACCATTTACTCACAATAAGGACGCAAAATATTGTTTGTATTGTAATTAATCTTTATTCTACCGTAACAGATTTAGCTAGATTTCTTGGCTGGTCAACATTACAACCTCTCATTACTGCTATGTGGTACGATAATAATTGTAATGGAATAGAAGTTAAAAGGGGACTCAACGCATCTTCCGATTCCGGCACCTCAATAACGTGGTCTGCAATAGCTCTAACAGCAGTATCTCCTTTAGTTACAATGGCAATAATTTTACCGTTTCTTGCTTTAACTTCCTCAATATTGCTTACAACCTTTTCGTAATTACCATGTTTAGTCGCAATTACAACAACAGGCATTTCTTCGTCAATTAATGCGATTGGTCCGTGCTTCATCTCTGCTGCAGGATAACCTTCTGCATGGATGTATGATATTTCTTTCAATTTTAAAGCGCCTTCTAAAGCTACAGGGAAATTATAACCTCTCCCTAAGTACAAGAAATTACGAGCATCTTTAAACAATTTAGAAATTTCTTCAATTTTAGACCCCGACTGTAGCATTTTTTCTACTTTATCAGGAATAGAATCTAATTCTACCAATAATTGACGGAATTTTGAATCGGAAAGTGTTCCTTTTGATTGTGCTAAGGATAAAGCCATTAAAGTAAGCACTGTTACTTGTGAAGTGAAGGCTTTTGTAGAAGCTACACCAATTTCAGGACCTGCATGCGTGTAAGAACCTGCATCAGTTGCTCTTGAAATGGTAGAGCCAACCACATTACAAATACCTATAATAGTAGCACCTTTTTCTTTCGCTAATTTAATGGCAGCAAGTGTGTCGGCAGTTTCCCCCGATTGTGAAATAGCAATAACCACATCATTTTCGTTGATAATTGGATTACGATACCTAAACTCAGAAGCATATTCTACTTCTACAGGAATTCTCGCTAAATCTTCAATAAGATACTCTCCAACCAAACCAGCATGCCAGGACGTCCCACAAGCAACAATAATAATGCGTTCGGCATTTATCATTTTCTGCTTGTACTCTCTAATTCCTCCTAAAGAAACGATACCTTTATTGAGATCAATTCTTCCTCTCATACTATTTTTAATAGATTGAGGTTGTTCAAAAATTTCTTTTAGCATAAAGTGATCGAAACCACCTTTTTCAATGGCTTCTAAATGCATTTCTAATTCCTGAATGTATGGTATTTTAGGTTGATTTTTAATATTCATTAAACGCATATCTTTCCCACGCTGAAGAACTGCTATTTCTTCGTCGTTTAAATAAACTACATTTTTAGTATATTCAACTATCGGAGTTGCATCAGATGCAACGTAGTATTCATCTTTTTCTCCAATACCAATTACCAAAGGGCTACTTTTTTTAGCTACGATTAATGTATCAGGGTCATTTTTTGAAAGAACAGCAATAGCGTAAGCTCCAATAACTTCGTTTAGTGCAACTCTAACAGCCTCTTCTAAACTAACTGATGTTTTTTCTTGGATATCTTCAATCAAATGAATTAATACTTCAGTATCAGTATCGCTTTGAAAAATATGACCTCTTTGTTTTAATTCTGATTTTAATGATGCATAGTTCTCAATAATTCCATTGTGAATGATAGCTAAATCGCAAGATCCAGAAAAATGTGGATGTGCATTTTGATCATTTGGTGCACCATGTGTTGCCCAACGAGTATGACCAATACCAATATTTCCAGATAAATCCTTATCAGCAGCAAAGTTTTCTAATTCAGAAACTTTACCTTGTTTTTTATATAAGTTTATTTCATTTTTACTTATTAATGCAACTCCAGCACTATCGTAACCTCGGTATTCTAATCGTTGAAGCCCTTTGATTATAATTGGGTAAGCTTCTTTTTGTCCAATGTATGCAACAATTCCACACATATATATTAAAATTTAGAGTAAGTGATATTTAGTTTGATTTTATTTGAAGGATGTTTAAATGAGTTTATTACCGATCTGTTTGCCATTACTGAAGACCCTGTTGCAACTAAGTACATGCCATAATCTTCAGTATTGTTATTAATTAAATCTTGTACATGTCGTGCAATATTAAATTTGTATAATTTATTTGTGGCATCATAAGTGCCACCAAAATAATTTGCACTTTCAAAATAATCGATTAAAAATGTAGCTTCACCATTCGAGTTAATACCTGTTAAAGCCAAAGTAGGGATAGTTGACAGGTTATTACCGACATCACTCACATTAAAAATAATTTCAGCTTTGTTAATAATAATTTTCCCCTCCGAACTTAAGTTTTTTAAGTTTGGAATAGTTATTTTGGTTTTTACTCCACCCATTGCTTGAACGTAGGTTAAGGTAGAATCATAAGTTAAGTTATTTAACTGTTTATCTATCTCTGTACCGGTATAATTATGTTCAAAATGGTTGAATTTTTTACTTTCGGAGTTAATAATGAAACTATATGATTTTTCCGGACCATTATCATTTGAATAAAAAACAGTTAACGTGGATAATGATGAATTCATATCAAGATATAAAATGGCTCCCTCATTTTGTGCAAGTGTAGTATTATTCACATTACTAGATGGGGTAATATATAAACCATTTACAAGTGCTTTTAGGTCAGTATTGTTAGCAATAATATTTGCATCTTTTCCTGCATCTAAAATTTCTTGGCCGAATGTATTGGATAAAGGTATTCTTATATGAGCAGATTGCCATGTTGTATCACCGTTTTGGATAACTTGAACAGTGTCAGATAGATTTGGCATAAATGACAAAGAACCAAGAGGCGTTGTATTAAATGTTAATTCATCTTTTGAATAGTATTCCGATTTTGTGAATTGTTCAGTAAGTCTGTGTACATCAACATCCATCGTCACACCAGTTCCACCATAAGCGGCAGCGGAACTAACGTATTTCATAGTTAAAACAACCGAATCAATTACAGCATTATTTCCGAAGTTAACGTTTGAGCCTGATAGCGTTATTTCAGTATAAAAAGAGGCGGCAGCCGGTCCGAAAATAGAGTCGTTATAGATGCCTAATAAATTTGCTCCTGCTATATCGGTCCTAATAGAATCGTCTTTTAATAGTGTGGTCAAGATATCCATCGTATCTGTAAAATGAATGGTTAAATTTTCATTATTAAACTCAGGAAATAATTCGCCATCTTTTTTACATGACATTAACACCATTAAAATGAGAACGGAAAGCAAAAGTGCTTTCCGTGTAAAAGGTAATACTAATTTTTTATTGTTCATTCTTAATCTTGTAATACTGATTCTAATATTTCATCATAAAATTCAGAGTGAGCCTGAACTGTTGATTCCATATCTTGATATTTTAATTTTGGTTTATCAATGGTGTTAAAATAATTTTCTAATTCTGAGTTAATTTTTTCACTACCCATAACTACAGCATCAGAGATGTTCATTGCAGCTTTATTAATATCGACAAATGATGTTTTTTTAAAGTCAACAACATCATCAGCAGAAATTCCATCCATCATTGCTTTTTCAGCAAAGTTTTTATCTAACGATTTATCAAAGCCGTTATTGTATAACGAGTAAACAACTTTAGCATTTTCAAAAATAGGATCTTTACTGTATGATGTTTTGATATATAGAGGAACCAAACTGGTCATCCAACCATGGCAATGAATAATATCCGGAACCCAGCCTAATTTTTTTACTGTTTCTAAAACACCTCTTGCAAAAAAGATCGCTCTTTCATCATTATCTTCAAAAAACTTACCTGTTTCATGGCAATTTGTTGTCCCTTTTCTGTTAAAGAAATCTTCACTGTCAATAAAATAAACTTGCATTCGTGCTGGTTGCAAAGAGCCTACTTTTATAATCAAAGGGTGGTCGGTGTCGTTAATAATCAAATTCATTCCTGATAAACGAATAACCTCATGTAGTTGGTTTCTTCGTTCATTTATACAGCCAAATTTTGGCATAAAAGTTCGTATTTCTTTTCCGGCTTCCTGTATTCCTTGAGGTAAAAACCTGCCCACGTTTGATAATTCACTTTCTTCTAAATAAGGGGTAATTTCTTGGGAAATAAACAAAACTTTTTTCTTTTTCATATTTTTTTTGATTGATGTTGAGGGTTTAATGTGATTAATATCGGGTGTAGTTCCGAAAATACTCACTAAATGTATGTGTCGATGTTTTTGACACGTGATGAATCATAACCTTAATTTATGAATTGAACACAAAGATACTAAATTTTAGAGTGCAAGTCAAGCAAATTAAAATAGTTTAACGGTTTACTGAATTATTTATTTATTTTGCACTCCAAAAAATTAAAAGAGCATATTATGCTTATTTACAAAAGTGTTCAAGAGTTAGCGCAATTCTTAAAAGATAATAAGCATAAAACGATTGGTTTTGTTCCTACCATGGGAGCCTTGCATCAGGGTCATTTGTCGCTAATTGAATTGTCGAAAAATAAGGCAGAAATTACTGTCTGTAGTATATTTGTTAATCCTATACAATTTAATAAACAAGAAGATTTAGACAATTATCCAAGAAATGTAGATGCTGATGTGGTAAAACTCAAAAGTGTTGATTGTGATGTGTTGTTTTTACCCTTGGTAGATGAAATTTATCCATCCAAAACGTATAAATCATTTGATTTTGGAAGTTTGTCAGAGGTAATGGAAGGAGAGCATCGTCCAGGTCATTTTAATGGAGTTGCTAATGTTATAGAACGGTTTTTTGAGATAATTCAGCCACAATATGCTTTTTTCGGTGAAAAAGATTTTCAGCAATTGGCTATTGTTAAAGCACTCACTAAACAATTGAATTTACCCATAGAAATTATTGGTTGCCCTATTTTACGCGAGCAGAGTGGTTTAGCGATGAGTTCTCGTAATGAAAGACTTACATCTCAACAAAAACAAGATGCTGCTGTAATTTTTGAAGCCTTGAGTTTCATCAAATCCAATTATTTAAAATACAGTATTGAAGAACATAAAGCCTATTTTGCTAAAGCAATAGCAGCTAAAAATATTGAATTGGAATACATCGATTTTGCTGATGGTAATACGCTAAAACTGATTAAAAGCTGGAACGAAACTGAATATTGTGTAGTCTTTATTGCCGTTCATGTAGGAAATGTAAGGTTGATAGATAATTTAACAATATTTATTTAATTTTGGCGTGTTATGCAAGTACACGTTTTAAAATCAAAAATACACAGGGTTAGAGTTACAGAGGCTGACTTAAACTATATTGGAAGCATTACTATTGATGAAGATTTGATGGAAGCCTCAAATATTATTGAAGGCGAAAAAGTTCAGATTGTTAACATCAACAATGGTGAACGTATTGAAACTTATGTAATCAAAGGTGTTCGTGGTTCAGGTGGAATATGTCTAAACGGACCAGCTGCTAGAAGAGTGGCAGTTAATGATATCATTATCATCATTTCATATTGTATTTTAGATTTTGAGGAAGCGAAAAAATTTAAGCCAATGCTTATTTTTCCGAACGAAAACACTAATAAACTAAAATAAGAAGGTTGAAAAAAATCTTAATCCCATTCCTAAAAATAACTGCTCCTTTAGGGTTAGGTGTTTTTTTAATTTGGATGGTATATAAAGACCTTACTCCACAAAATATTGACGACATTACATTTGCATTTGAGCATACTAACTATTGGTTTATTGTTCTTTCTGCTTGTTTTGGGATATTAAGTCATGCTAGTAGAGCTTGGCGTTGGCGATACCCGTTAAAAGAATTGGGTTACACACCTCAATTTTTAAACAGTTTTTATACTGTTATGATTGGCTATTTTGCTAACATGGGTATACCTCGAAGTGGTGAAATAATGCGTTGTGGATTAATGGCAAAATATGAAGATATTCCTTTTAACAAATTGGTAGGAACTGTAATTGCTGAACGAGTTGCTGATTTATTGATATTAATCGCTTTTATCTTTTTGGTTATCTTTTTACAGTTCGAAAAATTGAGTTCTTATCTAATTGAAATGGGAATAATGGAAAAATTCTCCCTGCAAAAAATAATGATTTATTTAGGGTTATTGTTGGTTGTAGCCGTTGTTGGGTATATCATTTTAAAAAAATCGAACAATGTTATAATACTTAAAATAAGAAATTTTTTACAAGGTATTTTCGAAGGGTTAAAAACCATTGTTACCATGAAAGATAAATGGTTGTTTATCGCTCACACAATATTTATTTGGTTGATGTATGTCATCATGTTCTCAGTAACATTTTACAGTCTGCCATCCATCGAAAATGTACCATTTTCAGGAATAATAACTGCTTTTGTGATTGGTGGGATTAGTATTACAGTAACCAATGGGGGTATAGGTGCTTATCCATATGGAATTGCAAAAGTTTTATTATTATATGGAGTTGTAGAAACTACTGGCTATGCTTTTGGTTGGGCTGTTTGGACTGGACAAACTATTATGTTAGTGATAGCTGGGTTAGTTTCAGCAATTTTATTACCTCGATTTAATAAAAAGAGAGAAGTTGTCCATTAATTGTTCTTAGTTAATGGTTCTTCGGTCTTCTGGCTTCCCACTTTAAACTTCCAATCTGATATCTTTAATGTTCAACTGAATGGTGGTATTTCCGTTCCAAGTATTTTCTTCAATGTTGTAAACAATACTAAAAGGAACACCAGGCGCAATTTCGTTTTTGTAATCACCTAAGTTAAATCCAATACAAGCTATTTTATGGTTGGGTTTGTTTTCCTGAAAAACATTCATTTTTAAATGTTTTTCACCAACAGTATAAACATTTTCATCACAAAAAACTTGGTGTGATACAAAAACTGGTCGCATGTTATCCGGACCAAAAGGACCAAACTGATTCAATACTCGAACAAATTTTTGATTGATTTCCGATAAATTCAAATCAGCGTCAATTGTTATTTGAGGTATGAGCATGTAATCTTCTATTTGAGCAGTGACTACCTCATTAAATTTGGTCGAAAAAGCAGTTAAATTTTCTGATTTTAGGGTTAACCCTGCGGCATATTTATGCCCACCAAATTGCTCAAGTAAATCGCTACAAGCATCAATGGCATTGTACAAATCGAAATCTTTTACCGACCGAGCCGAACCAGTAATTTTTCCGTTCGATTCGGTTAAAACTACCGTTGGACGATAATGGGTTTCAATTAAACGGGACGCTACAATGCCCACTACACCTTTGTGCCAATCGTTTTTATAAACTACGGTTGTTCTTTTTTGCTCAAAATATTCGTCTTCTTCAATAATTCGTAGTGCTTCTTGAGTAATGAGTTTATCAATATCCTTACGATCAGAGTTTAAATCGTTGATGTTTGCTCCAAAATCTGTAGCGGCTTCTTCATTTTCGGAAACCAACAGTTCTACCGCTTTGTTACCTGTTTCTAATCGTCCGGCAGCATTAATGCGTGGGGCAATGGTAAACACCACATCCATGGTAGTTAACTCTTTTTTGAGTTTAGCCACATTTATCATGGCTTTAACACCGGGGCGAGGTTTTTCGTTAATAATTTGTAAGCCGAAATAGGTGTAAATCCTATTTTCCCCGGTTATGGGAACAATATCTGCACAGATACTTATCGCCAATAAATCCAAATAGGTGTTGAGCAATTGTTCATCTTTACCTGTCTTAATTGTCCAGGCTTGCATCAGTTTAAACCCTACGCCACAGCCCGAAAGTTCTTTGTAAGGGTAACTGCAGTCGTTTCGTTTGGGGTCTAAAACGGCTACTGCATTTGGAATAATATCACCAGGTTGGTGATGATCGCAAATGATAAAATCGATGTTTTTTTGGTTGGCGTATTCCACTTTATCAATGGCTTTGATGCCACAATCAAGCGCAATAATGAGCGAAAAATTATTTTGTTCGGCGTAATCTATACCTTGAAAAGAAATGCCATAACCTTCGGCATATCGGTCTGGAATGTAATACCCTAAATTGGGGTAGAAGTTTAATAAATACGAATAAACCAGTGCCACAGAAGTGGTTCCATCCACATCATAATCGCCAAAAATCAATATTTTTTCATTGTTGGCAATTGCTTTTTCAATACGCTCCACAGCCTTTTCCATGTCTTGTATTAAAAAAGGATCATGTGTATGGCTTAAATCGGGTCTAAAAAAATGTTTGGCTTCGTTTAAGGTGCTTATACCTCGTTGTATCAAAACGTTAGTTAACGATGGCGCTAGGTTATTGAGTTCTTCTGATAGCTTTTTTATGGCTTCTTCACTCGATTTTTCTTTTACTTCCCAACGCATTTGTTAACTCTATTTTGATTTGTAGTAAAGGTAGTAAGATTAAGTCTTATTTTAAAATCAATGGTTACTCAACATAAAGATAATCAGTATTCTCAACTAACCATTTAATATCAAGTGTTCCATTTTTTAATATTTCTACATAGATAGGGACTTTAATTTCAAAATGTATTTTCTTGGCTAATTTTTCAGTAAAATCATCTATATCAAATACATAAAAAGATAGATTAGTTTTAAACAAACACTCTACTTCAGTTCGGTCTGGGCGAAATGCAATAATTTTATAAGAATCCATTTTATTATTTTCAATCTCATAACCTGAAATATCAAACTTTTCAGATCTTATTATCACTTTTTCTTGAATTAAACTTTTGCTTGATAGCTCTAAATCTGCTTTATTAGAATCTATTATTTTTCTAATACTTGTTATTTGATTTGTTTTATAATTCCTTGTATAATAGCTAGATATTTTTTCAAGTAATTCAGACAAGTTATCATGTAGAATTAAACTATTGCTTTTATATCCGAGAAAATCTCTGTCTTTGCTTAATACGTACATTTTAGTCTTTTTTCTTTTGCACCAAGTTTCTAGTGATGCAAGAATTATTGCATCGATAAACTCATTTTGTTTCCCAGAATTGTGAAATGGGGGTTTTTTGTCATAATAATTTTCAACAATTTTTGTGATTGCTATATTTCCTGTTTTAATTAGATTAACATTAGATTTTGTGAAGAAAGTAGTTATCTTTTTTTTTAATTCTAAAGAATGTCTTTCAATATCAATTTCAGGAATTTTTATTGTTTCATAAAATCCAACATTTTTAACAATTCGTGCATTTTTGTGGTTAAATGTCTGGGTCAGTTTTTTTAGTTCTTTTTTGCTTTCTGTAATTCTTTTCTCAATTCGATTAAATAGTTCCATTTTTGAAATATCAGTCAGATGTATTCTTATAGCACCTTCTTGAGCATAATAAAACAAACTATGTATTTTTGTACTATTCATAAAGTTCTGTTCTTCAAAAATAGATGAATCTAAAAAGACATCTTGAGTTTCAATATATTCATTCTTTTTTTTTGGCATAAACTATATATAAAAAAGGTTACTTGACTAAATAGATGTCTTTATTACACTAAGGTAAATAATTAATGGTTGAGGATTAATAAAGATTGAATTAAAATTTAAAACGAATACGTCAACCCACCCAAAACGTTAAAACGTTGTGTAGGGTAATCTTCAAATTTTTGGTAGCGTACAGCACCAATGTTGTTAAAGTTGATAAACGCAGAAAGCTTTTTAGTGTAGCGGTATTCCACGCCTAAATTGGCATCAAATACTCCTTTAAGTTCTTTGGCTTCTTCGGTAGTTACAATTATGCCACTGGCATCGGTAACGCTGTTAAATGCTTTTGCATATTGTTTGTTAATAAAGAACAGATCGGTACGGACAATAATTTTATCGCTTAAATCGTAAATACCTGAAAACGAAATTTTCATATCAGGTTTGTGCCAGGCTTTTAACTCGTTGGCAGGGCTGTAATCAAAATAATCGCCACGGATAATTATTTTTAGTTTTTCTAATTTTTGGTAAGCCAATTCGCCACTTATCTGGTTTAAACCAATGGTATCGTAAAGTACGGTAAATTGGTTTTCCAACACATTGCTAAAGTCTTTCACATACAATGGCATGGTTTCCAGTTGTTGTTTGCTGAAGCTGGTGTTAAAGGTTACGTGCTTGCTTAAACTACCTCTAATACCAATGTAAATGTTGTATTTTTGGTTTGTATTTGCAACAGCCAATATTTTGGTATTTATAAAAGGGTTTTCGTTAAAATACGAGTTGAGGTTATTTGCCAAAATACCACCCCTTACACCAACATAAGGAATAATAATGTTTTCCACCACATTGTATTTAAATTCTGCCTCTGGGTAAAAATGGAACTTAGAAACACTATCGGCTTGGTTGATATACAAGCCTAGACCAACTTTAAATTGCCAGTTTTTGGCAGTGGTTTTAATATGAGGACGCAAACCAACCATTAAGGTGTTACCAAAATCCACTACATTGTTGAGATTGTTGTAATTTACTTCGGCATCAATGGCATACAATTCGCGTTTGTGGTATTTGCTCAAGCTACCATCTAATCTAAGGTTGTTTTCTTCGGCGTGGTGTATATCAAAAATGTGGTGATAATTGATGTCGAAATTGTAATCGAATTGTGCCGAGTCGGTAAAATTTCGTGTTAAACCTGCATTTGCACTCAATTTAGTTAGGCGTTGGCGTAATTCTTTGCCATTGGTTATTTCAGGATTAATTTTTTCTGGAAAACCATAGTAATGAACCATGTTTCTATCCATGTTCAGTTTGCTATAGAGTGTAAATTCTTTTAAGAAACGCTTACCAAACAAACTTAAATGGTTGTCGCTATACTCGCTGTAATCAATGTTTGAAATTCCGCTAGAGCTTTGGTGTTTTCCAAAAAATCCATAAGAGAATTCTTTAGAGCGTTGTGAGTTAAAATACAATTCTGCCAACGGAGTAGTCTGGCTACCAAAACCTACTTTTGCATAACCACGATACAATTTCACTAAAGGCTCACCTTTAATTTTTGCCGGCAGAATATTTTCTACCTGAAAATCGACAGGGACTTGTTTGTTAATAAAAGTGTATGTTAATTTTGGTATTACTTTGTCGGTATCTTGTATGGTTGGATGTTCTTTTATTTTAAATGCATCCGACAAAACAGGGTCGTAAGGTTTAATGGTAATAATGGTTGTTGTATCTATTGGTTTTTGAGCAAAAGAAGGCGTGTTTGCTACTACTAATGTGGCAAATATGGAAATAAACAGTATGTATGTTTTATTCTTCTTCATTCGGTACATTTTCGTTTGTTACTGGTGTTGGAAGTGGTTCATCAATTGCTTTTTCAGGTTCTGCAAAAAGTTTATCCACATCTAAATCGCTATTAAAATCAATGGTTGTTTCTTCGGTTTTAGGTACAATACGTTGTGCAGCTTCTTGCTCTTCAATAATGCGTAATTTGTCTTGTGCAGCAGAAACCAATTCTGGGTATTTACTGTTGTCGATTACATTTTTCAAGGTAACTTTTGCTTGGAATAAATCGCCTTTAGCAACATAATTGTCGCTCAGCAATACCAACGATTTACCCATCCAATAGTCGTAAGCTGAGAATTTTTTAATTAAGGCAAACACTTCTAGTTCGCAATTGGCATATTCGCCTCTTAAATAAAGAATGTACGCTACCTGGTATTTGGCTTCTGCACCAAATTTATTGCTTGATATTGATGCTGTTTTAAACTCTTTCAACGCCAAGTTGTAATCGTCTTTGGTTAACAAACATTTACCATAAATCAAGTGTGCTTCAGCAATCAGTTTAGCGTCGTCATTATCTTTATTAATAATGATTTCGCAATATTTAATGGCATTATCAATATTATTTAACTGATAGTTTAAACGCATTTGTTCTACTTGAGCTTTAAATACATTGGCTTGTACATCTGCCATGTATTCTAACTTGCTGTAGTTGTTTAACGCTTCTGAGGTATTACCTAAATCAGCATTGATTTTTGCGGCATTGAGTAAAGCTGTTTCGGTAAACTTATTTTTGGGTTGTTCAATAACTTTGTTAAAATCCAGTAGAGCTTCGTTGGTGTATCCCGATTTTTGCTCACAAATGGCTTTGTAAAAATGTGCATTAATTATGTACGCGCCATCAGGATATTTTTCCAAATATTTTGCAAACTCATTGGTTGCTTTGTCGCAGTTCCCATCCATGTAGCTGTTTTCAGCTACTTCGTAATAATCAGTATCTAAAATTAAGGCTGAAGAATCTGCTCCACCAACAGTATTTAAATAATTCTCGTAAGCAACCAAGTCGCCTTTGTCAATGTATATTTTTTTGATTTTTTCTAATGATTCTTTTGATTCATCGGTGTTTGGATAATCGCTTACTACTTTCTTAAATACAGCCAAAGCGTCGTTGTCTTGTTTTCTATTATAGTAAATTAAACCTTCTTTAACTAACGCACGACTCATGTATGGGCTGTTTGGGAATTCAGTATTCAACTGTTTAAAACTGTTTAGGGCCTTCTCGTTCTCGTTTACAATTAGGTGGGTTTGACCCAATTCAAAATAGGCATCATCTAATAAATGTGATTTCTCTTTCCGGGCAATAAAAGTGTTGAGCAGGTTAATTTTATCGGTATAATTACCATTAACGCCATTACAAACTGCACTTTGAAAAAGTGAATAATCCGTTTGATATAAGCCCATCATAGCAGCTTTATCATAAAACTCTATAGCTCCCTTGTAATTTTTGGTAATGAAAAAGCAATCTCCAATTCTATTTAAAGCATCTGTTTTAATTTTTGAGTTTTCGTCAGGAGCATTTTGCGTATATTTTCTAAACCAGGTTTTGGCTTCTTCATATTCTTTTAATTTAAAATAAGAGTAACCTAAATTGTAGTTGGCTTTATTACTGTTTTTTGAAGCGGTAGAATTTGGCTCAAAAATAAATTTTTTGAATTCTCCTATTGCCTTTGGATAATCATTACTAGCATAATATGATTCCGCTTTCCAGTAAATGTTTTCAGTTTTAATGTTTTTGTCGATAATGTACTCGTCGCTTTTGTTAAAATGAGCAATAGCCTCGTTGTATTTTTGATTGTTAAACAATTCTAATCCACGGTAATGAGCAATTTTTTGATGAGCCTCTTGCAATTTGGGATCTAGTACCTTAATGTTGGCTAACGATTTTAAAGCAGCCTCGTAGTTTTTAGTGGTGTAGTAAACACCTACCAAGTATTCGTAAGCATTACTTAATTTGTTTGAGTTTGGATAAGTATTGATAAACTCTTCGAAAGCAATAATAGCATCGTTAAACGGATGAAGTGATAATTCGTAGGAAATTTTCGCAAAATTAAACAGCGCATCTTCTTTGATTTGTGCATCAAAATCTTGCTTATAAGCTTCTCTAAATGAAGCACGAGCGTATTGTTTATTGTTATTTTTGATGTAACATTCTGCCATGTGGTAATGTGCGGCTTGCGAAATACTATCAGCTTCACCGATAGATTTTTTAAACCAGTTAATGGCATTTTCGCAACTATCGGTTTTAAAATAAGTGTAACCCAATTGGTAAAAATCAGCACGAGTGGCCAATGATGCTTTTTCTTTATGAAAACGACTTAAATAAGGTATGGCTTCGCTGTATTTTTTGGTACGATAATACGATTCGCCAATAATACGAGCAATTTCTGCACTTCGAGCAGGTAAAGCCGTATCTAATAATGCTGGAGCGTATTCGATAACCTTATCATATTTTCCTTGTAAATAATAGATTTGAGAAATGTAATAAGGAGTAATTGGCGAGAATTTTTCGTCGTTGTTTAACAACAAAAAGGTTTGTAAAGCCGATTCGTATTTCTTTTGTAAATAAGCAATGTGTCCGTAATAATAACGAGCAGGGGAAGTATATTGATTGTCGTAATCTTTAATCTCGTAAAAGTGTTTTGAAGCTTCATCAAAGTTTTCTAACGAAAAATAAGAGTATCCTATTTTAAATCGATATTCAGCAAGTTCCTCTGCCGACAAATCGAGTGCATCAATTTTGTTAAACCAAACCAATGCTTCTTCATATTTTTTTCCTCTAAAATGGTATGAACCTAAATAAAAGTAGGCTTGTTTAATTTTCGGACTATCGGGGTAATCGTTGATAAATTCAACAAACAAATTTTCGGCATCAGTATTAAATAAACTTAAACCACACAACGCCATGTAATATTTTGCGTTAACAGCTACTTCCGATTTTTTATCGAAAGTGGATTTATACACCATCGAAAATTTATCCTGGGCAGCACTGTATTTTTCCTTGTCGAATAACTCTAGCGCACTATTATAATCTGTATTTTGATGGGTATAAATAGTTGTTTTTTGAGCTTTTAGCGAAACACTAAAAACAATAACAAGAATTAGGAATGGTATTACTTTTCTTAAAATCAATTTATACTTTAGGTAAGTTAAATAGTTTGGTTAAAATTAAAATGAATAAACCAAGTTAGGGGTTTAGTGTTTCCAAGTTTTCAACGTGTGTTTGTTGAAATTATTTTGTATTCCAAAAAAGGTAAACACCAGAAGAGCAATAAAATATGTTATTTTTGTTTGACCGTATAATAATGAGTTTGTAAACCATTGAGCATGATTATAGATATTTCTTCGGCAACCATTTTTCAGCAAGACAACCTGGTTTTACAGGATGTAAACATTAATATTGAAGCTGGGGAGTTTGTATATTTAATTGGTAAAACGGGTTCCGGAAAAAGTAGTTTACTGAAAACCTTGTACGGTGAATTACCACTTAAGCAAGGAGAGGCTAAGGTGGTTGATTTTGATTTAAATACGATAAAAAGAAGTAAAGTGCCTTTTTTGAGAAGAAAATTGGGCATTGTTTTTCAGGATTTTCAGTTGTTAACCGATAGAAGTGTTTACGAAAATTTAAAGTTTGTTTTAACTGCTACAGGGTGGAAAGACAAAGCAAAAATTGAAGAACGAATTAATGAAGTTTTACGTAGTGTTGGTTTATCTAGTAAAGGCTTTAAATTTCCAAATGAGTTGTCGGGTGGGGAGCAACAACGTGTAGTAATTGCAAGAGCCTTGTTAAATGAGCCAGATTTGATTTTAGCTGATGAACCAACTGGTAATTTAGATCCAGAAACATCGGAAGAAATCATGAATTTGTTAATTGAAATTAGCAACAAAGGAAAGGCTATTTTAATGGCAACGCACGATTTTCATTTAATGGAAAAATTTCCATCGCGCACTTTAAAATGTGAAGGTGGAACAGTAAAAGATACACACCAAAATATTACCAGAAAAAACACGTTTAAATCATCTACTCCTACGGATGAACCAAGAACAGAAGGGGAGAATTTGTAAGCTCGAAGATGGTTTCTTGGTGCTGGTAGCTGGTTCAAAAACCAAAATATAACTATGAGTTATAAAAATTTAGAGATTTGGGAAAGAGCAAGAACTGTAAGTATTGCCATACATAGAATGACTATGACAGAACTTCCTAAATTTGAACTGTTTGAGGTGGGTAGTCAAATAAGAAGATCCTCTAAATCTGTTCGGTCAAATATTGTTGAAGGTTACGGGCGAAGAAGATATGTGGTTGAATATATACGTTTTTTGACTTTTTCAATTTCATCAAATGATGAAACTATTGACCATTTAGAAACACTCTTCGAAACAGAATCACTTAAAAATAAAGAATTGTATCATGATTTACATGAACAATTGGAGATTTTAGGTAAACAACTTAATATGTTTATCCAAGCAATTGAACGTAGTGTTAACCAAAAATAAGCCATTAGTAACAAGTAACCAGAAACAAGCCACCAGAAACCAGTAAATGTTATCTATTCTAATTCCCATATACAATTTTGATGTTGTTGATTTTGTAAAAGATTTATCAAATCAAGCTTCGGCATGTAAAATTGATTTTGAAATTTTGTGTGTTGATGATGGCTCTATAACTGAATTTAAAACAAAAAATAAAGAACTATCAATATTAAATAATGTTATTTATACCGAATTACCTCAAAATATAGGTCGTTCAAAAATTAGAAATCTGCTTGCCGAAAAAGCTCAATTTGAATACTTACTGTTTTTAGATTGTGATTCAAAAACCAACAATAGTTTGTTTGTGAGGAACTACATTGAAAACTTAAAACCTGGTACAGTAGTTTATGGAGGTAGAAATTATGCTAATGAAGCTCCTTCAGTTAAAGAAATACATTTTAGGTGGTGGTATGGCGTAAACAGAGAGGCTATTTCGGATAGAGAACGAAGGAAACAACCTTACGGCTCTTTTATGACCAATAATTTTTTAATTCCGAAAGGAATATTTAATTCCATAAAACTTGATGAAATGTTGGAAGGATATGGGCATGAAGACACCGTATTTGGATTAGAATTAAAAGCACGAAAAATCCCTGTTTTACATATCGAAAATCCTTTGTGCCATATTGGTTTAGAAGGTTTGCATGAGTTTTTACAAAAAACCAAAGAAGGAATTAAAAATTTACACCAGCTTATTCAGTTAGGAAAGGTTGATGAATCCATTAAGTTGTATCGCTTCTATAAATTGGTAAACAAGTTAGGTTTATCAAATAAAATATGGAAGTATTATACTAAAAACAAATTGGCTATTGAACAAAAACTTACTGAAAAAGAACCCAATTTGCGTTGGTTCGATATTTACAAATTGGGTTATTTGATTTCATTAACCAAAGCGTAAAGTTTTTGTTGTTCATTTTCCCAACACAATTCTTCCTTTGCTTTTAGGCAATTTGTTGCGTATGTGGTTAATTGATCATTATCGTTCAATATTTCGTTTATTTTTTCGGCAATAGCACTAGGTGTTATGTTCGATATAGTTTCACCAATTTTATACATAGAAACTATTTTTTTCATTTCCGGTAAATCTGCGGTTAAAACGGGAACACCTGCATTAATGTAATCGAACAATTTGTTAGGCAATGCATACTTATAATTTAAACCCACGTTTTCTTCTAAACTAACCCCTAAATCGGCTTGATGGGTATAATGTGGTAAAAATTCGAAAGGTATTTTACCGAGTAAAGTAACTTTATCTTGCAGTTTTAAATCTAAAACTTGTTGCACTATTTTGTCAAAAATATCACCATCACCAATAATGTACAGGTGAGCATTTTCAATTTGTTGCATAGCTTCTATTAAAGGCTCTAAACCTCTTTTTTCATTCACCCACCCTTGATAAAGGATAATTTTTTTGCCGTCTATTTTAATGTTTCTTACTTCATAATGTTCTTTTATTTTAATAGGTAAATTTCGGATAACAGTAATGTTAACACCATAGTTGGTTTTGTATTCATCCGCAATTTGTTGACTTACGGTAACCACATTTTTTAATTTCGGAAAAATCAATTTTTCAATGGTCTGCCAAATGTGTTGAATCTTGGGTCGATTTACCAATTCAGGAACTTCAGTAAAATATTCATGACTATCATAAATCAGTTTTACTCCTTTTAGTTTTGAGACGAGATAGTTGGCAGGCAGCGTATCTAAATCATTACTCCAGAGTAAAGTTGATTTTGAAAAAAGTAGAAAGAAAAACAATCGAAGATTATAATTGGCATAAAATAAAAATCCCTTATTAAACCATAAATTAAATCGTCTGGTTTTATATTTTCTGTCAACTGGTAATGAGTTTTTGAGTTTTCTTCCAACAAGTAAAACCTCATAGTTTAAGTCCATAAACGAAGAGCAAATACGGTTTACACGTTGGTCCGTAACCAAGTCGTTTGTAACCGAAATAATTATTTTTTGTTCGTTCATTGTAGTGTAAAACTAATAGATTATGGCAAACCTATCAACATTGCACTATGAATATTTATTGTGAGGATTGGAATTAATAATAAAATAACTCGATACATTTGGGTTGATAAATTTATACCAATGAAAAAAACTATTGCTGTTCTTGAAGGTGGCTACAGTCACGAAAAAGTAATTTCTTTAAAAAGTGCCGAAACAGTATTTCAACATATTGATAAAGAAAAATATATACCAATAAAGATTAGAATTGATGAGGAAGGCTGGTTTGCTTTTATCAATAACGATAAAGTTGAGGTAAACAGAAACGATTTTTCTGTTTTTCATGAGGGTAAAAAAATAACTTTTGAATTAGCATTTATTGTAATTCACGGAACTCCAGGAGAAGATGGGAAACTTCAAGCCTATTTTGATATGTTAAGTATTCCTTACACTACATGTAGTCAGTTAGCATCTACACTTACATTTAACAAATTTGTGTGTAATCAATTTTTGAAAAATTTTGGTGTTCCTGTAGCAGATGCGGTATTAATAAGAAAAAATGAAGGGTTCAATGAGGCAGATATAATAGAAAAAGTAGAATTACCATGTTTTGTAAAACCCGCAGATGGAGGTAGTAGTTTCGGAGTTACTAAAGTGAAGGAGAAAAGTCAACTTAAGGATGCAGTTGAATTGGCTTTGTCACATGGGACGCAAGCCATAATTGAATCATTTATGCAGGGTAGGGAAGTTACCAACGGCATTTATAAGGGAAAGAAAGGAATAAAAGTGTTGCCGATAACTGAAATTGTATCGGATAACGAGTTTTTTGATTTCAATGCCAAATATTCTGGACAATCGAAAGAAATAACACCGGCTAATTTACCTTTGAACATTGAACAAAAGGTAAAAGAAACCACCAAAAAAGTTTACGAAATTTTAGATTTAAGTGGTATATGCAGAGTAGATTACATTATTGTAAACGATACGCCTCATCTAATAGAAATTAATACGGTTCCCGGGCAATCGGCACAAAGTATTATACCACAAATGGCAGCACACGAAGGTATATCGCTAAAAGAGTTGTTTAATGATGTGATGGGTGTGGCATTAAGCTAATTTTCTAGATTCAAGTTTGTTGATTAAAGAACTTAAATATTTTATGAGTTCCAGTGACGAGCTACTGTTATTAACAAGTAAATCTTTAAAATCGGAAATAAGCACTTTGTAAATAATAGACGGTTGAAGTACTAAGGCAGTATATTCACAGTCTTTATCATTAAATATGAGATCAACACCAACAATATCTCCTTTGTTCTGACTCATGATTTCTATTTTCTGTGTTTGGTGGTCTTTGATTAAAGCCACTTCTCCCTTCTCTATCAGATAAATGTACTCTTTATGGTCACCTTCTTTAAATAATAGGTCACCTTGAGCAAAAGAAATACCGCTGCCCTTGTTGGCCAATGATTTAATTCTGTTAATTAAATCAATTGACAAGCTATTAAGTTTATTTGTTCTTTTATTCAAAATTTGTACTCTACTTTTAAATTTGGTTTAATAAAACTAAACCTGTATTATGCAATTTAAAATGATTCGTATCATATTAAAATATGATAAAATTCACTTCAAGTTGCTTTAATCGAAAATGTTAGCCGTTCTAAAAAGTTTTTTAAGATCTAATATTTTAATATTCTTACCATCTAAATCAATAATCTTATCTTTATGAAATTCTGATAAAATCCGAATGGATGTTTCGGTAGTTGTACCTGCAATATTTGCAATTTCTTTTCTAGTTAAATTGGAGTCAATGGTTTGGTTATCCTTTTTTAATCCGTATGCCTCGTGTAAAAGTAAGATAGCTTCAGCTATGCGTTCTCTAACATGTTTTTGAGCCATGTGGGTAATTTTCTCTTCAGCACGTTTTAAGTCGTCTGATAATAAATCCATTAAAGAAAATGAAAAATTATTGTTGGTTTTTATCAGGTTAATGATGGTCGATTTAGAAATAAAACACACTTCAGTATCTTCAAGTGCAGTTGCTGAAGCAAAATAACTATCACTATTTAAAACTGAACGATATCCAATTATATTTGCAGTGTTAGCTAGTCGAACAATTTGTTCCTTGCCCTCCTCACCAAGTTTATGAATTTTTACTTTCCCTGAATGTATGCAGTAAATACCATGCGGTTGGTTACCCTCACTAAAAATAACCTGCCCGCGTTTAAAAGTCATGTTCCTTTTTCCTTGCGATAAAGTATCTAATTCGTCATTCGTTAGGCAGCAAAAAATAGAGCTACCAGCTTGTTTGTTTTGACACATAGCACATGAGGGCATCTGATTTTTATTAAAAGTCATAACTAAAAAACTCTTTTTCCAAATATCGAATTATCAAAACAATTAAAACCTGACATATGTCAGATTTTTAAATCCTATAAATTAAATAACTTTACCTAAAAATCTATTGTAATGATAAGTGTAGAAAAGGCTAAAAATCTGGTGTTGACCAATATTCAACAACAAGAAAAAAAGCGTGTTGCAATAAATTCGGCATTAAATTATTTTTTGGCCGAAGATATTTTAGCACCTGTTTGTGTGCCTTTATTTAACCAATCTGCTATGGATGGTTATGCTTTTAAATTTGAAGATGTACAACAACAACTTATTATCGTCGATACCATTCCTGCTGGAGATGTTCGGGAAATTGAAATTAAAAAGGGAGAAGCAGTTCGGATATTTACGGGTTCAAAAGTGCCTGATTCGTGTGATACGGTGGTAATGCAAGAATTGGCGACTGTTACTGAAAATATACTTGCAGTTACTGATGCTGGGTTGAAGTTTGGCGGAAATGTTAGAAAAAAAGGAGATCAAATAAAAGAAGGGGACGTTGCTTTGCAAAAAGGAACTCGAATTAATGCTGCGGCTATTGGTTTTTTAACTACACTTGGTATAACCGATGTATTGGTTTTCGATTTGCCAAAAATTACAGTGATTGCTACAGGTAGTGAGTTGGTAGGTATAGGTAATCCATTAAAAGAGGGACAGATATATGAATCAAATACTCATATGTTGGATGCTGCTATTAAACAATTAGGAATTAAACCTGTAATTTATGTGGTAAAAGACAATGTAACTGCAACAGAAAGATTAATTCAGGAAGTGCTATTAGATACTGATTTTTTAATTCTATCTGGAGGTATTTCTGTAGGTGATTACGATTTTGTAAGAGAATCGTTGTTAAAAAATAACGTGGAAGAAATATTTTACAAAATCAAACAAAAACCAGGGAAACCACTTTTTTTTGGTCAACAGGGTAAAAAAGCAATTTTTGCTTTGCCAGGAAATCCTGCTGCAGCATTAAACTGTTTTTATATGTATGTATTGCCTGCCATTAATGTATCATTGGGCTCGCTGAATCCTTTTTTACCAAAAATACAATTGCCATTAGCTGATAAATATATCAAAAAGGAAGGTCGAGCACAGTTTTTAAAAGCTCAGTTTAATAATTATAGTGTTTCATTGATGTTAGGACAAGATTCTGATGCCTTACAATCGTTTGCTTTGGCTAACGGATTGGTATATATATCGGCAGAAAAAGAAACCATTGAACAACACGAATTGGTTGATGTATATTTGTTACCAAATTAAAATTTAGTTGCTGATAAAAATCATAGAAAAAAGAAAATTTAGCGGGTACCTTTACTTATCGTTATTTATTAGATAATACAACGCATGACAGTTAAGAAGTATAAAATAAAAAGCCGGGTGTGGGTTGATGGTGAGTTTGGGACGTTTTTGGCAGAAGGTAGAATAGCCCTATTGAAAGAAATTATTTCTACTGGATCAATAAGTTCTGCTGCTAGACAAATGAAAATGAGTTATAAAAAAGCATGGGAAATGATTGATGCTATGAACAAAGAAGCCGAGCAGCCATTGGTGGTGAGGGTTTCTGGAGGTAAAGGCGGTGGTGGCACTCAAGTTACTAAAGAAGGAGAGAAAATGATAAAATTGTTCGAAAAACTAAACAAAAATTGTCAAGCATATTTAGATAAAGAACTTGTAAAAATATTTGGATAAGTTGAAGTTGGGAGGAATCATATTAGCAGGAGGGAAAAGCTCTAGAATGGGTAGCGATAAAGGTTTATTGATGTTGAACAACAAACCGATGATAACTCATGTTATTGAAACATTAAAGCAATTAACAACTGATATTATTGTTGTTTCAAACCAGTCGGAATACAACGAATTTGGCTTGCCCGTTTTCGAAGATATGATTAAAGAAGCCGGTCCATTGGCAGGAATTTTTACAGGATTGACGCACTCAAAACACAAAAAAAATATTGTTGTCAGTTGCGATGTGCCTTTTGTAAGTGCCAAATTATTAACCTTTTTGCTTGAAAATAGTTTGGATAACGACGTGACTATTCCATCGAAAAACAATAAAACACACCAAGTAATTGGAGTGTATGATAAGGATTGTGCTGAGGTGTTTAAACAAGAATTGGGAAACAATCAACGAAAAATGAAAGTTGCATTAGAAAAAGTGAAATTGAATGTGGTGGATGCCAATCAATTTGATGAGAGAGAATTTACCAATTTGAATACTCCAATAGAGTTAAAAGAAATACAATGAATTTAAAGGTAAAATATTTTGGAATGCTTGCAGAGACAGTAGGTTATCAAGAAGATGAAATTCAAATAGCCAGTTCTCAAATATCTGTAGTTGAATTGACGGAGGAAATTATTAAAAAACATCCAAAATTAAATACAATGAATTTTAAAGTAGCTGTAAATCAAAGTGTTGTGAACAATAATTTAATTATTACAGAAAACGATGAAATTGCATTATTACCACCTTTTGCAGGAGGATAGCTTGATGTTAAATGATAAAGAAAAATACCGTTATAGCCGCCATTTATTGTTAGATAAAGTAGGTGAAGTAGGGCAAGAAAAGCTAAAATCTGCTAAGGTTTTAGTAATTGGTGCCGGGGGATTGGGTTGCCCGGTTTTACAATATTTGACCGCAGCAGGAGTAGGAACTATTGGTATTATTGACTTTGATAATGTTGATGAAACTAATTTACAGCGACAAATATTATTTACCATACATGATATTGGCAAAAATAAGGCACTAGCGGCAAAAGAACGACTAGAACAACTTAACCCATTTGTACTGTTTAATATTTATACTGAAAAACTAACACCCAAAAATGCGATACAAATTTTTAAAAATTATGATATAGTTGTTGATGGAACGGATAATTTTTCGACAAGATATTTGGTAAATGATGCAGCTGTTATTACACAAAAACCACTGGTTTATGGAGCCATTTATAAATTTGAAGGGCAAGTGTCGGTGTTTAACTACAAAAATGGTCCAACTTATCGATGTTTGTTTCCTGAACCACCGCAAGCTGGTAGTGTGCCGAGTTGCTCGGATGTTGGTGTAATTGGTGTGTTGCCCGGTATTATTGGAATTCAACAAGCTAATGAAGCGATAAAAATCATATTAGAAATAGGGACTCAGTTATCCGGAAAATTATTAATGTATGATGCTTTAACGGGTAACTCAATAGTTTTAAACGTTAGTCGTTCAGAAGAACAGGTCCAAAAAGTTTTAGCATCAGAAATTGATTTTGAAAATAACAATTACGAAATATTTTGTGGAGTAAAACCACTAAAAATAAAAAATGAAATTTCAGCAATAGAATTAAAAGAGTTGTTAAAGCTTGAATCTGTTCAGCTACTTGATGTACGTGAAGAATGGGAATTACCAAAAATTGAAAATTACAAGGTGTTAAATATTCCGCTTCAAACAATACCATTTAATTTAGACCAAATTGACAAAACAAAAAAAACAGTTGTTATTTGCCAACATGGTGTGAGAAGCATCAAAGCCATTGAGTTTTTAAAGAACAATGGATATACTGATTTGATTAACTTAACAGGTGGTATGGCTACCTATTAAAAATAGAATTATGAGCGATAAAAAAATTAAAAATGTGTTTGTCGAAGGACCAATTACCCCTGATAAAATTGCCAATTCCATTGCACATCACCAAGTAAAAACAAATATAGGTGCCCACGATATTTTTTTAGGTCAGGTTAGAGCTGATGAAATTGAAGGTAAAGTTGTGGCTGCAATTGATTATTCTGCTTACGAAGAAATGGCGAATAAAGTGTTTGACGAAATTAGAGAATCTGCCTTTGAAAAATATGAATTAACCTGTGCACACATTTATCATAGCAAAGGAGTTGTTAAAGCTGGAGAACTTTGTCTGTTTGTATTTACATCTTCTAAACACCGAGCAATGGCTTTTGATGCTTGCAGGTACATTACCGAAGAAATTAAAGCAAAAGCACCGGTATTTGGTAAAGAAATATTTGAAGACGAAACTCATCAATGGAAAGTGAATAAATGATTATTGTTTAATGATTATTTATTAATAAAAAACATGAAAAACGACTTAAAGGATAGAACTAAAATATTTGCTCATCAATGTGTAAAATTAACAGAGTTTTTACCAAATATATATTTAGGAAATCATATAAAAGGACAATTGATTAGATGTTCAACTTCAGTTGCAGCAAATTATCGGGCAACTTGTATAGCACAATCAAAACCAAGTTTTATTTCAAAAATTAGTATTGTTATTGAAGAAATTGATGAAAGTGCATTTTGGTTGGAATTTATAATCGATGAAGAATTAATTTCTAAAGAAAAGGTTGAAAAATTATTAAATGAATCAAAAGAGTTGACAGCTATTTTTATTTCTTCTCGAAAAACAGCAAGTAGCAATTAAACATTAAAAAATAATCATTTCATATGGTAGATATTACTTATAAATCGAATACATTAAGAATTGCTACTGCACAAGCAATAGTAAAAGTTAGTAAACAGGAAACAATTGATGCGATAGTTAACAAAACAGTTCCTAAAGGAGATGTTTTTGCAATGAGTAAAGCGGTTGGTTTGTTGGGAGTAAAAAATACGCCATTAATTTTAGCAGATTGCCATCCTATGCCAATCGAATTTACTGGAATTGATTATGAAATAAATGGTTTGGAAATTAAAGTAATCATGACAGTGAAAACCATTTATAAAACTGGTGTTGAGGTTGAGGCTATGCATGGAGCAAGTGTGGTGGCTCTGAACATGTACGATATGCTTAAACCCATTGATAAGGGAGTGGAAATACATCACATTAAGTTGGTAGAGAAAAAAGGTGGCAAATCAGACTTTAAAGATAAATTTAGAAAAGATTTAAAAGCGGCTGTTATAGTTTGTTCAGATACTATTTCGGCCGGACAAAAAGAAGATAAAGCAGGTAAAGCAATCATAAGAAAATTAGAAGAATGTGGGGTTGAAATAATGGATTACATTATTATTCCTGACGAAGTAAGTGTTATACAAGAAAAGGCAAAAGCTTATGTAATGTTAGGAGCTAATTTAATTATTTACACTGGAGGAACAGGATTGTCGAACAGAGATGTAACACCAGAAGCATTAAAACCTTTAATTGAACGTGAAATACCGGGTATTGATGAAGCTATTAGAAGTTACGGACAAGACAGAACGCCATATTCGATGTTGAGCAGAAGTGTAGCAGGTGTTATTGGTGAAAGTTTGGTATTGGCTTTACCTGGTTCAACCAATGGCGCTAAGGAGAGCATGGATGCAGTTTTTCCTGCGGTATTACATGTTTTTAGAATATTGAAAGGAGCACAGCACAATTAAGCTATCTTACCACTATCATTTTTTTAGTTGCTGAACGTTGGTTGTTGAAATCAACAAAGTAGTAGTAGATACCCTGATTTAAATTTAAGGTAGAGATAGTTATTTTGTTTGAGTTTCCACTTATATCAGTTTTATAAATTTCCTGACCTAAAGCATTGGTTACAATTAATTTAGCCGAACCTACTTCTAAAGGTAAAAGATAACTTATTGTTGCATTATCTTTGGTTGGATTTGGGTAGCTATCTCCAAGAAATGCTCCATGTTCAGTAAGCGCTTCAATACCAGTTGTACCGTAAACAACATTCACTTTAAAGTCGTCAAAATAAAAGCCATCTTTAGTAACTCCACCATCAGAAACTATTTGAAAACGTATTTTAATGGTTTGACCTAAATATTGACTTAAATCAATTTCTTCTAATACCCAATTGTTTTGGGTTCCATCATATAGTGGGTTGTTAAGATCTTGGTCGGAATTTCCTAAATGAGTATAATTACCACATTGTGGAGTCCACGTTGAACCGTTATTGGTAGAAACTTCTATTTGAACATAATCCCAACCTGCTTCAATGTCCCATTTTGCATAGTACGACATGCTTGCAGATGTAACATTGGTTAAATTAATTGGATTGGAAAGGGTTATAGTTTTATTGATGTTATCGTTATAATTACCAGAAGGTGAATCAGTAATAGAACTTGAAGGAGAATAATAAATAGAGTTGGTTGTTCCCCAAGTTTGAGAAACGGTCCAGTTGGTAAGGTTGTTTGCATTGTCGGATAAAATAGTTTGTTGTGTTCCAAAAGTTTTGGTAATGGTGTCGTTTACAGTAAATAAACCATTGTCAACTGTTATAACATAAGTAATTAAATCACCGGGGGTAATAGAAGGATTTAAAGCATAACTGATTGAATCAGTATCAATTTGTGTTAGACTCATGCCGGTGTGGTTTTTTGGAGATCCAATACTCATAAAATTTGTCGAAACTGGTGAAATGGTAACGGTAAAATTTCCATTACCGTTTAAACCTAAACATTGCAAATTGTAATAGAAAAAACCAGATTGATTTTCAATCATTAATGGTTGTAAATCAGTGGCCTCTGCATAATTATTGACTAAATGTGCTGCAGTTAAATTAAGGTGCATCATTCCTTGACAAAGCGGGTCGATATCTGCTTGAGCAGGCCAGAAACCTTGAGATGGCGAACCAATTTCAGGAGTAAAAGAATAAATTTTATTGTGATTAGCTGTTTCACCATACATCCAATCGTCAGAACCACCAGAAGTTTCATACAATGCCCATCCTGGTTGATTAGCAAAGTTGTTTTCAGCAACCATCACATCAGAAATAGCTTCGAATGTTGTATTATCAGGACAATATCGTCCTGTTTCAAATCCATAAGGGTATAGTAACAAATTACTGTAAGAATGAAAGTTTAAAGCCAATTTAAAATCATGTTGTTCTACAAACCATCTCATCGCATTGTTCTCCGGTTCAGAAAATGCATTTGGTCCGCAATATACATCACTAGTTGAATCTAAACTGATTCCAACAGTTCCCCAGGTTGGACCATTTGCTCCATCAGTAAAATCGTAGTTTCGGTTGTTGTCAACACCATAAACCCCCGTACCATAGTCTCTTCTGTTTTTACGCCACATTCCTCCTCCATTTGGATCGGTTGATTCATTGTATAGAAAACCATCAGGATTAACGAAAGGTATAAAATAGAGTTCAGTATTGTCCAAAATGGCCTGGATTTTAGAGTCGGATGCATAATTTTCTAACAAATACCACATGTAATAAATCATTTGGTGTATTGATATGGCTTCTCGTGCATGATGAACAGCATCGTATAATATTTCAGGCTCAGCTTCATCTGTATTGGCATTATCGCTCATTCTTACCCAGTATAAATTACGACCTTCATGTGTTGTAAAAGTATCAATTGGCATTCTGGCAGTAATTAAATTGGGATATAAAGTTGTCATGCTATCAATTTCCCTCATCACTTCAGCATAGGTTAAAAATCCACCCATTGAACCATGATTGTAATTTACAGGATTGGTGTAGGTTGTTGGTGTCCCCCCAGTTGAACAAGTACTATTTTTTTCTAATTCAAACGATGTAGATGTATTGCTTTTATTTCGGTCGATATAAAATTGTTGAACATCTTCAATAATTATTTCTACTGTTGCACCTAGGGTTTCAGCGATAGCAATTTCTGTTTCAGAAAAATCGCTTTCAAAAAACACTCCCAGTTTATGTTTTCCATGATCCATAGCAATTCCACTTTGAGTTAATTTTTGGAACGTCTCAGGATTGTTATAGAATATTCGAGCTCGACTAAATTGTTCAGTTTTTTGTGCAGTTAAATTTGTTACAAATATTAACAATACAATTAATTGGCTAATTTTTTTCATGAGGTTAGTAGTTAAAGTTATTCCCAAAATACCTGGTTAATTTCAGTAATATAATCGAGTTGAGAAAGTTTGCACAGTATATTTTTAATGTCTTTGTTGTATGAGTTTCCAATCATTATAATATGGTTTTCCGCACATTTTGTTCTGCCTTTTCCATGTAATGGTTTAATACTCGAATCAATTTCTTTGATAGCTTGAAGTGCGTTTGGGTTGTCAGGTAAACAAAATTCAAAATCTATCGCCATCTTTTCGTCACCCATTAAACCACGTTCATCAAACTGTTTAATATTAAAGGTTATTTTTTTTAAGTTACAATTAAGGTTATTGTTTTTTGATGAACTACAAGAAAAACTCAATAATCCAATAATAAAAAAATATAGAATAGTTCCTTTCATACCAGTTTACTCAAAGGTAACAAATAAAATAGCACTAGTGATGAGCTAAAGGGTTTTGTAACAAGAAGAAGTAACCTTGTGAAATAGTAAGATTCCAATCCATTATTAAAAAATAGAGGGATTACTTTTTAAAAATAAAATACACTGCTAACACTAAAAAACAGAAACCTATCAGATGGTTGGTAGTAATTTTTGAATTAAATACGTAAACCGAAAATGCGGAGAAAACAACTAAAGTTATTACTTCTTGAATAACTTTTAATTGTACCAAACTAAATGGACCAGCATTACCTTCGAATCCAATTTTATTTGCTGGCACTTGAAAAATATATTCTACCAAAGCAAAGCTCCAACTGATTAAAATTACCCACAACAAGTTCCATTTATTGAACCATTTTAAATGCCCATACCAAGCAATGGTCATAAAAATGTTAGAGACAATAAGCATGGATATGGTTAGAAAAATTTTCATCTGTATATCAAGTATTCAATACAAACACACCCCTAACCCCTCTCAAGAGGGGAAATAAATGGTTTATTTTTTTCTCATAAAAATTTGAATAGGAACTCCCGAATAACGGTAGTTTTCCCTGATTTTGTTTTCCAAAAATCGCTTGTAAGGATCTTTAACGTATTGCGGTAAGTTGCAATAAAAAACAAAAGTAGGAGCTAATGTTGGCAACATACTCACAAATTTTATTTTAATGTATTTCCCTTTAATGGCAGGAGGTGGATTTCGTTGAATAATGTCGAGCATTAATTCGTTTAGTTTAGAAGTAGTTATTTTTCGTGTACGGTTTTCGTAAACTTTTACCACTTCTTCCAACACCTTAATTACGCGTTGCTTTTTAGTAACGGAAGTAAAAATAATAGGAATATCGTTAAATGGAGAAAGTCTATGACGGATAGCTTCTTCATATTCTTTTGATGTATTGCTTTCTTTTTCTACCAAATCCCACTTGTTTACTGCAATTACTACTCCTTTTTTGTTTTTAGCAATAAGGTGTAAAATGTTTAAATCTTGAGCCATAATACCCTCATGTGCTTCAATCATTAATAAGCATATATCAGAATTTTCGATAGCACGAATTGAACGCATTACGGAGTAAAACTCTAAATCTTCTTCAACTTTCCCACGTTTTCTTAAACCAGCAGTATCAATCAATTTCATATCGAAACCAAACGCTGAAAAACGAGTGGAAACCGCATCTCTGGTAGTTCCGGCAATGTTGGTTACTATGTTTCTATCATTACCCAATAATGCATTGGTTAATGATGATTTACCTACATTTGGACGTCCAACAATGGCTAATTTTAATAAACCATCATCATCAACCTCTTCAGGTTTTTCCTCTAAATGTTTTACTACTTCGTCTAACAATTCGCCTGTTCCGCTTCCACTAACTGATGAAACGTTGAAAATCTCATCAGAAATTCCAAAACGATAAAATACACTTGATTCAGGTATTCTATCATAATTATCGACTTTGTTGGAAACAAGTATCACTTTTTTCTTACTACGTCTTAACACATTGGCAACTTGTTGGTCGAGGTCGGTTAGGCCACTGGTTACATCAACCACAAAAATCAACAAATCGGCTTCTTCAATGGCAATCATTACTTGTTTTCTAATCTCTTCCTCAAAAATATCGCCCGAACCTTTTACGTAACCACCGGTATCGATTAAGGTAAATTCTTTTCCTGCCCAATCTACTTTTCCATAATGTCTATCACGGGTTACACCACTTGCTTCGTCAACAATAGCTTGTCTGCTTTCGGTTAGTCTGTTAAAAAGTGTAGATTTTCCAACATTCGGACGACCTACTATTGCTACTATGTTGCTCATTTTTGTTCTGGGAGTTTATTTGAGGCTACGAAATTAACGATTTTTTGAATATAGGCTTGTTGGTTACTGACTGTTGACTGAAGACCGATTATTGGTTGTAACCAAATCGTTTCAATTGATTATCGTTGTCTCTCCAATCTTTACTTACCTTAACATAAAGTTCTAAAAACACTTTGTTTTGCACAAAAGTTTCAATGTCTTTACGAGCTTCGGTACCAATTTTTTTCAATTCTTTTCCTTGGTGCCCGATAATGATTCCTTTTTGAGAATCACGCGCCACAATAATAATAGCCCGAATTTTTACAATATGCGGAAACTCTTTATATTCTTCCACTTCAACTTCGCATGAATAAGGAATTTCCTTTTGGTAATTCATTAATATTTTCTCTCGTATGATTTCTGAAACAAAAAATTTCTCTGGTTTGTCAGTCAAAGCATCCTTGTCGTAGTAAGGTTCGCCTTCTGGCAGAAGTTCTTTAATGCGTTCAAAAATATTTTCGATATTAAATCCGTGAAGTGCCGATAAGGGATAGATTTGAGCTTTTGGCAATTCTTTTTTCCAGAACGCTACTTTTTCCTCTAAAAATTGCTGGTCAACTTCATCAATTTTATTGATAAGTAAAAGGATTGGAGTGTCGGTTTTCTTTAAGCTGTTTAAGATGTCTGCATCACGAAACCTGTTTTCTTTTACTTCTACCATAAACAGAATAACATCAGCATCTGATAAAGCAGACTTTACAAAAGTCATCATGCTTTGATGCATTTTGTAGGCAGGCTCTAAAACTCCTGGCGTATCGGAAAACACAATTTGGTGGTTTTCGTCATTAACAATACCTAAAATACGGTGTCGCGTAGTTTGTGCTTTAGAGGTGATAATCGACAAACGTTCGCCAACCAAAGCATTCATAAGTGTTGATTTACCAACATTTGGGTTACCAATAATGTTTACAAAGCCTGATTTATGCATTATTTATAGATAAAATTTGATTACAAAGAAACTAAATATTATATTTGCAGCCCAATAAACAGAAAATAGTTCTTAAAAATATATCGCGGGGTGGAGCAGTTGGTAGCTCGTTGGGCTCATAACCCAAAGGTCATCGGTTCGAGTCCGGTCCCCGCTACTATCGAAGACTCATCAAGCAATTTTAGCTGATGAGTCTTTTTTTTGCTTCTATTTTGCCTGATATTGTTGAAGTTTTCACAAAAATCTGATTAACTTTTTTAGTTCGATATACCCGATTTTTCGGGTCTGGAATTGTAACAAAAAAGCCCCACATTTCTGCGAGGCTTCCCAACTTATTAAAGGCTTATCGGGTTTATTGTTTAATAATTTTATAGGTGGTTATTTTGCTATCATCACTAATTTTCAAGAAATAAACACCTTCACTCTCATCACGCATATCTACTAGTACTTTATTATCAATAGTCTTTCCTTCGAGAACAATTCTTCCGTCCATTGAAAAAACAGTATAGCTTACTAGTTTCTCTTTTTCACCTAAATCAATATTAAAAATACCTGAACTAGGGTTTGGTAATATGTTAATGTCGTCAGTTAATACTGTTTCTTCAACATTTACAGTAGTGGTGGATAGATGGTTTTCGAGTTGGGCAAAACCATATCCAACATTTGGATCCCATAAACCATACGTCCATATTCCTGCTGAGGGGTCAGTTAAATTTGCACCTATAAAACCATAATAATCTTCTGTTCCAAAATCTGGAGCTCTGTAGTACCTTATTTCAAAGTGAAGATGTGGGCCACCTACCGTTCCTGAGTATAAGTGTTTTGAAACTACATCCCCTTGATTTACATATTGTCCATTTAGAAGTAGCCCATCTAAACTATCTAAAATCAATTCTAAATGTCCATATATAACTACCATTTTACCAAGTATATTGTTACTACTGTCTTTAATATCCTTTGTTATACTTAAATAATCACGATATTTAAGTGCACTGTAGTAAGTATTAACATAACCATCAATAGCAGCATACATTGTTACATTGGTATCATTCGATCCCACATGCATATCATTTGCTTTATGATGCTCTCCTGTATTTCCGGGCCCTTTTCCGGCAGAGAAAGTTCCGTTTGAAGGAATGCTGTACGAAGGAATTACTCCAAATGAATCTTCTAAAGGATGCCTGAATGGCTCTATTCGTGCGTAATAAACGAATTTATTAATTTCAACTCTGAATGCTCCTCCAATTGGGGTTGAGTAGTAGGCAGGAGTTAACAGATCCTGATAGGTTCCACTTTCATTTTCAGGATATTGAGCATAGGATTTAGCTATAAATAAGGTAATTCCTAAAATAGTAATGATAAACTTCTTCATATTTTTTCTTTTTAGTTTTATGTATTATTTAGTACGATTTATAATGATTAATCGATTCAAAGTTGATCTATTTTTTTGCTTTAAAGAGAGAGTTTTTATGCGAAACGGACAAAATACAGGATGGAATGACGGTTATTTTCTATTTCTTCAACCATTCCAGGAAACTTTTGGCTTTAGCTTTACTTACCAGTATTTGTTCATTAAAGTTGATGGAAGGAATAACAAGTAATTTGCGAAAAAAATATTGGTTCACTTCTTTAACCGCATTTCTATGGATAATGATTTGCCGGTTTGCCCTAAAGAACCGTTTTCCCAGCATAGCCTCTAATTCATCCATGGTATGATTGACGTGAACAGATTTATAGTTGTGAATAACATAAACGATTTCATTTTCAATATAGGCTAAAGAAATATTTTCTATTTTTATCGGAATAATCTTATCTCCCTGGTAGCATAATATAGACTGGAAAACACTATTTTCTTTATTAAGAATAGCTTCTATCAATTGATTGTAATCATAGTCCTCTTTTGTAGCAGTTCCTCTCAGGTTTTTTAGTTTGGTTAAAGATTTTTCAACTGATTTCTGATTAAAGGGTTTTAGCATGTAATCTATGCCATTTGAGTCAAACGCCTGTAAAGCGTACTCATTAAAGGCGGTACAAAAAATGACGGGTTTATTCAGGTTTACTTTTCTGAAAATCTCAAAACTTAATCCATCACCTAATTCAATATCAGAAAAAATCAGATCAAAATCATTATTCAGTTTAAAATACGCAATACTCTCTTTAACTGAGAACAATGTTTTAACAATCGTATAATCAGTACTTATTGACAAAATAGTATCGGCAAGATCATTTGCTGTCAGTTCTTCATCTTCAATAATTACAATTTTCATTTTTCAATTAAAGGTATGGTTACACAAAAGTATTGTTCTGTTTTTTGAATGTCAATGTCTTTTTCAGCATTGCTCAATAACTTAACCCGTTTAGAAAGATTATCTAAACCCAATCCTGTTGAATTAACTACTAGCTTTAAATTAAGATTATTTTTTACTTCTACCGTATTTTTGTCTATCAAAGAGATAGTTATTGTCAACGGGCTTTCTTTTGTTAAACTATTATGTTTAATGGCATTTTCAGCTAACATTTGTAGTGAGAATACAGGTAAATAAACATCTTTCTGAATCCCTTCAGGAATACTGATTTCATAATTTAACGAATTACCGAAACGTACTTTTTGCATTTCAAGGTATTCGATACAATGTTTTAGTTCATCTTTTAAACTTGCTTTATTTTCTCCCGAATAACTTATAGCCGCTCTTAAATAGCTGGATAAATTGATTAAATACTTTTCTGCATCACTGTGTGATACTTTCATTAATGTCTTTAAAGTAGCGAGAGAATTGAATAAAAAATGAGGATGAATTTGTCCTTTTAGTTGCTCATTTTGAGCCATCACATTGTTTAATGTTAAATCCGAAATCTCTATTTCCATTTTGGTTTTCTTATCCCTAAGCACCACCAGATCCATAATGATAAGGAGTATGGCATTGTTAGCCATAATACCAATGAAAGGAATGATTATCCTCATTAAACCGGGCGACGGTATACTTTTAACATGTGGTGGTGGCGGTAAATTTAAAATCAATGCAAGGAAGATGAAACAACTTATAAATGAAGCAATATAGCGGTATAGCCGATAGTATTTAAAAAAGTGTTCTCTTCTTTTAAAAAAAAGATACCATCCAATATTCATCAACCACAGAACAAATATAACAAAGGTTAAAAACAGCATGCCAATCAGCTTTCCGAAAGGTGGGGTATGCGTAGGAAGGCTGTCTGGTAAATTGGATTCTATAAGATTTGGGGTGAAAGTAAATAATGCAATTAATGGAGCTGTTAGTAAAGCTATTTTAATAAGTTTTATGACAACCTCTTTTTCTTTCATTACACAAAAATAGGGTTCAATTGAATAGAATACTCAAATATATAATTAAAGCGGTCAATCAAGAGGGCGAAATGGACTTATTATAAAGATAACACCTGTGTTTCGGCTTTAATTTTTTCGATTAATGATAAAATCTTCGTGTACTTTTGAGTTCAATAATTGTCCGCTTTGGATTACTAGAAGCCTTAGAGAAATCTGAGGCTTTTTTATTTCTCCTTATTTAAGTTTTGTTCCCAAAGCCAAGCTGATTTCACCATGTCGTTAATGTTGTAGTTCGTCTTCCAACCCAATACTTTCAAAGCTTTATTCGAATCGGAGTAGATACTTTCTACATCACCTTGTCGGCGAGGACCAAACTTGTAATTTAACTTGATGTTGTTTTGTTGCTCAAAGGCATTGATAATTTCCAGCACGCTCACACCATTTCCACTACCTAAATTAATTACATCGTAATTCAGAAAATTGGTATTTTCAAACAATGTTTTTAATGCTGCCACATGTGCTGAGGCAATATCACTTACATGAATGTAATCTCTAACGCATGTTCCGTCTTTTGTGTTATAATCGTTGCCATAAATAATTAATTGGTTAATCTTTCCAATGGCTGTTTGAGTTACATACGGAATTAAGTTGTTAGGGATAGGTTGTATTTCGCCATTTAAACCAGACATGTGTGCTCCTACAGGATTAAAGTAGCGTAAAGAAATTGCTTTTAGATGATTATTGGCATTAATAAAATCTTCAATAATACGCTCTCCAACTTGTTTGGTATAAGCATATGGTGATTCGGCTTTGTTTAGCTTAGTGTTTTCTGTTACGGGCAAAGAATCAATATTTCCATACACAGAACATGAGGATGAAAAAATTAGATAGTTAATGTTAAATTCTTTTTGAAGTGAAAGTATATTTGTTAGCCCGATAAGGTTGTTGTTGTAATATTTTAGTGGATTTTCTACCGAATCGCCCACCCATTTGTGGGCAGCAAAGTGTATTATTCCTTTTATGTCTGGATTTTTTTCAAATACTTTTTTTGTAGATTCAAAATCTTTTAAATCAACATTATAGTATGTAATTTTTTTACCTGTAATATTTTCAATTCTTTGATAAGTGGTTTCAGAAGATGTAGAGTAATTGTCAATTGAAATAATTTCCCAATTGGTGTTTTCTAAGATGTCAATTATGGTATGAGATCCTATATATCCAGCTCCTCCTGTTATTAGTATTTTCATTTTACCATGTTTAGAAGATAATCTACGATTTTTTCTGCTGCTTTTCCACCACCATATAGATTTTTGGTGCAAGTAAAAGGGGTGTTTAATTTTCCAAGAGTTATTTCTACAATTTTATTTGTGTCAGCTCCAGCTAAAAAATTCACTTTATTTTCAATAAGCTCCACCCACTCGGTTTCATCTCGAAGAGTTATGCAATATTTTTTTAAAATAAAGGCTTCTTTTTGTAATCCTCCACTATCTGTTAATACAAGTCTTGAAGATTTTATCAGGTTAAGCATCTCTTTATATCCGACAGGCTCAATAATTTTAGTATTTAATGTTAACTGGTTATCCTGTATTATTTTTTTTGTTCGAGGATGCAAAGACACTACAACAGAAACTTGTTCGTTAAGCTGATTTAAGGCTTTAATTATGTTTGTTAAGCGAGTAATATTTTCTGTGTTTTCTTGTCGATGAAAAGTGCATAAAATATAATCTTCCGCTAAAACATTTTTTTCTTTTTTGCTGTAAAAATACACGGCATCTTCCATTACATCGCCTACCACTTCAACCTTACAATTAAAATTAGTAAAACCTTCTTCGATTAAATTTTTTTGTGCCTGAGTAGTTGGGCAAAATAGATAATCAGAGATTCTGTCGGTTAAAATTCTATTGATTTCTTCAGGCATATCCATATTAAAACTTCTCAAGCCAGCTTCAACATGAATAAGTTTAATGTGTTTCTTTTTTGCTGTAATTGCGCCTGCTAAAGTAGAGTTGGTATCTCCATATACTAAAACAAAATCAGGAGATTCTTTAGTAATGATTTTTTCAATTTCCTCCATCATTCTTCCAGTCATAGCACCATGCCCTAAACTGTTGATGTTTAAAAAATAGGCAGGTTTAGGTATTTCCATTTCCTCAAAAAAAACATCCGACATGTTATTGTCAAAATGTTGCCCAGTGTGTACGATTACTTCTTGAATTTCTGGGTGTTGCTGAATAACTCTGCTTAATGCGGCTGCTTTAATAAATTGGGGTCGTGCACCAAGTATGGTTAGAATTTTCATTGAGTTTGTAAATAATGATATGTAAAAGTATAAATTAATAAGGGAAGTTTAAATTTAAGTAATATTGCTTTTATGAATCAATATTCATTCTATAATAAGATGGTAATTATCAATGATGATCATTTTCTCTAATTTACTTCTTCTTAATAAGAACAAAATGTTGTTAGTTGCTTTTTTTTAACAATTAATACTTTTAAAGTTTACTAAAAGATATTAAGTTTATGTGTGGGATTGCCGGAATAATACATTTTAATCAAACACCTGTTCAATTCTTGGAATTGAAACAGATGACAGATGTTTTAGTACATCGAGGTCCGGACGGAGAAGGTCATTGGATAAATGCTACTAAGAATGTTGGGTTAGGACATAGAAGGTTGTCAATTATTGATTTGTCAGATGCAGGCAAACAACCCATGTTTTATGCAGAAAATCGATATACGATAACCTATAATGGAGAAATCTATAATTATTTAGAAATTAGAAAGGAATTACAAGGAAAGGGATATACCTTTAAATCAAATACCGATACAGAAGTAATTTTAGCTGCTTATGATTATTGGGGGAAAGACTGTTTACATCAGTTTGAAGGTATGTTTGCGTTTGCTTTATGGGATGAAAAAGAACAAGAACTTTTTTGTGCTAGAGATCGATTTGGTGAAAAACCTTTTTATTACTACAGAGATAATGAAAAATTTGTTTTTGCATCAGAGATGAAAGCCCTTTTTTCTTTAAAAATTAAAAAGGAGATTAACAGAAAAAAAACTTACGAATACCTATTGTTTCTTACTGTTGAAAACCCTTATTCACATGAAGAAACCTTTTTTAATAATATTCTCCAGCTCGCACCTTCATCTAGTATGGTGTTAAATAAAAAAGGTGAAATTAAAACCCAAAAATATTGGGATTTATCAACAACCACAACATTTACTGGCTCCGAAGAACAAGCTGTAGAAACATTTAAAAATTTATTTAGAGAATCTGTTCAAACACGTTTGAGAAGCGATGTTTCTGTTGGGAGTAGTTTGTCGGGAGGATTAGATTCCTCCTCCATTGTTTGTGTTATGAATGAATTAATTGATAAGAATAATGAACAGCATATTTTTTCAGCACGCTTTCCCGGATTTAAAAAAGATGAAGGAAAACATATTGCTGAGGTTGTCAATTTTTGTAACCATGCTAGAATTATACAACACGAAGTTTTTCCAACAGAAGACTCCATGTTGAAGAATCTCAGAAAAATTATGTATCATCAAGGGCAGCCATTTGTTAGCGCAAGTATTGCAGCTCAATTTGAAGTTATGAAATTGGCTTCTGATAGCAATGTAAAAGTACTGTTAGATGGGCAAGGAGCAGATGAATTATTAGCAGGGTATTCATCATCTTTTGATTCGTATTTAAGACAGTTATATAAAAGTAATCCCATTAAGTACTTTAGCGAAAAAAAACAAATAAACCAAATAACGCAAAATCATTTTTCTGTCAAAGGTGTAGAAGGATTGTTATTGACTTTTTTTTATACTCAATACAAAAAGTTTGGAAATAAAAGAAGACAAAAAATTAATAGTAGTGATGAATTTTTTCTTGGAATGAATACTGAATTAGTTGAAGAGTATAGATCATCTCCTAATCCCGTTTATGCCCCGCCTGACTTAAAAAGTCATTTAAAGTTTATGTTAGTAGATCGAGGGTTAAATGAATTGCTAAGGTATGCCGATAGGAATTCAATGGCTCATTCAGTTGAAGTAAGATTGCCCTTTTTAAATCATAAATTGGTGGAATTTGTTTTTTCTTTACCAGAACATTATTTTATTCGGAACGGTTGGACAAAATATTTGTTAAGAATTGGAATGGAAGGTGTTTTACCTACCAGTATTCAATGGAGAAAAGATAAAATTGGTTATGAGCCGCCCCAAGCAAAATGGATGAAAAATAAGCAACTTGTTGAAATGTCGAGAAATGCTCAACAACAATTAATCAACGATAAAATATTATCCAACAAAAAAAATATAGATGTAACCTGGCAACATTTAATGTTAGGAATGCTTTATGAGTAAAAATGATTAACCAATGTGTGGAATTGCCGGAATAATACATTTTAATCAAACACCTGTTCAACTTTTGGAATTGAAACAGATGACAGATGTTTTAGTACATCGAGGTCCGGACGGAGAAGGTCATTGGATAAATGCTACTAAGAATGTTGGGTTAGGACATAGAAGGTTGTCAATTATTGATTTGTCAGATGCAGGCAAACAACCCATGTTTTATGCAGAAAATCGATATACGATAACCTATAATGGAGAAATCTATAATTATTTAGAAATTAGAAAGGAATTACAAGGAAAGGGATATACCTTTAAATCAAATACCGATACAGAAGTAATTTTAGCTGCTTATGATTATTGGGGGAAAGATTGTTTACATCAGTTTGAAGGTATGTTTGCGTTTGCTTTATGGGATGAAAAAGAACAAGAACTTTTTTGTGCTAGAGATCGATTTGGTGAAAAACCTTTTTATTATTATCACAACGAAGGCATATTCGTGTTTGCAAGCGAAATGAAATCAATTTTATCAAACAAAATAGTATCTTCATCAATAAATTACCAACAATTAGTTTACTATTTAGCATACTCTCATACAAATCCAAAAAAAAGAGAAGATACATTTTATGAAAAAATAAAATTGCTTCCTCCTTCTCATTTTTTAATTTTTCGGAATCATGAGTTAAAAAAAGAAAAATACTGGAATTATTCCTCCAAAAAAGACCAGGTAAAAACTAATGAAGAATACCGTGAGTTGTTAAGTGAAAAACTAACAAATGCTTTAAAATTCACATTAAGATCTGATGTGCCGGTTGGAGCATGCCTTTCTGGAGGCATTGATTCATCTATATTGACTTTGCTATTACAAAATGAATTTAAAACTGTACCTACCTTATCAACCTTTTCTGCAAGGTATAAAAATTTTAGCCAAGATGAGGGAAGGTTTATAGAAAAAGTAGTAGACAAAATTTCATTTAATTCCAACCATGTTTGGATAGAAAATACTGATTTTGAAAAAGACATAATTAATTTTTTTAAACATCAGGAAGAACCTGTATATTCCTCAAGCTATTTTGCCGAATGGAAAGTATGTGAATTGGCTAAACAATCTGGATATAAGGTTATATTGGATGGTCAAGGGGCAGATGAAATTTTTGGAGGTTACAATTCAACCTATAAAACTTACTATTCAGAATTACTTAAACAATTATCTTTTAAGAAATTTTGTAAAGAAAAAAAGGCTTATCAAAAACTATATGGAAAGAACTATCAATATGAACTTTTCGATTTTCTGAGAGCCATTTTTCCTTCGTTATTTTCAGAATTATCAAAATTCAAAAACCATCTTTATCCCAACAATAATCATTCAGACATTCCAAAAGAAATCAGAAAAACCTTTTTAAATACAACCGCAAATCCCTTCGTGTCATTTGATAGTGTGAATAATTTTCTACAATATTTAACTTTTGATCATGGACTAGAACAAATGTTAATAAGAGGAGATAGGAATGCTATGGCACATCATGTTGAAGTAAGACATCCTTTTTTAAACACATCATTGGTAGAATATGCTCTTGACTTACCTTCTAATTTAAAAATAAATGAAGGATGGACGAAATTTATTTTGAGAGACACCTATAAAAACTTATTGCCTTCTGAAATTGGTTGGAGAAAGGATAAAACAGGATATGTGACTCCACAGGAAAAATGGCTGGAATCACCAACTATGAAAAAGATGATTCTTGAATCCATTGATATTTTACAAAAGGAATATCTTATAGAAAAACCTGATAAGAATAAAAATTGGGAGTATCTGATGAGTGCTCTATTCATTCTTAACGCTAAAAATAAACTTTAATGCTTTCTATAAAGGAAAAAGTTGCCATTGTATTTTATAGTAAACTATTTAGCGTTGGTCTAGGAATAGTACTACTTCCCTATTTATCGAGATCATTATCAGTAGAAGATTATGGTACTTATGGACAGGTAATTCTTATTGTTGAAACCATTAAATCCATTTTGACATTGGGATTTAGCCAGATACTTTATAGATTTTTTAATGATTCTATTACAAACAATAAAATAATTTTTTCAAATGCCATATTTGTTATTTTCATAGTCGGTTTTATAGGTTGTATTTCACTCCTTCTCTCGTCTTACCAAATTTCTCAACTGTTTAACAATCCTAATTTGGTAATATTTATTAACCTTATAAGCCTTTCCGTTTTATTTGATTTATTAGTAATGGTTAGCACCACTACACTAATGTATTTTGATGAAGTAAAAAAAATAGCTGTATTGTCGGTATTTTTTAATTTGCTTAAAATATCGTTAATGTTTGTTTCAATAAACATAATATCAAATCTACAACTTTTATATTTAGGGATAACCCTTACTTCAGTGCTACATTTTGTTGTTATCTTTTCACAAAAAAAAGAACTCTTTCAGTTTCGCTTAATAAATTTAAGTACGATGTTAAATCTATTAAAAACAGGAATACCATTAGGTTTGATTTCAGCTACAGGTTATGCATTAATTATTACTGATGGGTTCATTGTCAGTAAATATCTTAGTGTATCTGACTATGCTTATTACCGTAACGGAGCCATTCAAATTCCGCTTATTCCAACTTTTTTTGGTGCGGTAACAATGGTTTTATTACCAAACATTACTAAACTTTTACAAAAGAATCTTGTCTCTGATGTTATTGATATAAAAAGAAAGATATCGACCCAAGTTGCCGCGTTAACATTTCCATTAATAATTCTTACTATTACCTTGAGTCAAGAAATTATCGTATGGTATTTATCGGAAAAATACATAAAGAGCGCGATGATTTTCGCAACTATAAATATTGCTCTTTTCTTTTCAATAAACGATTATGAAGATATTTTAACGTTTAAAAATAAAACTTATACGCTCTTAAGAGTATATGTATTGGGTTTTATCATTAACTTGTTGCTATGTATTTTGCTTACAAAACATATTGGGTTAATAGGAGCTGCTATATCAACACTAGTTTCTTGTTTAGTTATATTATTTGTGTTAAATTTAATTACAACTAAAATGATGAATATTACATTTTTTAGTTTCTTTGATTTAAGAAAATTATTTCTAATTGCTATAGTTGGGGCCATTATTCCATTCTCTAAGTGGATTAGTGGAATCTATCTGAATAATAATTTAGTTTTATTTCTTACACTTGTTTCTTGCATTATTGTATATATCCTGATTATTAAAATGAACCTCATTGATAAAAAGATTATTCACTATTTTGTTTCAAAATTATCGTTTCTAAAATCTAAAACAGGTGAAAGAATTTAAGCAGTGCATAAAGTGCGTAATGGATACGTCTGACCCAGCCATTTCTTTTAATGAATTTGGGGTTTGTTCGCATTGTTTAAATTATGAACAAAGTTATAAAAGAATGAACTTGGATAATCAAGAATACGTTCATCAAAAATTTAATTATCTTATTAGTGAAATAAAAAACTCGAACAAGGGTAATAATAAATTTGATTGCGTTTTGGGAATAAGTGGAGGAGTTGATAGTTCTTACTTAGCTTATCTTTGTAATAAATATGAATTGTCGCCACTTTTAGTGCATTTCGACAATGGCTGGAATACTGAACAATCGGTTAGTAACATCGAGAAAATTGTAAAAAAATATAATTTTGAACTAGTTACTTATGTTATGGATTGGGAAGCATTTAGAGACATTCAACGTGCATATTTCAAGGCATCCGTAATTGATATTGAAGTTCCCACAGATCAATTCATATTTGCTTCGTTAAACAAAATTGCTGCAAAATATAACATTAAATACATCTTAAGTGGGTATAATTTTTCTTCAGAAGGAATTATGCCACACACTTGGATGTACCCTTACAAATTTGATTTAGTCAATTTAAAGAATATACATAGAAAATTCGGAAACTTAAAAAAGCTAGAAAGATTACCCAAATTTGGTTTATATCAACAACATTATTATTACAATTTTAAAGGAATCTCAACCGTCAAATTATTAAATTATGTTGATTATAATAAAATGGAAGCAAAAAAATTATTACAGGAGGAGTTAGAATGGAAAGATTATGGAGAAAAACATTACGAATCACTTTTCACCCGTTTTTATCAAGGGTTTATTTTGCCAGTAAAGTTCGGCATCGACAAAAGAAAAGCTCATCTGTCAACATTAATCAATTCAAATCAACTTTCTAAATTACAAGCCATAGAAATACTAAAACAACCTCCCTATGATAGTAAACTGCAAGAGGAAGATAAAATTTATGTGAGTAAAAAACTCGGATTTAACGAAACTGAATTTGACGAGATATTAAAATTACCTGTTATTCCTCATGCATTCTATGGTTCAGAAATGATAGGGTGGAATAGATTCTTATTTAACTGTTATAGATTTTCAGTATATCCTTTAGTAAAAATATTACGACTATTAAAAATATTGAAAACGCCCATCAGTTCTTGATGAAACACCAATGAAGTATAAAAACATAGTCATGTTGTCTCATATCTTTCCTCCTCATGCTCATGTAGGAGGAAGAAGAGCATACTTCTTTGCTAAATATCTCAGTAAGATGAATTATAATGTTATCATCATAACTTCAAATCAAATCCCAAAAAAACAATGGGAGTGGGATGTTGATATGAGTAAATTTGAAATCTATAGGACCAACTATAAACAACTTCGTTTTTGGCAAAACTTATGCTCAACTCTTAGTAATGCTAAAATACCTTTCATCAGCCGAAATTTTACCCGATTAGGCAGATTATTATTTGCACAAGACTATAATTACACTATAGATATTTCATCCGCGATAAATAAGTTATCCAACGTTGATTTAATCATTGCTACTGGTGGACCTTGGTATATTTTTGAAGAAGCGGCAAAATTAAAGGAGAAATTAGGTTGTAGGTTGGTGTTAGATTATCGAGATGTATGGAACGCATTAAATAAAGAAGTTGGAATTGACAGTTTGAATAACTTCGGATCTTCGTTTTACGGTAAATTAATAGAAAAAAAATACTTAAATAAAGAAAAAAAATGTCTTGGAAATGCTGATTATGTTATTGCTGTTTCTTCTGCAATTAAACAAAACATTAGTTCTATATCTTCAAGTACACCTATTGAAGTTGTTTATAATGGCTTTGATGAAGAAGAAATAAAAAATAAAAAGGTGAGTCAATCCGATAAGTTTATAATATTTTACGGGGGACAATTAAGGGTAGAACAAAATGTTAAAAAAATTTGTCAAGCCTTGGATATAATTAAAATCAAAAGCATTCTAACATACAATAATATTGAGTTTCAATTCTTAGGGAGTTTAATCTCACATCAGGAGGCAATCAAAGACCTTTTAAACTATGGGGAAAAAATAAGGGTAACAGATTTTATTCAAAAAGACCAATTTTTAGAACTGTATCAAACTGCGAACATATTGTTACAACTAAGTTACCAGGATAAAAAAGGCATTATGTCAAGTAAATTACTCCAATACATTGGTGTCAGAACCCCCATACTTTTAGTTTCTAATACTGAAGATTGTATGGAAAAAATAGTCAGAGAAACTAATTCAGGTTTTATTTGTAAAACCCCTCAAGAAATAGCTGATACCATTATTAAATGTTATAGTTATTGGCAAAAAGGAGAGAGAATTCCATTTCATCCAAATCATGATGAAATAGAAAAATATTCTTTCGAAAACCAAACTAAGAACTTAATTTCGTTCATCGAAAATGATATTTAACAAAATCTATAGAAAGTTTTTTGATGTATTTAGGATGTTAAAATCTAAATTAAGGATTTTACACTTAAAAGTTCAATATCCAAATATGAAAATTATTATTGGAGCAAACACATACATTGGAAAAAATTGTAGTATAGTATGTGTTGATGGAGGAGATTTAACCTTAAACAATGTAAGTATTAGTGATGGTACTTATATTGTTTGCCAGAACAAAGCTAAAATTGAAATGTCTAACTGTTTTTTAGGAAGAAATTGCGTAGTAGTTTCGTTATCTTCCATTGTCATAAAAGATAATTGCGAAATAGCAGAAATGGTTGTAATCAGAGACCAAGACCATAAGTATGATTTGTCCGATACCCCTATAAAACAACAAGGGTATAATTCAGCCTCCATTTTAATAAACGAAAATGTTTGGATAGGAGCAAAAGCGACTGTTTTAAAAGGTGTTGAAATTGGGAAAAATTCAGTAGTTGGGGCACACAGTGTAGTGAATAAATCATTTGAACAAGGTGCAATAATAGTTGGTATCCCGGCAAAAAAAATTAATTAATGATAAATAAACTTCAAACCATACTTTGGTTTTTAAAAAAACCACAATACATACCTCAGATAGTTCAGGTATTAAAAAGAAGAAAAAATGCCATACATGAAAATACAAGGGACGAAGCAACCAAATGGTGTAAAGAAAATTCTATTTCACAGCAAGAAGCTCTAAAATTTTTAATCGGAAAAGGTACTTTCACTGAGTTTAAAGAGCTATTTCCAGAAATCTTTGCTTTCGCTCACCAACAAGTTGCTAATTGCCCGGTAGAAATGGGTGGAGAGGGAGCTATTTCTTTTTTATACCATTTAGTAAGGGCGAACCACTCTAAAAAAATTATTGAAACAGGCGTAGCGTATGGATGGTCGTCATTGGCAATTTTATTGGCCATACAAAACCAACATGATGCTAAATTAATTAGTAATGACATGCCTTATATAAAAATGAACAATGATGATTTTGTAGGTTGTGTAATTCCTGAAAATTTGAAGGCTAAATGGGAATTGCAACGATTGCCTGATGTTAAAGGAATACCTTTAGCGCTCAAAAAACTTAATCACGAAATTGATTTATGTCATTACGATAGCGATAAAAGTTATACTGGTAGAATGTGGGCTTCTCCATTGTTATGGAGTGCTTTAAAAACAGGAGGTTTTTTTGTGTCAGATGATATAAATGATAATATAGCTTTTAAACATTTTTGCGAACACGTAAACAGAAAACCTGTTATTATTGAACATTTTGGAAAGTACGTAGGTATAATTATAAAATAATTTGAAAACCAAAATAACCTACATATTATCAAATATCGACAAAGCCATTGCTTTTGAGTGGATTGCCGAGAAGATAAATCACAATAAGTATGAGCTTTCTTTTATTTTACTGCATCAAAAAGAGCCATACTTATACAATTGGTTAAAGGAAAGAGATATTCCTTGTTTTTATATTCCTCACGTTGGAAAAAAATCTTTTTTCAAAATCTTTTTTTTGTTAAAAAAGATAAACCCCAATGTTGTACATACTCATTTGTTCGATGCTAACCTATTTGGTTTATTTGCTGCAAAATTAATTGGTGTTAAAAAACGAATTTATACCCGGCATCATTCCACATATCATCACGAATACTACCCAAAAGCAGTTAAATGGGATAAGTTTGCAAATGCTTTAGCTACTGATATTGTTGCTATATCAGAAAATGTAAAAAATGTTTTAGTTCAAAAAGAACAAGTAAGCAATTCTAAAATCCACTTAATACATCACGGATTTGATTTATCAAAATTTAAAAAAGTAAATAGTAATGAAGTTGAGTTATTAAAAAAAAAATACCAACTAATTAATAGTAACTATCCTGTAGTTGGAGTTATCTCTAGGCATATAAAATGGAAAGGAATAGTATACATTATTTCGGCGTTTAAAGATTTATTAATTGATTATCCAAACGCAAAACTAGTATTGGCAAATGCCTTTGGACCTGATAAAGAATATATTACTTCATTGCTTAAAAAAGAATTAGCAACTTCTCAATATATCGAAATTCCATTTGAATCCAATCTATTTGCACTTTATCAATTGTTTGATGTTTATGTTCATGTTCCTATAAATAAAGAAATTGAAGCCTTTGGTCAAACTTATGTAGAAGCTTTAGCAGCAGGAATTCCTTCCGTTTTTACACTTTCTGGAGTTGCTAATGAGTTCGTTGTTCATCAACAAAATGCTTTAGTTGTTGATTATTGCAACAGCGAATCTATTCGTAAAGCTGTTTTATTGCTGTTGAACGATAAAGCACTTTGTGAAAACCTAAAAAAAGAAGGCCTTGAGTCTATAAAAAAATTTAATTTAGACAACTTTGTGCAGAAATTAGAAACCCTTTATGCCTGATATTTTCTTTTCCATAATTATCCCAACATACAACAGAGCCAGTTTTATTGTTAAAACTATACAATCAATTATAAACCAAACATATTCAAATTTTGAAGTAATTGTAGTGGATGATGGTAGTACAGACAATACCGAAGAAGTAGTAAAATCTATTAAAGACGAACGAATAAAATACTATAAAAAAGAAAATGCAGAACGAGGAGCAGCACGAAATTTTGGAACGAAAAAAGCCAAGGGAGACTTTATCACATTCGTTGACTCAGATGACATTGTTTACAATAATTATTTAGAACAAGCTAACATATTCATTAACAACAATCCAAATGCTAAAATATTTCATCAATTGTTTGAAATTAAGGATGTCGAAGGTAATTTATTACAAAGAAACATTAGTATAAAAAAAAATATTTTTAAATCCTTAGTTTTCGAAGGAAATTTTATGGCTTGTCAAGGCATGTTCTTAAAAAAGGATTTTGCTTTAGAACACTCTTTTATTGAAGATAGAGATATATCTGCATCAGAAGATTATGAATTATGGTTAAGAATTGCTTGTAATTATGAAATATTGATTAACCCAGTTGTAACTTCTTCCTTAATTGAACACCATAAGAGGAGTGTACTGCAAATAGACCCTAATGGGTTAATTAAAAGAAAAATAAAAATGACCAACATATTAATTAGTAATCCTAAAATAGAAAAACGATTGTTACCCTATAAGAATGTATTGTGGTCCAATGCCTATTCCTATATATCATTGCATTTGGCTATGACAAATTATAAAAAAGAAAGTATAAAATATCTATTTAAAAGTATTAAAAAAGCCCCTTATTTTATATTTAAAATTCGCTTTCTTGCCATTGTGAAACATCTACTAATTTCTTTTAAAACCTCTTGAGAGTTGAAGGAGAATTTTTAGAATTTTTCTTATAATAGTTGAAACTTTGTAAATGAATAACAGACAAATTTTATATATTTCGTACGATGGCATGACTGACCCTCTTGGACAGAGTCAGGTACTTCCATATATTGTTGGATTATCAAAAAGTGGATTTCAATTCACTTTAATTTCATGTGAAAAAAAAGAACGATTTTATCAAAATAAGGAAGCTATTGAACAAATTTGTAGTGACAGTAATATTGATTGGCAACCTATTTTTTATACTAAAAAACCACCTGTTTTATCTACCATTTGGGATTTTTTTCAGATGAATAAAAAAAGCAAAATATTGCATCAAAAGAAAAACTTTCAATTGATACATTGCCGAAGTTATATTTCGGCATTAATAGGATTAAGGTTTAAGAAAAAATATGGCACAAAATTCATTTTTGATATGAGAGGGTTTTGGGCGGATGAACGTGTTGATGGAGGTCTTTGGAAATTAAATAACCCTATTTACAGAATAATTTATCACTTTTTTAAAAACAAAGAAAAATTGTTTTTATCTTATTCAGATTGTGTGGTTTCTTTAACTCAAAGTGGTAAAAAAGAAATGTTAACGTGGGGCGTAAAGGGTTTAACAGAAGAAAAAATTATTATTATCCCATGTGCTGCAGATTTTAAACTTTTTGAGTTAAATACACAAGAAAAACAAAAAGCAGCTAAAAAATTATTAGACATTAATCAAAATGATTTTGTATTATCATATATTGGATCTATTGGAACATGGTATTTATTGGATGAAATGTTATTGTTTTTTAGTTTATTAAAGAAACAAAAACCAACGGCAAAATTCTTATTTCTAACCCCCGATAGTGAAAATTTGATTTTGGAAGCTGCAAAAAACTACAATTTAAAAAAAGAAGATTTCATAATTCAATTTGCTCAAAGAAAGAATATTCCCCAATTTGTCCATGCTTCAGATTACAGTATTTTTTTTATAAAACCATCCTACTCAAAAAAATCAAGCTCTCCTACTAAAATGGGAGAACTTTTAGCTATGGGGATTCCTATTATTTGTAACAACAATGTAGGTGATGTGGAGGAAATTACATTAAAAACAAAAGCCGGATTTTGTGTTAAAGAATTTAGTAAACAATCTTTTTCCGAAATAATAGAGAAGATTAAAACTAATTTTTTTAACCCAAGGGACATTAGAGAGAATTCAAAAGAGTTTTATAATTTAGAAGAAATTACTGCCATTTATTTTTCAATCTATAAAAAAATGACAAAATAATGTCTAAAAAAAGAATACTGTTTTTAACTCCATACCCTATAAACAAGGCCCCCAGTCAGCGATTAAAGTTTGAGCAGTATTTTCATGTATTTGAAGAATCTGGGTTTAGTGTTACTACAAACTCGTTTGTAAATGAAAAATTTTGGCAAATTATTTATAAACCTGGGTTTTTATTACAAAAAATTTATTTTACATTCTTGGGATATTTTAATCGCTTTAAGGTTTTTTTCTGCTTATATAAATTTGATATAGTCTATGTTCACTTATGGGTGACACCTGTTGGGTTTCCTTTTTTTGAATACTTGGTTTCTTTATTATCGAAGAAGCTTATCTATGATATTGATGATATGATTTTTTTAGGTCATTCTAGTGATGCAAATAGGTTATGGCAGGGACTCAAAGGAAGACAAAAAATGATTTTCCTTATGAGAAAAGCAGATCAAGTAATCACATGTACTCCAAAATTAGATGAGTTTGTTAGACAATATAATAATAATACTGTTGATATTTCTAGTACGGTGGACACGACAAACAAATATTTGCCAGTAAATACTTATAAAAACGACCACCAAATTATTTTAGGGTGGAGTGGTAGTCATAGTACTTCACAGTACTTATACTTAATTCAGGATGCATTAAAAGATTTGGCAAAAAAATATGATTATAAATTGATTGTAATGGGAGATGCATCATTTCAAATTTCAGGTGTAAATGTCGATGCATTTGATTGGACTGAAGATCTGGAAATACCAACTTTACAGAAATTTGATATTGGATTATATCCATTACCAGACAAAGAATGGGTTTATGGTAAAAGCGGATTAAAAGCAATTCAATATATGGCATTGGGTATTCCCACTATTGCAACTAGTATTGGAGCTAATTTTAGAATTATAGAAAATGAAAGAAATGGATATCTAATTCAACCAGATGACATTAAGGGTTGGAAAGATAAAATTGAAAAATTGATTTCATCACCCGAACAAAGAAAGCTATTTGGAATTGCTGGCAGAGAGACTATTATTGAAAAGTATTCTTTAGAGGCGAACAAAGAAAAATATTTAAAAGTTTTTCAATAATTCTATATTTTACTATCCTCTTTGCCTTTGCAATAAATAATAGTTAAACTTAACACAAAAAACATTTCAGCTGGTATTTTATACCTCGAAAGAGCGCCAAAATTATAGGAACTGATACCTACAACAAAACCAAATATGATGGCAAACAACATCATAAAAAATGCCTCTTTGTGTTTGAAAAGTAATTTAACAAATTCAAAGCGAAGTTTCAATAGCATATAAGTAAAGAAAATAAAAAGAATCAATCCTTCAATTGCCCCCAAAAAGGTTGGTAAATTTCTTACCTCAGTTAGATAAGGTCTAAAAAAAGTAACATTTAATGCAGCAGGGGCTTTAGATAACATCCCAGAAGGCGTAAACTCAAATTCACCCAAGGAATAGCCAGATTGTTCTCTGTTTTCAGCCAAGTATTCATGCCAACTCTTAAATCCATTTAATGTCTGATCAATATTTGCTAAACTATATTTTCCAGCACCCTCTGATAGCTGTACTGTTATAAAATAACCAGATGCTAACAAAGTAGACAAAAGTAATGGTAAAATAATCATCCTTATAAAAGAACCCTTAATCAATTCTTTTGAGCTGGATTGAATCCAAATAAAAAAACAAGGAATTAACACATAAAGTATGTAAGATTTTAACCTAAATAAAATATATGAACCAACCAATATTATTATTATACTTAATATTTTTTTTCTATTAAAGATAAAAATGTTTGAGATGCAATAAAGTAACCATCCAATAATTCCTTGAGTTATAGTATCTTTTAATATTCCAGAACTCCATAAAATAGCAGTAGGTATAAAAAAAAATCCAATAAGCATCGGCTTTGATGCATTAGGATAGATCTTAGTCATGTTTGAGTAACCAAACCATAACCCTAAAAACGAAATAAAAGCAAATAAAATAGAAGTTAACAGGTAGTTTCCCATCCCTAAAATTGATACTAAAATAGTGTTAACGGCCATAGTAAAGCCATCGGTAGTATCATAAATATAGTTATATCCATAGTTAAGTTCATCCAATAGTTGCCCTGAAGTAAAAAGCATTTTAATATTATCTATAGAACCATACAGGACACGATCTACCCGACCAATGGAGGCTATAAAATAAAATATAGAATCCCCACCCTTATAATAATAAATGGAAAATAATGCAAAAAAAATCCCTCCAAAAAGTTTTGTCGACAATGCCCATAAAAAGTATTTATACTCTGGATTTTTTGGTTTTTTTACTCGAATATAAAATAATGCAAAAACATAAATAATTATCAAGTAAAAAAACGCTAATACAAAATCATATAGTCCTAACTCTGGAATCATATAACTTCAAAAAATAGTTTTATGCTATTACAAATAGAATTAATCTGAGTTTTTTCTAGGCAATAAAACAATGGTAATCTCACAATCTTCTCACTTTCAATTTTACTAAAATCACTTCCAGAATTAATATAAACATAATTGTATCCCATCTCACATAAGTGTAATGGTGAATAGTGAAAGTAGGCACTTATCCCTGATTGATTCAGAAACGAAATAAGTTTATCCCTAACAGCTTTATTTTTTACTTTAATAAAAAATATATGAGCATTATTATCGTTGGTCGTTTCTGGAAAATCAATTAGTCCCTTCTCTTTTAAGAGGTGTAATCCTTTTTGGTATAAAACATATAATTCTTTTCTAACTTCAGTTACTAAACTCAAATTTTGCAGTTGACCATACAAAAAAGCTGCATTTATTTCGCTTAAGCCATAGCTAGATCCTAAACTTTTCCAGCTATAGTTAGATATTTTACCTTCAAGAAATTTTTTTCTATCAGTCCCTTTTTCTAAGATAATATCAATTTTTTCAACCAATTCCACATTATTAACTAAAATAGCTCCTCCTTCTCCACAGTGAATGTTCTTTGTGTCATGGAAACTAAAACATCCAACATCACCATATGTGCCGAGGTGTTTATTTTTATAATATGAATCTATACTTTGGGCTGCGTCTTCAATTAAAAAAATGTTATTCTTTTTACAAGTTTCAACAATCTGTTCAATGTTTTCAGTTAATCCTGCATAATGAACCAAAATAACAGCTTTGGTTTTTTTTGTAATAGCTTTATCTAATAAAGTTTCATCTAAACACATCGTTTTTGGATTAATATCAACAAAAACTAGTTTAGAACCTCTTAGAGCAAAGGCATTTGCTGAAGACACAAAGGTATATGAAGGTAAAATAACTTCATCTCCAGCTTTTAAATCAATAGCTAAGGCTGCCAGTTCAAGAGCTGAAGTACAGCTGGTAGTTAATCGAATATTATCGCAACCAGTTAATTTCGATAATTTATTTTCACACATTTTTGAAAATTTTCCAGGAGAAGAAAATGCTTTTTCCTGAATTACTTCATTTATGTAAGTAATTTCGTTTCCAGAAATATAAGGTATGTTAAAAGGAATTTTCAAATGTTAAAACTTGTTTTCGCTACAAATAACAAAAATAAAATTAAAGAAATAAAGCATTTAATAGGCAATTCTATTGAATTATTGAGTTTAGAGGATATCGGATGTTTGGAAGATATTCCTGAAACAGCTGATACCATTCAAGGTAATGCTATCCAGAAAGCAAAATATGTTTATAACAATTATGGATACAATTGTTTTGCTGATGATACAGGTCTTGAGATTGAGGCCTTAAATGGTGACCCCGGTGTTTATTCTGCTCGATACGCCGGAGAGCAGAAAAGCCCAGAGGATAACATGAATAAAGTGTTAGAAAAACTAGAAGAGAAATTGAATCGGAATGCGCAGTTCAAAACTGTAATGGCCCTAATAATAAATGGAGAAGTTAATTGTTTTGAAGGTATTGTAAAAGGTGAAATAACACACCTACGAAGTGGTAATGAAGGATTTGGTTATGACCCTATATTTAAGCCAAAAGGTTACAATATAACCTATTCAGAAATGAATTTAGAGTTGAAAAATAAAATCAGCCATCGGGCTTTAGCAACTCAGAAATTAATAGGATACTTAAGGGAATTTAAGAACTACCAAAACTAATTTTGATAGTTCCTAAATATATTTTCATTAGAAATTCCCTCTTAATGTTAATACCAGATTTCTTCCTGGTGCACTAATGTTTGATGCAAATACTCGATAGTTTTGATCGAGTATGTTTTCAAGAGCTGCTTGTAGTTGTATGTATTTGTTAAATTGATAAGCAGCTCTAATATTTAATGTCATCCATGAAGGCATATAGCCATTAATTGGGTTGACTGAATAAGCTTCATTATCCTCTCCTAAAAGATTGTAGTCGCTTGATTTCTTTGCCCCATTATAAAGGATAAAAAATTCTCCTCGAAATTTATTTAGTTTTAAGTTAAAACTTGTTTTTCCGAAAATAGGAGAAATATGATCAAGAGGATAATCTGTTGAATCCGTTTTAAGCCTTCCAAATGTATAGTTAACTGTATTGGTAATGGAGAAATGCTCTGTTATATCAGCATTTAAATAGGCATTAAACCCATAAATAAAGGCCTCTGCAGCATTTATATTTGTAGTAACTTGGCTTAATTGTCCACTATACATGATGGAGTCTTGTCCATTAAATTTACCAGAGCTGGAAGTTATGGCATTTTTATATATAGTATAATATCCTGTTCCACCAACGGTTATCCTGGTATCAAAAGTTTTAGAGATTCCAAAATCGATATTATAAGTATATTCGGGTTTTAAGTTTGGATTAGGAACAACAACTCGACCTGGAACAGACTCGAACACCTTGCTTAAATCATCCACATTTGGAGCTCTAAAACCCGAAGAACCTAATAAGGTAAACCTCCAATCTAATCTAGGCAAATAAATTAAGCCTAAATTTCCGTTTAAAGCAGTACTTTGCTGAGTTACCTCCTTAAAAGGGAAAGGAAAAAAAGTGGTGTCAATAAATTTTGAGTTTAATAATACATTATTTACCCGAAATCCATCAGTTAAAATAAGTTTTTTGCTTATCTCGAATGTGTGAGATAGGTATCCGGCAATACTTTGCATAATTGAACCACCATCAGGGTATCTGGTGTCTAAAGATGCTGTTGCTCCAGTTACAATGTTTTGTTCTTTTGCTGTTGAATTAACTTGGTTATACCAGACATCAAGTCCATAACGAATTTCATGTTTGTTGAGTTTCTTTTCAAAATCTGCATTAAACGTAAAAACATCTACGTTTTCAATACGACTATTAAGAATCTCTTCATTAAATCTACGGTCGTAACGACTCTCTTCAACATTTTGGTATCCTAAAATTATTCTTGCATTATCGTAAACGGCATTTTTGTTTGATAGGCTTAACGAATAGGAGGCAAACATTCTTTTTTGCGGGCCATAATACCATTCGGCATATTTTGGATTAGTTCCACTAAGTTGGGTTAGCCTGTCGTATCGAGGAACATTAGAAGATGAGGAATATTGGAGATTAATGGTATGAGAGACTTTTTCATTTTGTTTAAATAAAAACTTTTGCAAGATATCGTATTGCGAATATCCCGATTGTTTTTGTATGTTAACATTGTCGTTGGTTAACATCGAATCTTTACCATTTATTCGTTCTACGTAAAAGGTTCTTTTTCCAAAATCACCATAAAAAGGGTTTCTAATATTGCCTTGTCGCAAATCTCCAAAATTAGAATACGTGAAGCTAGTTAAAGAGCCAAATTTCTTTCCGCCAACACTAATGTCTGCATGCCCGGTCTGTTCGTTATATGCAGTGGAGTAACGAGTAAAAGCATTTGATTTTACAGTTAAACCTGTACTGTCGGATAAAATCGGATTTTTAGTGTAGAAGTGCATTACACCTCCAAGAGCATCGCTACCATACATTACGGAGCCTGGCCCAAAAACAATCTCTAATTTATCTAACATAGAATTATCAAGGGTAATAATGTTTTGAAGATGACCTCCACGATAAATGGCATTATTCATTCGGACACCATCAACCACCATTAATACTTTGTTGGTTTCAAATCCACGAATAACTGGGCTTCCACCACCGAGTTGACTTTTTTGTACTAAAACATTCCCCGAACTTTGCATTACTTCGGCTGTAGTTTGTTGGTTCATAAAGGCCAATTCTTTTGACTTGATAACTTGAATGGGTTGTGCTACGTCTTGTATTTTTTCTTCAAACCGACTAGCAGAAATAACCACTTCATCAATAGAAAATGATTTTTCGGACAAGCGAACAGTGAAATTCATAGTTATTAGTTCGCTATAACTATAAGCTTTAATGGTGTAACCAATATGACTAAATACAATAGTATCCGTATTTTTAAAAGCACTGATATCTGCAACCCCTTTTGAGTTGGTAATTGCCGAAATGGTTGGATTATTACAATAAATAGCTACATCTGACAATGGTTGTAAGTTAGTGTTGTCAGTAACTTTTAGCAATTGAGCACACAACGATAACGAGTATATAATACTCGTTAAGAGTAAAATAATTCTTCTCATTTTTATTGGTTTAATAAAATACACACTAAGGCAGTTGTAGAATATACACTGCCATTATTTAATAAAAAAGTATTAAACCAATTCAGGTGGAGGGCTTGTTATATCAATAAATGGCATTTGATAATAACAAGAATAACTTACGAGTGGTTTTTTTATTAGAAATGCATCCAAATGCAAAGTAATTTCCTCATTAGGAAAGTATATACTGGATAGAAGTTTAAATACATTTTTTAGAGGAGAAGTCCCATTATTTTTTGAATCCATATTTTTTTTCACTTCCTCATTCAGTTTTGCAAAAAGAGCGGTTTCTTGATTGTCAGTAATACAATGTAAAAGAGTAGTAGTTTCATTTACCCTTTCTTTTTTTACAACATCGTACATTATTCTTTTGTATCGAAACTCACGTTCATGTTCCCAATCGAACTCATGGCTATTTTGTTGAGTTAAAACAATAGTTGTTAATTCTTCAGGAGGTAAGTCTTGTTTTATACGTTGTTTTATTTCTTTTTTTACTTGATATTGTTGAATTTTAAATAGCACAACAACTCCAATAGTATTGAATAGTAGCGTTATCAAAAGCAATATAGCAAAGGTTTGTTTTACCATTACACCAAATGTACATTAAATCAGGGAGTTTAAGTAACCAGAGACCAGTAAAGTTAAATTTGAATAATTTTTGTGGTAATATTTATTAGAAAATAATTTTTAAAGAAAAAAGACCCCAACTTTAGTTGAGGTCTTTGGTGGGCCCACTTGGAATCGAACCAAGCACCTACTGATTATGAGTCAGTTGCTCTAACCGAATGAGCTATAGGCCCTTTTGTGCTTACACACAAAATTAAGGGTGCAATTTTACGTATTTGTAATTAAATAACCAATAAATAGCGGGACTATTTTGCTATTTTTGTTTTCTGTAAATGTTAAAAGGGATTGAAAATATCATATTTGATTTAGGCGGGGTTATTATCAATCTTAATCAAGACTTAACCTATAAGGTTTTTAAAGAATTGTTTGATGATAATTTTGATAAAATTATTGATGAAGCAACAGTTGATAACATCTTTGAACATTATGAAACAGGTAATTTATCTACTCTTCAGTTTTTAAATTTCTTTCAAAAATATAAGCTAGTATTGAGTCATCAACAATTAACTTCAGCATGGAATAGTATGTTGTTAGATATTCCAAAATCAAGAATAGACTTAATCCAAGAGTTATCGAAAAATTATAACGTTTATCTACTGAGTAATACCAATGAAATTCATTACGATTATATTGAGGAGTATTATAAAAAGAATTTTAAACAAGGTAGTTTTGAATCTTTGTTTAAGAAAGTTTATCTTTCTTATCAAGTTGGTTTAAGAAAACCAACAACAGAGATATTTCAATTTGTATTGCAAGACGAAGAGTTGAATCCTGAAGATACTTTATTTATTGACGATTCTTTGGAACACATCAATTCAGCATTAAAATTGGGGATTAAAGCACAGCATTTGAACCTTAAAAATAATAAGACATTAACAACATTGTTAAATGAACATTAACGGAAAACACCATCATACCATTTGGGTTAATGAAACCAATCCAGAGTTAATACAAGTTTTCGATCAACGGTATTTTCCTCATAAAATTGAAGTTTTTGATATTTCTACAACCAACGAAGCAGCTTTTGCTATTAAAGATATGGTAGTTCGAGGAGCCCCATTAATTGGAGTTATGGCTGCTTACGCTATGTATTTGGGTTGTATTGAAGCTAAGTCGAAAAATCATCCGGACAAGTATATAAAAGAAGTTGCTGCTAAATTAAATGCAACCCGACCAACGGCCGTAAATTTAACTTGGGCTATAACAGAAATGCTAGAGATAATTCATAGGGTTGATGATGCTGAGGAGAGGATACAGGTAGCGTTAAAACGAGCTAATGAGATTAAGCAAGAAGATATAGACATCTGTTATAACATTGGGCAGTATGGATTAAAGTTAATTCAAGAAATTGCAATCAAAAAAGGCAATAGCCGGGTAAATATTTTAACACATTGTAATGCTGGTTGGTTGGCCACTGTCGATTGGGGCACAGCTACCTCTCCAATTTACCAGGCACATCAGGCAGGTATTGATGTACATGTTTGGGTTGACGAAACCAGACCAAGAAATCAAGGTGCTAACTTAACTGCATTTGAATTAAATCAGCAGGGTGTCCCGCACACCTTAATTAATGATAATACAGGCGGACACTTAATGCAACATGGTATGGTTGATTTAGTAATTGTAGGTACGGATAGAACTACTCGTAATGGAGATGTAGCTAACAAAATAGGTACTTACTTAAAAGCTCTTGCAGCTCATGACAATAATGTGCCTTTTTATGTGGGATTACCTTCATCGACATTAGATTTTAATATGGTAAATGGGGTTAAAAATATTCCAATAGAAACCCGTGATGAAAATGAGGTAAAATATATTCAAGGATTGGAGAATGGAGAAATTAAATCAGTATTGATTTGTCCAGGAACGACTCCAGCTTTGAATTATGGATTTGATGTTACTCCTGCAAAATATGTAACAGGATTGATTACCGAAAGAGGTATTTGTAAGGCTTCAGAAGAAGGGATTAAAGCATTATTTCCTGAAAAATTCTAACATGGGCAATCAAAAACACAATATCGACGAAGGGTACATAAAATTTAATATTGAATGGATAAATGAGCCTATATATGTTGAGGTGCCTAAAGAGTTGATGTTGTGGAGAGATAAAATGCATGAATTAAAACAGATTGGTCATTATACTGAAATAAACATTGGATATGGAAATATAAGTGTTAAAGTAGATAATGGATTTTTAATTTCAGGTACTCAAACTGGTGAGATTTTCCCTATACAACCTAATCATTTTACCTTGGTATCTGATTACAATATTGCTCAGAACAGTGTAATTTGTAGAGGTCCAATAAAAGCCTCATCTGAGTCAATGACTCATGCTGCAATTTATGAAGCTGATTTATCAATTAAAGCCATTATCCACATCCATAATCTAGATTTATGGAAAAAGTTAATGAACAAAGTACCAACAACAAATAAAGATGTTCCTTATGGAACTCCAGAAATGGCAAATGAAGTATTTAGGTTATTTAAGGAGACTGATGTAAGTATAGAAAGAATAATTGTAATGGCTGGTCATGATGAAGGTATCATTGTCTTTGGAAAAGATTTAAATGAAGCAGGAACTATATTACTTAATTTCTTGGCAAAGTTCAATTAACACACCATTTGCAGATTTTGGGTGAACAAAACAAACTAGTTTATTATCAGCTCCTTTTTTAGGATTTTCATTAAGTATTATAAAACCTTCCTGCTTTAATCTAGCCATTTCTGCGTGAATGTCTTCTACATCAAATGCAATATGATGGATTCCTTCACCTTTTTTCTCGATAAATCTGGCAATAGCACTGTCGGGGTTTGTAGCCTCTAATAACTCAATCTTATTTTCGCCCACCATAAAAAAAGAAGTGGATACCGCTTCACTTTCTACTGCCTCTGTTTTATAGGGTTTTTGATTAAATATTTTGCTGTAAATGAGGTTTGCTTCAGCTAAGTTCTTTACCGCAATACCAATATGTTCTATTTTTTTCATTTTTATTTTGCAAAAAAAAGTCCCGAAATTTCGGGACTTAGTTTAAAATATTTTTATCAGATTATTTTTTTACGAAAGTATCTGTTTTGTTATCATAGTTTAAGTAGTAGATACCCTTTTTAAGGTTGGTAACATCTACTTTTTCACCAAATCCTTTTTTCACAATATTTCCAAAACTGTCATAAACTTCAAATAATGTCTCTCCAGTAAAAGTTAAAAAGTCTTTAGCTTTAATTGGGCTAAAAGTAACTTCTCCACTTGTAGAAATATAACGAGAAGCTTGTGAATACCTAGGTTTACTAGAATAGTCAACCTGTTTTACTCTAAATTTATTTTCACCAGAGTGTGGAGTGATTTTAAAATCGTATTTATTTTCATCTACAGAACCGTTTCCATCAACTTCACCAACTTTAATCCATTTGTTCCATCTGTATTGCTCAATAATGTAAGCCAATTTACCAGTTTCGTTTTTAGTTGTCCAAACAAAGTTTCCATCTTTTGAAATATCCATGGAAACAATTTCGAAAGTACTTTTTGGTTTTAAAACCTCTGGGTTTAACACTTTAGGTTTACAATCGTCTTTATGTTTGATTTTAACAATAACAGGATCCCCAACTTTTAATTGGAAATTTGCAAAGTCTATTTCAAAAGCACTTGAGTTCACCTCGTCTGTAGTAACATCGCCATTAATAGTTACCTCAAAAGTACAAAAACCGACACCACTACCAGCAAATGGATTTTGAACGTAAAGGTTTTTACCTTGATAATGACCTTCTAAAACAATAACTCCAGCATTTACATTTAATGTAAGGATTGCTAAAAGTATTATGGTTAAAATTCGTTTCATTTTGTTCTGAATATAGAATTAGAGTAATTTAATGTGCAATATTAAAACCTTATTTAGTTTTTTCAAAATTTTTCTTACTATTTTATCTAAAATATAACCCGATTAGTCGATTTTGTTAAACTATTCAACTATCATTATATTAGCGCGTTGTTTTCCAACAACAAACTCAAATATAGCAAAAAATTAACGTGTATTTAAATTTTTTTGAAAAAATAGCAAAATTTAAACATTACCTTTTTGATTTAAAAAAAGTAGTTAATAATTCAGTAGCTTCTTTTTGCAAGACATTAGCTATCACTTCAGTTTTAGGATGAAGTATATTTTTTCCAGCTGAATTAAAGCCTCGTTTTTCATCTACAGCAGCGTAAATTATTTTTTTTACCTGACTCCAGTAAAGTGCTCCAGCACACATAATACAAGGTTCTAAAGTTATGTAAATAGTACATTCGTTTAAATATTTTCCTCCTAAAAAATTGGTGGCAGAGGTTATTGCTAACATCTCTGCATGAGCAGTTACATCATTCAATTTTTCTGTCATATTATGTGTACGGGCAATAATTTTGTTGTCGCAAACCACAATCGCCCCCACAGGAACTTCATCCTCATCAAACGCTTTTTTGGCTTCTTTTAAAGCCTCTTTCATAAAATATTCGTCAGAAAATACCGATAACATGATTGCTTATTTGGAGGTATATTTTGCAATAATTGACCAAACTATATACAAGATAAGAATTAGCGGGAAAGCGGCAATACTCACCAATGTTAACAGTAAAAAGAAAAGTAAGATAAAAGTTAATGGTAGCTCATTTCCTTTCCACTTCAGTGATTTTAATTTTAAAGAGAACATTGGTATTTCGGCAAGTAAAAGAAAAGAAAACACAATGCCTAGCATTAACATTAATATAGGATTAGAAATAATAGGAAGGATTATATTTTTTGTTGGTATAATTTGAGGGAAATCAGGAAAAAAATAAATAATAACAATGAAAATAAAAAAACCGGCATTTGCAGGAGTTGGAAGTCCAATAAAGCTAGAAGTTTGACGGGTGTCGATATTAAATTTAGCCAATCGAAAGGAAGAAAATACGGGGATAAAAAATGCTAAATACGGTAACCATGAGTGATTAGAAATTAAATCAGATGGGTTTTCTGCGTGTAAATGATTTACATACTGAAACAAAATAATTCCTGGCGCTAAGCCAAAGGAAACCATGTCTGATAACGAATCTAATTGTTCGCCAAGAGGATTAGATACTTTTAGCAATCTAGCTGCAGCACCGTCCATGAAATCAAAAACAGTACCTACAAAAATTAGAAGCGAAGAAATATAAAGCTCCCCTGTAAAAGCATTAGCAATAGCTAAACAACCACAAAGTAAATTTAAAGTTGTTATTGCGTTTGGAATATGTTTTTTCATGTTGGTATTAATTGCTTGTAAAAGTATAAAACTTCGATTTAAGTTTAAGGAAATAGTTTTCAAAATACTTAAAACTAAGGTGAGAAATCAGTATGGTTGTAATCAATATGATGATTGGATAAAATAGAAATACATGCCAATAGGTTTCAGTAAACGAAAATTGTTCTAAAATTTTTATTAAAATTGTAATAACAACCCCATGAAAACAATATAATCCGTAAGATATTTTTCCCAAATGATTCAATATTCTTGATTTTCCAGGATTAAAAAATCGATTTTTCCCATACGATTGTTCCAGTATAAAAAGAGCAAAAAGAATGGAGAAGTATAGTCTGGAAAAAACAGTAAACAGCTTATAATTGTTAAGCTGATTAAAAAATACAATACTAGTTACCAAAATAATATAAAATACGATGGTTTGTTTTCTTTTAATATTGATAATCTGGTTAAAAAGAGGTTTATTGTAAAAAGCTAGATATGCTATAATTCCACCGATTCCAAAATTACCTAATGCACTAATAGTGTTGAAATACAATTGTCTGCTATCGTTGATATAGTATATCCTAAAAACAATCGAAATAATGATAAGCAGGATAGAAAGCCATAATAAATTGAGTTTTAAATACTTCATAACTATCGACCAGACAATGTAAAATTGTTCTTCGATAGAAATGGACCAAAGAAAAGCCAAGAAAAATAAAAAATTTGTACCATTTTCTATAATATAAAAGTTAATAATAAACAATCCAAAATATTTAAAAGGAGGAATGGTTTCGGTATCAATGTTTAATTGTTTAGCCAAACAAAATAACATGATACCAATAAGCACAATCAAAAAATACAAAGGCCAAACTCTTAATGTTCGTCGAAACAAAAAATTCTTTATGTTAAATGAATTGGTGATTTGTTGTTCCTCAAGAATTATCCATGAAATTAAAAAACTTGATAAAACAAAAAAATATTCTAGTCCTAACATACCTATTTTACCCCAACCATAAACGAACTGAAAAATGTTGTTAGATTTAATTATTTCGCTATTTGCTATAAAGGTATGAGCCAGAAACACAATAATAAATGCAAAAAAACGACTTGCATCAAGGTTGTCAAAGTATTTTTTAGATTGCGTCAAAGTATATTTTTTACAATAATATTCTATTTTTTAAGTTAAAACAAAGGAAAAAAGAACACAGCAATTTGAAATATATCAGTAATATATTCAATTATTTGTTAATTTTCATCCCTATTTGTACCTATGCTAAAAGTAAAAATAACTATATTATTGGTGTTTTCAGCGATTTTGTCTTTTGCACAAACATCGGCTCCTAAATATAGTAATGAATTTTTAGCAATTGGGGTTGGAGCCAGGGCCTTGGGAATGTCAAATTCTAATGTGACCTCGGTTAATGATGTTACAGCTGGTTATTGGAATCCAGCAGGGTTAACTCGAATTGATAAAGAATTTTCATTAGGATTAATGCATGCTGAGTATTTTGCTGGAATAGCAAAGTACGATTACGGTGGCTTTGCAGCAAAAATAGATAGTGTTAGTTCGTTTGGTATCTCTGTGGTTCGATTTGGAGTTGATGATATACCTAATACAACACAACTCATTGATGCAGATGGAAATATTAACTACGACAAAATCACTTCGTTTTCGGTAGCAGATTATGCTTTTTTGTTTTCTTACGCTCGCAAATCTAGTATACCTGGATTGAGGTATGGAGCAAACGTTAAAATAATTTACCGTAAAGTTGGTGATTTTGCAAAAGCATATGGTTTTGGGTTAGACTTAGGTGGGCAATACGATTATAAAGGTTGGAGTTTTGCTGCGATGGCAAGAGATGTAACTTCTACTTTTAATGCTTGGAGTTTTTCATTGACAGATGAAACTATTGATGTTTTTGAAGCAACAGGTAATGAAATTCCGGAAAATTCAACAGAAATAACATTGCCAAAAGTGATTTTGGGTGTTGCAAAAAACATTAGAATTAGTAAAAAATTTAATGCTTTAGGTGAAATAAATTTTGATTTATCTACTGATGGTAAAAGAAATGTATTAATTACCGGAGATCCAGTGAGTATTGATCCTCATGCAGGTGTTGAGGTCGGATATGATAACTTAATATTTTTAAGATTAGGCGTTGGTAATTTTCAAAAGGTAACTGATATTTATGCAAATGATAAGATTTCTTATCAGCCTAATTTTGGTATAGGAATTAAATTTAAAGGAGTATCTTTAGATTACGCTTTGTCTGATATTGGCGACCAATCTGAGGCACTGTATTCCAATATCTTTTCGTTGAAGTTTGATTTCAACAAAATTGTTCATGCTAAAGAACCAAAACAACAATAGTATATCTGTTAATTTTGGTAATTTTCTATTTTAAAGCAAATAGATTGGAGCAAAAAGGATTTACATATCAATTCATTAGAAAAATTTCCTTCGTATTGTTGGTGTTTTTTTCGCTTAATTCGTTTGCTCAGCCTTATTATAATAGCTGGATTAATTACTCTCAGCAGTATTACAAGTTCAAAATTTCATCAAATAATCTTTATCGTATAGATTCTCTTGCATTGTTCAATGCTGGAGTTCCAATTAATTCTATTGACCCAAGAAATATTCAGGTTTTTGCAAGAGGGCAAGAGGTCCCGTTGTTTGTTAGTGGTGAAAATGATGGTGTATTTAATACTGGAGATTTCATTGAGTTTTATGGTAAGAAAAACGATGGGTGGTTTGAAGAAACTTTTTATGGAGGAGTGGCAAATCAGCCAAATCCTTATTATAGTTTAATTAACGATACCATAAATTATTTTTTAACATGGAATAATTCAACTACCAATTTGCGTGTTACAGTTGAAAATGACACCAATTTTTCTGCATACATACCTACACCTTATTTCGAAAAAGAAGTACTGAATGTTTATTCTTCAAGCTATTATACAGGAAAAACCTTGCTTATTGGGTCTACTTCTGAAAATCAATTCGGTTACGATCCTGCGGAGGGTTGGTTTGATGTGTCTTTTGCTCTGGGAGGAGCTAAGACTAAAACTTTAAACACTCCAAACACATACAGTTTGGCAGGTAATGCTAAATTAAAAACCACAGTTGTAGGGGCTTCTGATTATTCTTCAATTACTTTGGATCAACATTTAAGAGTGCAGTTAGGTTCAGTTACTGTTGATAGTATTTTTGAAGGATATAAAAAAATTGAGTTGGAAGTTGACGTTCCAATAGCTGATATTTTATCATCAACCAATGTGACTTATTTTAGTATTAACGATTTAGGTTCTGGTGTAGGAAAACAAGCAGTAGCTTATACAAAAATAAGCTATCCACATAATACTGATTTGGAAGGAGTTTCTAAGTTTGAGAAACTTTTTGTTGAAGATGATTTGACAAATACAAAATCATTATTTCAATTTTTAAATTTTGCTGGTACTGGAAAAATTATTTTTTACGATTTAACCAATGCTAAAAGGGTAAACATTACTGACTCCACATCAAATTTCCAATGCCTAATTCCAAATGCTGGAAATAAAAAAGAATGTGTTGTTTATCGTGAATCAGAAATTCAAAATATTGTTACGCTTACTCCAATTAATTCTACAGGGTTTTTTACCGATTATAGCACAACTATTGATACAGCCTTTATAATAATAACTCATACATCTCTTTTAACCGAAGCTAATAGTTATGCCAGTTATCGTCAAAGTAGCTTCAAAAACCCGCAAAACAGTTATGTTGTAAATGTTGACGAGTTGTATGATCAATTTGCTTATGGGATTGAAAAGCACCCTTATTCAATACGTGGATTTGTAGATTATGTATTAGATAACTGGACGAGTCAGCCCCAATATTTGTTTCTTTTAGGAAAATCAATTAAGTCTAATGAGGCAAGGAGCGGCGTGAATTTTACCCAAAATTTAGTTCCATCCTTTGGTCATCCGGCATCAGATATGATGCTAACGGCTGGATTAAATGGAACCATAACGGAATCGCCAATACCAATGGGTCGAGTTTCTGCACAAACAGGCACTCATGTGAGTTTGTATTTAAATAAAATAATACAATACGAAAATCCAATTCCAAATCAACTTTCATCACCTTATGGAGAAACGGATTGGATGAAAAAAGTGTTGCATTTTGCCGGAGGTGACGATGCCAGTTCAGCAAATTTATTTATGAGTTACTTGAATGGGTATAAAAATACTATTGAAGATGATTTTTTTGGAGGAAATGTTTATTCATTTGCAAAAACATCTACAGCTCCCATTCAAACCACTATGTCTGACTCCATTAAACAGCACATCGGTAATGGAGCGGCATTAATGACCTTTTTTGGACATGCTTCAGCTACTGGAGGGTTTGATCAAAACTTAGATGACCCATCGTTATGGCCTAATCAAAATGGAAAATATCCTTTTTTATTGGGTAATGCATGTTTGGCTGGTGATATCCATTTACCTTCAGCAAATAGTGTTAGCGAAAAATATGTGTTAATTGATAACAAAGGAGTAATAGGGTTTTTAGCATCAGTAGATTTTGGGTTAGCATCCACTTTAAATACCTATTCTGCGGAATTTTACAGAAACTTATCTAATTATAATTATGGTGGTAGTGTCGGGCAACATATAAAAAATACCATACAAGCAATTCAAGGTCCAGGAACTCATCCATTTGTAATTTCTACAACATTAGGAATGACTTTGCATGGCGATCCATCTATTGCATTAAATTCTTATGAAAAACCCGATTACATGATTCAAAACAGTTCGGTTTATTTTACACCAGCTGTAGTAACGTCTGATTTAGATTCATTTAAAGTTAATATTGTTATTTCCAATTTAGGTAAATCTATCGATAGCTTAATTGCAGTGGAGCTTACAAGGGTTTTTCCATTCAGTACACCAAGTTTTGGGGACACTACTTATGTTAAATTTATTCAAGCACCCCGATATAAAGACACTATAAGTTTTACATTGCCAGTAGATTTAATTCGTGGGCTTGGTACTAATGGAATTAGTATTTATGTTGATGCCTTAAATAATGTTGATGAAATCTTTGAAACTAATAATCAGGTAACAATTTCTTTAGATATTAGTTCAGGAGAAATAATCCCCATACAACCGTATAAATATGCTATTGTTCCTAATCAAGGTATTACACTGTTTGCTTCTACAGCATTTCCTTTTGAGCCTGCAAAAAATTATATTTTTGAAGTTGATACCACAGATTATTTTAACAGTCCAATTAAGGAGTCGGCAACAATTTATCATGTAGGTGGAATAGTTTCTTGGCAACCAAATTTATTACAAAGTATGCCTGATAGTACTGTATATTTTTGGAGAGTAGGAAAAGATTCTGTTGATGCAACTGGCTATAAATGGAGAAACAGTTCTTTTCAATACATTAACGGAAAAGAAGGTTGGGAGCAAGCCCATTTTTTTCAATTTGAAAACGATAAATATGAATTTTTAAAGCACAATAGAGCAACCAGGCAATTTGAATTTTCACCCAATGTTAAGCAGCTAAGTGCTAAAACCTATGGAGCTGCTGAGTTTGGTGAGCTTTGGGATATTAAATATTTGATAGATGCAGGCATAATAGCATTTGGTGGTTCAAATGTTACAAGTTCATTACATGTAGGGGTAATTGATGGATTAACTCTAAAACCATGGCGAGCTGACGAACATAATTTTGGGCAATTTAATTATCCTGGATCAAATGATAAACCTGAGTTTTTCATATTTAGACATGACCAAAGTTTATCACCAAGTTTTCAAATGGAATCATTAGCTAATATGATAAATGATAGTGTTCCTAGTGGTCATTATATTATAATTTGGACCTGGTATTATAAAACATTTCCTGATTATTTTCCCATGCCGGCAAATTTGAGAACAGCTTTTCAAAATCTGGGGGCAGTTAATATACCAACTATACAAGATAGTTTACCTTTTGTTTTTATTGCTCAAAAAGGTAATCCTTCAAATGTGGTTGAGGTTATTGGGGATTCTATTACACATAAAGAGTTGATTGGATCTATGGTAATGACTTCCGTGGCGGATTATGCCAATATTTATTCCGAAATTTTGGGGCCGGTGCGTAGTTGGGATACCTTATCCTGGCAAACTACTCATTTAGAAAACCCTTCTCAAGATAGTTCAATTTTAAACGTTTATGGTGTGGATAATTATGGTAATGAAACACTTTTGATTAGTAATTTACCTACAGATTCATCCGATATTCGATTAACTAACAGAATAGATGCCTCTCAGTTTCCTTACATGAAGTTGAATGCTTATTTATCGGATAACACCGATTTTACATCGCCTCAATTACGTCGTTGGCAAATTACTTATGAAGACATACCAGAATGTGCTTTAGACCCATCTATTTATTACAGTTTTTATAAGGATACCATACAGGAAGGCGATAAAGTAAAATTGGCTATTGCAGTCAAAAATATTAGTAGCCATAATATGGATAGTCTTTTAATTTCTTTCTCAGTATTAGATAAAAACAATCAAATTACTTCAATTCCGTATGCTCGTCAAAAACCCTTATTAGCTGATAGCGTTATTATTGCTGATATAGAGTTTTCAACCTACGGTTACCCAGGATTAAATTATTTGTTGGTTGATGTGAATCCAAATAACGATCAATTGGAAAAACATCATTTTAATAATGTTGCGCAAATACCATTTTATGTAGGAGTGGATAAAATCAATCCAATATTAGATGTAACCTTTGATGGTGTTCATATTTTAAATGGAGATATTGTTTCGTCTAAACCAGAAATTGTTATTGAGTTAACTGATGAAAACAAGTATTTAGCTTTAGACGATACTTCAACTTATGCTATTTATATTAAGTCACCAGATGGCTCTGAACAGCGTAAATATTTTAATTCAGGAGCAGCAAGTGAAATGCAATTTATACCAGCATCGTTACCTAAAAACAAATCTAAAATAATATACAAAGGTAATTTCCCAGTAGATGGGATATATCAGCTTCGTGTGCAAGGAGCTGATAAGTCTAACAATCAATCTGGTGTGTTTGATTATCTGATTAAGTTCGAAGTCATTAATAAATCGACTATTACTAATTTGCTTAATTATCCGAACCCATTTTCAACGGCAACCAAATTTGTGTTTACATTAACAGGTAGTACTATTCCTGAAATATTTAAAATTCAGATTATGACCGTTACTGGAAAAGTGGTTCGTGAAATACACAAAGATGAATTTGGCCCAATCAATATTGGAAGAAATATTAGTGAATTTACATGGGATGGTACTGATACTTATGGTGACAGATTGGCGAATGGCTTGTACCTTTATAGGGTAATTACAAAACTAAACTCATCTGACATTGAATTAAGAGAAACTGAAGCGGATCAATATTTCAAAAAAGGGTTTGGAAAAATGTATTTGTTTAGATAATTGAACCTAATAATGAAAAATATAGCTCGTTACGTTGTTCCAGTTCTTATTGTATTTTCACAAAATGGCTACTCAATAAATTCGTTCTCTGATAAAGATTCTATAACCTATTATGAAAATTTATCTCATAAATTATTAATAACAACAGGTATTAATTCAACCTTTTCTGACTTAACCATTAAAAATAGAAATGACAATAAAGAACTAGAAATAAAACCTTTGGGACAGGTGAGTTTAACTGCTGGTTTTAACTACAAGTGGTTGGGTTTGGAGTTGGGTATTGGGTTGCCGGCGAGTAAAATTGAAAAGGAGAAAAAAGGAAATACCACAAAATTAGATTTACAGTTAAACATTTATTCCAGGAGAATTGGTGCAGACCTATTTTTACAGCATTATAAGGGGTTTCATATAGATAATCCCAGAAATTTTTCGAATTGGAAGTCTGATACTTTACCTCAATTACCTCAGATGGAACAATACGCCATTGGTGCAACTGCTTTTTATATCTTTAATCACAATAAATTTTCATATAGTGCTCCTTATGTTAGAAATGCCAGACAAATTAAAAGTGCAGGTAGCTTATTGGGAGGTGTTTATTTTAATTTAGATGCAGCAGCTTCAAATGGTGGATTTGTTCCTCATGATAGTCTTTTGATTACTGCCCGTGATTCGTTTCCAATTTATGCATATAATTCAACCTCTTTTGGAGTATCGGTTGGATACTCATATACGTTGGTTATATCACCAAGTTTTTTCTTGAATTTAGCACTTATGCCTGGATTTGGTCGGAAACAAATTAAAGTGGAAACGTTTAAAATTGATTCAGGAACTGTTCAAACAAATTCTGTAGCTACTACAAATGGAATTTCTAGTAGGGTGATGTTCCGTGCAGCCATAGGTTATGAAAAAAACGATTTTGCTATAGGGACATCTTTTTACTCTTCTCAGGGAACAATTGCAATCAGACACTTCGAATTTAATCCTGGACTTGGAACGTTTCGGATTTTTGTAGCAAAAAGATTTGGATTGAATAAGAAGGCAAAAATTCAAACAACACAATAAAAGCTAACAAATAGGTGTTTACAATTTAACTCACATTACAAAATGGGAGGGAAGCTTTAATAGTATTTTAGCTAATAAAAACAATCATCTATGTTAAGTCAAATCTTATTACAAATCAGTGTTGGGAATACACCTGTTCAAACAACTCCTGATCAAGTAACAACTGAAAAAACATTGTCAATTTGGGAATTAGTATCTTCAGGTGGTATCGGAGGAAACATTATTATGATATCCTTATTGGTTTTATCAATAATAGCCGTTTATATTATTGTTGAACGATTTTTATCTATTGCTAAAGCAAGTAAAGAAGACGCAAATTTTATGAATCAGATTAAAGATTTTATTTTAGAAGGTAAAATAGATGCAGCAAAGAGTTTGTGTAAAATAAATCAAACTCCAATATCAAAAATGATTGAAAAAGGAATAAGTAGAATTGGTAAGCCTTTAAGTGATATTGGAACTGCTGTGGAAACAACAGGTAAGTTAGAATTGAATAAACTAGAAAAAAATCTTTCCACACTTGCAACAATATCTGGTGCTGCACCTATGATTGGTTTTCTTGGAACAGTGATAGGTATGATTATGGTTTTTCATAAAATGGCATCAGCAGGAGGAAATATTGATGTTGAAATGTTGTCGCAAGGTATATATACTGCAATGATAACAACTGTTGCAGGATTAATAGTTGGTATAATTGCTTATGTTGCATACAATTTATTAGTTTCAAAAGTTGAAAAAATAGTTTTTGTAATGGAAGCTAGAACAACAGAGTTTTTAGATATTTTACATGAACCAGCAGCATAATGGCGATACGATCTAAAAATAAAGTAAGTACCAATTTCAGTATGTCAAGTATGACTGACATTGTATTTTTGTTACTTATATTCTTCGTAATAACTTCTACGTTAATTAGTCCTAATGCTTTAAAGTTATTGCTTCCTAAAAGCTCAAGTAAAACGTTGAGTAAGCAAACTATTTCCGTTTCAATAACAAAAGAGTTAGAATACTATGTAAATCAAGATAAGGTTGCGTTTGAAAGCATTGAAGGAATATTACAACAACAATTGGCAGGGGAGGTTGAGCCAGGAGTTATTTTACATGCTGAAAAGTCGGTGCCGATTGAGGAGGCTGTAAAAGTGATGGATATAGCAAATAGAAACAAGTATAAACTTGTATTAGCAACCGCACCACAATAGTTTTATGGAATTTTATTAAAATTTCATCAATACAATAAATGCAAATCATAAAGGAGAAAAATAACAGAGCAGGATTGATTGGAACAATAGTGTTTCATGCATTATTATTCTTGCTGTTTTTATTTGTTGGGATGTCATACCCCGATCCACCACCACCAGAAGAAGGAATTACGATAAATTTTGGAAATAGTGAAGATGGAATGGGTGATAATCCTACAGAAGAATTATCTGAATCTGAAAGTGAAACCACTGAACAATCGACTACAAATACGAGCAGTTCTTCAGCTGCTGAACAACAAGTTCAAACTCAAAATAATACTGAAACAGTAAACATAAATGCTTCTAACAATACATCTCAAAATACAACTACCACACAAAACACGACAAGCCAAAACTTATCAGAGGCTTTGAATGCTTTTAATAGTTCAGCAAGCTCTTCCAGTAATGAGGGTGAAACAGGGAATCCAGGTAATCAAGGAAGTTTGGAGGGAGATCCTAATAGCAATAATTATACAGGAGGAGGTGCTGGTAATGGTGTTACTTATTCTTTGTCAGGCAGAAGCCTTTTGAGTATGCCTAAAATTGAAGACAATTCGCAAGAGCAAGGTAAGGTTGTGGTGGATATTGTGGTGGATAAATTTGGTAAAGTAATTAAAGCTACGCCTGGGGGAAGAGGGTCGACAACGACAAGTCCAATTTTGTATAAAAAAGCCGTTGAAGCAGCTTTGAAAACAAAATTTAATGCTAAACCAGAGTTGGTTTCCGATCAAAAAGGACAAATGACCTTTGTTTTCATTCTTAATTAATGACCTATCAGCAAACATTAGATTATTTATTTAGTCAATTGCCCATGTTTCAGCGTATTGGTGCATCTGCCTATAAGGTTGATTTGTCCAATACCATTGAGTTGTGTAATTTATTGAATAATCCCCAGCACCATTTTAAATCAATACACATTGCAGGAACTAATGGTAAGGGTTCTACTTCACACATGTTAGCTTCCATATTGCAAGAAGCTGGTTATAAGGTTGCTTTATACACTTCGCCTCATTTAATAGACTTTAGGGAACGGATAAAGGTAAATGGTGAGATGATTTCAAAAGAATCTGTAATCAATTTTGTTAAGATTTATAAGGCTGATTTTGAAAAAATAAATCTTTCATTTTTTGAATGGACTGTTGGATTAGCTTTCGATTATTTTTCAAAACAGAACGTTGATATAGCTGTAATTGAAACTGGACTTGGAGGTAGACTAGACTCAACGAATATAATTAAACCAGAAATTTCTGTCATAACTAATATTGGTATAGACCACATGCAGTTTTTAGGAGATACATTAGAGAAAATAGCAGTAGAAAAAGCTGGGATAGTTAAAAAGAATGTGCCTGTAATTATCGGTGAATCTCAAAAGGAGATTGAACATGTTTTTAATAAAAAAGCTAAAGAGTTAGATGCTAGTATTTATTTTGCTGATCAAATTATTCATCAGGGGTTAAATTCCGATTTACAAGGAAGTTACCAGAAGAAAAATATTAAAACAGTACTGGCATCGGTTCAAGAATTAAAAAAACTTGGGTATATAATTTCAGAAGAAAATATTCAAGTTGGTTTATTAAATGTTGTTAGAAATACTGGTTTAATGGGTAGATGGCAAACATTAGGAGAAAACCCTAAAATTATTTGTGATACCGGTCATAATGAGGCAGGAATTAAAGAAGTGGTCAATCAAATAGAATCATTGAATCATGACAAATTACATTTTGTTTTAGGGACAGTTAATGACAAGGAGATTGATTCAATATTGGAGTTGTTGCCTAAACATGCTGAATATTATTTTTGTCAAGCAAAAATACCTAGAGCATTAAATGTAACTGAACTAAAAAATAAAGCAGCTAGTTATAATTTAAAGGGTAATAGTTACGATTCTGTTACACGTGCTTATGGTATGGCTAAAAAAGCAGCTAGAAAAAATGATTTGATTTTTGTAGGAGGAAGTACTTTTGTAGTGGCAGAGGTTTTACAGTAAAAAATAATACAATAAAAAAAGGGGAAAATCTTAGATTTTCCCCTTTTTTTATTCAGTTAATGAATAATTAGTGAGCAGCTTCTTCTTCAGTTGCAGCTTCTTCAGCTGGAGCTTCTTCAGTAGTAGCTTCAACTTCAGCAGTTGGCTCTTCAGTAGCCTCTTCTAAAGTGTTCATTAATTCGTTAACAGCAGCTTCAGCTTCAGCTTGAGCAGCAGCTTTTTCTTCTTCTGATGGTCCACAAGCAACTAAAGAAAACATTGCAGCAACCATGATCATTGAAAGTAATTTTTTCATTTTGATTAAGTTTATTTATTAGGTTATTGATTACAATTTAGGCTACAAATGTATATAAAAAATTTCTATAAAAACAAATATAGAAGCACTTTTATTCAGATTCTCTAAAAATTACAGCCAATAGTGTTTCCCCAACAGCAGAAAGAGTAGGTTTACTAATTACATTCATATTGTCATTATGGGTGTGCCAACTTTGATGAAAATTACCGGTGCTTCTTTCATAATGGATAATGTCAATACTTGGAATATTGGCAATTTGATTTACATACTTATGGTCATCAGTTCCTACAAAAAATGTTTGTTCGGTTACAAAATGATTTGAATAACCTAATTCTGATGCGATGTTCCATACTTTGGCGACAATATTCGGGGCATATTTCATTGAAATACTCTCCTGAGTAAATAATGCATTTGCATTACCAACCATATCTAACAAAATCCCAAAATCAGCTTTGTAATTTGGTTTGTGTAGATTTTTTGACCAATATTGAGAGCCTAGACACCAACTGTCTGAATCCATCATGGTCATGGCTGAATTTGGTTGGCCATAATCTTCTGCATCAAAAAAAATAATATCAACACCAATAGTTGGTTTTTTAATACTTAGCTGACGGGCAACTTCAATTAATATACCCACACCACTTGCTCCATCATTAGCTCCAAGTATAGGTTTTGTTAGGTCTTTAGTATCTTGGTCAGCAAATGGGCGAGAATCCCAATGAGCAAAAAGTAAAATTCTTTTTTTTGCTTCAGGATTATATTCTCCAATTATGTTTTTTATGGTGATGTTTTTATTGTTAAACGTCCTACCACTACCTATTTGAATAGATGTTGTTAGTCCATATTCACCAAGTTTATTTTTCAAAAAATTAGCGCATTTTGAATGGGCTTCGTTGTTCGGAAATCGAGGTCCAAAGTCAACCTGCTGTTTAATAAACAAATAGGCAGAGTCAGCATCAAAAATAGGTCGTTCCAGCTTAGGCGATATAACTGTAGTCTTATTAACTATAGGTTCAATTTTCTTCGTTGGTTTTTCGCCTTCACAAGCGAACAATAAAGCCGTAATTGATATTACAGTTAAAAAATTAATTTTCAATTTGCCAAGTAGTGCCATCTTTGGTATCTTTAAGAGTGATTCGTATTTTGCTCAACTCATTTCTTATAAAATCTGATGTTGAGTAATCTTTATTTTCTTTGGCTTTTTTTCTCAATTCAAGAATAATATTTATAGTATCATCTATTAATTCTGGGTTAGATTCTTCTTTTTCATCCATCAATCCTAGAATTTCAAAAACGTAAATAAAGTAATGGTTTTTTAATTTTTCTAAATCGTCAGTTGAAATAGTTTCTTTTCCTTCTTTTAGTAAGTGAATATACTTAAGCCCATCAAACAAATTAGCAATTGTAATTGGAGTATTAAAGTCATCATTCATACTTGCCTTACATCTTTCAATTAATCCATCTATATCAAATGAAGATGTTTGTGCTGGGCTAATTGTTTTAAGGGTCTTAATGCCTGTCAACAATCTCTTTAATCCTTTTTCAGAAGCCTGCAGAGCCTCATTCGAAAAATCTACTGTACTTCGGTATTGCGCTTGTAAAAAGAAAAAACGGACAGTCATGGGGTTGTAGCCTTTCTCTAACAATGGATGATTACCCGAAATTAGTTCAAAAGGCAAAAATGAATTACCTAACGACTTGCTCATTTTAGAACCATTTACGGTAAGCATATTCCCATGCATCCAGTATTTTACAGGATTTTTTCCTCCAGCACCTACTGATTGTGCAATTTCACATTCATGATGTGGAAATTTTAAGTCCATTCCGCCGCCGTGAATGTCGAATTGTTCGCCAAGATATTTTGTACTCATAGCAGAACATTCTAAGTGCCAGCCGGGAACGCCTATTCCCCAGGGAGAGTTCCATTTCATAATGGTTTCGGGAGATGCTTTTTTCCAAATAGCAAAATCGGCAAAAAACCTTTTTTCATCACCACCTTCCAAGTTTTCTCTTGTCTGCTCTAATAATTCATCTATTTTTCTGCCCGAAAGTTCACCATAGTTGTATTTCTCGGCATATTTTTTCACGTCAAAATATACTGATCCATTTACTTCATATGCATACCCATTCGACAAAATTTTTTGTATCATTTCAATTTGTTCAATAATGTGCCCAGTTGCTGAGGGTTCAATATCTGGGTCTTTGAGGTTAAATAACTGGGTGGTTTGATGGAAACTATTGGTGTATTTTTGAACAATTTCCATGGGTTCAATTTTCTCAAATCGCGCTCTTTTTTCAATTTTATCTTCTCCAACATCAGCATCATCTACCAAATGACCAACATCTGTAATATTCCTAACATATCTAACCTTAAAGCCTAGATGCGTTAAATACCTATATACAATATCAAAAGTTAAAAAAGTTCTGATGTTACCTAAATGCGCCTCATTATACACAGTTGGACCACAAACATACAATCCAACAAAAGGAGGGTTGATGGGATTAAATTTTTCCTTTTTACCAGATAAACTGTTGTATATAAATAATTGATTTTGTAACATCAGATTCAATTTTTTGTAAAAGTAAATTTTTTCATGTTATGGATGAAACAAAAAACCCGACAAGTTATGTTGTCGGGTTTTTTGTTTCAATTTTAATTTGTTTAGTCTTTTGGAAGTGGTGCATTACCAATGTGTCTTCCAGATTTATATTTTTCAATAGCATACAAAATTCCATTAGCATCATATTTGTACAGTAAGCCATCCATTAACCTAAAGTTTTCAAAAAATCCAACTTTTGATAATTGTTTGTCTTTATTATACATAGTGTGCTGACCATTTCCATTAAAAGTTCCTATATTAACTTCATCATTTTTATCAGCTTTAACAATTTTAACAGGAGCTTTAGCTAATTCTTCTGCTTCTTTGTTTGTGTTAGGAGTTTTTGGTTCGTATACTTTAGTATTTGCAACATCTAACTCTCCATCAATGAACGATTTTTCTGCTTTAATAGATCCGTCTTCATAATATTCTTTCACAAATTTCTCTTTCCCTGCAACTATATCTGCTTCAATCATTACTTGTCCATTTTCATAAAAATAGACTTGTTTACCATCTCTTTTACCTGATTCATTAAATACAAATTCTTGAGCAGTTTTTCCATTTTCATGGTAACGTTTAAATCCTCCGGTATTTCTATTATTTTCCCAGCTACCCTCTTCTTCTATTTGTCCATTTTCAAAATATGTTCTGTAAGTGCCATTTGGTCGGCTATTTACATAAGCAATTTCGCTTTTCATTTTTCCGCTAGGAAAGAAATTTTTCCAAATCCCCTGTTTTCTACTATCCTCGTAGTTTCCTTCTTCAACAACTTGATCTGGTTCATAACCAGGTAGCTTTTTCATTTTACCAAAAATTCTCCAAAAACCTTGCTTAAGATTGTTTTCGTCAATTACGTTTATAGTATCGCCATTCACTACCTCATATTTGAGGGCAGATTGTGCAGTACTGATGCTGCAGACGAAAATGGGAAGAAGGATGTATAATATTTTTTTCATTCGAGTAAGTATAAACAATTTGCAAAAATAAATACATAAATTAATCTGACTATTTTTTTTAATATTTAGCTGAAATAAAGTTTTTCTTCGATTAAACAGCCCCGAGCGTTTATTACGTAGTTTTATTTTTTTAGTTTCAATAATTGTTCCAAATTTTTTATCATGTCGGTTGTCATGCTCTCGAGTGAATAGTTTGGAAACCATTTCCAATCTATTTGAGCCCTTGTGTCATCAATGCTTTTAGGCCAGCTATCGGCTATCTTTTGTCTGAAATCTTCTTTGTATGAAATACTAAAATTTGGTAAATGTTTTTTTATTTCTTCACTAATTTGTTTTGGCGTAAAAGAAAATCCGGCTAAGTTATAACTTGATCTTATTTTAATGCTATCTGAGGGAGCTTGCATGATTTGAATTGTAGCTTTTATTGCATCAGACATGTACATCATTGGTAGGGCAGTGTTTTCAGTTAAAAAGCACTCATATTGATTTGTTGTTATCGCTTGATGAAAAATATCCACTGCATAGTCAGTGGTTCCTCCACCCGGTAATGATTTATAACCTATTAAACCTGGATAGCGAATGCTTCTAACATCAACGCCATATTTCTTATGATAATATTCGCACCACCGTTCCCCGGCAAGTTTGCTTATGCCATAAACAGTGCTAGGCTCCATTACTGTATATTGAGGGGTGTTTTCTCTAGGTGTTGTTGGTCCAAAAACCGCTATGGAACTTGGCCAGTAAACTTTATCTATTATTTTATCTTTAGCTAAATTTAATACATGAAATAAACTATTCATGTTCAATTCCCAAGCAAATTCTGGATTTTTTTCAGCTGTTGCCGACAATAATGCTGCCAATAAGTAAACTTCTTTTACGTTATGTTTTTTTACTATTTGAAGTAATTGACCTTTATCTAAAATATTCAGTATTTCAAAAGGACCATTGTTATTGGTTTGAGGTTCTTTAATATCTGAGGCAATAACATTATCATTGCCATAAATTTTGCGAAGTTCTTCGACTAATTCTGTGCCAATTTGACCAGATGAACCAATAACTAAAATAGAAGACATAAATCTTAATCGATTTTGAATTTAAGTTATAAAGGTATTAAAACTTTCTAAAATTATAGGCTTTGTTAATGGGTTTTAGCTGAATGAGCTATAACTGTGGATTAAAGACTTATTTTACTTTCTCAACTTTAATAATTTTAACTGGGCACGCCCTGGCAGCATTAATATTGGCAGTATATTCATCATCTCCTACTACAGCAGTATAAAAGCCCTTTTTGTTTTTGCCTTCAATTAATGTGCACTTCCCGTCTTTTTTAGACATCCGCCATCTATCATAGGCTATTTCAACACAATAGTTACATCCGATACATTTATCACGTTGATGAATTATGCGAATCATTCGGCGTTAATTACTTTGTAAAGTTTATCAGAGGCTCTTATAATTTCATCCATAGGGGTAGAAAAATTGATTCCTTTCTCTACTTTTTCTACTGATTTATCATCAACTCTTAATTCTTTGATGATTGTTTCTATTACTCCTGAAGTAGGTCCTGTAATTAAAACTTTGTCACCTACATTTAATGAGTGAGCTTCAAGTTTAAATTCGGCAACGTTTATTTTTGGAAAATATTTAACCCCCTGACCAATGTATTTTTTTCTTGTTGTTGCTTGAGAACCATGGCCTTCCGACCATTCTCCAAGTTCTTGTCCTAAATAGTAGCCATCCCAAAAACCTCTGTTGTAAACAGTAGCTAATTTTTGATTCCAGCTTTCGATTTTTTCTTTGGTATAGGTTCCATCTAAAAATGCATCAGCAGCCTCACGATAACACTCAGTAACCGTTTTAACATATTCAGGAGCACGGCCTCTTCCTTCAATTTTTAATACTTTTACGCCTGCATTGATAATATCATCAATAAAACCAATTGTACATAAATCTTTTGGAGACATGATGTATTCATTATCAATCAGCAACTCGTTCCCCTCTTCATCTTTTACTTCGTAAGTTCTTCTGCAATTTTGCACACAAGCTCCACGGTTTGCAGATGAGTTGTTAGTGTGTAAACTCAAATAACATTTTCCTGAAACAGCCATACAAAGTGCTCCATGTGCAAAAATTTCAATTTCTACTAAATTTCCAGAAGGACCCCGAACATTCTCTTTTTTTATTCCATCTGTAATGCTTTTTACCTGAATCAGGCTTAACTCTCTGGCAAGAACCATGACATCGGCAAAGTGTGCAAAAAATTTAATGGTTTCTAAATTGGTAACATTGGTTTGAGTGGAAATATGAACTTCAAAACCAACAGAATGTGCATAATTAATAACCGCCTGGTCGGAAGCAATGACAGCTGTAATACCTGCTGCTTTTGATTTGTCTACAATTCTTTTCATTAATGAAAGGTCGTGATCGTAGATTATAGTGTTTAAAGTTAGATATGATCGAACATTGTTCTCTTTACATATTTTGGCAATGGTTTCTAAGTCGTCAAAGGTAAAGTTGTTAGCAGCCTTTGCACGCATATTAAGCTGTTCAATTCCAAAATACACAGAATCGGCCTTTCCCTGAATGGCTGCCATTAATGAATCAAACGATCCAGCAGGAGCCATTATTTCTATTGTTTTACTCATTAAACTAATTTAGACTGCAAAGTTACAAGATTTTAATAAAATATAATTCAAACACTTAGCTTTATTTAGAATCATTCTAAATGATAAAGAATTTATGATAAGGAATATACTGTAATAATTTAGTTTTCATTACTTTAGTGCGACATTTAAAACAAAAGATATGAAAAAAAAATACTTTTTTGCGTCGTTTATATTGATTCTATTATCGGTTAATGTTAAGTCAACTACATATACCTCGGTTAATAACGGTAATTGGATGAATTTTACGACTTGGAGTCCGTTTGGAATTCCTGTACCAGGAGATATAGTGGTTATTAATCATGCTGTTGTTATGGATACTGCGCTTGCGTATTCGACAGGATCTGTTACAGTTAATGTTGGGGGAAGTTTGACAAATGATTTGTTTGGTAGAGATATTTGGTTAAATGGAGCAAGTGCTTCCTTTACAAACAATGGAACAACAACTATGAGGAACATGTTGTTAAGTTCAGGTTCTTTTTCAAATTCAGGAACTTTTAATATTAAATCGTTTGCCAATTTTATTACATTAAATAATTCAGGAAATTTTATTGGAGTAGATAGTTTGTATAACAATGGAACAATAAATAATAATGGCACAATTAATATCATGACTTTTTTTAATGATAGTATTATGAATAATTATGGTACAATTCAAGGATTGGTAACCGTTGTAGATAGTATATGGAATGAAGGCACATTTTTGAATGATACAGGAGCTATTTTAAAAGCGGATAGTGCAACCAATAATGGAGCTTTTACTAACAATGGGACGATTCAGTATAATCAATTTACGAATTATGTTAGTGGAAATTTTACAAATAATAGTTCTATGAGTTTTGATGATATGACTAATATGGGGACATTTAATAATAATGCGAGTATGGTTGGAACAACTAGTATGTGGAATAATGAAATATTTAACAACAATAGTTCGGGAAGTATTTTGCTCGCAGTTAGTTTTTTAAATGCTGACAGCATAAATAATACAGCAAACTTTAAAAATGATGGAAATTTTAGTATCGGGGATAGTTTCTATAATTTTAATTCGATTGCTGGTGCAAGTACAGGTACTTTCTCAGTACAAGATACTTCATACAATTCGGGAACAATGACAGGTTCTTTTGATTTTTGTGATGCAACACCTCCACCATCATATCCATATATTGACTGGAATTTTGGGACTATTGATGCAACAGTTACTTTTTGTGGATTAACAGGAGTTAAACAAAATAATACGACTTCGTTTAGTATTTATCCAAATCCAACTCAAGGATTAGTAAACATAGGTGCAAATAAACAATTTGTTGAAGTGTATAATATTGAGGGCAAGAGAATAATAGAAGATTTTACCAACCAAATTGACATAGAGAAATACAATTCTGGTATTTATTATTTGGTAATAAAAGACCAAGAAGGAAATCAACTCTACACTGAGAAACTGATTAAAGAATAATAAAGAAAAGCCGCTTTAAGCGGCTTTTCTTTTTATAATGTTACTTTGATATTTAATTCGTTGAGTTGTTTGTTGTCAATCGTTGCTGGTGCATCAATCATTACATCCCGTCCGCTATTGTTTTTTGGGAAAGCAATAAAATCACGAATGGTTTCTTGTCCACCAAATAATGCACATAATCTATCAAAACCTAAAGCAATTCCACCATGTGGAGGGGCGCCATATTCAAAAGCATTCATTAAGAATCCGAATTGAGCTTGTGCTTCTTCTTTGGTAAACCCTAATAAATCAAACATTCTCGACTGAACTGCTCTATCGTGAATACGAATAGAACCACCACCAATTTCAGTTCCGTTTAGAACTAAATCGTAGGCATTTGCTCTAACTTTTTCTGGGTCAGTATCCAATAAAGCTAAATCTTCAGTTTTTGGAGATGTAAACGGATGATGCATAGCATGGAACCGTTTGCTTTCTTCATCCCATTCTAATAGAGGAAAATCATAAACCCAAAGCGGAGCATAAATATCAGGGTTTCTCAATCCCAATTGGTTTCCTAAATGTAAACGTAAATCGTTCATTTGTTTCTGTGTAGCAGCTAATTCGCCCGAAAGCACCAATATTAAATCGCCTGCTTTTGCATTGCATGTTGCTGCCCATTTTTTTAATTCGTCTTCGTTGTAAAATTTATCAACTGATGATTTAAGCGTTCCATCCTCGTTGCAACGTAAATAAATCATTCCTTTTGCTCCAACCTGAGGTCGTTTAACAAAATCAGTTAATTCATCCAATTGTTTTCTGGTAAAAGAAGCACAATTTTCTGCATTTATGGCAATTACAGCTTCGGCATCATCAAAAATGGCGAAACCTTTATTTTTAACAATATCAGTAATATAATTAAATTGCATTCCAAAACGGATGTCTGGTTTGTCGCAGCCATAATTCAGCATAGCATCAGCATAGCTCATTCTAGGGAATGAATCGAAATCAATTCCTTTAGTTATTTGAAACAAATGAACCATCATGGCTTCAAACGTTTGTAGAATATCTTCTTGAGTTACAAATGCCATTTCACAGTCAATTTGAGTAAATTCCGGCTGGCGATCTGCTCTTAAATCCTCGTCTCTAAAACAACGTACAATTTGATAATACCTATCATATCCACTCACCATTAACAACTGTTTAAAGGTTTGTGGCGATTGTGGAAGGGCATAAAACTGACCGGGATTCATTCGGCTTGGAACAACAAAATCTCTTGCGCCTTCTGGGGTAGATTTTATTAAATATGGAGTTTCGATTTCTAGAAAGTTAATGCTGTCTAAATATTTTCTAACTTCAATAGAAAGTCTGTGTCTTAATTCAATATTGTTACGTAATGGATTTCTTCTCAAATCTAGATAACGGTATTGCATTCGTAATTCTTCTCCACCATCTGTTTCGTTTTCAATGGTAAAAGGAGGTGTCTTACTCTTATTAAGTATGGTAAGATGGGTAACTATTATTTCTATGTCTCCTGTTGGAATATTATTGTTCTTACTTTGTCTTTCGGCAACTTTGCCGGTAACCTGAACAACAAATTCTCTACCTAAGTTAGCTGTAAGTTCGCTTTGATTTTCTGAAAAAACCAACTGAGTGATTCCGTAACGGTCACGTAAATCAACAAAAGTCATGGCACCTAAATCACGTTTTTTTTGAACCCAACCACAAAGGGTTACTTCTTCGTTTACGTTGTTGATTCTTAATTCTCCGTTGGTATGAGATCTGTACATGTTATTAAAATTTTGAGCGACAAAAATAATAAAAAATGCCTGCTAATTTAACAGGCATTTTTTAATCTGGGAACTAATATTTTTTACTGAACTGTAGGAAATAACCCTCGTAATCCCATGTCAACTACGGTATCTCCAGGATTAAGCCCGTCAGTAGGTTCAAAAAAACCATCTCCATTTAAATCTTTCCATTCAAAACTTTTGTTGGTAGAAAGATTAATGTTGACAGTAATGTTCGAGGTTTCATTTCCCGTAATGGTTAAAGGACTTGGGAAGTTTCCAGTCACAACACAGCTTCCTGCTGGAATTGGTGATGTGGTAGAAATTGGATTCGGAACTGTTGTTCCTGCCGATTGCCCTTCGTAAACATACGGGTTGCTCGGTGCTCCCGGTATAGTAGTTTCAAAGCCCCAAAAACCTTGTGGTTTGTTAGCATAAACTGGTATAGTTTTGGTTTTCATTGTATAATTGGTGATGTATGTATTAAATCCAACAAAAGAAGCTAATCGACCCATGTAATGATTACCATTAGTTTTGGCAATAAATTCGATGTCGTAATTTTGATAAGTTAACGAAACTCTTATCCATTTATAAGTTCCAGCAGCTACCTGCGATAGTGGTATAGAATAGAAAACTTCGCCTTGTCCTTTTATTATTGCTTGACTAAAGTCAACAGCATTTGCTCCTCCAGCGGTAGTTTCGGCTCCTTTGTAAATGACGGCTCCACTTCCTAATGCCGTTAGGCTGTCGGGTGCAAACTCAATATAATGAGCACTCATTTTATAAAAAATAGGTGATTGTGCAGAGTTTCCCGAAGGAATAGTAGCAGGGTTTCCGAAATTATCTAACCTAGCAAGAGTAGAGTCGAAGTATAATTTGAAAATTAAGCTTGGAGTACTAGTTCCTCCGGTTCCGGTTGTTGTAGGTGTTGGACTGCCATCTTTATTGCAAGAATTCAAAATAATGAGAATACTGCTTAGTATTATAAATAAATTTTTCATTTGTTTTAAAGCTATTTTAACAAATGTAGTTATTTAAGCATTTTGTTTATAGAAAGTTTAAAAACAAATTAAGAAGCGTGTTTTTCTAATAAAAAATTAACAAAACTACTTGCACACAACATTGCAAAATATTAACTTCGTGGTTCGTAACAGCAAGTTGGGATATCCTATCTGGGATAATGTGTGGTTGGTAAGAGAATTTATCCATAATAAGCTGTGTTTTTTAAATTTATTTATTAACCACTAAACATTTTGTTATGGCATTTGACATTGAAATGATTAAGGCTGTTTATGCAAAGTATCCACAAAGGGTTGCTGCAGCAAGAAAGGTAGTTGGAAGACCTTTAACACTTTCCGAAAAAATTCTTTACACACATCTTTGGGATGGTGAGGCAACAGTCGTTCATGAAAGAGGTAAATCGTATGTTGATTTTGCTCCCGATAGAGTTGCTATGCAAGATGCAACGGCGCAAATGGCATTGTTACAGTTTATGCAGGCAGGAAAAGCTAAAGTAGCGGTGCCTTCTACCGCACATGCCGACCACTTAATTCAAGCAAGGATTGGCGCTACCAAGGATTTACAGGATGGAATAAATGAGAACAATGAAGTGTTTAATTTTTTAAGTTCTGTATGTGATAAATATGGTATTGGTTTTTGGAAACCAGGTGCTGGAATTATCCATCAAGTAGTATTAGAAAATTATGCTTTTCCTGGTGGAATGATGATTGGAACTGATTCTCACACAGTTAATGCTGGTGGTTTGGGTATGGTTGCAATTGGAGTTGGTGGTGCTGATGCCGTTGATGTAATGGCTGGTATGGCTTGGGAGTTAAAAATGCCCAAATTAATAGGTGTTAAATTAACAGGAAAATTAAATGGTTGGACAGCTCCAAAAGATGTGATTTTAAAAGTAGCAGGTATCTTAACTGTAAAAGGTGGTACTGGAGCTATTGTTGAATATTTTGGTGAAGGAGCTAAATCTTTATCTGCAACTGGCAAAGGAACTATTTGTAATATGGGTGCTGAAATAGGTGCTACTACATCTACTTTTGGTTACGACGATTCGATGAGAAGATATTTAAAAGCTACCGATAGAGCTGATGTTGTTGCATTGGCTGATGCTGTTGCTGAACATTTAACTGGCGATGACGAAGTGTATGCTAATCCTTCAAAATATTTTGATGAGGTGATTGAAATCGATTTGTCAAAATTGTCTCCTCATTTAAATGGACCATTTACTCCGGATTTGGCTACTCCAATTGCTGAAATGAAAGAAAAAGCTGCTGCTAATGGCTGGCCAACAGATATCGAGTGGGCTTTAATTGGTTCTTGTACCAATTCATCGTACGAAGATTTAAGTAGAGCTGCTTCAATTGTTGAAGATGCTGTTAGCAAAGGTGTAAAACCAAAAGCAATTTTAGGTATTAATCCTGGTTCTCAACAGGTCTATTTTACTGCTAAAAGAGATGGATTAATTGATACCTTTAATAAATTTGAATCAGCTAAAATTTTCACCAATGCTTGTGGGCCATGTATTGGGCAATGGGACAGACCGGGTGCTGAGAAAAAAGAAAAAAATTCTATCATCCATTCGTTTAACAGAAACTTTGCAAAACGTGCTGATGGTAATCCGAATACGCATGCTTTTGTTGCTTCTCCAGAAATGGTTGCTGCAATAGCAATTACAGGTCGTTTAGATTTTAATCCGATTACCGATACCATAACAAATGCAAAAGGCGAACAGGTAAAATTGGCTGAACCAAAAGGTAATGAATTGCCAACTAAAGGTTTTGCAGTTGAAGATAATGGATATCAAGCTCCTGCAGAAGATGGAAGTAAAGTAGAAGTAATTGTTAGCCCAACATCAGACAGACTTCAATTATTAGATTCGTTCCCAGCTTGGAATGGTAAAAATATTATGGGAGCTAAATTGTTGATTAAAGCAAAGGGAAAATGTACAACCGACCACATATCTATGGCTGGTCCTTGGTTAAAATACAGAGGACATTTGGATAACATTTCTAATAACATGTTAATTGGTGCTGTAAATGCTTTTGGTGGAGCAACCAATAGTGTGGTAAATCAGTTAACAGGTGCAAAAGGAGAAGTTCCAGCTACAGCAAGAGCATATAAAGCTGCAGGGGTTCCAAGTATTGTTGTTGGCGATCAAAATTACGGAGAAGGTTCTTCAAGAGAACATGCCGCTATGGAACCTCGTCATTTAGGAGTTGTTGCAGTTATTGTAAAATCTTTTGCACGTATTCACGAAACCAACCTTAAAAAACAAGGAATGTTAGGATTAACATTTGCAAATGAGGCTGATTATGATAAAATTAAAGAAGACGATACACTTAATTTTATTGATTTAGAAAGTTTTGCTCCAGGCAAACAACTTACTTTAGAGTTAGCTCATGCTGATGGAACGAAAGAAACTATTAAATTAAATCATACCTATAACGACCAACAAATTGAATGGTTTAAAGCTGGTTCGGCACTTAATTTAATTAAGCTACAAGCTCAATAAGTTTAAAACAAAAAAAATCCTCGCTAAAATTTTAGCGAGGATTTTTTTTAAAGGATTATTTCACTCAAAATCCTCGTACAACAGGTAATTTTTTCGATAGGCTTTAAAGTCATTTATGCCTTCTTGCCAAGTTTCTTTAATTTCTTGAATGGTTTTTCCAGCTTTAATTTGTTCTTGAAGAATGGAATTGCCAGCCAGCAAAAAACAGTATTATTATTTTTAATAACTTTGTTTCATAAACTATTCGTTTTACTCATGAAAATTATCCTAGACATAAAAGACAATAAAGTTGCATTTTTTTTAGAGATGCTTAAAAACTTTACTTTTATTAAACAAGTAACTCCTATATCGAGTTCAAAAGCCAATTTTATTAATGACATAAAAGATGCTTTGAATGAATTAGAATTAGTTAAAGAAGGAAAACTTGATGCCAAAAGTGCTGATGATTTAATCAATGAGTTATAATGTAAAATACATTCCAAAGTTTGCAAAGGAATTAAAAAAAACTTGTAAAAAAGTATCCTTCACTAAAAGTAGAATTTAGCCAATTAGTAGATTCCCTAAAAACAAAACCACAACAAGGAACTTCATTAGGTAAAGATTGTTATAAAATACGTTTAGCGATTGCTTCAAAAGGCAAAGGGAAAAGTGGTGGAGCAAGACTAATTACTAATTTTATAATTTCACACGATACTGTTTATTTACTTACCATTTTCGATAAATCGGATAAAGATTCACTTACCGACAAAGAGTTAAAAGAACTGTTAAAAGAATTGTTGTAAACACCCTAGTCGATAAGTTTTGTATTATACCAAAACTATAATTCATCAAAATCAAACAATTCTTTTAGATCTATATTTAATGCAATAGATAGAATATAAAGGGTATAAACATTAGCAGACACTTTATTATTTTCAATCAACTCAATATGCTGCCTATCTTTCAAACAAAGTCTACCTAATTCTGCTTGAGAAATTCCTTTAGCAACTCGAAGTTGCTTAATTTTTAAGCCAATTTTCTCTGAAAACTCTTTTTTTGTAAGCAACGCTAAGTGTCATAAATTATTACGACACAAAAGTTTGTTTACAAATTATAAAAATTGTCATAATTAATTATGACAATTATTTTTTTTAAATATATTTGCCATGTGAAAAACTAAATAATAAATTAAAAATATCGTTAAAATATGGAAAAATTAAACTTACTAATTATTGGACTAGTTTTATCTTTAAATACTATTGCACAATCATCTGATTGGACAAAAAGTGATAGAAATGCATTGTATGAAGAGGGAATGAAAATTATTTCTAAAAACAAAAGCTTAACCGAGGATCAAAAAAGTACAATATCTTTATGTTATCTCAATGAAATTACAAAGAAGTACACAAAAAGTGAATTGGATACAAAAATTGATATTGAATTAAAAAGAATACAGGAATCAGTAATTATAACATGTGCAAAAAATATTGGTGTTGATTTGAATGAAATTCAAAAGACATCAAACAGTAGTGAAATTAAGTTGTCTAAAGAAGCAATTTTAGGGCAATGGTATTCAGATGGTTATGGGGAAATAACTTTTAAAGATGATAATACATATAAGCGTCAAGATGGTTGTACTTCAACTTTTGTAGTAACCGAAAAAGAAATTACTATTTCTAAAGAAACTGGGAAAGGTTTAATTTGTCCGCAAAGTATATGGAAAGTTGTTAAACTTACTTCAATTGAAATGGTAGTGATAAGCGGAAGTCAAAGCTATACATTTAAAAAAATCAAATAGTTTTTTGCTGATTATCAATAATGGTAAGAAAACTTTTATTGTTTTTACTTGTCATAATTTATTCAAATTTAAATGCTCAATACTTAAATGTTGACAAACCAAAAAAAGACACTGTAATAGATTATTATTTAGATGTTTCTAATCAACTATTGGTCAAATTATTTACTTCAAGAAGTTATTTACAATTAGAAATAACTAATAAAGAGTCGAATGATAAGATAGCGATAAATCCGCTAGGAATTTTAAATATAGGTGGTTCATTTAACTATAAATGGATTGGAATTGGTGTGTTTCTCGGGTTGCCTTCAAATGAAATCGAAGTTAGTAAAAAAGGTAAAACATCACGTTTAGATTTAGTGTTAAACGTCTATAATAAAAGATTTTTGATAGATGGGTTTTATCAAACATATAAAGGTTATCATCTAGCTAATGCCTTAACTGTAGCAGAATGGAAATCTGACACTCTTCCGCAGTTTAGTGATTTCAGACAAAAAACATTAAACATCACAGGTTTTTATATTTTTAATCACAACAAATTTTCATTAAAATCTGCATTTGTAAGGAATGTAATTCAACTAAAAAGTGCAGGAAGTCTTATTGCTGGTGTGTTTTTTAATTATGATGCAGCAAATAATTCATCAGGGTTTTTAGATAATGATAGTATTAAAGTGGATTTAAAAAATAAATTTCCATTTACTGCATTTTCAAGTATTACACTTGGATTTTCATTTGGTTATTCATACAATTTTGTATTTTCTAAATATTGGTATGCTAATGTAACCGCTGCGGCAGGTTTTGGAATAAATCAATTTAATGCTGATACACTTTATTTTGATAGTTTATCGATTTTATCAAATGGTTCGATAAACAAAACAAATATTGGAAGCATTGTATTGTTAAGAGCTTCGGTTGGTTACGAAAAAAATAATTTTATTGTTGGACTAAATTATATAGGAAATTCTAGAACTATAAACTACAACAATTATATGATTAAACCGTTTAGTGGAAATTTTAGACTTTTTGTTGCTAAACGATTTGGGAAAAAACCCCTCCTAAATTAAAATCTTAAAATTGGATATTTTAAGCAAGCTATTTGTTTCTCATGAGGTTAGAAAAATTAAAACCTATCGCATTATTTTTTTAACCCCATTTTTAGTAAGATTAAAGTATTATTTCACTCAAAATCCTCGTACAACAGGTAATTTTTTCGGTAGGCTTTAAAATCGTTTAAACCTTCTTGCCAAGTTTCTTTTATTTCCTGAATAGTCTTTCCAGCTTTAATTTGTTCTTGAAGAATGGAATTGCCAGCTAGCGTATTAAAAAACTTTTTGAAGAATTGGTCTTTAGCTGGGTATTCGTTATAAAACTTCATTAAATACGATAAATCCAATTCCTTTTTAACTTCCACTTTAGATAAATCAATTCCATAACAAGTATCACCTTTTAATAATGGTTCTTTCGCTCCTTCGGTTGGTTGAGGTACAAAAAAGAAGTCCGATTTTATTGACGGATGTCCTAAAACTTGAAAAGGTTTATCAGTTCCTCTACCCAAACTTATTGGCGTCCCTTCAAACAAACAAATTGAAGGATACAAATAAATGGATTGCATGTTTGGTAAATTGGGAGAAGGTTTTAAAGGCAATTCATAGTTGGTTTTGTGGGTGTAATTTTTCATTTTAATTACGGTTAAATCACATGTTTTTTCTTGTGCTAACCAACATTCTCCATTTATCATTTGAGCATATTCACCAACAGTTAGTCCATGAACAATAGGCACTCTGTGCATTCCCACAAACGATTTAAATCCATCCTCCAAAATTGGTCCATCAATATAATCTCCATTCGGATTTGGTCTATCTAAAACAATAAATTCAATATCATTTTCAGCACAAGCCTCCATAACATAGTGCATGGTAGAGATGTAAGTATAAAAACGAGCTCCAACATCTTGTATGTCGAATAAAATAACATCCAATCCTCGAAGTTGTTCTTTGGTTGGTTTTTTATTGTTTCCATAAAGTGAAACTATGGGTAAATCGGTTTTAGCGTCAACATCAGAATTAACAGCTTCGCCAGCATCTGCTTTACCTCTAAAACCATGCTCTGGACTAAACACTTTTTTAATATGTACCTTTAATTCTAAAAGTGAATCTACTAAATGGGTTTGATTAATCATGGAGGTATGATTTGCCACTACACCTACTTTTTTGTGCTTAAGTTTTGGAAGATATTCTTCTATTTGTTCTGCTCCTAAATGTAACAATGAATCTTCAGCTTCAATTACAACCGCTGTTTCTTCTTCTTTATGTTTATCTACAGTAGGTTTTTTCTTCCATAACGAGCAACTGTACACTAAACTGGTTGTTAAAAGAATTATAAGAAGCTGTTTAAACGTCATCTGCTACAAATTGCTATTTTTGTTATGAATTGGATACTTCGCAAAGATAACTATTTTGAACCTCGAATATTTCATAGCTAAAAACATTATGATAGGTGATAGTAAATCTAAAAAATTTACTCAACCTATTATAAAGATTTCAATTGCTGCAATTGCATTGGGTTTAATTGTAATGATTGTTGCCGTAAGTATAGTTTCAGGTTTTCAACGAGAAATTAGAAACAAGGTAATTGGTTTTGGTGGGCATATTCAAATAACAAAATACGATTCGCAAAATACGTATGAAGCAACTCCAATAGATAAAAACCAACCGTTTTATCCTAGTTTAGATACAGTAAAAGGCATTAAACACATTCAGATTTATGCAACAAAACCAGGTATAATTAAAACCAATCAAGATATTTATGGCGTTATTGTTAAAGGAATAGGAAGTGATTTCGATTGGACTTTTTTTAATGATAAACTTAAAGAAGGAAACCCTTTAAAGATTGATGATAAAAATCCAACCAACGACATTATTATTTCGCAAACCATTGCAAATAAAATGAGCATTAAATTGGGCGATAAAATGTTCCTTTACTTTATTCAATCCGATGGACAACTTCGACCCAAAGACTTTGTTGTTAAAGGAATTTATCAATCAGGATTAGAGCAATTCGACAACCTTTTTGTTATTGCTGATATTACTCATATTCAGAAAAGAAACAATTGGAGCGAAAATTTGGTGGGAGGTTTTGAAGTAATTATTGATAACTTCAACGATTTAAATCAATTAGACCAATTTATTTACGATAACATTGGGTACGACCTTCATTCAACCACCATTGTTGACAGAAACCCTGATATTTTTAATTGGCTCGAATTGCAAGATATTAATGTTATAATTATCATTTTATTGATGGTTTTGGTTGCAGTTATTAATATAATTTCTGCATTACTTATTCTTATTTTAGAACGAACCACTATGATTGGAATTTTAAAAGCATTAGGACTTCCTAATTGGAATGTTCGTAAAATATTCTTGTACAATGCTATTCACTTAATCATAAAAGGATTAATTATCGGAAATATTATTGGAATAGGATTGTGTTTACTTCAGCTAAAATTTGGTTTTATTAAACTACCTGAAGAATCATATTATGTTTCAGAAGTACCTATTGAATTGAATTGGATGTCTATTTTGATGTTAAACATTGGAACATTATTGGTTTGTTTTATGATGTTGATTTTACCTTCTTATGTTATTACAAAAATTTCTCCTGTAAAAGCCATAAGATTCGATTAATAAAAACCTATTTACTACTTTTACACAAATTAAAAAATTGAATACAAATATGAAGTATTACAACAACATCTTAGAAACCATTGGAAACACCCCGCTAGTTAAAATCAACAGTATTACAAAAGATATTCCTGCATTAGTGTTGGCTAAAGTAGAAACAGTAAACCCAGGAAATAGTATTAAAGACCGTATGGCTTTAAAAATGATTGAGGATGCTGAAAAAGATGGTAGATTAAAACCTGGAGGAACAATTATTGAAGGAACAAGTGGAAATACAGGAATGGGCTTGGCTATTGCTGCCGTTATAAAAGGATATAAATGTATTTTTACATCAACCGACAAACAATCGAAAGAAAAATTTGATGCTTTACGAGCTTTTGGTGCCGAAGTTTTTGTTTGTCCAACCAATGTCGCTCCAGAAGATCCTGCTTCATACTATTCTGTTTCGAGCCGTTTGGTAAATGAAGTACCAAACTCGTGGAAACCAAACCAATACGACAACCCAAGTAATGCTCAAGCTCACTATGAGTCAACTGGTCCAGAAATATGGGAACAAACCGATGGAAAGATAACTCATTTGGTTGTTGGTGTTGGTACTGGCGGAACCATTAGCGGAACAGCAAAATATTTAAAAGAAAAAAATCCAAACATTAAAGTATTAGGTATCGATACCTATGGTTCGGTGTTTAAAAAATACAAAGAAACAGGCATATTTGATAATCATGAAATATACCCTTACATCACGGAAGGTATAGGTGAAGATTTTCTTCCTCAAAATGTTGATTTTAGTTTGATTGACCATTTTGAGAAAGTTACTGATAAAGATGCAGCAATTATGACCAGAAGAATTCCTCGCGAAGAAGGTATTTTTGTTGGAAACAGTGCAGGAAGTGCAATGGCTGGATTACTTCAAATGAAAGATATGTTTAAAGCTGGTGATGTTGTAGTTGTTATTTTCCACGATCACGGAACACGTTACTTAGGTAAAATGTTTAACGACGATTGGATGCGTGATAGAGGCTTTTTAGAAGAAGAAAAGAAAACAGCTTTAGATTTAATAAAAGATCACATGGGGAAACACCTGGTTTCTGTAAGCTCTGATACACCTGTGTCTCAAGCCATATTGTTAATGAATCAATACAATATTTCTCAAATTCCTGTTATGGACAACAATGTATTTGTTGGTTCATTAAACGATAATTATTTGTTTAAAAAATTGATAGAAACACCCGAGTTAAAAGAATTACCTGTAAGAAATGTAATGCAAGAATCCTTTCCAATTGTTAATGCTGACACTACTTTCGAAAATGTATCAAAACATTTTCAAAATGGTGTAAAAGCAGTTTTAGTAAATTATGATGGAAACAAACACCATATCATTACACAACAAGATATGATTAAGGCAATTGGGTAATCAATAATTTATATGCGAATAGCTGATATTATTAAAATCATTGAAGATTTTGCTCCATTATCGTACCAAGAAAATTACGACAATGCTGGGTTGATAGTTGGCGATAGAAGCAATATTGTTTCTGGAGTGTTAATTTGTTTGGATAGTACCGAAGAGGTAATTCAGGAAGCGATTAATAAAAAATGCAACTTAGTTATCGCTCATCATCCCATTGTTTTTAGTGGGTTAAAAAAAATAACAGGTAAAACATACATCGAACGAACAATAATAAAAGCCATTAAACATGATATAGCTATTTATGCCGCTCATACCAATTTAGATAATGTGTTTGGTGGAGTAAACTTTAAAATAGCTGAAAAGTTAGGCTTAAAAAATGTTCAAATCCTTTCAAAGAAAAAGCAATTGCTTAATAAATTGGTTGTGTTTTGTCCTTTAAGCTATGCCAACCAAGTTAGAGAAGAACTGTTTAAAACTGGGGCAGGTTCAATTGGAAATTATAGCGAGTGTAGTTTTAATACAATAGGACAAGGAACTTTTAAAGCAAACGAACAAGCTAATCCTTTTGTAGGCGAACAAGATAAATTACATTTAGAAGACGAAGTAAAAATTGAAGTAGTTGTAGAATCGTTTTTAACTAAACAAGTAGTCGAAAATATGTTAAAAGTTCACCCATATGAGGAAGTGGCTTATGATGTTTTTGAAATGCAAAACACCCATCAAATAGGAAGTGGGGTTGTGGGCGATTTAGAAACACACCTTGATGAAATTTCGTTTCTAACTCAATTAAAAAAAGTGTTTTTTGCAGAAGGTATTCGTTATACTTCGTTAAAAAACAAACCCATTAAAAGAGTTGCAATTTGCGGTGGTTCTGGAAGTTTTTTACTTAATGATGCTATATCTTCTGGTGCCGATATTTTTGTTTCATCCGACTTTAAATACCATCAATTTTTTGATGCTGAAGATAAAATTATAATTGCAGATATAGGGCATTATGAAAGCGAACAATTTACTAAAGAAATATTTTATGATTTACTTACAAAAAAAATTCCTAATTTCGCCGTTCATTTGTCAGAAATAAATACAAACCCAATTAATTACCTTTAATATGGCTAAAAAAGAAGTATCAGTAGAAGAAAAATTAAGAGCATTGTACGAGTTACAAGTGATTGATTCTACTATTGATAAAATACGTACAATAAGAGGAGAACTTCCTTTAGAAGTGCAGGATTTAGAAGATGAAGTTGAAGGTCTTCAAAAAAGATTAGAAAATCTGAATACAGAGATTGAAAATCTAAAAATTGAATTGTCAAATAAAAAGAATTCGATAACAGATTCGAATAACTTAATTAAGAAATACGAAGAGCAACAAAATAAAGTTAGAAATAACAGGGAGTTTGATGCTATCACCAAAGAAATTGAATTTCAAAAATTAGAAATTGAATTAGCTGAAAAGAAAATTAAAGAAGGTGGTTATTTATTAGCTACTAAACAAGAAAAGATTGATGAAGCTGTTGAATATCTTGATGGTAGAAAAATTGATTTAAAAAATAAACAAAATGAATTGGCAGAAATTACTGCCGAAACTCAAGCTGAAGAGCAAAGTTTGGTTAAAAAATCAGAAGCTGCTGCTAAAGTTATTGAAGATAGATTGTTGAATGCTTACCACAGAATTCGTTCGAATGCTAGAAATGGGTTGGGTGTAGTAACTATTCAAAGAGATTCTTGTGGTGGTTGTTTTAATGCTATTCCGCCGCAGCGTCAGTTAGATATTAAAATGCATAAAAAGGTATTGGTTTGTGAGCATTGTGGACGTATTTTAGTTGATTCGGCTTTTGACCCTAATTACCAAGAAGTACCAGAAGAAGTTAAACCGAAAAGAAGATTGGCCAGAGTTAAACCAATTGAAATGGAAGATGAAGATTTATAAATATAAATTAAAATACAAAATAAAAAAGGTTCATTACTGAACCTTTTTTATTTTGTATTGTTGAGTTTACTTTCTAGCCAGTTGTTGTAGTTAATAATGTCAGTATCATTTTTTTCATCGAAATTTTTATTAAAATGAATAGCCAACGTTTTCCATTCGCTTTCAGGGTTGGTCATCATTTGTGTGAGAAGATTTAAAAAGACTTCGTCTCTAGATTCTGGATTGGTACCGATAATAATTTTGAATTTTGATCTTAAAGTATTGAGTTGGTGTTTAAATAAATCTTCGTCATTTAATTCAAAAATAATAATCAACTCATAAATGCTTATTTTGTACTGAAGCATCGAATCTAGGGTTGGAAAATTATCTTCGAGTTTTAGTTTTGACAGATTCTTTTTTGATTGCTTAAAATCTTTAAGCTTAAAAAATAAAACGGATAAATTCAGATAGATAAAAACACTAAATACAGGCAGTTCTTGTATTTCAGCCTTAGTTTTGGCTTCTTCTAAAACAGCAATAGCTTTTAATTTGTCAGTAACCTGATAATTTATAACCAAAGAATTGTAATAATAAACCAAATATTTTTTATAAAATAAGTCGTTGTATTCATGCATGGCAGAGTGAAGTTCTTCTGCAACTTTAAGTGATTCGGCTGACTTGTTGTTTTTAAACAAAGAATTTACCAAATAAGTTAGCATCTGTAGTCGGGTATCGTGGTTGGATTTATCGAAAAGGTTATGTTTAGTAAAATGATTCAAAGTTAATTTCAAGTATGTTTCTAATTCCACATAATCATGTTGTTGAAGTAGTATTCTACTAATGGTATGATATATTTTTAATTGAAATTGAAGGCTACTTTTAACCATTTCCTCATTTGATATTTTTCTAATTTTTTGGAGTAATGTTTTATTTTTTTTGTTTTCTAATGTATTATAGTTTTGTGAAGTTTTTACCAAGTATGTAAGAGTGGCAAGAATATCATCAATTTCACTGGATTTGTTAAGTATGGTAAGATTTTCTCTCTTTTTAAGTATATATTTTTCAGGATTAAACTTCATACTATCTATTGATAAACTTATTATTTTAGTATAAGTCAAATCTAATAATGTGTAAAATTCATTTTTAAGAGCGATCTTCTCAGCGGTTTTTAGGTAGTCGAATGAAAGGGAAAATTTTTCCTTTTCTTTAAAAATTTTAGCCAGGTTAATTAGATGTAGTACATGAGAGTAGCTATCGCTATTGTAATGGGCAAAAATTAAACTTTTATTTATTTCGTTTTGTAGCCTATTTTTAAGACGATAAAAGGAATTCCTCTCGCTATTACTATACAGTTTATTAGCTATGTAGTTTTCATCAATAGTTGGGCTATTTTTTCGGATATAATCAAACAATGTAATATCTTTTCTGTCGTCTGAATTATTTGTTCTTTCAAGTAATATTTTTATGTTTCTACACTCTTCCTTGCTAAGTGCTTCAATTATTTGGTATGTTCTTATCATTTTTTAAACACGTAAGATGTGGGTTAAATTTAATGAAATAATTGAAGCACTTACAAAAGTTTAATATAATTTTATTCAACAAGTATAATTATACGTGAAGAGATTAAAATTAAAAAGGTAGCAGTTTTAATCCTCTTAAATAAAAATATGAAGTATGAAAAACCTAGCTATATTTTTTTTGTTAATTCCTCCTCCATATTGAGGAATTAAGCTAAGAGATACTCTGGCGAATTAAATTCAACGATAAAACCTTTAAAATTACCAAATATGAAAACTTTTGGCAGTCATACTCATGCTATAAAAATAGCTAGTTTTTTAGAAATCATCAAGAAAAGTATTAAAGAAAGAGAGCGTGAAAGAGAAATTGAGAAGAGAAAAAAAAATGAAAAACTCGAAAAGAAAGAGACACTTGATAAAAAAGAGAAGAAAAAGTAATCCATTAATTATTAACTAAAAACTTTTACAAAATGAAAAAAATTTACACCTTAATTTCAATAATGCTCTTGGGAGTGGGAGCATTTGCACAATGTACAGTAGCAATTACAAACAGTACAAATGTATCATGTTTTGGAAGTTGTGATGGTAGTGCCACAGCTACTGCGGCTGGCATCCCTCCATACAGTTATTCGTGGTCGCCTAGTGGTGATACAATTCAAGATCCTATTAATCTTTGTCCAGGTACACATACAGTTACTATGACAACCAGTACAGGGTGTGTTGCATCGACAAGCGTTGTTATTACGGAGCCTACAATGCTACAAGATTCTACAACACAAACAAATGTTTTTGCATGTGATTCTTGTAATGGAACAGCAACAGCCTATCCTTATGGAGGTACTCCTATATTAGTTACAGGTTATAATCACAAGTGGTCAACAACCCCACCTCAGACTACTGCTACCGCTACGGGTTTATGCCCAGGTACTTATACAGATACCATTACAGATGATAACAACTGTCAAATAGTGGCGACAGTAACTATTACTCAGGCGGCACCTTTTTCTATAACAACAATGGCAGTTGATGCGTCGTCTCCAACTGCTTGTGATGGAAGTGCATCTGTAAATCCGTCAGGTGGAAATGCACCTTATACTTATGAATGGACACCTAGTGGAGATACCACCTCATCAATTACAGCACAATGTCCGGGAACTTATACGGTTTGTGTTACCGATGCTGATGGTTGTATGGAATGTGATTCAACAGTTGTTATAGGGCCAACAACTGGTATTTATGAAACAGTTCTTGCTGATAAGGTTAGCATTTTCCCTAACCCTTCCGTTGATGGACAATTTTCGATTTTAGCTGATAGGTTGATATTGAATTCAACTTTTACTGTAATGAATGTTTTAGGAAAACAAGTTTTTAATTCAACAATAAAAACTCAAAAAACTAAAATTGACATGACTAATCAACCTAAAGGAATTTACTTTATTCAGATAAACACCGGAAATACGAGTGTACTAAAAAAAGTAATTATTCATTAACATGATACATGATAGGGGTCGAAAATTTTGTTTTCGACCCCTATTTTATAATTAAGCCATTCATTAATAAAATCTCTTTTCCCATGAACACAACAAACAAAACTTTTTGCAAAGGCAATATAACAAACGTATTCCTTTCATCTTTATTAATGATGAAAAAACATCATTCTTTAGCAGTATTTTTTGCCTTAACAATTGTAATGTTGAATGGAGTGGGGAATAATTTAGTTGCACAAACCTACTGTACTCCAACGTATTCGTCAGGTACAGGTTCTGGTGATTATATTTCATTGGTTCAAATTCCAACTACAACCCTAAACAAACCTTCTGGGGCTTCTGCGGCACCATATTGGACAGTTTACCCAACAGCAGGATCAACAACAGCAACCTTAACACAAGGTGCTACTTATACTCTTAAGGTAGCTGGAGGAACTTATACTAATGCTTATGTGTCGGCATGGATTGATTATAATCAGGATGGAGATTTTGCTGATGCTGGAGAGTTTATTGGTTCATCACCTAATTGTGGAAATTCTACAACTGTTAATTTAACTACTTCATGGATTATATCTTGTACATCTACTGCAGGAGTAACAAGGTTACGATTAAGATCAACTGATGTGTCTCCTGGTCCATCATCTGCACAATCATGTGGAGCTGCAAATTCAGGTTTTGGTGAAACCGAAGATTATAACGTTACTATTGTTGCTGTTAATCCTATTTCGAATGCTGGATCAGACCAACCTTCATTGGGCTGTGCAAATTCAACAACCCTTGCAGGAAATAATCCATCTCCTTATACTGGTTTATGGACTTTTGTTAGTGGAAGTGGAACTATTACCTCGCCTGGTCAATACAATACAACAGTTACAGGGCTTGGTGGGGGAGCAAATACCTTACGATGGACAGTAAGCAGTGGAGCTTGTGCAGTTTCTGATGATGTAGTTCTTACACGTTCTGTTACCTACGCCAATGCAGGTCAAGATCAAGGAATATGTACTAATTCAGCTACTTTAGCTGGAAACAACCCTACCACTACAGTTAATGCTGCCGCTACAGGAGTTTGGACTTTAGTAAGCGGTTCAGGCACCATTACCACACCTACTTTATACAATACTACGGTTACCAATTTGGGAGCAGGAAACAATGTGTTTCGTTGGACAGTAACTTATGGAGGATGTTCTCCTTCTGATGATGTTACCATTAGCTCTATTGTTACAGATACTTGGGTTGGACTTGGTGCCGTAGGCGACTGGAACGACGGAGCCAACTGGGATATGGGAGTACCTCCTACTTGTGCCAATGTAGTTATTGGTGCATCAGCTAACCAGCCTGTTCTTACAACCAATAAATCAATAGCATCTTTAACAGTAGATGCTACAGCTACATTAACCATTGCATCTACAGCAACACTTACTCTTTCAGGAAATTTAACGGTTAATGGTACTCTCGATAATGTGGGTAAATTAACCATGAGTGCAGGTTCACCTACTTTTACTATGGGTGCAACAGGTACTTACATTCATCAACCTAATATAACTCCTACTAATGTGAATAGTGCAGATATGTTTGTAAAAGCTACAGAATCTTTTCATCCAACCAGTACATTAGTTATAAAAAGCTGGTATGCTGTTAATACTCCATTGGCAGCTAATATGACAGGTAATTATGGAAATTTAACGATTGAGCCAAATGTAGGGACTGTTATTTATAGTACGACTTCAACCATTGTTCGTTGGTTTCAAAACAATTTGTTGCTTTCAAAAATTAAAGGAGATTTAACCGTAGGAAGTGCTACAATTATAGTGGCACCTACCCCTCCAACTGGTTTAACAGGGGTTACCGGAGCCATTTCTTTAGTGGTAAGCGGTGATATTATTTTAAACAATACAAATACTAACCTTGTTGGGATATTTCATTTTAATAATACTCCTATAGTAGCTTCAGATGCTACAGTATATTTTTCAGCCAATAAAATAATCCAATCTAATGGTCTTTTTAAAGGAATTGAAAATCTTAATCCTGCTGTAGCTGCAACAGGGGCATTAACTATTGAAACTGTTCAGGGAATTGAAGTTTCGGGTGGTACTTTCTACGGTGGACTTAGTGGTAATGGTTCTACAGCAGGTGGTTCTGTTGATATTAATTCATCCATTACGTTAACAAATACAGGAAAATTATATGGTGTACAAAACTGTACCGCTCCACTTACTATATCTGCTACTAATATTAACCTTAGTAATACAGCTGTTTTGGTTGGACAAAATTATACCTTGTTCCCAACCAATGGAAATTTTACGTTAAATGCCGGTAGTATTAATCTTTTAGGATCAAGTACTTTTACTGGAGTAGAATTAGGTACCGGATCAGTTACTATTGGTGATACAATCGCTCCAAACATATCTGTAGCAGGAACTGCAGTATTTAAAGGAATAAATGCAGCACCTTCTTCTCCAAATTCTACTTCGTTAAACATTACTGCCTCAAATGTGGTAATGACGGGTGGAAATTTTACAGGAAATTATAATGGTTCAGGAGATGTTACCATCACTACTGATTCTATTACGCTTAGTGGTACTTCATTGTTTAATAATTTAGAAGGAACTGTTTCTACATCTCCGGCATCCGGAGCATTAACATTTTCTGCAAGTAATATTCGATTAACTTCCGGTACACCAACTTTTAATATGGGAAGTGTAGCCACCACTGGAACTTTTACAGCTTCAATCACCAATAATTTAACTGTTAATGCAGGATTTTTTAACATAAAAAGAGAAACGGGTATTGCAACACTTACTGTTGGAGGTGATTGCAATATTAGTGGTGGAGAATTAAATTTATTTAACCCCATTTCAGGAAGTACCAATACTTCGGCTATCGGACTTACTGTAAATGGCAATTTTATACAAAGTTCAGGTACATTTGAATTTGATAAAACTACCACTAACACAACTGGTAGTCGTACTTTAACACTAAAAGGTAATTTTATCCATAGTGGAGGTACATTTAGAGGCATTCAAGAAACAATTAGTACAGCCATTGTGAAGGGCACTATTGCTCAAAACATGACGGGAGCTTCACCTACAACTTTCTACAACCTTACTATTGATAATTTAGCTGGAGTAAATATGAGTGGTGGTTCTTCCACAACAGTAAACAATACCCTCGCATTAACAAATGGTTTGCTGATGGTTGATAATTCTGAACTTACTCTAGCCAATACTGCTACTATAACCGGAGGAACATTTGGTGTTACTAAAATGATTGTTACTAATGGAACGGGAATGGTAAATAGAAAATTTATTGCTAATGGCTCATTTTTGTTTCCTTTAGGCGACAACACTGGAACTACTGAATATTCGCCTATTACCATCAACTTTACGGCAGGTACTTATGCTGTGGGGGCTTATGCTTCGGCAGCAGTGACCAATGTAAAACATCCTAATAATGGAAGTAATACCAATTATCTTACTCGTTATTGGAGCACATCAGTTAGTGGTATTACTGCTTACACTGCTAATGTAACAGGTATTTATAACAACGCAGATATAACAGGCACAGAAACCAGTATTGCGAATGGTAAATATATGAGTTCATTACCTTGGGTAAAATCTAATGTATTAGATACTGCCAACAATGCAGTTATATTTACCAGTACAAGTACATTAGGTGATTTTTCCGGAATTTCATTGGATAATCCTACCGTAACAATTACCGGCGATACTACCAGATGTTTGGCAGATGCACCTACCCAACTTTTAGCGAATGCTTTGGGAGACACTACTTTTACCTATTCGTGGAGTCCGACAACCGGATTAAGCAATTCAACCATTAACAATCCTACCGCCAATCCGTCAACAACAACTACTTATGTGGTTACGGTAACCGATGCAAATGGTTTTGTGGCTGTTTCGCCTGATTTTACTCTTACAGTTAATTCGGCTCCGGCAACACCTAGCCCATCTAACAACGGGGCTCTATGTGAAGGAACTACTTTAAATTTAATGGCTAACGTTAGTGGCTCTACTGCTTATTTATGGAATGGGCCAGGAGGTTTTACCTCAACGCTAGAAAATCCTTCCGTTGTTGGAGTTACAACAAGTAATACAGGAACTTATAGTTTAGTAATTACCGAAAATGGGTGTTCTAGTGCTGCAGGAACTACTACTGTTGTTGTAAATCAATCTACTTCGTTTACTCAAACATTTAACGAATGTCAAGGGTTTAGTATAACAGTTGGCACAAATACATATACTACCACAGGAATATTTACTGATGTATTGACAGGAAGTAATGGTTGTGATTCTACTGTTACCACAGATTTAACCATCAACACCTTTGCATCCGGCACAGACGTACAAACCGCGTGTAACAGCTACACCTGGATAGATGGTAACAACTATACCGCAAGTACCAACACACCAACTTACACGATAGCAGGAGGAAGTTCAGAAGGCTGCGACAGTATAGTAACCCTGAACTTAACCATTAACACCTTTGCATCCGGCACAGACGTACAAACCGCGTGTAACAGCTACACGTGGATAGACGGTAACAACTATACCGCAAGCACCAACACACCAACGTATACCGTAGTAGGAGGAAGTTATCAAGGTTGCGACAGTGTAGTAACCCTGAACTTAACCATTAACAATTCAACAACAGGCACAGACGTACAAACCGCGTGCAACAGTTACACGTGGATAGACGGTAACAATTACACCACAAGCACCAACACACCAACTTATA
>JBFWSH010000012.1:0-101371 GCA_050248475.1 Flavobacteriales bacterium
TATAATATTCAACTTTGTTCTCCATTCCTATAATAGGTATAATGGTTGTATATAGCCAATAGAAACTACCATCTTTTTTCTTGTTTCTAACCTCCCCACTCCAGGTTTTCCCTGATTTTATCGTGGTCCACATTTGCTTGAAGAATTCTTTCGAATGATGTCCTGAGTTAAAAATTCGAGTATTTTTTCCAATCAATTCATTTACAGAATATCCCGAATTAGATGCAACTTTTTTACCTACATTTATAATTATTCCTTTAGTATTTGCAAATAAAACATTAGCAGAGAGTTCTAGTGCTCTTTCCATATCCGTTGCACGCTTGACTGCTTCTACACGCTTAGTAATATCAGTTATAAAAGCAATATAATAATCAATATTATTATTGTCGTCCAAGACTGTTTTTACAAAAATTTTACAAATTACCGATTTTCCGTTTTTATGTATTGATCTCTTTTCAAAAGAAACGGAAGATCTTTTTTTACTTGACAACTTCCGCATTTCTCTTTTTATCAATGGAACTTCATGCTTTAAAGTAAGATCCATAATAGATTTCGAAAGCAATTCTTTTTTAGAATAACCAAGTATAGATATCATTCTTTTATTAGTCTCAATAATTCGATAGTCTCTATCAATTCTAATGATACCATCATTGGCATAATTAAAAATGGTTCGATAGTTTTCTTGTTCACTAAATAATTCTTCTTGAGATTTTTTTAGTTGTTTCTGACTGATGTATTTTTCTGTTATATCCTGTGCGTTAAAAATTATACCACGAATCTCTTTATTTTTAAGTTGATTATTTAATGAATACTGAATTGTTCTTTCGGTACCTTTAGCCGTTATAGTTTTAACCAAAAATGGAGCCTTAAACCATTTAGTTTTTTTTATATAATTAAATTGTTCAATGGCTTGTTTAGAATATCTATTTGGAATAAAATCATAAAAAGATTGTCCAATTATATGATGTGCCGAATAACCTAGAATTGTTTTAACTGATTCTGAAATATAAGTTATTTTTCCCTCTACATCTAAAATACCTGTAACCTCTAACGAACTTTCAACTAATGAACGAAAGTACCTCTCTTTTTTAATTAAATTATTTTGCCATTCATCTTTTTCGATAATACTCGACAATTGAGTAGCAATAAAATCAAGCAAGCAGATATCATCATTGGTAAATTGATTTTCTTTTTTATATGATTTTACCGTTAAAACTCCAACCAGTAATCCCTCACTTTTTAATGGAAATGAAATAATAATCTTAGGCAAAGGACCTTTATAGTCAATCCGATTTGTCTTGATCAATTCTTCCAATTCCGTTTTATTTTTAATAAATTGATTTTTATTTTTAATAATATATTCAATCAATCCATTTTCATAGGGTTTAGAAAATTGAACCTTGTTTTTTATTTTTTCATCAAAATATATTGGAAATTCGATTTTATTTTCATGTCTGTTTATTAAAGCAATACTAAAATTAGAATTGTCAATAATATTTCCCAATATATTATGTATAAATTCTGATAAACTATAAATATTAGTTATTCTACGTTGTGTTTTTTTTGCTATCAGATAACTAATATCTTTTCTTATCACATCGTTTCTTATATCAGTTACATCTCTTGGTACAACCCTTATTTCAACAGGGTTATTATCTTCAAAAATCAACTGAGATGTTACCTTTGTATAGATATTTTCACCATTCTTTTTTTCAAACGTTAAGGGATAATCCTTAATCTGTTTATCGCGCATTAATATTTTCATCATCTCTTCACGCTGTTTAACATCTCTATAAAAATAAGATGATGGCCTACCTACTAATTCTGATGGTTTATATCCTGAAAATTTATAAATTGATGGCGAAACTTCTGATATAATTGACTCTCCATTTGAGAGTAATGTTGCTCTTACAAAAACGTCCTGAAATTTATCAAAAACATCTCTATACTTTAGTTCGTTTAATATTAGTTTATCCTCGTAGTTTTTACGAGCTAATTCACTAGCCAGCCGTGGTAAAAAAAATTTAATTGCCTCAATGTTTTTATCTTTTTTATCAAATGGCTTATCATGCATTAATACCAATAAACCTATAGGTTGTTTACATTCATCTCGAACCAATATCCCAATATAACTTTCCACACCAAAAGTTACCAAATCCTTATCATTAGGAAATAATTGTTGAGTTTGTGATGGATAAATGCATGTATCTTTCTTAATAACTGTTAAACACGGTGTATGAGCTAAATTATATGTAATATTTTTTTGAACTTTTTGTTCCCTAAATAATACTACTGTTTTTACAATATCACTTTCTTTATTATACTGTCCAATTAAACAATATTTCATTCCTAATTCCTTAGATAAAAACTTGGCTATCAACCTGAAATAAGTTGTACCAAAACTTCTATCTAGCTTATTTTTTATAAAGTTTAAATACTTAACATCTTTTTTCTTATATAGTATTAAAGCTAAAGTATTAGTAATGGTTTTTAAAAAAGTGATTTCATTCTCACTTTTTTTATGATTTGGCAATAAATAAAGTGTTATTACTCCCAACAGATTATTATTGTATAAAATTGGTAAGCTGTAGTGTCCATAACCTTTTTCTTTAGATTTTTCTTTATATACACCTATATTGCTGTATTGTATTTTTTTTGTAATAGCTGCAATACCACAAACACATTCACCAAAAACTACATTCTTACAATTGATTAAAGTTTCCTTACCAACATTTTTATGAGCAACCAGTTTTAATGTTTTACTATTATCTTCAGCAAGCATTATTATACCCTTATTGAGAAACGAACTGGTTAATGGTGATTTTAAAATAATATTAAGTGCTTTTTTTAAAATAACCGAAACATCATCATGCTTTAAATCCAGCTCTAAAAGCTTATTTATAATAAGTTGTAATTTAAGTTGATTAATGTTACCCATAAATACTATTTACCATTAAGTAATCTATTTATTGTTGTATAAATATAGAAGTAATATACTTTTTAATACTAACATAAAATACTTAATTTTTTTTAAGTATTTATACCTAATATAAAGCATCTAAAAACTATTAAAACTTTATTCATTAAGTAGATAAAAGAGTTTAAAAAAACCTTAATCATTATTAATACTTTTGCAAAAGTTTAATTTATCTATCAATTCGTATTTAATGAAACTGGATTTAAGAATTGTTTTTATGGGTACCCCAGATTTTGCAGTGGAATCATTAAAGATTTTAGTCGAAAACAATTATAATATTGTTGGTGTAATTACAGCGCCTGACAAACCTGCTGGCAGAGGACAAAAATTACAACAATCGGCAGTAAAACAATATGCTCAAAAACATAACTTAAACATTCTTCAGCCAACAAATCTAAAGTCTGAAGAATTTGTAAATGAGTTAAAATTGTTAAACTCCAATCTACAAGTTGTTGTTGCTTTTAGAATGTTACCAGAAGTGGTTTGGAATATGCCAAAATTGGGTACATTTAATTTACATGCTTCACTCCTGCCCCAATACCGAGGTGCTGCACCTATCAATTGGGCTATTATAAATGGCGAAAAAGAAACCGGAGTAACTACTTTCTTCCTTCAGCATAAAATTGATACTGGCGATGTGATTGAGCAAGAAAAAGTTTTAATTGAAGAAAACGAAACAGCTGGTGAATTACATGATAAACTGATGCATATTGGAAGTAATCTTGTTTTAAAAACTGTAAAAGCTATCGAAAAAAATAGTGTCGTAACCAAACCCCAAAACAATAATCAACCGTTAAAAGAAGCATTTAAAATTTTTAAACCTGATTGCAAAATAGATTGGTCGTTACCCATTGACGTTATCCATAATAAAATTAGAGGTTTAAGTCCTTATCCTACTGCCTGGACAGAATTAAAACATAAAAAAAATAGTACTCTTTTATCTCTGAAAATATTTAAAACTATTAAGTTAAAAGAAAACCATCAACAACCAATCGGAACTATCATTACTACCAGAAATTCTATTTTAATAGCTGTAAATGGAGGATTTATTCAGTTAACAGAGCTCCAATTAGAAGGTAAAAAACGAATGGACGCACAAGCCTTGTTAAATGGGTTTAACTTTAACGACTATGGTATACAGCAATAAACAATATTGAATTTAATTACTTTCATAAAGCACTATCAGAAATTAGAAAAACACATTGTAATGTTCATTATTGCTGAGTTTTTTCTTCAACTCATCAATTCTTCTTTTATGACCATTATGCTCATTTTTATGGAAAAAGTGGGTTTTGAAGATCATCAAAGTGCCTCTTTTGTATCTTTCCGTTTTCTTGGAGTTCTACTCTTTGCTTTCCCGCTAGGTTTGTTTATCAAAGGCAGAAAACTAAAACCTTTGTTCTACGTCTCATCCATACTCACACCTATACTTGCATTAATAATATTACAAGCTATCGATCTTAAATTAACTGGATTACTTTATATCAGCTTATTTTTATGGGGAGTTAGCTTTACCGGAATTCAAATCACCGCTTTACCCTACATTTTACGAAATGCAAAAAAAGAAACTCATACTGCTGCTATAACCTTGAGTTATTCAACATGGAGCTTTGCTGGTATTATCAGTGGGATACTAATTTATGGTTTACGTAATATCAATTCAAATTTATTTGACGAAAAACTGATATTACAAATCATTTCAATTTTAGGATTTATTGGTGTCATCTTTATCTTCGGAATAAAGAGTAAAGAACAAGTACCAGAAAAAACAAAAAGCAGGTTCGATTTAAAGGATTTTGATTGGAAAATACTGCTAAAAGCATTAGTTCCTACTATGATTATTGCTATTGGTGCAGGTTTAACTATTCCTTTTATTGGTTTATTCTTTTACAAAATTCATGGTTTGGATTCCGATAAATTTGCAGCTTTAAGTGGTTTTGCAACTTTAGTCGTATTTGGCGTTGTTCTTTTTGTTCCTATTATTAAAGAAAGATTGGGTTATAAGTTAGCCATTCCATTAACCCAATTAATTGCAATATTTGCATTAATTGTAATGGCTTTAACTGAAATTATTCCATTTCAATATGCTGTAATTATTGCTATGATTTCCTATATTATCCGTCAACCTTTAATGAATATGGCTGGACCAATGACTTCTGATATTGTGATGAAATATGTAGGTGAAAAAAACAGAGAAATGATGAGTGCTTTAACTGCAGCCATTTGGTCAGGTAGTTGGTTTATCAGTTCAATTATTTTTCAGGTACTTCGTAAAATTGGTCTACAATACGTTTATGTATTTTTAATTACAGCAGGTTTATACTTTATTGGAGTTTTGCTCTATTACCTGCTTATTTTAGATTACGAGAAAAAATTATACGCTGGTGAAATTGAAGATTAACTTCTTCTAAAAGCATGAATTGCATTAACTACAGACGTTAACAACAGAAATGCTCCAACTTGATGAATAACCCCCAACCAAATAGGGACAGCATAAAGTAAGGTGAAAACGCCCAATAAAAACTGAATAAAAACTACATACAACATTATTTTTGATGCTGATTTTTGTCTTTCAGTTAACTCTAATCCTTGACCTCTGATAACAAAAAACAGAATTAAACCAACTACCACATAAGCTAAATACCTATGTACAAACTGAACTCCTGCAAGTCCTTCAATAAAGTTTTTGTAAAGTGGCGTTAAAGCAAACACAGCATCATTTACCCATTGGTCGCCCATTTTTGGGTAGGTGTTTATAATAAAACCAGCATTTAACCCTGCAACAAAAGCTCCATAAATAATTTGAATAATAGTTATTCCAAAAATAAAAAATAAAATCACTCTCAAATTCTTAAAGTTTCTTGTCTTATCGTCATCATAAATTAATCCTAACACAACCCAAAATGTGTAAGCAAAAGTTAAAAATGCAGTAATCAAATGAGTCGCTAACCTAAAATGACTTACATCTGGATCTTTAACTAATCCACTTTTTACCATCCACCAACCAATAAAACCCTGCAAACCACCCATAGCAAACAAGACAAGACTTTGTAGTTTTAGTTTCTTTGACAATCTTTTTGTGATGATGAAGTATATAAAAGGCAATAAAAAAACTATTCCTATAAATCTACCTATAAGCCGATGAAAATATTCCCAGAAAAAAATTGATTTAAACTCTGATAACGTATAATGATAATTTACCATTTGATACTCAGGATATTGCTTGTATTTATCAAAGGCTTCGTTCCACTCTAAATCACTCAACGGAGGTATAAATCCCATAATTGGGTTCCAATCTACCATTGATAGGCCTGAATTGGTTAAACGAGTAATACCTCCAACTATCACCATTAAAAATATAAGCAAACAACCACTTAATAGCCAAATAATTACAGGTTTGTTATTGGTATTATTCATTGTTTTATTAAAAAAATCAAAGTTACAAATACTATTTATTTGCTTGTTGGTTATTTGGTATTACTTTTGATAAGTTTTGATGTTGTAAAACATAATGATATGAAAATCAAACCTATTATTTCTTGTTTCTTTCTTTTAATCCTTTTTGGTGTACAAGCTCAAGAAAGCAAATTTAAAGATAGCGGTGTACTAGAACTTGGTACGCGTTCTACTTTTAGTACTTTTAGTGGTAGCGGTAATGTTGGTACTGGTTTTGGTGGTCAGTTTAGACTAAGTCTAGGAAAATATTTAAATACCGAATGGTTTGCCGATTATTTTACCGAAGACATGAATAGCCTCGCAAATAGAAAGGATGCTCACATCGGTTGGTCAGTTATGTTCTATCCGTTAAAGAGAGAACAACAATTGCTTACTCCATATATTTTAGCTGGACATTGTTTTGATTATACCAAAATAGACTTAATTAAGCCTTCACAAACCAAATATACAGAGTTATCAAAAGAACGTTGGAGTTCAGCTACTCAAGTTGGAATAGGTACTCATCTGAATTTATCTGAAGCTTTTAATTTATCATTATCAGGTCAGTACATGATTCATTTAGGGAATGATATTCATACACATACTCATTTAGAAAATAACAAAGAAGTTATTCATTTTGAAGATAATCACGAAGATATAAGTTTGGAAGGGCACTTACTGTTTACAGTTAGTTTAAACTATAAAATTGCACAGCTATGGTAAAAAAGTTTCTATTATTAGTATTTGTTATACCTATTGTTTTGTTTGCACAAAAAAACGAACCAATCGTTAATAAAGGATTACTTCGAGCTACAGGCACCATAAGTTTTGGACAATTAACCAATCATCAACAAACTAACTTGTACTTAACCGGTAATACCGAATATTTTACAAATGAACATATTACAGCAAGAGGAGATATTTATTATTACCTAAAATCAGGTGATAAACAAATGCTGAATCAAAACCATCAGTTGTTTGCTGGTGCTTCATACCATTCCAATAGTACAAGTAAATTTGTTCCTTACATAGGACTTCAACCTGGCATTGCCATTACTCAATCTAACGAAGTAAGCATTGATATGAAAAATAATGTTACTGTAACTCCATTAATTTCAGGAGTTTCTGGCTTTAATTATTTTGCATCAAAGTGGTTTCATCTTTTTATCGATGGTAGATACGTTGCTGGAAAACACACATCGAATCATACACCAATAAACTTAAACGAGTTTCGTTTATCGTTTGGGCTTGGATTTAATTTGAATGTTTTAAAGAAAAACTAAACTTGATTAATCAAGAAAGTAAATAAGTTAGGAATTTGAAAACCTGGTAAGTTTACTTTTACTTTTGTTTTGTCTTCATTTTCGGTATTAGTATTTTCAGAAGCATCAGGAGATGTAGTATCTGTAGATTCAACTGATTCTTTCCATTCACTCACTTTATACTGCCCATCAGCTAAGCTTTCAATTTTAGCAATAATTTCTTTTTCCGATAATTTTAATTTATCAAACTCAAAATGTGCTTTTCCACTTTCGTAATCAACCAAACTAACTGCCACACCAGATAATGCACCAATTTCTTCTTCTATTGTTTTTGCACAACCAACAGCACAAACCATACCTTCAATTACGTAATCAGCAACTACTAAGTTTTCAGCACTTATTTCTGTTTTATCGGTAGTAACATCGGTAGCTGAATTACTACACGCGGATAAAAACAAAATTGTTGACAACATTAAATAGGCGATTTTTTTCATACTAAATTGCTTTATAAATTTCAGAATCGTTTATTTCTTGTTTAATTTTTTCTAAACTAACCTTATTTTCATCAAACTCTACAACTGCTATATTTGGAAACATAACTTCGTAATTGTCAATCCCTTCAATATTTTTTAAAATAGTAGAAACAGCATTAACACAATGACCACAACTTAATCCTTCAATTTTAATTTCTGTTTTCATAATTATACCCCAAAGTTACTAAAAAATCAAATTAAATGTACATACATTTGTCGCACATAAAAATTAAATGAAATTCTTCGATTTATCTAAACCTCTTTGGCAGATTGTAGCCTTGCTTTTACTAGCTTTTATTTGGGGAAGTTCTTTTATTCTAATGAAAAGAGGTCTTGTTGCTTATTCACATAATGAGGTAGCAACGTTAAGAATGGTTATCGCTTTTTTGTGCTTTCTGCCTTTTATTTTAAGTAATATAAAAAAAGTTGACCGAAAATATTGGAAACACCTTGTAATTGTGGGTTTATTTGGTAATGGAATTCCTGCGTTTTTATTTACAAAAGCAGAAACAGGTCTTTCAAGCTCTCTAACAGGAATGTTAAACTCATTAGTTCCACTATTTACAATTATTTTAGGTGTATTAATTTATAAAGTTCCCACTAATAAGCTAAAATTCATTGGTGTTTTTATTGGGCTGTGTGGTGCAGCTATGTTAATTGGCGGAAATGGCTTAGATATTGAAAATTCTAAAACATCATATAGCATTTATGTGATTTTGGCAACATTATGTTATGCCATAAGTGTAAACAGTATCAAAAAATATCTACAAGAAGTAAATTCTATTGTAGTTTCTTCTTTTGCTTTTTTATTTATTGGACCACCTTTATTAATTTATCTATTCACAACTAATTTTTTATCTACAACACTTACTAATCCTGAAGCTCCGTCATCATTGGCATTCATTGTAATCCTTTCAGTTTTTGGAACCGCCTTATCGCTAATAATATTTAACATGTTGGTAAAACAAACTTCAGCTCTATTTGCATCAACAGTAACTTACCTAATTCCCATCTTTGCTATAATGTGGGGAATAATTGATGGAGAAGTTATCAATTTGATACAAGTTATTGGCATAGTAGTGATTTTGATTGGAATATATTTCGTAAACAAGTTTAAATAAATTATTAGAATCCTACTTTCCAGTAAATTATCGTTTGCATTTTAAGTATATTTTTTCTTTCTTTATCCGATGAAAAAGTTACTTCTTGCAATTTTTGTATTGTTTAATACAATAAACCTCGTAGCTAGCCATATTATAGGAGGTGATATTTCTGTAATTGGATTAGGTTCAAATAATTTTAAAATAAAAGCTAATGTTTATCGAGATGACATAAATGGTCTTGCATCAATGGCAACAAGTTTAACTGTTGGTATTTATCAAATTGGAACAAATAATTTAGTCACAACTGTAAATGTTCCTCGAACCAGTTTATCAATTGTTACATTAGGTGATTTGTGCTACGTGCCTGATCCGAATTCAATAAAAATTGAAGAGGGAATATTTGAATCATCTTCATTTTTTTTACCTAATTATGTTAATGGATATTATGTTCATACTCAAATCTATGCTAGAAATACACTCGCAATAAATGTAAACACTTCTACAGAAGGAATGTCTTTTTATTGTGAAATACCAAATCCAGTAATGGGTCTGAATTCTAACCCACAATTTACTGGGTATCCTGCAGATGCTTATTTCTGTGTTAATTCTAGTAAAACATTCAATTTTGAGGTAGTAGACCCCGATGGTGATTCATTAGTTTATTCTTTAGTAACACCATTAGGTTCATCAGGAACAACCAATGGAACTGTTCCTGGTACAGGAGTTTATCCTTATTATCCATCAATACCATGGAATACTGGTTCTGGATTTAATCTAAGCAACATTGTTGGAGGGGCTACACCTATGAGTATTAATGCTACAACTGGTGATATTACTGCATCACCAAGTCTTCAGGGTGTATTTACTTTTGCCGTTAGAATTGAGGAATTTAGAAATGGAGTTAAAATTGGAGAAACCAGAAGAGATGTTCAATATAACTCTTTAAACTGTACAAGTGGTAATCCTCCTACCTTTCTTAATAGTTCTCCAGTAATGGGGGAAACTATTCCAATTATGTATAATAAATTGTATTGTAAAGATCTGGTATTTAATGATATAAATGCTACAGACACACTCTATATTGAAACCATTTCTGAAATTTTTGATTCAGGAGCTTATTTACCAACCATAACTCCAGATATTAATGGTAACCATCATTATTATTATAATTATAATGGGACTTCTTGGAGTGACTCAGTAGTAATTCCACCAAATCAGTTTGAAGCTTCTACAGGGTATTATTGGAATATAGGAACTGTTGCTCTTCGTTTTTGTTGGACTCCAAGCTGTAATGATTTATTCAAAAGTTTTTCTGTTCAAGTTAATGCTTTTTCTCTAGGTTGTGATGGTAAATCTCAGGATAGTATATTATTTAATTTAGATGTTGTTCCTCCCCCTGTTAATTTTTCTACTTTAGGCGATATTATGGTTCCTTATGGTACTGATTATTGTCAGGATATATCCTTTAAAGATACAAGCCTAGTAGATTTAATAAAGATAGATATCTCCTCTTCAATATTTAGTAATGGAGCAGTGTTTCCAACACTCCCTAATAATTATGTCTATAGCGATAGTATTATTACAAATGTTCCAAATACTTCATCAAATACTCAGGCATTAGGTTCCAGATATTGTTGGACACCAGATTGTGAACATATTGGCAATGTTTATGGTTTACGTGCTATACTTTCTTCCATTGATTGTCCTCAGGCAATACAAGATACTATATCGTTTGATATTACAGTAACTCCACCATTTGATACCTTAGAGTTTGTTCCAAATGTTTTCACTCCTAATGGTGATGGGATGAATGATGTTTTTCAAATTTCAGGTATTTCAAATCCATGTAACGATAATATTGCTCTAAAAATCTATAATAGATGGGGTATAGAGATTTTTGAAAGCTCTGATCCTATTTTTGAATGGGATGGTAAAAATAAAAGTGGAAACGAAGTTCCTTCTGGAACTTATTACTTGATTGTTACCGGTACTTTTGGAAGTGAAACCATTCCTATTGAAAAACGAATAATAAGCTTAATGAGATAGAAAATATTCTATTTATTTAGACGTATTTTACTTCAATTTGGATTATTAGTTTATAAAAGTAATCAACTTTATTTTCTTGAAAATTATTATCTAAAATATTGGCTTAAACCGTAGGATTATTTTTACCTTTGCACCTTTATTTTAAAAGCCAAATTGATACTATGTCGTCATCGTCTAAATATGTTTTTGTAACAGGTGGAGTAACTTCATCGCTAGGAAAAGGAATAATAGCTGCTTCGCTAGCTAAACTTTTACAAGCACGAGGATATTCTGTTACCATTCAAAAATTAGACCCCTACATTAATGTTGACCCTGGTACCTTAAACCCATATGAGCACGGAGAATGTTTTGTTACCGAAGATGGTGCTGAAACCGATTTAGACTTAGGTCATTACGAACGTTTTTTAAATGTTCCTACTTCTCAAGCTAATAATGTAACCACAGGTAGAATCTACCAATATGTAATAAACAAAGAACGTGAAGGTGCTTATTTAGGTAAAACAGTTCAAGTAATTCCTCATATTACTGATGAAATTAAACGAAGAATTAAGTTGCTAGGTAATACTGGCCAATACGACATTATTATTACAGAAATTGGAGGTACTGTGGGCGATATTGAATCACTACCTTATATAGAAGCTGTTCGTCAATTAAAATGGGAACCAAATTTTGACTGTATTGTACTACATTTAACTTTAGTCCCTTATTTAGCTACCTCTGGTGAGTTAAAAACAAAACCAACACAACATTCAGTTAAACAACTGTTAGAATCGGGAGTTCAACCAGACATCTTAGCATTAAGAACTGAACATAAACTTACTGAAGGTGTAAAAGAAAAAGTTGCCTTATTTTGCAATATTGCTCCAAAAGCAGTTATTCAAGCTATCGATGCTGAAACCATATATGATGTTCCTCTTTTAATGCAAGAAGAAGAGTTGGATAAAGTGGTATTAGACAAATTAAATCTTGATTACAAAAAAGAGCCAGAACTGGATAAGTGGAAAGACTTTTTATTCAAGCTTAAAAATCCAAAACAAACAGTTAAAATTGGTTTAATCGGAAAATACATTGAGCTCAAAGATTCTTATAAATCGATTAATGAAAGTATCATACATGCTGGAACCGTTAATCAAATCAATGTAGAATTGGTTTGGATTCATTCTGAAGATATTGAGGATAAAAATGTAGTTTCTTATCTATCTAAGTTAGATGGCGTATTGGTTGCTCCAGGGTTTGGAGAGAGAGGGATTGAGGGAAAAATTACTGCTGTAAAATATGCCCGTGAAAACAAAATTCCATTTTTAGGTATTTGTTTGGGTATGCAATGTGCAGTTATCGAATTTGGAAGAAATGTACTTGGGTATACTGATGCACATTCAACAGAAATGTATCCTGAAACTCCTTACCCAGTAATTTATTTAATGGAGGATCAACGAAACATTACTAAAAAAGGTGGAACCATGCGTTTAGGAGCGTACCCATGTAAAATAGAATCCAACTCTAAAGCTTTGGAAGCTTATGGAAACAATAGCATCTCAGAAAGACATAGACATCGTTACGAGTTTAACAACAAGTATTTAAGCGATTACGAAAAAAATGGAATGAAGGCGACAGGAATAAATCCTGATAATAATTTGGTAGAGATTGTTGAAATAGAAAATCATCCATGGTTTGTTGCTGTTCAGTTTCATCCGGAATACAAAAGTACAGTTACGGAACCGCACCCATTATTTATCAATTTTGTAAAAGCAGCAGCCTCACAGTCTTTAATCGATAATTCACGATCAACAAATTTAAAATCTCAAACAACAAATCTCGGATAACAGATTTTCGGTCTTCCGTCAACATATTAAACACAATAAATGAGCAAACAAGGATTAGACAAAAATTCAATTATAGGATTAGTACTTATAGGTGTTATTTTATTAATTTTTAGCTACGTAACACGTCCAACTGATGAAGAAGTTGCTGCAGTTGAAAAAGCAAGACAAGCAAAGGAAAAAGCAAAAATTGAACAGATTGATACCAATCAAATTGTTGAAGAAAAAAACGTTTCACTTATTGATACTACCCAAAATGATACCACTTCTGTTCTTGTAAACGACTCATTAAAATCTATTGAACAATTTGCCACTTTTGGTCCTTTTACTAATGCTTCAGTTGGAGAGAAAAAACATTTTGTTCTAGAAAATGATAAAATGAAAATGACCATTTCTAATCAAGGTGGTCGAATTACTTCTATTGAATTGAAAGAATTTCAAACCTATCAGAAAACTCCTTTAATTTTATTTAACGAAGATTCTTCACGATTTAATATTGAATTAACTATTCCTGGCATTACCAGCGGAAATTCAATTCGTTCTATCAATACCGAAGATTTATTTTTTGAAACCAACGACCAGGAGTTTAGTGTAACAGGTGATAATGCTAAAACATTCACTTTAAAACTTTACGGCAATTCCAAGAAAGAATATTTAGCATATAAATATACACTTCATGGCAGTTCTTATCTTGTAGATTTTGATATAGAAACAGTTGGTTTTAATAATCTTTTAGCTCCACATTCTAATTTATTTGTAAACTGGAGTATGTTTACTCCAAATCAGGAAAAAACGATACAGAACCAAAAACAAATAAGTACCATTTACTACAAATATAACAACGGCGATGTAGATTACATCAACGAAATGAAATATGAAAAAGAAAACCTTGTTGCTTCTGTTGATTGGGTAATGTTTAAACAACAATATTTTAATGCCACCTTAATTTCAAAATCGCAACCTTTTGACAAAACTGATGCAACAATAGAAACAATTGACATTCCTGAATTCCAAACAACAGATTATGTACAAGGGATGGCTACCAACCTTACTATTCCTGTTATTGATGGTGCCAAACAAAAATATGAGTTACAATACTATTTTGGACCAAATCAATATGAAGGTTTTAAGGAAATTGGTTATGATTTAGATAAAACCATGAACTATGGCTGGGGGATTTTTGGCTGGGTAAATGCCATTTTAATTCGACCTGTGTTTAATGTGTTAAACATGACAGGTTTGCAAATTGGTATTATCATTTTACTTTTAACTCTTATCATTAAATTGGTGCTTTTCCCTATTACTTGGAAAACTTATTTGAGCAGTGCAAAAATGAGGGTTTTAAAACCTCAAATTGATGCTTTAAAAGAAAAGATCGGTAGCGATAAAATGAAATTGCAACAAGCTACCATGTCGTTGTACCGACAAACTGGAGTTAATCCACTAGCAGGATGTATTCCTATGCTTATTCAAATGCCAATTTTATTCGCCTTATTCCGCTTTTTCCCTGCAACTTTTGAATTACGTCAAAAAAGTTTCCTTTGGGCAGAAGATTTATCTACTTACGATTCCATTTATCAATTACCATTTAACATTCCATTTTATGGCGACCACGTAAGTTTATTCACCTTATTAATGGCTATATCTATGATATTTTATACTAAAGCAAATAGTCAAATGACCGCTGGTGCTGGCATGGACGGGATGATGGCATCGCAAATGAAAATAATGACTTACTTGATGCCCGTTATGATGTTATTCTTCTTTAATAGCTACGCTGCAGGTTTAAGTTTTTATTATCTAATCGCAAACGTTATTACAATTGCACAACAATGGATTATCCGTAAATGGATTGTTGACGAGAAAAAAATATTATCGAAACTTGAAGCCAATAAAGCAAAACCAGTAAAAAAATCAGGTTTTGCAGCTAAACTTGAGCAAAAAATGAAAGATGCTCAAGCTTTACAACAAAATAAAAACAAAAGAAAATAATGATGTTGAAAAACAAAATATACCTTCTTTTTACACTCTTATTTTTTATCACATTTTTTGCTTGCAAAACGCAAGAAACAAAGGCCCCTACTAACACTCCCGTTTCTTCATTTATTAAAATGCAGAAAACACCTTGTTATGGTCCTTGTCCAAGTTACAATTTAGAAATTTTATCAGATGGAAGGGTTACTTTTATTGGTAAAAGTTTTGTTGATTATCTTGGTACTTATAGTTCTAAAATATCTGAAGTTGAACTTGAAAATATCAAAACTAAAATTGAAGAAGTTCAATTTTTTGAGCTAGAAGATAATTATGATAGTCCTGCAACTGACATTCCTTCTTGTATAACTGAAGTGTTTTTAAATTCCAAATCAAAAAAAATAACAAACCGTAGATACGGACCTGAAGAATTAAAAGATTTAGAAAAATTAATTGAACAGACGGTCTTAAAAAGTAATCTTCAAAACGTTCAGGAATAATTTCCATTTGATTTTTAAACATTACAAAATGGCTATAGAAATAAAAGAAGTAAAATCCGACAAAGAACACAAAGATTTTGTGAATGTTCAGTTTAGCATCTACAAAGACAACAACTTCTGGATACCACCTATTATTAAAGATGAAATAAAAGCCTTGAAAGCAGAGTTTAATCCTGCTTTTAGATTTTGTGAGGCAAAATTTTGGAATGCATATAAAGATGGTAAAGTTGTTGGCAGGATTGGTGCCATAATAAATCACAAATACATTGAGAAGATTGGTGAAAAAACGGGTCGATTTACAAGAGCCGAATTTATTAACGACAACGATGTTGTTGACGCATTGTTTTCTGTTGCTGAAAAGTGGATGAAAGAAAAAGGTATGACAGAAATTGAAGGTCCTCTAGGTTTTACCAATTTAGACCATCAAGGCATGTTAGTCGAAGGTTTTGAGCACCTACCCTCTGCTGCATCTGAATACCATTTACCATATTATCAGGAACAATTGGTTAGATTGGGTTACGAAAAAAAAATCGACTGGATTGAATTTCGTTTATTTTTTGATGGGATGCCTGAAAAAGCAAAAAGAGGTGCCGAGATTGTAAAACAACGAAGTAAAGTAACCGTTAAAAGTTTTACCAAAAGTTCTGAACTAAAAGTTTATGCCGTTCAATTGTTTGAAATTTTAAACGAAGCTTTTAGAGATTTACATAGTGTTGTTGCCCTCGATAAGGAAATGATTGATTATTATGTGAAAAGATACTTAATGATGTTAAATCCTAGATTCGTTAAGTTAGTGTTTGATGAAGATGAAAACTTAATCGCATTTATTATTGGTCTACCTTCACTCTCTGAAGCATTGCAAAAGGCAAATGGACGACTATTTCCATTTGGTTGGTATCACATTAACAAAGCATTAAAACATCCAAAAGTTATTGACTTAATGTTAACTGGTATTTTACCCCAGTACCAAGCCAAAGGAGTAACTGCAGTTTTGTTTTACGAATTACATGCTGTAATGGAAGAGTTTGGAGTAAAAGAAATGGAAACTACTGGAATTTTTGAAACCAATCAAAAAGTGATTCAAAACTGGAAAAACTACGATAATATCCAACACAAAAGAAAAAGATGTTGGAAAAAAACGATACAATAACCAGTATTAAAAATGTTATTCTTTAAATTTGAAATACAAAATTAAAACATGATGATAAAAAACATAATAATTACTACCCTATCAATTTCAATACTATCGTTAACTTCTTTAGCTCAAACCGATACCTTAAAAAACAAAAAAGACGGACATTACTTTTTCTCTTTGGTAAAGGACATCGAAGCTTTAGATGTGCAAAGTCAGGGTCGGACAGGTACTTGTTGGTCGTTTTCTTCTCTTTCATTTTTAGAATCAGAAATAATTAGAAAAGGCAAAAAACCAGTTTCTTTATCAGAAATGTTTATTGTAAGAAACGCGTACCTAGATAAAGCTGTTAATTATGTTAGAATGCATGGTACAATTAATTTTGCTGCTGGTGGTGCATTTCACGATATTCCTCATACCATAAAAAAATATGGTATTGTTCCAGAAGAAATTTATAAAGGTTTAAATTACGGCGAAGAAAAACATAACCATGCAGAACTGGATGCTATTTTAAAGGCAACAGTTGAAGAAATTGTTAAAAATCCACAACGAAAACTTACTCCATCATGGCAAAATGCTATTAACGGTATCTTAGATGCTTATTTTGGTAAATTACCAACCGAATTTGAATATCAAGGAAAAAAATATACACCAAAAACTTACGCTGAAAGCCTTGGTTTAAATATGGACGATTATGTAGTTATTGGATCTTATACCCATCACCCATTTTATGAAACTTTTGCTATTGAAGTTCCTGATAACTGGAATTTTGGGACTATATATAATGTTCCGTTGAATGAAATGGAACAAATAATGAATGATGCCATAATGAAGGGCTATTCTATTGCCTGGGGAAGTGATGTCTCGGAAAAAGGATTTTCTTTTAGCAATGGTTTAGCTATTGTTCCCGAAGATGAAGCCACAATAACTGTTGCAGGGAAAGACAATAAACATTTTAGTGATTCTGGTGCAGAAAAAATAAGCAATGCTTTTGATGAACCTGTTAAAGAATTAACGATTACTCAGGAAATGCGTCAGATGGCTTTTGACAACTACGAAACACAGGATGACCATGGTATGCATATTACTGGAATAGTTAAAGATCAAAAAGGAACAAAATATTATATCGTAAAAAACTCTTGGGGTAAGGAGAATTACGCAAGCGGTTATTTTTATGCCTCTGAAGGTTATGTAAAATACAAAACCATTGATTTTATGGTTCATAAAGATGCACTATCGGTAGACATGAAAAAAAAATTAAACATTAAATAAAATCTATTATTCTTTAATTCAAAATGGAAAACTCACAAGAAATTAAAATCGGAAGAGGGTTAAACAATATTTTGTTTGGTATTTCAAGAGAAACCTTTAAAAAGCAACTAGGCGAACCTACCGAAATTGACAACTATAATGCAGGAGATGACGATGAGTATCTAACCGAAGCATGGCATTATGATAATTTTGAAATATCTGCATCATTTGATGAAGAAGATGATTGGAGACTTACAACATTATCTACAAGTTCACCAATTGCAACCTTAGAAGGCAAAAAAGTAATTGGAATGACTGTATCACAAATAGAAGAACTTATTTCCCCATTACAATTAGGTGATATTGAAATGGAAGATATGGAAGACGATCAATTGTTAATGAGTATTGTTGCTTCCAGTATTAATTTTTGGTTTGAAGAAGGTAAACTTTCAGAAGTTCAGTGGGGTGTTTTATGGAAAGATGAGGATACTCCTAAATGGCCTTTGTAATTTAAAAGCATAAAAAAAGCGAGAAATGTTTTCTCGCTTTTTTTATGCTTTATATTTTGTTTTACTTTGAAACAGCCGCAATATGTTCTGAACGATATTCGCCTTTTTCTAATTTTTCTTTAACTGTTTTAAATGTATCTATGGTATATTTTACATCCTCCATAGAATGAACAGCCGTTGGTATAATTCTCAACATAATAATCCCTTTAGGAACTACAGGATAAACCACGATAGAACAAAATAAATTATAATTTTCTCTTAAATCAAGAATTAAGTTGGTAGCCTCTGGAATATCACCATTCAAAATAACAGGAGTCACTTGAGTATTGGTTGTTCCTATGTTAAAGCCATTCTCTTTAAACCCTTTCTGAACAGCATGAGCAACTGTCCAAAGTTTTTCTCTTAACTCTGGCATGGTTCTCAACATTTCTAATCTTTTTAAATTACCGATTACCAATGGCATTGGCATTGATTTAGCATATATCTGAGAACGCATATTGTAACGCATGTACTCAATAACTTGTTCATCAGCAGCTATAAAACCACCAATGCTTGCCATCGCTTTTGCAAATGTTCCAAAATAAACATCAATGCCCGCCTGACAATCTTGAGCCTCACCGGTACCCATTCCAGTTGCACCCATTGTACCAAATCCATGAGCATCATCAACAAACAACCTGAAATTATATTTTGATTTTAAGGCTACAATATCTTTTAAATTACCTTGATTACCCGACATACCAAAAACACCCTCAGTAATAACTAAAATACCACCATTTGTTTTCTCCACAATACGAGTAGCTTTATCAAGCATACTCGACAAACTTTCCATATTGTTATGCTGGTATACAAAACGCTTTCCTTGATGCAATCTAACTCCATCTAAAATACATGCATGAGATTCAGCGTCGTAAACAATTACATCATTCCTATCCACTAAACAATCAATAGCCGAAACCATTCCCTGATAACCAAAGTTTAATAATATGGCATCTTGTTTTTGTTCAAATGAAGCTAATTCAGCTTCCAGTTGTTCGTGAAGGTTAGAATTACCCGACATCATTCTTGCTCCCATTGGGTATGCTAACCCCCATTGTGCAGCAGCTTCAGCATCAGTTTTTCTAATTTCAGGATGATTTCCTAAACCTAAATAATTATTTAAACTCCATTGTAAAACCTCCTTACCTCTAAAAATCATTCTGCTGTTTAATTCTCCCTCTAACTTAGGAAAAGCAAAATAACCATGAGCTTCTTTAGAGTATTTTCCTAATGGACCTCTATTGTTTTTTATTTTTTCAAAAATATCTATCATAATTTGTGTTTTTAAAACAAGGCACAAATGTAACGATAATATAATATTTTTTTAATTCATAAGGTATTTACTTTTCAATAAATATTAATTTTATTTGCTGTTTTTTATACAGACCCAATTCTCATATTGGTTGCAATTTTAATTTGATTATTCAAGATCTGATAGTAGTTTTATCCCTAGCATTTATTGCTGGTTTTACTGATGCTGTAGTTGGCGGTGGTGGATTGATACAGTTACCCGCACTAATTTTATTTATGCCTCAGTATGCTATTCCTAGTTTAATGGGTACAAACAAATTTTCTGGTTTTAGCGGAACTGTTGTGGCCACAATCAAATACATGAAACTTGTAAAAATCAATTACCAACTGTTATTACCAGGAATTATTACCGCTGTTTTATCATCAATGCTTGGTGCCTGGCTTATTACATTTTTGAGCAACAACATGATAAAACCGATTATTTTCGGACTATTAGTTTTGGTTTTCATTTATACTTTAGTAAAAAAAGAACTAGGGCAATACGAAACAAAAAAAGTACTGAGTAGCAATAGCTATTTTTATTCGGCTTTAGTAGGGTTAATTCTTGGTTTTTACGATGGATTTTTTGGGCCAGGAACGGGAAGTTTTCTAATTTTAGTCTTTATAACCTTGTTTGGAATGGAATTTTTAATGGCTTCAGCACATGCTAAGATTATAAATATAGCCACCAACATATCAGCCCTAATCTATTTTGTTATTTCTGGCAACATTATTTATAAAATAGCTATACCATTAGCCATAAGCAATATGTTAGGATCATATTTAGGTGCTAAAATGGCGTTTAAAAAGGGGAACAAATTTATTAGAAGATTTTATTTGCTGATTGTTTTTTTACTCATCTTTAAATTTGTTTACGACTGGGCAAAGTAATTGATTAACTTTGTTATACTAGATTATCATTTATGTCAGCAGGAAACTTTCGTAAAAATATACAAATAGGAATAAGTGTTGAAGTGGTTCAAAAAAAAGACCAACGAACTGGAAATTTAACGACTGGCATAGTTAAAAAAATATTAACCAACTCACCTACTCATCCACATGGCATTAAAGTAATGCTAGAAAACGGTGTTGTAGGCAGGGTTAAAACAATACTAGAATAATGGCTTTATCCAACAACGACATCTTAAAAAAATTACGTGTAGCTCATAAATTAAGGGATACTGATATAGTTAACATCTGCAAATTGGCTGATTTTAATATTACTACCAGCGAGTTAGGTGCTATTTTTAGAAGTGAAGACCACCCTAAATACATGGAATGTGGTGACCAATTGCTTCGAAATTTTTTGAATGGATTGATTATCCACTTACGAGGACCTATGCCACCCAAAAATCCTATATCAAAATAATGTCTCATAAAAAGGTTCATCCTAAAGAGAAATTAGCATTACACCCGAGAAACAAACATCGAGAACGGTACAATTTTTCGCTTTTAGTAAAAACTTGTCCTGAATTAAAACCTTTTGTATTGATTAACAAATACAACGATGAATCAATTGATTTTTTTAATCCAGATGCCGTAAAAACTTTAAATCAAGCACTTTTAAAACATTATTATAACATTCAATTTTGGGATATCCCAAAAGGCTTTTTGTGTCCGCCCATTCCCGGAAGAGCAGATTACCTCCATTACATTGCTGATTTGTTAGGCAAAAACCATCAAGGTAAATTTCCAACAGGTAATGCTGTTAAAATATTAGATATTGGCGTAGGCGCTAATTGTGTTTACCCGATTATTGGAAATAGTGACTACGGATGGAGTTTTGTCGGTGCTGAAATAAATCCACTTTCTTTAGATTCAGCAAAAGCAATAGTGAAACAAAACAGTCATTTAAAAGAAAATGTAATCCTTCGTTTACAAACTAATCCAAAAGAACTATTCAATAACATTATACAAACAGGCGAAAAATTTGACGTAAGCATTTGCAATCCCCCATTTCATTCATCCGAAACTGAAGCAAAAGAAGGAACTTCAAGAAAACTGAAAAATTTAAAAGGAATAAAAACACCCAAATTGGTTTTAAATTTTGGTGGCCAACATAATGAATTATGGATTGAAGATGGTGAAATTGGTTTTGTTAAAAGAATGATTAGAGAAAGCAACCTATTTGCCAATTCATGTTGCTGGTTTACTACGCTTATATCAAAAGAATCGAATTTACAATCCGTATATCAAGAAGTGAAAAATTGTAATGCTCTTGAAACAATTACTATCCCTATGCAACAAGGGAACAAAATGAGCAGAATTGTGGCTTGGACTTTTTTAACCCAAAAAGAAAGAAGTCTATTCAAATCCGGATAAATACTGGTTTTAATTCTATTTAAATTCATTTCTACAATCTAGCTTATTTGTATATTTTTGTAGGCTATGAAAAAAATCATCATTTCATTAGTAACATTAATACTACTTTACCTGAACTCCAGTGCAAATACACTGCTAATCGATAGTGTAAAAACTGATACCGCTAAACTTCACACTACTACTTTAAAAACCACTAAAGATGATATTCTAGTAATACGTCATTTTGATGAATTTTTAGATATTATTAACACCGATATTTCTGGTTCAACCGATTTTTACGATTGGATTACCGATGATATTCATCAACGAAAATTTGATTTTTCGAAAGTAAAAGACACTCTACCCATAATATTAAACGACACTAATGATTTTTATACTCATCCTGTTAAAGGGAATGTTACTTCAGAATTTGGAAGAAGAAAATGGCGCTACCATTACGGAACTGATATTAATTTGAATACTGGAGATACTGTAGTTAGTGCTTTTAACGGAAAAGTTAGAATTTCAACATACAGCAAATCTTACGGAAACGTTATTGTTATTCGTCACAAAAACGGATTAGAAACCATTTACGGACATCTCTCAAAACGTTTAGTTGATGTGGATTCTACAATTTCATCAGGTACTGTTATTGGTTTAGGTGGAAATACTGGTCGTTCTTATGGTAGTCATTTACATTTTGAGGTAAGGTATTTTGATGAAGCACTAGATCCTAGAGATATTATTGCTTTTGAAGATTTTACCACACATTATGACACCTTAAACATCTCAAAATGCAACTTTGCATACCGAAAAGAGCTTAAAATGCTCAGTGAAATTAAATATCATAGCGTAAAAAATGGGAATACTTTAGGGCATATTGCCAGAAAATACGGAACTTCAATTAATACCATATGCCGATTAAATGGTATTTCTAGAAACAAAATATTACAAATTGGTGAAAAATTAAGGGTAAGATAATTTAAACTATGAAAGTTTGTATTGCCGAAAAACCAAGCGTAGCACGTGAAATTGCATCTGTGTTAGGTGCTACTACCAAGCGTGATGGTTATTTTGAAGGTAATGGATATGCGGTTACCTATACTTTTGGACATTTATGCACTTTGTTTGAGCCCAACGATTATTTTTCCAATTGGAAAAGCTGGAACCTGAATAGCTTACCCATGCTACCCGATAAGTTTAAAACCAAAGTGGTAGATAATGGCGGTATTCAAAAGCAATTTAAGATAGTAAAAAGTTTATTCGACAAAGCTACATTAGTAATAAACTGTGGTGATGCCGGACAAGAAGGAGAATTGATACAACGTTGGGTAATTGAACAGGCGGGTTACAAAGGTGAAGTAAAACGCTTGTGGATTTCATCGTTAACCACCGAAGCCATCAAAGAAGGGTTTCAAAATTTAAAACCGTCGCAGCAATACGATAATTTGTACTATGCAGGTTTTTCTCGTGCCATTGGCGATTGGTTATTGGGCATGAATGCTACCCGATTATATACCTTAAAACATGGTGGACACAAACAAATTCTATCCATCGGAAGAGTTCAAACGCCAACGTTGGCGATGGTGGTAAATCGGTTTAAAGAAATTGAAAATTTTAAACCTACTCCATTTTGGGAATTACAAACCGTTTACCGTGAAACCCTTTTTAACTGCGAAGAAGGTCGTTTTACCACTAAAGAAGAAGGACAAAAATTTGCCGACAAAGTAAAAGCGGCTGATTTTGAAATTGTTTCGGTTACCAAAAAATCAGGAAACGAATATGCACCCAAATTATTTGATTTAACTGGCTTACAAGTGTACTGTAACAATAGGTTTGGGTTTTCGGCCGACGACACTTTAAAGACCGTTCAAAAGCTGTATGAACTAAAAGTAGTTACCTACCCTAGAGTTGATACTACTTTTTTACCAAACGACATTTACCCAAAAGTAAATGACATACTCAAAAATCTTTCAAATTATAGTGTCTTAACACAGTCTTTATTGGGTAAAAAAATACGTAAATCAACCAAAGTATTTAACGATAAAAAAGTAACCGACCACCACGCTATTATTCCAACTGGAATTGAAACTCAGTTAAACTTAAATGAGCAAAAGGTTTATGACATTATTACCAAGCGTTTTATTGCCGTTTTTTACGAAGATTGCGCAGTAAGCAACACTGCTGTTATTGGTAAAGCCGATGAGGTAAGCTTTAAAACCACAGGCAAAGAAATCATTGAAAAAGGCTGGAGAGTGGTTTTTGACGGTATTGAAGAAACCGAAGAGGAAAAAGAAAGCAACCTCCTCCCTACTTTTGTTGAAGGCGAAAAAGGACCTCACGAACCATCGTTTTTAGAAAAAGAAACCAAACCACCCAATATGTTTACTGAGGCAACCTTACTGCGAGCTATGGAAACGGCCGGTAAACAAGTTGATGATGAGGAACTGCGAGACTTAATGAAAGATAATGGTATTGGACGACCTTCTACCCGAGCCAACATTATTGAAACCTTGTTTAAACGTAAGTATATTGAGCGAAACAAAAAACAATTGATACCAACTTCCACAGGCATACAATTGATTGATACCATACAAAACAAGTTGTTGACTTCGGCTGAATTAACGGGTAGTTGGGAGAGACAATTGAAAGAAATTGAGCAAGGAAAATACAATGCAGGTACCTTTATTAAAAACATGAAACAAATGGTTGACCATTTGGTGTACGAAGTACGTATGGAAAAAGACCGTGCGCAAATTTCAGCCATTATGGATCATAAGCCAGAGAAAATAACAAAAACCAACAACAAAAATGCCCTAAGTGAGGAAACTTGCCCAAAATGTAAAAAGGGCTCATTGCTAAAAGGTAAAAACGCTTACGGTTGTAGCCATTATGCCAATGGCTGTAAATTTGTTTTGCCCTTTAGTTTTATGGGTAAAAAACTGACTGAAAAACAAGTATTGCAACTACTACAAAAAGGAAAAACCAGCACCATTAAAGGTTTTAAAACCGATACCGGAAAAACTGATGGTTCGGTCGGTTTTAACGAACATTTTGAATTGCAACTAACCGAAACAAAAACTATAAGTAAAAAATCAAAAGATATTGAAAATGAATTACTTTGCCCAAAATGTAACAAAGGAAAAATAGTAAAAGGCAAAACTGCTTATGGTTGTAGTAATTTTGCTGCTGGTTGCAATTTTAGGTTTCTTTTTGATGACATCAGAACCAAAGCGAATGGAGCTGAACTAACCAAAGCATTGGTATATTCTATAATTAAAGGAGAAATATAGTTATGGCCAAACAGAAAAAACACCAAAAACAAAAAAACTGTTGATAAATAATTAGAACAACGTTTTTTTTTCTTTCTTACAAAGAAATTTCGAAAGCGATTGTTACTATATTAATACTTTAAACAAGTAAGAATTAATTAATAAAAAATACTTTAAAGTATATATTTATAATACTATTTATTCAAATTAAAACACGTAATATTTTTTGTAAATTTTTGACAAAAACTTAACCAAAGGCTCTTTTTTTTATTAATTTTAATACAGTTGCTGAATTAATCTCATGTCTATGAAGTATGTGTATTATGTTAAAAGCAAAGGATTTTAAAAAAATAAGTTTAATTAATAAAATTAAGCATCTATATAGGGATGGCACCTATATAACTGGTCGATTCTACTTACGAAACGTAGTTCTTTTATTCTATTATAACGGATATTTTGTAGAAGTATGGAAAACGATTGATTTTGGACATACCTTCACCATTAACATCACTCCAAAGCGACAAGTAAAAGAAGCTTATTTAGACTCGATTGATTTAAAAGAGCTTAGGTAACATTTACAAATTAAAACATGAAATTTTTAAATCAATTTTATTAATACCATGTTAGAACCCAACGATTTTCAAAAAATGGATTTGTATAACAAAATAAATCAATTGTTACTACATGGCACATACATTACTAAACGACATTTTTTACACTTCGAAGTATCCTTATACTATTACAACAATTTTTTTGTAGAAGTATGGAAAAACTTTGAATTTAATAGTATTTATTCCATTGATTTAGCCCCCGAAAGGAGTATAAAAGAGGCTTACCTAAAAAGTATTGATTTAAAAGCATTGGGATTAGAAATCTAAATTACTTTCCGATACAAAACTTACTAAAAATATTATCCAACAGGTCATCGGTAGAAATATCACCGGTAATTAAGCCTAAATAGTGTAATGATTGGCGTATATCCATAGCTAAGAAATCGCCAGTAATGTTAACATCCAAACCCTCTAAAACCTTACTTAAAAACTGGTTAGCTTGCATTAGTGCTTCGTAATGTCGTGCATTGGTAACAATTACATCATTTTGGTTTAAAGCACCAGAATTCACGTAATTAAACAATTGTTCTTTTATGGCTTCAATGTTTTGTTTTTCTTTGGCAGAAATAAACAACACATTGGTAATACCTTCAAATTTTTCGGTAATAGCTTTCTGTTCAGTTTTATCTACTTTGTTGGCAATAACTACCAAACGTTTGTTCTTACCTTCTATGCGGTCCTCAATGTTTTTTACATCCGCCATCAATTGGTTCTCGGAGATGGTGCTTGCATCTACCAAAAGCAATACAACAGACGCTTCATCAATTTTTTCAAACGACTTTTTAATCCCCAACGATTCAATTTCATCTTTGGTATCACGTATTCCGGCAGTATCGATAAATCGGAAACTAATGCCGCTAATTACTATTTCATCTTCAATGGTATCGCGTGTAGTTCCTGCAATATCAGAAACAATGGCTCTTTCCTCATTCAACAACGCATTTAGTAAGGTAGATTTACCCACGTTGGGTTCTCCAACTATCGCCACCGGAACACCATTTTTTATCACGTTACCCAGATTAAACGAATTGATTAAATGAATCAACTTGGTTTGAAGTTTTACGACCAGTTGTTTTAAATCATCACGATTGGCAAACTCCACATCCTCTTCGCTAAAGTCGAGTTCCAATTCAATTAACGAAGCGAAATGAATGAGTTCTTCACGTAGTTTTTGAATTTCGCTGCTAAAACCACCACGCATTTGTTGCATGGCCAATTGGAGGGAAGCTTCTGAGTTGGAAGCAATGACATCAGCCACCGCTTCGGCTTGTGATAAATCGAGTTTTCCGTTTAAAAAAGCACGCAAGGTAAATTCACCCGGTCCTGCCGATTTTGCTCCATTTTTTAACAACAGTTGCAACACTTGTTGCTGTATGTAAAGCGAACCATGGGTAGAAATCTCCACTGAATTTTCGCCGGTAAACGATTTTTTGTCTTTAAAAACACTCACCAATACTTCATCGACTATTCTATCTCCATCACGTAAAGTTCCAAAATGAATGGTATGCGAATCAACTGTAGTTAAGTCCTTTCCAAAAAAACATTTATTGCAAATGGTAATGGCATCAGCACCTGATAAACGAATAACCGCAATAGCACCAATACCAGAAGCAGTTGCTAAAGCACAAATGGTATCACTGATATGGTTTTTGGTTTGCATGGGAGCAAATTTAGTCAATAGATTTGTATTGCTTTAAATAAAAAAGCCAGCAATTAAATTGCTGGCTCTCTCATACCTATAATTGATTAATATTATTTGTCTCCTAAATCATCAAAATCGATATCGGTATAATCAGAAGCTACTTTTTCAACCACTTCTTCACCTTGTTCTAATTTCAATGCTTTAATTTTATTGATGGCTTCTTCCAAGCCTTCAGTAAATTTTCCAAAATCTTCTTTGTATAAAAACAACTTATGTTTTTCAAAGAAAAATTTGCCATTATCGGCATTAAATCTTCTTTTGCTTTCGGTAACTGTTAAATAATAATCGTCACCTTTTGTCGATTTAACATCGAAAAAATAAGTTCTCTTCCCTGCTCTTACTGATTTAGAAAATACTTCATCTCTTCTGCTGTCATTGTCATGGTTTTCTGTTCCTTCCATCTCTTTTTCTTTTTAAAAATTTATTAAACTTATTATCTATACAAATCTGATATTTTTTTCGCTAAAAAACAAATTGAAAGATAAAAATAACCCCTTTATCTATAAATTACTGTCATTCAACTCTATAAAATCTTTCAAGTCATCCGAAATAAAGGTTTCCAATTGCTTATTTTCATTTTCAAATATTAAAATGGCTTGCAGCTTATTATTTTTGGTCAATATTTCTTTGGCTTTTTCTAATCCCACCACCATAAAAACGGTAGCGTAAGCATCAGCTACAGCACAATTATCGGTCACTACAGTAGCACTCAATAACGAATGTGTAACCGGGTAGCCCGTTTTTGGATTAATGGTATGCGAATACTTTACTCCATCTTTTTCGTAAAACTTGCGGTAATTACCCGATGTAGCCAACGCTTTATTCTTAAGGTTTACAATAGCTTCAATGGTTCGTTCTGTTTCATTTTCCACTGGTTTATCAATACCTATTCTCCACCATTGTTGATTTCGGTTTTTACCAACTGCTTTAACTTCTCCACCAATTTCCACCATATAATTATCAATGCCTTTATCCGCTAAAAAATCAGCAATAACATCTACCGAATAACCTTGCGCAATAGCATTAAAGTCCAGCATGGATTGTGGGTTTTTTTTAACTATTTTATTTTTTTCAATAACTTCAATTGACTCAAAATCAACAAATTTAAGTAGGCTATCTATAGTAGAACTATCAGTATTGTTTATATTCTGAAATCCAAAACCCCAAGCATTTACCAAGTGGGTTACTGTTGGATCAAAAGCACCTTCAGAAGCTACATAAATCTCCTTTGCACGATTAAAAACATCTAAAAACATATTATCCACTACCACAATTGAATCTGCCTGATTAAATTTAGTGATAATTGATTTTTTGTTGTAAGTAGATAAAGAATTGTCTATTTCAATGAGCAACGAATCTATTGCTCGCTGGTAATTATCGCCATTACTATTAATGTAAACAATATGATATGTTGTTCCCTGTGCAAATCCATTCAATTCAATAGTATCAATTTCTGGCTCATTTGAACACCCAAACAAACCCAATAAAGATAGTACTCCAACAAGCTTTTTCATGTTTGATTATTTTTTGAGGTACAAAGGAACAAAAATTAATGTTAATTTTGTGGCATGATACGACCAATAATAGCTTACGGCGACCCTGTTTTAAGAAAAAAAGCCGTTGAAATAGATGAAGATTATCCAGATTTAAACTTATTGCTGGAAGACATGTTTGAAACCATGTACCATTCTCAAGGTGTAGGTTTGGCAGCACCTCAGATAGGATTATCTATCCGTATATTTATTGTTGATGCAGCTCCTTTTGTGGATGAAGACGAGGAAGATCCTGAAGGATTGAAAGATTTTAAAAGAATATTTATCAATCCAATAATTATTGAAGAAACCGGTAAAGAATGGAAATTTGAAGAAGGCTGCCTGAGTATTCCTGGTATTAGAGAAGATGTTAGCCGTCAGCCCGATTTGATAGTGGAATACTACAATGAGAAATTTGAACTGGTTGAAGAAAAGTTGACAGGATTACCTGCCCGAATTGTACAACACGAATACGACCATATTGAAGGTGTTTTATTTACTGACAAAATAAACCCGTTAAAAAAACAGTTATTAAAGGGCAAGCTAAACGATATTGCTAAAGGAAATGTTAAAGTAAATTATAGAATGAAGTTCCCGTTAGTAAAGGGTAAACAATAAAATTAAGCCATGAAAAACTCTATTTATTTAAGCATTATTTTATTTACTCTTTTAAGTTGTGGGTCAAACGACAAAAAAGTTGAAATTACCCAGCCAGAAGCTCAAAAAGAAGATTTAAATAACTACGAAGGCAGGTTAAGTGAAATTGAAAAATATACCAAACTTATTTATAGTGATAGCCTGGTATTCCATAAAGAATATGCTGAAAAGTTATTAACTGCTTACGATAACTTTATTCAACACGACAGTTATTATGATGTATCAAAGGAATACATGTTTAAGGCTGGCGAATTATGTAAAGCACTAGACAGACCTTATGATGCCATTAAATATTTTAACATGCTTTTGGAACGTGATCCAAAAGATAAACATGCTGGTCCTGCCCTATTTTACAAAGCAATGATTATTGGGGATGTTTTGCATGATGATGAATTGGCAAAAGCTACCTACCAGGAATTTATTGATAAATACCCTGACCACCCATTGGTTGAAGGAGCAAAAGCATCCATTCAGTTACAAGGAAAAACCTTAGAGGAGATTGTTAAAGGGTTTAAAGAGAAAGAAAAAACATCTTAAAACAAAACTCTTCAGTGTCAATTCGAGTGATTTTCTGTAATAAAATGAAAGAAAATTGTATCGAGAATTGGAAAATGTTTGTTTTCAATACAAAATTCTTTCAGAATTTCATTCAAACCGACACTATTTTCTCTTGTTAGTTAACTAATACAATACTCGTAGGATTTATTTGGATTTTACGTTCGCTATAAAGTACTCCAATAGCACGCTTAAAGGCTTTTTTACTTACCTGAAACATATTGTAAATTTCATCTGGATTGCTTTTGTCAGAAATGTTTAAAACACCTTTCTCTTTAAGTAACATTTCGTAAATTTTATTCGATAAAATTTCTATTTCATCAATAGCAGCACTATTCATGCTTACATCAATTTTCAAATCTTCACGAATATTTCTAACATAACCCACAAATTCATCACCCAGCCTAATGTCTTTAAACACTTCGTTTTTGTAAATCATACCCAAATGTTTTTGCTCAACTACTATGGTATAACCTATATCGGTTTGTCCACTAACAATAAAATTCACTTTATCACCAACTTTTAACTCTATTGGATTGTTTCTTAAAAATTTACTAAACTTGGTTGTACCAACCATTCTATTGGTCAACTCATCCTTGTATAAGTATATTAAATAGCTTTTATCCTTCTCCACTTTTACAAATTGTTCCGAAAAAGGAACCAACAAATGTTTCTCAACACCCCAATCGAAAAATGCTCCAAAATCAGTTACATCAACTGCTTTCAGCAATGCTATTTCATTAATCTTTACTTTAGGAATAAGTGTTGTAGCTATTGGTCTGTCTTCCGAATCGGTATAAACAAACACCTCAATTTTATCGCCAATTTCCAACCATTTTGGAATATACTTGTTGGGTAGCAAAATTTCGTTTTGCTCGTCGGTAATTAAATACATCCCTTGAGGTGTAGTTTTAAGTGCTTCTAATTCTACAAAATGCCCTATTTCTTTCATTTTACTCTTAGTTGGCTGTAATTTTAAATTCTGTTCTACGATTTTCTGCTCGACCTTCTTCTGTCCCGTTATCAGCAATTGGCATTGTATCACCATAGCCTTTTGTGCTTAATCGTTCTGCATTTATGCCTTTTTTAACCAAATAATCAAACACAGCTTTCGCTCTGTTTTCCGATAAAACCTGATTCATTTTTTTATCACCAACATTATCAGTATGTCCACCCAATTCAATATTCATTTTTGGATTTTTTTCTAAAAAAGCGGTCAGTTTATCCAATTCTACTCTCGATTTATCTTTTAAATCGAACTTAGCCGTTTCAAAAAACACATTTTTAAGTACTACGCTCTCTCCCACTTTAATTTTCTTCATGCCCACATTTTTTTCAAAAGGTTGAGTTACCGTTCCTCCAGTTAAAGTGAAATTTTCAGAATGAAACATATAACCTTCGTGAGATACATTTAATGCATAATCCTGGTTTACTGGTAAACAAACCAAATAAGAGCCAGTAACTTCATCAGCATACGACTGAATAACAACCTTACCAGTTTTCAAATCTATTAACTCGAAACGAGCTGGCAAAACCTGTTTCGTTTCTGCATCGTAAACTTTACCTGCTAAATAAGTTACTAAATTGGGCTTTAAGCTTTTAGGTAATTCAAACTTGTATAAATCTAAACTACCAAAACCACCTTCTCTGTCGCTTGCAAAATAAGCAAACTGACCTTCAGCATCAACCAACAAACTGTTTTCATCATTGTAAGTGTTAATTGGGTAACCCATATTTACAGGTTCTGACCAAACACCATTTTCATCTTTTTGAGTCATATATATATCCAATCCTCCCATACCAACATGCCCGTCGGATGAAAAATAAAGCGTTTTACCGTCGGGATGTATAAAAACCGATTCCTCTCTACCATCCGTGTTCACCACATCACTTAATCGTTTCGGAATAGACCAAGTACCTTCTTCGCTCAACTCAGAGGTATATATGTCTTGATTTTTAATTCCTCCTCGTGTCTTTAATCCACGAACAAAATACAGGGTTTTACCATCTGATGAAAAAGATGGTTGAGTTTCCCAATGCATAGTATTTATTGGATTATTCAGGTTTTTTGGATTGGTCCATTTACCTCCAACATTGTATGCATAAAACAAGTCGCAACTCCCTAGACCGGTTCGTCCCTGTCCATATCCTTCGAATGGATCTTCACACGAAGTAAAAATTAAAAACTGTCCGTTTGGAGAAATGGTTGGAGCACCCTCATTGTTGTGGCTATTTATACCAAGCAAAGGTTGAGACATCATCCAGTTGTTCCCATCAAATTTGCTGATAAAAAAATCTTCGTTAAACCCGGAATAAGTGCTTTTATCATTTAATCTTCTTGTAAAAAGCAAGTATTTATTATCCGCAGAAAGTGCCGGAAAATACTCAGGTAACTCTGTATTAACACCTTTACCCAAATTTATTGGATTAAATGGCACAGGGTTTTTCATCGCCCAAATAGCAAACTCACAATTTTTTATTGCATTGGTGGCATATGATTTCATCACTAGATTACCCTTAAAGTTAAGGTAGTTTTCTAAGTTATTCTTCGCCTCAACATATTTGCCCAACTCGTATTGTAACAAACCTAACGAAGCATGTGCCTCTGGAAAAATATCAGGATTAATGTTAATTGATTTTTGATAATGCTCAATAGCTTTCTCTGTATTTTGGTTTTCAGTATAAACATAAGCCAACAACAACTCTGCCTCAGCAAAATTAGAATCTTTTTCAAGTGCCTGAAGCAAACTTAATTCTGCCAAATCGTTTTTTCGTAAATCGTAATACCCCTTACCTTCTTCGTAAAGCTTAATAGCCTTTTTATTCTCTGTTCCATACTTTTTTTCTTGTGCTTTACACGAAAAAGAAGTGAAAACGACAATTAAAAAGGTAAATAGTAAAGTATGTTTAGTCATTTGCTAATGATTTGAAATTATGGTATTCTCATGTATTTGTGCGTCTGTAAAGAAATGTTCCATTTTGGATGATCTTTAACATAATCGATAATGGATGGCAACATCTGTTCCAATTTACTCCATTCGGGCTGTAAATACAATTTACAATCGATTCCGACATTTTTTGCTTGCTCTTCAGCCCACTTAAAATCATCTTTATTAAACACAATAACTTTTAGTTCGTGAGCCAATTTGTAGTTTTCTTCTAATGGTTTTATGGTCTTTTTGGGAGACAAACAAACCCAATCCCATGTTCCTGTTAGAGGGTAAGCACCGGATGTTTCAATAAACAATTCAACACCCTCTTTTTTAAGCTGTTGTGTTAATTCATTTAAATTGTAAATAGAAGGCTCGCCGCCCGTAACCACAATACTTTTTGCTGGAAATTTTTTCATGTTTTCAACAACTTGTGCGATGTCTGTTAAAGGATGCAGGTTCGGATTCCAACTTTCTTTAACGTCACACCAATGGCAACCTACATCACAACCACCAACACGAATAAAATAAGCTGCTTTACCGGTATTAAAACCTTCGCCTTGAATGGTATAAAACTCCTCCATTATAGGAAGCTTCAATCCTTTCTCTAGAAGTAGTTTATCGGTTTCTGTTATATTTTCAATTGTATCAATCATAAAATGTAAAAGTAACAATACAACTTGTAATACTTCACTAACTTTTACATAAAATAGCAATCACAATAGGTTATTAAACCAAGTATTGAAACAACTCTGGTTCGTGATTTAGGTATTTACCCAAAATTCCTCGTTCCATCATCCTCATCATTAAAGGTTGTAAATCACCCTTCGATTTTAATTCAACTCCAACAAGTGCAGGGCCTTTATCTCTATTGTTTTTTTGAGAAAATTCAAAAAATGTAATATCATCGCTCGGGCCTAATACGTCTGTAACAAATTCTTTTAAAGCACCTGAACGTTGAGCAAAATTGACGATGAAATAATGTTTTAATCCATTGTATAACATTGCTCTTTCTTTCATTTCTTCCATTCTGGAGATATCGTTATTACTTCCACTAATTATACAAACTACAGTTTTTCCTTTTAACTTGCCATTAAATTGATCTAACGCAGAAAGTGAAAGAGCTCCTGCAGGCTCAACTACAATAGCATCTTTATTGTAAAGTTTAAGAATAGTATCGCACACTTTACCTTCTGGAACGGTAACCATTTGATATAAATTGGCTTTACAAATTTCAAATGTTAAATCTCCCACCTTTTGAACTGCAGCTCCATCAATAAATTTATCGATGCTTTGTAATTTAGTATTTATTCCATTTTTTATGGACATACTCATTGATGGTGCTCCTTCTGGTTCTACACCAATTATTTTGGTGTTTGGAGATAACTGTTTGAAAACAGTACTAACTCCAGCAGCCAGACCTCCTCCTCCTACAGGTAAAAACAAATAATCTATTGGTTCTTTTACTTGAGCCAAAATTTCGAGTGCAATAGTGGCTTGTCCTTCAATAACTTTTTCGTCATCAAAAGGAGGAATAAATGTCATTTTATTCTCACTACAATATAGTTTAGCTGCTTCCTGAGCATCATCAAATGTATCACCAATCAACTTGATTTCGATACAATCTTCACCAAACATTAACACCTGTTCAATTTTTTGTTTGGGAGTTGGTGCTGGCATAAATATTACACCTTTTACTTTTAAATATTTACATGAAAAAGCGACTCCCTGTGCATGATTACCGGCACTAGCACACACGACACCCGATTTCAATTGTTCTGGAGAAAGACTGTGTATTTTATTGAATGCTCCTCGAATTTTATAAGATCTTACTTGTTGTAAATCTTCACGCTTTAAGTACACGTTGGCTTCATGCTGCTTACTAACGTTTACGTTTTGTATTAAAGGTGTTTCCATTGCAACTCCTTTAAGAGTTTGTAAGGTTTTTTCTATATCTTCTATCTTGGGGTAATAAGTAACTTTAACCATTGATTTAATTATTAGATCGGTTTGTCATAGCAGTCATCGATTCCCTTAATTTATATCCTATTAGTTCTATTGGATGGGAACGGATTAGCTTATTAACTCTTATTAATTCTTTATTATCAACACCATTAGAGCGGTTATCGTTATAATTTTTACCTATGACATTCGTATCTGTTTTTTTCATAAAATTTGATAACAAAGGCTTACATGAATGATTGAATAAATAACAACCATACTCTGCAGTGTCGCTTATGATTCTATTCATCTCAAACAACTTTTTACGGGCTATTGTATTCGCAATTAAAGGAGCCTCATGCAACGATTCGTAATACGCAGATTCTTCTTTTGTCCCTGTATCAGTCATCGTTTCAAAAGCAAGTTCAACTCCAGCTTTAACAAAAGCAACCATTAATAATCCGTTATCAAAAAACTCTTGCTCGGTTATTTCCATAGTACCTGCAGCCGTTTTCTCAAAAGCTGTTTCCCCAGTTTCAGCACGCCATGTTAGTAAGTTAGCATCATTATTATCCCAATCTATCATCATATTTTTAGAAAATTCGCCTGACATGATATCGTCCATGTGTTTCTGAAACAAAGGAGTCATGATCTCTTTTAGTTCTTCGGCCAATTTAAAAGCTTCAATTTTTGCTGGATTTGAAAGTCTATCCATCATGTTGGTTATACCACCATGCTTAAGTGCTTCAGTTATTGCTTCCCAACCATACTGTATTAATTTGGCAGCATAACCAGACTCTACTCCCTTCTCTATCATTTTATCAAAACAAAGTATTGAAGCTGTTTGTAACACACCACATAATATGGTCTGCTCTCCCATTAAATCAGACTTTACCTCAGCAACAAATGAAGAAAGCAACACTCCTGCCTTATGACCACCAGTACCTACACAATAAGCTTTTGCTATTTCTAAGCCATCACCTTTAGGGTCATTCTCAGGATGAACAGCTATTAGTGTAGGCACTCCAAATCCTCTTTTAAACTCTTCTCTTACTTCTGTTCCTGGAGATTTTGGTGCAACCATTATTACTGTTATATCTTCCCTTATTTTCATGCCTTCTTCAACTATATTAAATCCATGAGAATATGAAAGTACAGCGCCCTTTTTCATTAAAGGCATTACAGCATTTATTACACTAGTATGTTGTTTGTCTGGAGTTAAATTAATAACTAAATCGGCCGAAGGTATCATTTCTTTATAATTCCCAACCTTAAAATTATTTTCTATTGCATTATTGTATGATGCCCGTTTCTCATTAATTGCTGAGTCACGTAACGCATAAGAAACATCTAAACCTGAATCTCTTAAATTCAACCCTTGATTTAACCCTTGTGCTCCACAACCCACAATAACGATTCTATAATTTTTTATCATTGATACACCCTCCGAAAATTCAGAAGCGTCCATAAATTCACAAGTTCCCAACTGTTCAAGTTGTTTTCTTAGAGGTAAACTGTTAAAATAATTTTCCATTGCTAATTTTATTTATAAGCCGAGGCTATTTCTAATTCTTTTAAATATTCTTTTAATTCTTTCATAGGTTTTGTTATTGCAACTCTTCCCGAACGAACAAACTCTAGTATTCCATAAGGTTCTAAATCATCAAATAAATGTTGTGTTTCTTCTTTATGACCGGTTTTTTCAAGTATGGTAAACTCAGACTCAACACTTAAAACACGTGCATGATGATTTCGAACTATTTTTTCTGCTTGTCCGCCAGCTGCTAGCACCTGAGTAGGCACTTTATATAAAGCTATTTCCTGATAAACCACTTCTTCGTTAGCATGATAAAATGCTCGTGCAACATCAACTTGCTTATCGAGTTGTTTCACCACTTTTACCACTAAATCTTCTTCTTCAGTGATTACAATGGTGTAACGATGAATCCCTTTTAATTCGCTTTCTGAAGCAGAAATACTTTCTATATTGATATGTCTTCTCGTAAATATTATACTTACTCGATTTAATAAACCTACTTGATCTTCCGTAAAAACGGATATGGTAAATTGTTTTTTAGTCATGATTTTCATTATTTAATTTAACCTTATATCTGAAACTGAAGCCCCAGTTTCAACCATTGGAAACACATTATTCTCTTTACCGACGATAACTTCTAATAAATAAGATCCCTTATGAGTTAGCATGGTATTTAATGACGCTATTAAATTTTCTCGGGTACCAACTTTATTCGCTTCAATTCCATAACCTTTTGCTATTAGTTGAAAATCAGGATTAACCATTTCGGTTGCAGAATATCTCTTATCAAAAAATAGATCTTGCCATTGGCGAACCATTCCTAAAAACTGATTATTCAATATCAATATTTTTACATCCAATTTAGTTTGAAAAATAGTACCTAACTCTTGTATTGTCATTTGAAAACCACCATCTCCAATTACTGCAATAACTTGTCGATTTGGTGCGCCAAACTTTGCACCTATAGCCGCCGGCAAACAAAAACCCATTGTTCCTAGTCCACCAGAAGTTATCATACTTTTTGTTTGATTAAACGCCGCATATCTGCAAGCTATCATTTGATGCTGACCTACATCGGTTACAACTATTGATTCGCCATTTGTTATTTCATTTATTCTGGCTATAACCTCACCCATAGTGAGCTCTAATGAATCTGGATTGGTTTCTTTGTCGATAACCTTCTGGTGTTCAATCTCAGCCAATTCCTTAAATTTATTGAGCCAGCTTTCGTAATTATTAGCCTTAACAAATTTTGTTAATTCTCTCAACGATTCTTTACAGTCAGCTACAACAGCTACATCTGTTTTTACATTTTTATCTATTTCAGCAGGGTCTATATCTAAATGAACAACTTTAGCTTGTTTAGCATATTTTGACAAGTTTCCTGTAACTCGATCATCAAATCGCATTCCCACTGCAATCAACACATCACATTCATTGGTTAACACGTTTGGAGCATAATTTCCATGCATACCCAACATTCCAACATTTAACTTATGGTTTGATGGTAAAGCCGACAACCCCATTATTGTCCATGCAGCAGGTAAATTAGCTTTTTCTATAAACGCCTTAAATTCATCTTCAGCCCTAGCTAATATTAGCCCTTGGCCAAAAACAACTAATGGCTTTTTAGCATTATTGATTAACTCCGCAGCTTGTTTTACGTTTTCTACTTCTAACTTGGGCTTTGCAACATAACTTCTTACTTGTTCGCATTTCTTATAGCTATAATCAAACTTACCAAACTGGGCATCTTTGGTGATGTCAACCAAAACTGGACCTGGTCTTCCAGATCGAGCTATATAAAAAGCTTTAGCTAGAGCATCAGGTATATCTTCCGCTTTAGTTACTTGACAATTCCACTTGGTTACCGGCATTGAAATACCTACCACATCTGTTTCCTGAAAAGCATCAGTACCTAACAAATGGGAATGTACTTGACCAGTTATACAGACCAAAGGAGTAGAATCTATTTGAGCATCCGCAATACCTGTTATTAAATTGGTTGCACCAGGTCCGGAAGTTGCTATACAAACACCCACTTTCCCCGATGAACGGGCGTAACCTTGTGCAGCATGTATAGCACCTTGCTCATGTCGGGTGAGTATATGTTTTAGTTCCTTTTGATAATCATACATGGCATCATAAACCGGCATGATTGCTCCACCAGGATATCCAAACATTAACTCTACCCCTTCTTCCAAAAGACATTTAACCACGGCTTCAGCACCGGTTATCATCCTCGCTTCTTTGGTTTCTTGATTTTTAAGTTTTAATTCTTCCATTACTTAAAATTTATCTGTTACACAACCTAATGATGCTGATGAAACAGTTTTAGCATATTTATATAATACTCCTCGTTTTACTTTTAATGCTGGAGCTATCCAGTTTTGTTTTCTTTTTTCTAATTCTTCGTTAGTTAAGTTAACTTCAATCCTATTTAGCTCCGCATCTATGGTTATAACATCTCCATTTTCAATTAAGGCTATATTTCCACCATCCTGAGCTTCAGGTGTTATATGACCAACAACAAATCCATGTGTCCCTCCTGAAAAACGACCATCGGTTATTAATGCTACATCATTACCCAATCCAGCACCCATTATTGCTGCTGTAGGTTTTAGCATTTCAGGCATTCCAGGACCACCTTTAGGCCCCTCATACCTTATCACCACTACATCCCCTTTTAAAACTTCGCCATTTCTAACCCCATCATTTGCAGCGTATTCTCCGTTATATACTTTTGCAGTACCTGAAAACTTTAAACCTTCTTTACCTGTAATTTTTGCAACACTTCCTTCTGTAGCAAGGTTTCCTGTTAATATTCTTATATGACCCGTTTCTTTTAATGGATTCTCTAGAGGTCTTACCACATCCTGATTTGCCAATAAATCTGGAACATTTGCTAAATTTTCAGCTAAGGTTTTACCTGTAACAGTTAAACAATCACCATGTAACATTTCCTTATTAAGCAAATATTTTAATACTGCTGGAGTTCCTCCTACCCGATGAACATCTTCCATTAAATATTTACCACTTGGCTTTAAGTCAGCTAAAAAAGGTGTTTTATCACTTATTTGCTGAAAATCTTCTAGTTTAAAATCGATGTTAGCAGCATCTGCTATCGCTAAAAAATGTAAAACTGCATTGGTAGAACCTCCAAGAACAGTTACAAGTGTTAAGGCATTTTCAAGCGATTTTTTAGTAACTATTTCTGAAGGTTTTAAGTCTAATTTTAACAACTCGACCACTTGTTTTCCAGCTTGCTCACTTTCTTTCTTTTTATCAACACCTAACGCAGGATTGGATGAGTTGTATGGAAGAGCCATACCCAAAGCCTCTATCGCAGAAGCCATTGTATTGGCAGTATACATACCTCCACAAGCACCAGCACCTGGAACAGCATTTTCTATTATTTCGTGATATTCCTTTTCTGTCATTATTCCAGCAACTTTTGCTCCCCATGCTTCAAACGAAGAAACAATATCCAGTTTTTTACCATGGCAAGATCCAGAATCTACTGTTCCACCATACACCAATATTGAAGGTCGATTTAATCTTAACATAGCAATTAAAGCTCCTGGCATATTTTTATCACAACCAACAACGGTTACCAATCCGTCATAACTCATCCCCTCAACAACGGTTTCCATCGAATCTGCTATAATATCACGGGAAGGCAAAGAAAATCTCATACCAGGGGTTCCCATCGAAATCCCATCACTCACACCTATGGTATTAAAAATTAGGCCAACACCATTGGCATTGTTAACTCCTTCTTTAACCTGAAGCGCTAACCCATTCAAATGCATGTTACATGGATTACCTTCATACCCGGTACTCCCTATACCAACAAAAGGTTTGGTGAAATCGGTTTTGGTTAAACCTATTGCATGCAGCATTGCTTGTGCCGCAGGTTGAGTATCGTCTTGAGTTACTCGTTTACTGAATTTATTTAAGTCCATTTTTTTATTTTTAAACTAAATAAAAGCTATTGTATTCTCTAAAAGCCACTCGCTGTTTATACATATTTGCTAAAACATAACCCATGGTATCTTCCCACTTCAATTTGAAATTTATTTTATCCAACGAACCTATACCTGCAACTTCTGCTGCTGTTCCGGTATAGAAAGCTCCATCAGCACCTTTTACCTCTTCAGGGGTGAAATACTTTTCAACTACTTCAAACTTTAATTCATTGGCTAATTCCAAAACAGTTGCCCGGGTTATTCCTGGTAATATGTTTCCAAGTGGACTGGTATATAAAACACCATCTTTTTCGTAGAAGAAATTGGCACCGGGACCTTCTGCTACATTACCGTTTGCATCAAGTAACAAAGCCTCATCAAATCCTTTTTGTTTTGCTTCTGTAGTAGCCAATATAGAGTTGGTATAATGACCAACAACCTTAGCATCAACATAACAAGATTTTGGATTTGGTCTTTGGTAAGATGAAGTCATGATGTTCAATAAATCGCTTCCCAAATATTTACCCCATTCCCATGCACATATAAAAACATGAACTTCATCTGTAGGTTGTAAACTCATGTTCGCTCCCAAATAAACTAATGGACGGATATAGGCATCTTTTAATTTGTTTTTTTTCAACAACTCATAGGTTAATGCAGTAAATTCTTCTACCGTATAGTTTAGCTTAATGTGCATTTTTTCTGCTGAATACAAAAGTCTTTCGAAGTGTTCTTTCGCTTTAAAAACCTGAACTCCATCCTCAGTATCATAAGATCTTATACCTTCAAAAACCCCATTGCCATAATGCAAGGTTTGAGCATACAAATCAGTTTTGGCAGCTTTTGCTTTTAACCATTTTCCATTTAAAAATACTGTTGTGTTTTCGCTGTAATACATGTTATTATTTTTTAATTTTTTGACGTAAAAAAAACCATCCTTTTGGGATGGTTTTTACTAAACTTTTAAACTACTATTTAGCTATACCATCCCCATTACATTACTAATAATGTTAATAATTGATGATATTACTACGACTCTATTCACGAGTACAAATCTAGAAACTATTCTTAAATTAAAAATCTAATATTTAAAGAAAATTTAAAAAGTCTGATTATAAAATATTCAATTTAACCCTTCTGTTTTACTGATGTTCTTATTTGGTACACTTAACATTGTCTTCACAATTTTTAATAGCCTATCCTCCCATATCCCTTTGGAACAAGTTTGTTTTTCTATTCCTTTTTTCACTAAATATTCAACTACCGATTAAAAAGTCAGAAACATAAATTAGAAAAAAACATAGCTAGTTCTTCTTAATTAAAAAATTTAAGAACTCCGATAATTGTAATCACCACAAAAAATGAGATTGAGAAAAACCAAAATAAAATGGCATGAATATTAGGTGGATTGTTTGAATTCATAGCACTTTATCTACTAAAAAATAATTTTTTGGAAACATTTCCACTACCAGATCTAAGGTTGACCAAATAAATTGAGTCACTTAACAAATTGGAAACCGGAATTCGTATTTTTTGTTGATTTTGGTACAGTTGAATATCTTTAGAAACAACCAATTTACCCTGCGAATTAAAAACATTCAACAAAACATTAGTGGTTTTATTAGTTTGATAGGATATAACTATTTCATTTCCAGTAAAATAAATATTATCTATATGGTATTTTGTCTCCAAACACTTGCTCAATGCTACAATATTTGAATATTCAAATTCTCCATTAAAATCAACTTGTTTTAACCTGTAATAAGTGACACTATTATTAACTTCAAAATCTTGAAATTCATAATTATTTATTACCGATGAATTACCATTCCCCGCTACAATTCCAATTGGACTAAAATTAAATGTCTGATTAGATTTTTCCACAATAAAATAATCATTATTTACTTCTGAAGCCGTCTGCCATTCTAATTTTGAATAACCTGATTCACACTCCGCCGAAAATCCTAACAAATTGACTGGTAATGTTGATGGTGGTCCAAAACTTGACGCTTTTAAAAACACTCCACTATCATACGCACCATCTTTTACATCTGTTACAATTAACTTGATGTGGTAAGTTGCTCCAGCAGTTAATCCGGATTGTGTAGCTGTTAAAACTTTTGTATTTCCGTTAAACTGAATGCCATAAATTGCCCCTTTAAAATCAGTTGTAGGCACACCAAGAACCCATGAAGAATTTGCTGCCGTACAATTTGCTGCCGATGGTGAGCCTCCGTATGAACCAACCACACCATCATTGACTGAATTTATAGATACTTCTGAACCATTGGACAACAATGCAATGTTTTTTCCATCATTGGTATACCCTTGTCCTCCTGATATACCTGGACCACTAATGATAAAACCAAACTTATCGTTATACGTTGAACAATTGTAATTGATAGAGAACGAACCGTCATCCTGATCATATTCTTCTGAGCCAAAAACATACTGAAATTCCACACCAGTAGTGGTTGGTACAAAATCAAATTCTAAAACAGCAGCATTGTAGTAGTTTTGGCTACCTGCTAAAACATCTACGTCATTGATATAAATTGGGCAACTGCCTCCCTGTCGTACCTCACCATTAGCACAGGTAGAAATTAATCCAGAACTTGTAAAATTTGATGATCCTGGATATGTTGACATCGACAATGGAATATCACTGGTGTTTCCTGTACAAAGAACAATTCCAGAAGTAAATCCAAGATTAGTTGCTACAGTACCAGAAACAGTAAATAACCCCGCTTGATATTTAGAACTAGTGCCATAAACACCTTGGAAAGTAACATTCGAAAAAGTAACACCAGTTCCAACCAAACTATCGACCAAAACACTTGGCGATGACCCGTTTGAAATGGTTAATTGCGCCTTAGATACGAACTGAATCATTAACAATACTGAAAAAAATAGCTGCCTCATTGTTTTGTTTTTTTATAAATTTCTACAGTATCAGGCAATATTGAGAACCAAAAAATGTCAAAAAATAAAACGTCTGTTGAATTTTGATTATTTTTGGTTTCATATGAAAACTGAACCTCTATTTGATCTTATCAATTCACTTACTATGTCCGAGAAAAGGTTTTTCAAAATCTTTTCTCAACGCCATGTTATTGGTGAAACCAATCAGTACTTGTTGTTGTTTGACTTTATTGACAATAACACTCCCATGTCAACTGAATTGCTTGAAAAACAGGGTTTTGTAAAAAATTTATCTGCCGAAAAAAATTACCTGTATCGTTTAATTTTAAAAAGTTTGAATGCTTATTATTTTGAGTTCAGCTTTAAGATGAAAGTTCAAAACACCATTATATCAGCAGAAATTTTAGCATATAAAGGACTTGAAAATCAAGCATTAAAACTACTAGATAAAGCTGAAAAATTGGCTAACGAAGCAGAACTATACAGTCATGTTTTAACCATTAAACAAACTCAGTTTGAAATACTTTCAAAAATTAGTCATTACGACCAGGCGATAACAATTTTATATGAAAATAACCCCATTATCCAAAAACAATTTAATTTAATTGATGTCCAAAAACAAACGACAGATCTTTATAATTTAAGACAAAAACAAGGAGGTATAAGAACCAAAGATGAACTGGATGAATTGAACCGGTTTGTTACGACCCAACAAAAAGATGGATTTGATTCAAAAAAATCTTTACTATTTCAAACAAGTCTCAACATCTCCTATTCTCATGCCATTAAAGATTTTGAATCAGAATTAAATAATCTGTTCAAGATAATTGAACTCTATGAGGAAAATCCTTTTTTAATTGAATATTCTACTAAAGGATATGTATCCAGTATTTATAATTTGGCCAATACTTACCGAAATTTGAATAAATTAGACTTGGCAGTCAGCACTCTTAACAGGCTTGATCAATTGAGCAACAACAGGTTAATTGCCACTTCAAAACAATTGAGCAGCTATGCATTTTATTTGTCAAATAACTTACGCTTATTCATCTATATACTTCAAAACAAGTTTGACCTTGCACAAGAACATTATTTGTTGATTAAAAATGACTACCATTTGCACGAAAATAATATTGAAAAAACAGTGGTGTATGAACACTTGATGTTAATTATTCGAATTCAGATAGAGCTTAAGAATTACAAGCTAGCACTAAAATACAGTAACATTATCATTAACGATACCTCTTACAATCAGCGAGAAGATATTTTATCGTTTATACGTTTGCTTAATCTGGTAATTCATTTCGAACTGAAAAACGATTTAACTATTGACTACCTTTCTAATTCCGCTTTAAACTATTTAAAACGTCGACAGCGATTATTTAAAACCGAAAAGGAAATCATCAATTTTATTAAAAAATATACTTTGGTAAACAACGATGGGCTTAAAAAAATGAACGAAAAACTCATTCAACTTAAACAAGACCCATACGAAGCCAACATGTACAGGTTTTTTGATTTCCAAAAATGGGTAGAATCAAAAATAAAATCTAAATATTAAACACCTTTTCATCAAACCTACCTCCAAGCGTGAAAAACCCAATATGATACCGCCCTTTGGGTAAAGATTGAACGTTTACACTAAATGGATGTTTATTGGCTTGTTCTCGAGTAATTGTTTCAGTGCGTATTTGAGCAATGTTAAACTTATCAAAAACCACAATCTTTACCACCACATTTTTTGGCAATCTTTTTTCAATATTTCCGTGAATTGATTTTGCCAGATCTGAGACCAAGCCTGAATCGGGTTGTTCATACTCAATGGAATACCAAGGTGATATGGTTTTAGTAAATTGAGCAACAAATTCTTGCAGTCGTTCAATGGAATCCCTGTTTTCATGAAAAATGGATGCAATATCTCGGTTGTTTGTCATCGTCCAGATAGCCTGCTGCATAGCCGAAATAGGATATTTATTTGTCGATAAATGCTGAGTTAATGCCACGATGTTTTTATCTTTCATTTCCCCTACAAAATAACTTTCGCCACTAGAGGGCGAACTTTTATGTGATTGTGAACAAAAACCAAAAACTTCCTTACTTTGTTTTTGAGCAGGATTTAGTACGAACAGTTCTTCTTTCACCACAAGTATATCCTGACTATTGGTATCTAACGATACTAAATTTCTACCCGACTCCAACTTTAACAGTAACCTGTTAGGTGATTTATTTTCAATTTGCATATCAATACAATTGCCTTGATGCCCTCCTTTACTGGTAATGGTACAACTCACCATATTACGCTCTAAAGCATCAAAAACAGATAATGCATATTGACCCGTTGAATTGAATTTAGGGCTAAATGATGAAAAAACAAGACATAGAAATATTATGATGCTCTTTGAGCAAAGGTTAGTTAAGGATTTCATAATAAAGGATTTAGATGGGTTTGTTTGAATGAATAACGACTATAGTTTTCATTTTATTGTAAACCGAATTTTAAATTTTAATTTTGAGTTCTCATTCTCACTAACAGTTATGAATAAATACGGACTTATCGGGCACCCTCTAACTCATTCTTTTTCAAAAAGATATTTTACTGATAAGTTTGAGAAAGAACAATTAACTGATTGTCAATACGATTTGTTTGATATTTCTTCAATTAATGAACTTTCTACTATTTTAAAAAACAACCCTGAATTAAAAGGTTTGAATGTAACCATCCCTTACAAAGAAACTGTAATGGATTTATTAGATGAGATTGATGAAGAGGCTAAACAAATAGGAGCTGTAAACACTATAAAAATTGAAGGAGAAAAACTTATTGGTTACAACACCGATTATTTTGGTTTTAAACAATCTCTTAAACCGTTTGTAGAAATATCGCAAGAACGCGCCTTAATTTTAGGTACCGGAGGTGCTTCTAAAGCAGTTTGTCATGCATTGGCTTCACTAAACATTAATTATCTATTTGTTTCTCGAAATCCTAAAAACGACAATGAAATTAGTTATGAAGATGTAAATGAATATGTATTAAAACATCATCAAATAATAGTTAATACAACACCTGTTGGCACCTTTCCAAGCATAAACGAGAAACCAGCAATTGATTATACTCAAATTACCTCCAAACACTTACTGTACGATTTGGTTTACAACCCAACTGAAACTCAGTTTTTAAAAGAAGGTAAACAACAGGGAGCTATAGTCTTAAACGGTTATCAAATGCTTCAATTACAAGCCGAAAAAGCCTGGGAGATTTGGAATAATAAATAAAGTATCATTTTCCTTGCCCAGCACCTCCACCACCAATATTTAGGTTATCACCAGCACTGTTATTTTTTGTATCACGTTTTTGAGAATCGTAGTTTATTTTCCCAAAATTGTAATTGAAACTAATATTAATGGATTGAGACGACCATCTTCGGTCGTTTTGATAAGAGAATCCTCCTAAATTGTTACTAACATTAGCCCAACGTTGCGTTTTAAAAATATCATTAACTCTTAAGGTAATTCTTCCTTTTTCTTTCCACATTGTTTTACTTATCGATGCATTTAAGCCATACCTCGATTCTGTTTTATTTTGGTAAGTAACTTGTGCTCCGGTATATTGTCCCCTTAGTTGAAACGACCACTCTTTATTTAAAGTAACATTGGAAGTAAGTTGAGTGGACCAACCATAGGTTTGTGCCGTAGAGTTACTACTTGCCCCATTTATATTAGCTGTCCAAAGATTATATGTGTTGTTTATTTTCAACCATTTTTTTGCTTTATAATCCACAGATGCTTCACCCCCATATATGAATGTTGTAGATAAATTTTGATTACTGGTAACAAAAATGTTGTTTTCGTTTAAGTAAGTTATCGACTGTTTTTGTCCATTTACTTGTCTAAAATAAATACTCGAATTAAAATTTATCTTTTCTCCGAAACGCAAATATCCCAATTCGTACACATCAATAAATTCTGGTTTTAAATTTGGATTACCTTGCCATAAATTATAAGGATCGGTATACGATGCAAAAGGATTAACCTCCCAGGTATTTGGTCTGTTTATTCTTCTGCTATAACTTAACTGTACTTCATTTTTTTCATTAAACTTATACGAAAAATGCAAGGATGGAAACAAACTCAAATAATTTTGATTTGATTTTTGTTTAGTATTTTGCAATTCAGTATTGATAATGGTATTTTCTAATCTAGAGCCTAACTTAACACCCAATTTCTTATATTGCTTACCTATGGTAGCATAAAACGCATAAACACTTTGCTCATAAAAAAACACATTGCTCAAGTTGGTATCATTTCTAAATACATTAAAACTGTTTAAGGATTCAGAATAAAAATCATTATCAATATATTCAACAGTAGTTCTGGAGCCTAGTTCTAATGTTAACGAATCGTTTATAGGCAATACGTAATCTGCTTTTATATCTAACTCAGAATTCTTGTTTTTAGTTCTAGTGTTTTGAGCTCGTGGATTTTTATATTCCACCCCATTACTCAAGTAAAAATGTTCATTATTATCATTGTCTCCATCATCTGTATTTATTTCATAATCTACATCCACATCTAACGTATGTTCTTCACTATCAAATTGCGTTTGCCAGCCAACATTCATGTCATTTCCACGATAATAATCACCCGTGTTTGCAATTCTATCGGAGTATGACTGCTTAATCTTCGCTTCGTCAAAATAATCGTAATGATTATTGTCAAAACGATCACCACTACCACTCCATCCACTCACTTCCATATACAAGGTATTCTTTTTATTCATGTAATAATCTAACCCACCAGAATACCACAAATTTTTATTTTTATTGAACCCAAAATCCGTCATGGTTTGAGTGTAAGCAGTATCACTAAAATAATTTCTGTCAGAAACTCCACTATAACTCCAAACTCCTTGATGATAGCCAAAATTGGTGTTTATATTTATTTTATTTTTTCTGAAATTCAAACCCAAATTACCATTGTAACCAGGATCACTATTATAACTGTAACCCAACCCAACATTACCATTCATACCTCTGGCATTCTCCTTTTTCATAATTACATTTAAAATACCTGACATTCCCTCAGGATTATATTTGGCTGATGGATTGGTTACCACCTCAATACGTTCAATAGAACTTGCAGGTATTTGTTTTAATAATTGTGAAGCATCAATTGTGGATGGTCGTCCGTCTATTAAAACTTGAACACTCTGATCTCCTCGAAGACTTATTTTGTCCTGATCATCAACATCAACCGAAGGCATATTTTTTAACACATCTAATCCTGTTCCTCCTTGCACACCAATATCTTTCGATACATTGTAAATCTTCTTATCAATCTTTACTTCCATCAACTCTTTTTCATCAACAAACTCAAATTGATCCATATTTTTTGAATAAGAAGCTAAATTTATTTCTCCTAAGTCTATTTCTGATTTTTCATTGCTTATCGTTATGTTATTAAAGTATGTTGGTTCAAATCCGATAAAATCCACTTTAACATAATAATTTCCGTTGGGGACTTTAGGTATTTCGAAAGAACCTGAGTTTAATGTAATTCCTCCAGTCACTAGGGTTGAGTCATTAGTTCTGAACAACGAAACGGTAGCAAATTCAATATTTAACTGTGTTGATTTTTCTTTTACTATTCCTCTTACTAATCCCTTATTTTCTTCCTCTTGAGCAAACACAACAACATCTCCACAAAAAATAAATAAAGCGGCAAAGATGAGTTGAAAATACTTCATAAAGTTTTAGTATTAATTAGGGAATTCAAAAATATAAACACTATTGATTAACCACCAGCAAATTATGACTAACGGTCATAAAAAATGTTAAAAACCTGAAACATTATCATTTTATTGTTCAATTAGTTTCCAATTGCTTGAAATATTACTTTTGTAAAAAATAATTTACCATGAAATACAAAGTTTTTCACCAACAACCTAATAATCGTTACATTGATATTGAATATACTATTGATAAAGTTGATAGTGACGAATTATTGATTCAACTACCAGCCTGGAGACCAGGAAGATATGAATTGGGAAATTTTGCAAAAAATATCCAAAAATGGGCTGTTTTTGATGAAAAGGGAAAGGTATTGAAAAGTGAAAAAATCAGTAAGGATTTATGGAGAATTGAAAGTAAACATGTTAAATCTGTTACGGTAAAATACAATTACTTTGCCAACGAACTAAATGCAGGTTCTTCTTATATCGATGATGGTCAACTTTACGTAAATGGTGTAAACTGTTTCCTGTTTGTTCCGGAACGAATTAATGAGCCTTGTGAACTAGAATTAAATATTCCAAAAAACTTTAAAGTTGCCACCGGACTAACACCAAAAACAAAAAACAAATTTGTAGCCAAAGATTTTCACGAATTAGTTGATTGTCCCTTTATTGCCAGCAACAACCTAAAGCACTATTCTTTTACTGAACAAAAAGTGAGTTTTAATATTTGGTTTAATGGCGAATGTAAACCTGATTTTAAAAAATTAGAAACTGATTTTAAAAAATTCGCTAAAGCTCAAATTAATGCTTTTGGTGATTTCCCAAGTAAAGATTATCACTTTCTCATACAAGTATTACCTTACAAAGCTTATCATGGTGTAGAGCATAGTAATTCAACTGTAATTACGATTGGTCCATCTTATGATGTTTTTAACAACCCTGATTGGTATAACGAATTATTGGGTGTAAGCTCACATGAATTGTATCATACATGGAATGTAAAACAAATCAGACCTATTGAAATGTTTCCTTACGATTATACCAAAGAAAATTATTCACCAATGGGTTATTTGTGCGAAGGAGTTACGACTTATATGGGAGACAAATTTTTGTTTACTTCAGGCGTTTTTAACTGGGAACAATATGCTAAAACATTTAATGAATTGTTATTACGGCATTACCACAACACAGCTATCAATAACTACTCTGTTGTACAATCATCGTTAGACACTTGGTTAGATGGTTACGTAAAAGGTGTTCCAGGTAGAAAAACTTCCATTTATACCGAAGGTGCCCTGATTGCTTTTATTACTGATGTTTTTATTTTAAAAAATACAAAAAATGGAAAATCTTTACATGATGTAATGAAAATGCTTTATACCAATTTCGCAAAAAAAAACAAAGGTGTTTCAGATGCTGATTTCAAAAATACTGTGGAAAAAATTGTAGGGAAATCATTTGACAACATATACAAAGATTTAATCCACAATAAAAAAGACTTTACACCTTTATTAAAAGATTGTCTTGATTATTTAGGGCTTAGTTTAATGATAACTCCTACCAAAAATTTTAATGAAAGTTATCTGGGATTTAAAGTTCGTTACGAAAATGGCCAATGTTTAGTTGACAATATCTTCCCCAACTCTATTGCCGAGCAACAAGGTTTGTCTATTAATGATGAAGTTATTTCTATAAACGGTTATAAAATAGTTAATGATTTAGAGTTATGGAGTAACTACCTTAATAAAGATGAGCAATTTCTAATTGTAAAAAAGGAATTGGGCTTAACTGAACCTATCACATTGAAATCAGGAAAAAAATTGTTTTTCAAAACCTACAGTATTTCTATTCCAAAAACTACCAATAAAAATTTTACTGTTTGGAAAAAGTAACATTTTTTTTAACTTATTAACATTTTAATATTCCCTAATTTTATTACTCATTATTGTAATAAATACTCCTGTTTTTTGACTTTTTGTTCAAAACATTTATCGTAAAAAAAATTGCATCTATCGAATAATGTTCTAAATTAGTTTCATCTAACTAATAAATTATTAATTAAAAATTAAAAAACTATGACAGAAGAAACTACACAATCAGCTGGTAAAAGACCAGTATTCTTAACAGTATTATGTATTTTATCATTTATTGCAGCAGGTTTTGCTGTGTTTGGATACATAACTGTAATCACATTAATGGGTGCTGCCAGCGCAATAACTTCAGGCATGGAATCATTGGAAGGAATGGAAGGAATGTCAGCTCTTTCTTCAGCAACTCCTAGTGCCGGAATGACTTGGGCTATGTAATTGTAGGTTTTTTAACTACTATTGGTGCATTACTTGGCGTTCTTAAAATGTGGAAATTAAAAAAACAAGGTTTCATGATTTATACAGGATCAAGTGTTGTGTCTTTAATCATGGGTATTGTTTATAGCGGGTTTAGTGTATTTGGTGCAGTAATTACAATTGCTTTTATAGTAATGTATTACCTGAACGTTAAACACATGAACTAATTTTAAAGAAATTATTTAAAAAAGGCTGTTTTGAACAGCCTTTTTTTTATACATTTACCTTATGGAAAATCAACAAATAAACACACAACAAAACTTACCAAATTCAACGGGAGTGTTGGTATTAGGTATTCTATCTATTGTATTCTGTTTTTGCTATGGTTTAGTAGGAATGGTTTTAGGTATCATTGCAATTGTTCTTGGCAACAAAGCAAATAAGTTATATAACGATAATCCAAATACTTATTCAGAGAGTTCATATAAAAATATGAAAGCTGGTAAAGTTTGTGGAATTATCGGTCTTTGCCTTTCAAGTTTGTATTTAATTGTAATTATTATTTACATCAGTATTATTGGTGCCGCTATTACAGCTATGCCGTGGGCTGATATGATGAACCAATATTAAAATTAAATTGATATGAAAAACTTATCACTATTAGTAATTGGGCTAATTATTTCTTTCTCTGCATTTTCGCAAGAAAAAATGAATATCTCGATTTGTGAAAAACCAGTAGGCTCTGTTCACTTAAATCATTTACTTGAATGTAAAATGCTAACTGTTAATAATCCAGCGTATAAGGTATTTTCTTTTAAGGTTGGATTCAAATCTGGTAAAGATTTTATTGAAGTAAAAATGTCTGACAATGTCCTTTCTGAAAAGATTATAGACAGAATTAAATTGGATAACCCAACAGAAATTTTTATTGATGATGTTGTTTTAATTAATAAAAAAGGCGAAAAATCAAAAACCGATAGCTTTAAATTATTAAAATAGAGAGTTTCAAGTAAAAAAGGCTGATAAATCTTTATCAGCCTTTTTTATTTAAGTCTCATTCTAAACGATTATACTTAATTTTGTTGCTCGTTATGAGCAAATTCTTTTTAGAAATACAATACCAAGGAGCAAACTACCACGGTTGGCAAATACAAGAAAATGCCCACACTGTTCAGGCAGAAATCAATGCTGCATTATCTACCTATTTACAAGAAGAAATAAATGTAATAGGTTGTGGAAGAACTGATACTGGTGTTCATGCCAAAAACTACTATGCTCATTTTGAAACTGAAAAACCAGTTGATACCCAACAATTGACCTATAAATTAAACTGTATTTTACCAAAAGACATTGCTTGTTCCAATGCCTTTCCGGTAAATGAAGGCCATCATGCAAGATTTTCTGCAACATCTCGTACTTACGAATATTGGATTATTAATACCAAAAACCCTTTTTATATCAATTTTGCTTACTACAATCCTGCAACATTAAATGTAGGGTTAATGAATAAAGCAGCAAAGTTGCTCATTCAAAAAACCGATTTTTCGTGTTTTAGTAAAAGTAATACCGATACATTAACCAACAATTGTAATGTTACTTTTGCTCAATGGGAAATAAAAAACGATTTACTTGTGTTTACCATAACTGCCGATAGGTTTTTGCGTAACATGGTTCGGGCAATAGTAGGTACTTTATTAGATGTTGGTCAAGAAAAAACGACAGTTGATGAAATACATAAAATAATAGCTTCAAAAAACCGTTCAAATGCTGGAACTAGTGTTCCTGCTCACGGTTTATATTTAACTAAAGTCACATACCCATTTTTAAACAACTAAAAATTGTCAAACAGCGTATCAGGTAAAGCATTCGATTTTTTATTATTTAAACGCATAATGAAATACACCAATCCTTACAAAGGAGTATTTTATTTTACTGCTTTATTGAGTGTGATATTAGCTTTTGTTGCATTGGTTCGTCCAGTTTTAATACAACAAACCATTGACGAAAACATTAAGGCTTTTGATAGCGAAGGTTTATTAATGATGACCATTATTTTAATTGGTTTCTTATTATTAGAATCTGTTTTTGAATACTTGTTTAACTATTTAGGCAACTTGCTGGGGCAGAAAGTTATTCGCGATTTACGTAACCAAGTATTTAAACATGTATTAGAATTTAGATTAAAACATTTCGACAATACTCCTATTGGTCAATTGGTTACTCGTACTGTTTCCGATATCGAAACCATTGCCGAAATGTTTTCTGGTGGCATTTTAGTTATTATTGGTGATTTACTTAAAATCGTAACCATAATTTGTTACATGCTTTACAAACAATGGGATTTGGCACTAATGACTTTAATCCCTATACCGCTTTTATTTTTAGCCACATCAGTATTTAAAAAAGTAATTAAAAAAGCTTTCCAAGAAGTTCGTGAAGAAGTTGCTAAACTCAACACTTTTGTTCAAGAACATATTACCGGCATGTCTATCGTTCAAATTTTTAATCGTGAAGAAGTAGAAATGGATAAATTTTCTACCATCAATAAAAACCATAGAGATGCTCATATTAAAACGGTTTGGGCTTATTCAGTTTTCTTCCCTATTGTAGAGATTTTATCGGCTGGTTCAATAGCTTTAATGGTATGGTACGGATTTAAAGAAGTGGCTGCAGAGCATACCACTCCCGGAACCATTTTCTCCTTTATCTTGTTTATTTACATGCTATATCGCCCTATACGTCAACTAGCTGATAGATTCAATACCTTACAAATGGGTATGGTAAGTTCTGAGCGGGTTTTTAAATTACTAGATACCACTTCTACTATAGAGAACAATGGTACACTTACCGCAAAAGAATTGAACGGAAATATAGAATTAAAAAATGTATGGTTTGCATACAACGATGAAGAATGGGTATTGAAAGATATTTCTTTTAAAATAAAAAAAGGAGAAACTTTGGCTTTAGTTGGAGCGACAGGCGCAGGAAAATCATCAATTATCAATTTAATAGGGCGTTACTATGAAATTAATAAAGGCGATATTTTTATTGATGGAATTAACCTCAAAGACATTGAATTGAATTTATTACGTAAACACATTTCTGTGGTATTGCAAGATGTGTTTTTATTTTCTGATACTATTTTTAATAATATTACACTTTACAGCCTTAATATTGCTGAAGAACAAGTTATTGCTGCTGCTAAAAAAGTAGGTGCTCACGATTTTATTAGTAAACTCCCAGGTGGTTATCAATATAATGTTAAGGAGCGAGGGGCTTTATTATCTGCCGGGCAACGACAATTAATTTCGTTTATCAGAGCATATGTACATCAGCCCGAAATATTAATTTTAGACGAAGCAACCTCGTCTATTGACAGTGAATCGGAAGCGTTGATACAACATGCTACAGAAGTTTTAACAAAAGACAGAACTTCTATTATTGTAGCACATCGTTTGTCAACCATTAAAAATGCAACCAAGATATTGGTAATTGATAAAGGGTTGATTGTAGAGGAAGGAAGCCATAATGAATTAATAAATACTGCTGGTTATTATAAAAAACTTTACGATTATCAATTTAAAAATGAACCTGTAAACTAACGAACATTTACTATCTTTACCAGACCAATGCTGAAATATATTTCAATCATATCAATACTTGCGGTGTTATTTACGACATTTTCATGTAGAAAAGACGAAATAACTACCGATAGTTCTACTTCGTTAGATTTTTCTACCGATACACTGATTGTAGATACTGTTTTTGCTACTATTGGTTCTACCACTCGCCGATTTACCGTTTACAATCGCAACAATAAAGCGGTTAACATTTCAAGTATTTCAATTGCTGGAGGTTCTGGGTCTCAGTATAGAATTAATGTGGATGGTACCTCGGGTAACGTACACACCGATGTTGAAATTGAAGCCAATGATAGTATGTTTGTTTTTGTTGAAGTAACTATCGACCCAAACAATGCTCTATCTCCTTTTGTGGTTGAGGATGACATCGTATTTATAACTAACGGAAATCAGCAAAAGGTTCATCTGGCTGCTTGGGGACAAAACGCCCATTATTTTACGCCTAAAGTTTTCCCTACTAATGGATTACCAAAATATTCCTGTTTAGATGGGGATTGTGATGGCAGCCTACCTCCTATTAACCAAACATGGATAAATGATAAACCTTATGTAATATATGGTTACTTAGTGATTGATTCAGCAGATGTGTTAAACATTAATCCTGGTGTTAAGGTTCATTTATATAATAAGTCTGGTATTTGGGTTTACAAAGGAGGTAATTTAAATATCAATGGTACTCAAACTGATCCTGTAACATTTCAAGGAACCAGATTAGATTTCAGTTTTAAGGATGTTCCGGGGCAATGGGATAGAATTTGGGTAAACGAAGGAAGTATAAATAATGTATTTAACTATGCCATTATTAAAAATGCATACGTTGGTATACAAGCCGAAACCTTACCTTTTGAACCCAACACTGCTATTAGTTCTAATAAATTGATATTAAATAATTGCGAAATACATAACTCATCAGCAGTGGGTATTTTGGCTACTAACTTTATAATTGAAAGTGAAAATACCTTAATTACTAACTGTGGGCAATACAATTTTTTGGTTACGGGAGGTGGACGATACATTTTTAACCACGCCACCATTGCCAACTATTGGCCAGATGGAGTTAGAGAAACCCCTGCTGTTTTTGCTCAAAATTATTACCAAGATGTTAACGGAAATATACAAGTACGTGATATTGATTCGTTGAACTTTAAAAACACCATTATTTATGGTAACATCGACAATGAATTTTCTACCGATATTTTATCACCTGGAACTTTAAACTACTCCATGTATTATAGTATAATAAAAACTATAGCAGGCTTATCAGGTAATGTAGGCAACAACATACAAAACCCTGGCAATACGAGTATTTTTGCTGACCCCACAACCCATAATTATCATTTAACTAGTGGTTCTCCAGCAATTAATGCTGGAGTTGCGAGTAGTGTTGTGTTTGATAGAGATGGTGTAGTTCGAAACAATCCTCCAGATATTGGTGTTTATGAGTATTGATTTATTAATGCTGATTAATTACATTTAAGTTAAATATATAGTGCGAATAAATACACCGGTGTACTTATTCGGATGTTACAACCCTAACAAAAACTTCATTGTATCAATTCCATCGGCATAATCCCATAAAGTAGGCTGTTGGGCTTGCCCAAACTTAAAGGTATTTGGTATGTTAGCTTCAGTAACCACACATTGTATTTCTTCTTTTTTGTTTTCTAATAATGTTGTTACTTCATCCAAACTATTGTAATACTCGTAATGTATTACTGCTACTGGAGATGATAAAGACTCCGATTCTTTTAACAATACAAAATTATTGTCTAACAATTGGTTGCTACCCAACAAATAAACAGCCTTATTGTAATCGTAATTATTAGCATATTTATTATTATCCACCACATGCTTGTAATCGTTTAAAATAGATTCAAAAAATAGGTTAAAACTATAGTCTTTTGGCACATAAAGTTTCGAAACATTTCGACACCCTAATCCAAAATATTGAAAAATATCTTTACCTAAATTAATTATATCTATTGTAGTTTCATTACCTGTCAATAACGCTACCGAGTTTCTGTTTTTACGAATAATGTTGGGGTATTTTCCAAAATAAAATTCAAAATAACGGGCAGTATTGTTACTACCTGTTGCAATAACAGCATCAAAATTTTCCAGTTTATCGGTAAAAACAATCTTGTTTTTAAACCCCGGTTCAATAGTTATTAAAATCTCCGCAATTTTTTTAATCAGTAAATTGTCTTCTTTAGAGGTTTTTGCAACCAAAACATTACCGGTAATCAATACTGATAAAAAATCGTGAAAACCCACCAACGGTATATTTCCAGCCATCACCACTCCCACTCTTTTTGGATTTATATTCTCGGTAATGGTATAATTGTTTAACCATTTATTTAAATCTTCTTTTTTTAACATCTTAGCAATAGACTCAACAGCAAAAGCAACATTATCGGGTGTAAACCAGCCATTAAAAGGTTTTTGGTTGTTCATTAAAATGTTAAAATCATTATAAAATAGTTGGTTCAAATTTTCTAACGCTTCATGCTGATGTTTTGAACTGTATTGTGTTAAAAAACTTCCTAATTCTACAAAAGCATTTATTCTTTTATCTAAACTCATTTTATTACATTTGCAGTAAAATTACAAACATTAAACTGAAATACGATGGCAATTAAAATAACTGACGAATGTATTAATTGTGGAGCTTGCGAGCCAGAATGTCCAAATAATGCTATTTACGAAGGTGGTGATGAGTGGAGAGTGAGTGATGGAACTTCTGTTAGCGGAAGTTTTAAATTAAGAAACGGGCAAGAAATTGATGCTGATTCTACTCAGGAACCAGTAAGTACTGATTTTTATTATATCGTTTCCGATAAATGTACAGAATGTAAAGGTTTCCACGATGAACCTCAATGTGCTGCTGTATGTCCGGTAGATTGTTGTGTTGATGATGAAGACATTAGAGAAACTGAAGAAGAATTACTGGCTAAAAAAGATAAATTACATTTATAAAATATGTGGTACAATATTCGCTTCAAAAGACCGTGTTTACTACACGGTTTTTTTTTATTTTTAATTTATGCCTAAATTCTTACATATAATCCTTTTGGTATTAAGTTCTTCTTTTTTGTATTCACAAGAAAAGGGTTTGGAAGATTATGAAAAAGAATTAAACCAGCTAAGTATTGATATAGTTAGCGAAGCTAATGATGAAACTAAACAAAAAGTAAATACCGAGTTTCAAACTTTATTAAAAGAGGCTATCGAACTTTCTGGCTCATTTGATTTCCCTTTTAAAAACATCAGAGCCATTAGTATTTTAAAATCGAACGATAAAATTAAAATTTACAATTGGGCATTACCGTTTGAGGATGAAACCTACCAATACTTTGCGTTAGTTCAAATTAAGTTAAACAAAGGCGAATATAAAATTGTAGAATTGGTTGATAGATCTGCCGAATTGAAAAAACCAGAATTTCAAACCTTAACCGATAAAACTTGGTTTGGGGCCTTGTATTACGAAATAATTCACAACAAAAAATTAGGCAACGATACCTATACTTTACTTGGTTGGGATGGCGATTACAACCTTACCAATAAAAAAATAATAGATGTAATGACAGTAAATAAAAATGGAACAATAAAATTTGGTTCTTCTATTTTTAAAATGGATAAAAAAGTACAAAAAAGAGTGATTTTCACCTATGCAGAAACGGCTGTAATGTCGTTAAAATATGATGTAAAAACACAACTTATTATCTTCGATTATTTAGTTCCTACAAGTTCTAATCTTGATGGTGTGTTTGAATACTATGGACCTTCTTTAAATCGTTTTGATGGATTTATTGTAAATAAAAATAAGTGGGAATACCAGAAAGATGTAGATATTCAGCAAAGTAAAAATCTTAAGGATAGATTTTACAATTCGCCAAACTAAATTAATGTTAACAAAGCTTGCTCTATATTTTCATATCGGAAAGAAAAACCTGCATCTTTAATTTTTTTATTACTTACTCTACTTCCTTTTAACAACAAAACTGCCATTTTACCTAATACAACTTTAAGTACAAAACCTGGTATGTTTGGTAATAATATTTTTTTATTTAAGGTTTTAGCTAATGCTTTACTAAACACGCTATTTGTTACATCATCCGATACAACTGCATTATAAGATCCGTACATATTTGTATCTTGAACGGCTTTTAAATACATAGCACATAAATCTTCTATGTGAATCCATGGCATAAACTGATTTCCAGAACCTAAAGCACTACCAAATCCATATTTAAAAGGCACCATCATTTTGGGTAATGCCCCACCATTTTTTGACAAAACAATACCTGTTCTTAATTTAACTGTTCGGACGCCTATTTCATTAAACTTATCAACAGAGTCTTCCCATGATTTACAAGTTTCACCTAAAAAATCTGATTGATGCAAATATTCTTCTGTAAAGACAACATCTGAAGTTATTGCTCCATAATAACCTATTCCAGAAGCAGAAATAAAAGCTTTGAGCTGATTTTTATGATTAGATAGCACCTCAAAAAGAAATGCTGTTGGTTCTACCCTGCTTCGTAGTATTTTTTGTTGTTGTTTCTTTGTCCACCGCTTTTCAGCAATTTGTTCACCAGCCAAGTGAATAATATAATCTGCTTTAGTTATTACATTTAAGTCAATTAATTGATTTTCAATATCCCAGAAGCTACATTTAATTGTGTTAGAATTTTTTCTGTTACCCCTAGTTAATATTGTTACATTATAACCATTATCAATAAGCAATTGAGCTAATTGCATACCAATCAACCCCGAACCTCCAGTTATAACAACATTAAACATTATTATTTTTCAGAAAATAACTGATCTGTAATCATTTGTATAAAATTAAAGAAAATAATACTAGACATCATTACAATAATCAACATCCTAAAAATCAATTGTTTTAATGTTTTCGTCAAATAATATTTATCTGATATAGGTTTTCAAAATCAACTTGTAATATTATATTTGTAGCTATCTAAAAAAGCGGACAATACACAATGAATATTTTCAAAACAATAATCTTCATTATTAGTTTAACTTTTCTAAGCTCTTGTGTTGACAAAAGAGATTTATCTCAAAACACGGTTATTGCTCATATTTCTTCGAATCCTGATGGGCTACATCCATTCAATGATAATTCCGGTAACAGAACTTATGTTTTTAATTATACCCAACAAACATTGGTGGCTATGGATATCAAGAAACTAGAAATAGTTCCTCAACTGGTAAAATCAATGCCCGAAGTTTCTGAAAATGGATTAGAATACACTTTTGAATTAAAAGATGGTATTATGTGGGATGATGGATCTCCTTTTACTGTTGATGATGTCATTTTTACTACCAAAGTTCAGTTGGCTCCCCTGACAAACAATACTCAGGTAAAAGGTAATTATACTTCTGTAATCGAATCTGTTAGAAAACACCCAAGTAACCCTAACAAATTTATTATGACCGCCAAATTACTACATGTTTCCAATATGGAGATATATAGTGAAGTGTATATGCAACAGAAATCTTATTGGGATCCAAAAGGTATTTTGGATAATTATACTTTTGACCAAATTAATGACCCAACCTATAAACCATCCGACGAAATGGTTAATTGGTTTAATGAATTTAATAGTGGAGACAATAGTTATAAACCAGAAAAGCTAGTAGGTTTAGGTCCTTATAAAATAACTGAGTTTGTAGTTGGTAGTTATATTACTTTAGAAAAGAAAAAGAATTGGTATGCTGATGGGAAATCTGATGATTTACCGTATCAAAACAAACCAGATAAAATTATTTTTAAAATAATTAGTGATGATGCTGCGGCATACCTAGCTATAAAAAATCAACAATTAGATGTCTCAACCTGGTTAGGCACAACAAAACTCTTAAAGCTACAAAACATAGATTATTTTAACGAAAATTACTATTCTGATTTCTTGGATCAATACACTTATTCTTACATGGGTTTAAACATGAAACCAGATGGTATAGAATTCAAACCATTTTTTGTCGATCAAAAGGTTCGAAGAGCAATGGCTTATTTAACACCTATTGATGAAATTATTGATGTGATAGTTCAAAAAATGGCAATTCGACAAGTTGCTAATGTTTCTCCACTTTCAAGTTCATATAATCATGACTTACCTTTAATTGAATTTGATATTGAAAAAGGAAAAAAACTGTTAGATGAAGCTGGATGGATTGATACAGATGGAGATAACATTAGAGATAAAGTAGTTGATGGCACAAAATTACAATTCTCATTTAAGTTGAGCTACATGAGTGGCAGCGCGTCAACAAAAGAAATGGTATTAATGATTAAAGAAGCTATGTACAAAGCAGGAATTGACGTTATTCCAACTCCGATGGATTTTACCTTATTCTACAAAAATGCTTACGATCATAAGTTTGATGCTATGATGGGGGCTTGGGGAGGTTCTGCAGGATATTCCGACCCCGTACAGTTATGGCATACTGAATCATGGGCTAACAAAGGTTCTAACTTTACTGGTTTTGGTGATGCTCAAAGTGATTCTTTACTTTATTTAGCCAATACCTCTTTGAACAAAGAAAAACACATTGAGGCGACTAAAGCTTTACAAAAGAAAATATACGATGACCAACCCTATGTATTTTTATATAGTGTAAAACGTAAAATTGCTATTCACAGGCGATTTGATAATGCTAACATGTATAACGAAAAACCAGGTGTTGCTTTAAATAATTTATTATTAAAACCTGCATATAGTGGCTCAACATTAAAACCAGAATAACGAATGATAAAATATATATTTAAACGTGTTGTTGTATTTATTCCTACGTTAATAATCATTTCATTGTTAGCGTTCGTTATTAGTATAAATGCCCCTGGTGATCCTGTTGAACGATTATCTAAATCAGCAAATAAAGAAGGTACAGCTAGTGAACAATCCAGTTCAACTAAAAAAATTAAAGAAGAAATACGTACTAAACTTGGGTTAGATTTACCTATATTTTACTTAAGTTTAAGCACTTTAGCTGATTGCGACACACTTTATAAAATTGCAGATAAAGCCCAACAGGACAACTTGCTAAAACTATCTCGTAAGTACGGAAACTGGGAAGCTGTTTCTAACTATTACCATGCTACACTTTCATTGCTAAAAGAATACGACTCCTTAAATGTGGATAAGATTTTTCTGGCTAATGCTACCGTAAACTATGTAGAAAATAATAGTAATGACTCAACGGTTATCGATACTGTTTACGAATCCGTCTATTCTAAAAACGAAATTAACGACGCTAAAAATAACACCAGTTTTGATATTTTAAGTTTATTAGAAACTTACAATGAAGAAACCATTGAATCAAAATTAGCAGGTTTAGAAAAATCTTATCAAAATGCTTCATATTTAGCTCCACTAACTCCAAAATTTGAACAAGTAAAAATTGCCTTTAACAACCTTAAAGCCAATGCTACCAAATGGAAGACCTATGTGCCAAAAATTATTTTTTATGGTAACAATCAATATCACCGCTGGTTATTTGGTAATGCACCATGGTTTTCCGAGGCTCAACCAGGACAGTTAAAAGGAGTATTACGTGGCGATTTTGGAATCTCTTACATTGATAATCAACCTGTTTCAGATAAAATTTGGACCAAATTTAAAGTCTCATTTGTATTTATCTTTCTCTCAATCATTTTTGCTTATATTGTAAGTATTCCTATTGGAATTTATTCGGCTTACAAAAAAGGTTCTAAATTCGATAGAATATCCTCTATTATTTTGTTTGTAATGTATTCTATGCCTTCCTTCTTTATTGGTACATTATTGCTTTACACATTTGCAAACCCCGATGTATTAGTTTGGTTTCCGGAATCAGGATTTGAAGACCCTTCAACATTTAACGAAGATTGGGGCATATTTACCAAAATGGCACATCACTGGCCATATATGGTCTTACCATTAATTACATACACTTATAGTTCGTTTGCTTTTTTAAGTAGAATTATGCGGGTAGGTATGATTGATGTAATGGGACAAGACTTTGTTAGAACTGCACGTGCCAAAGGTTTAAACGAAAAAACAGTAGTCATTAAACATGCCTTACGTAACTCATTGCTACCAATCATTACTGTTTTTGCTAACATTTTTCCTGTGGCAATTGGAGGTTCGGTTATTATAGAAGTAATCTTTTCACTTCCAGGAATGGGATTAGAAACATTTAATGCTATTTTAAATTATGATTACCCTATGATTGTTGCCATATTTACTATTTCAGGATTTTTAACGGTAATTGGCTATTTGGTTGCCGATATTTTATATGCAGTTGTTGATCCACGTATTTCATATAATTAATTGATGATGATGTCACAAGAAAAAAAAGAAAAAGATTTTTCGTTTAAGCAGTATGCCTGGAAGCAGTTTAAGAAAAACAAAGCTGCAACGGTATCATTGTATATTTTAATGTTTTTAGTTTTTATAGCCATATCGGCTCACTTTGTCGCCAACGATCAACCCCTTTATGCTAAATATAGAGGAAACTCTTACTATCCTGCTTTTCAAACTTATTTTAATTCAGCTAAAACCGATTCGACTATAAACCCTTTAACCGGTAACTGGGAAAAATTACAATTCGATATTACCGATTGGAAACAACTGGACTTGGAAAGCGTAGTTTGGTGTCCAATCCCCTACTCACCCGAAAAACCAGATAGATACAACCGTGAATATGTTGCTCCAACCGATGAACACTATTATAAAAATGTAGAAGGTAAAATTGTTCCTGCTCCCAAAAAATTCCGTCACCACATGGGTACGGATGCTATTGGTCGTGATGTTGCTGCTGGCTTAATTCACGGTACAAAAGTTTCACTTTTGGTAGGTATTCTATCCATGGGGATTGCTGCCTCTATTGGTATTATTTTAGGTGCTTTAGCTGGTTTTTATGGAGATAAAAACCTAATAGCCACTCGTTTTAGATATTACATGACTATTTTAGGGGTTGTAATGGGTTTCTTTTATGCTTTTATTGCGAGAAACATTACCTTAACAGAAGGCTTTAACGAAGGAATGGGTTCTGGTATATTAGCTTTATTGGTAAGCATGTTATTGTTTTTTGTAGTGGTATTTATTTTTAATACCATTGGTAGAATCAACTTACCCGGTTTTTTAAACAAACAAGTTACCGTTCCTGTCGATTCTATCGTCTCAAGAGGAATTGAGATACTAAACTCTATGCCCAACTTGCTTTTAATTATTACCATTTCTGCCATTATGAAGGAGCGTAGCTTGGTTATTTTAATGGTAATTATTGGTATTACTTCATGGACAGGCATAGCCAGATTTACCAGGGCAGAATTTTTAAAAATTAGAGAATTGGAGTTTTTACAAGCTGCAAAAGCATTGGGTTATTCCGACCGCAGGACCATGTTGAAACATGCTCTACCAAACGGTTTAGCACCTGTTTTTGTTTCCATTGCTTTTGGTATAGCTTCTGCCATTCTGGTAGAAAGCGGTTTATCATTCCTTGGTATTGGTGTGCCCGACGAATCAGTTACCTGGGGTTCCTTATTAAGTTTAGGACGACAAGAGTTTGAAGCGTGGTGGTTAGTAATGTTCCCTGGTATTGCCATTTTTATTACCATTACCGTGTACAACCTTATTGGTGAAGGTTTACGTGATGCGTTAGACCCTAAATTGAAACAATAACTTAAAAAAAAAATTGTAAAGCCCATAAACAAATTTGTTTATGGGCTTTTTTTATTTTATTTATATTTGAAAGTATATATAAACAACAAGAGATAAACTTATAAACAAATTAAAATAACTTTTCACTTTTTTAAATTAAATGTACCTACATTAAATGTTTTTGTATAAATTTGTAAAATAATTACAACAGATGAAAATTGAGGAAGCTATAAAACAAAGAGAATTTAAGTCGGAACACCAAAAGTTGTTCATCAACATTTTATATACTGCCAACTGGCTAAACAACGAAACCCTAAAAGCTTTAAAACCTTTTGGTTTAAGTCCTCAACAATACAATGTACTGCGTATTTTAAAAGGTCAACATCCTAATTCCATCAGTGTTAATTGCATTATTGATAGAATGTTAGACAAGAGCTCAAATGCGAGCCGACTGGTAGATAAACTCAAACAAAAAGAATTGGTGGAACGCGAAGTTTGTAGCAACGACAGAAGACAGGTAGACATTAAGATAACCACTAAAGGTTTAAAACTGTTAACCGACATTGGCGAAAAACTGGACAATTTAAATGGTTTTAAAGACAGTATTACTACCGATGAAGCAAAAAAAATAAACAGCTATTTAGATATAATAAGAAGTTAAAAAAAATTTACTCAAAATAATGTATATACATTAAATGTTAAAACATTAAAACTATGGCAACAACAATTTATACCAAACAACAACAAGCATTTGGCTCATTCAGCAACGGTGCAATTTTAGAAAATAAACCCATCGGTTTTCCGCAAGACAGGGGTCAATTAAAATCATACTCCAACCTATTTTACTGGGCAAATGCTTGGAGCGATAACGGTGGTTTAATCGATGAGCATCCTCACAAATGGTTCGAAATATTGTCGTTTGTAATTGATGGAGAAATTGAACATTACGACAACAAATACAAACGTTGGTTAAAACTCGAAAAAGGCGATGTACAAATAATACGAGCAGGAAACGGTATAACCCACGCCGAAAAAATACTTCCAAATTCAAGAATGTTTCAAATTTGGTTCGACCCCGACATTACCAAAACCCAATACAAAGAAGCGAGTTACAATGATTATAAAAGCAATGAATTTATAGCTACAAAAAACAACAATTTAAACATTACCAACTATACAGGCAATGGTGGTAAACTAAAAATGGATGCCGAAGGAGTAGTTATTAGTAAAATAGAAATTTCCAAAGGAACACATACTTTGACATTAAAAAACACTTCGTATTACAGTATCTATGTATTAAATTCAAACGGTTTAACATTAAACGAACAAACATTGAATAACGATGATTTTGTTAAACTGGAAAACGAAGAACAACTGGTTTTAACCACCAACAGCGATTCGGAAATATTTGTAATTGAAACACCTATAAAATTAAGCTACGTTACTTACCAGGAAATGAGCAAATTCTAGTAAAAAACATTGCGATTCATCAAGTTTAAATTTAACTTTATAACCAAAATAAAATTATGGAACAACCAAAAAGAGCTGGAGATTCTCCAATAGCAGTAAATTTAGAAGAAGGAAAAAGATACGCATGGTGTACATGTGGATTATCGACAAAACAACCTTTTTGCGATGGGCAACATAAAGGTGGAGAATTTGTTCCTCACGTTTTTACTGCCGAAAAAAATGAAACCAAGTATTTTTGTGCTTGTAAAGCAACTAATAATGGTCCTTTTTGCGATGGTTCACATAAATAACCCTCTATTATAATTGTTATGATTCAACGAATACAATCCGTTTTTTTACTCTTGGTGTTTATTTTAGGAGCATTAATGTTTGTTTCTCCCGTTTTAAATTTCACCTCTTACGAAGCATCATTTACCATGAATGCTTACACCACTTTTAGTACCTCCGACCACATGGTGGTTTCTAAAAACATAGGTATTGGTGCTATGCAAGGATTAATTGCATTATTAACTTTTGTAACCATTTTTTTATTCAAAAAACGCCAGCTTCAAATTAAACTGTGTAAACTAAATTTATTACTTATTGCTTTGCAAATAGCAGCATTGGTACTTTACATTGATGTTGCTAAAGAAGCTATTTCCCCTCAAAGCCCAGGAGATGTAGTTTTAGGCTTGGCTTTTGGATTTTTTATCCCCATTGCCTCTTTTGTTTTGACTTATTTATCTATTTTGTCAATAAAAAAAGACGAAAAACTAATTCGTTCAGCTGACAGGTTAAGGTAATTGTTGAAAGTAAGTCAATGCATTTGGTCCTTCGTTAAATAGTAAATCAATAATACTCAGGTTTTTCTGAAACCCCAACTTATCACTAAAAACCTGTATATATACTGGTTGATTTATTTCATTTAGGTTTTTATTTTTGGGCGATATTTCTGTTCTATAATCAACCACATCATCAGTTTGTTCAATATAACTTGATGATACACTAAACTCACCGGCAGTTTTTAACAACTTCAACATCAATTTCATCAAATCCATGTTGAAATCAATTAGCAATTCGTGTTTTTTATCATGATAAAAGGCATAAAACTCATCCTCATAAAACTCAAAATAAGGCGACCTTCTGTAAGCAGATTCAATCGATTTCCAATGATTTTTTTTCCAATTATCATCGTAAGAAATTTTCACCTCTCTCATCAACTGTTTACTATTTCGTTTATGAATAGGAACCACCAAATCAAGTTTCCCATCGGCACCCAAAATTGTACAGCGATTTCTAAACGTCTGTTTTACAAAAAACTCATTCACATCTATAACACACTCATTTGCAGCAACCCACTGTTTAAAATAAACAATTGGAGGTAAATAACTTGAAGAAAAAACGCTTTTGATTATCATTTGATAAAGTTGTAATTTAACACCCGCAAAATTGGTAAGATTTATGCAATAAATCTATAAATATTAAACTGCATTTAATTTATGAAAAAAATTCTAATATTTTTTCTCTTTTTAATAACATCTAACGCCCTATTTTCTCAAGATCCAAACGAGAATAAACTTCAGGTTTCTGGCGATGTTTCGGAATATTTTAGTAACGAAAAAATGAGCGGTGTAAGTATTAAAGCCATGGAAAATGGCAACTATATCACCAATGTTGTTACTGATGGCAAAGGTAGATATGAATTGTATGTTGATTTTGAAAAAGAAGTTACCATTTTGTATGAAAAAGCTGGTTTTGTTGCAAAAAAAATCATTGTAAACACTAAAGGTGTTCATCCCGATAAAAGAAATAAGGTAAACGATTTGTTTGTTGAAATGACTTTATTTAAAGAGGACAAGAATCTGGATGTTGCCTTTTTAAATCAACCTATAGGAAGAGCAAGCTACATTCCTCAAAGCAACGAAATTGATTGGGATATGGGTTATACTGGTCCTATTGCACAAAAATTAACACAAACCTTAGAAACGTTTAAAGCCAAAAAAGCACAATTTGAGGCAGAAGAAAAACTAAAAATTCAGCAATACAATGCTGCCATGAAAGATGGAGACAATGCATTTTTCAAAAAAGATTTTGAGAATGCGAAAACTGCCTATCAAAAAGCGGTTAGTATAGACCCTTCAAAACAAGAACCTAAAGATAGGTTACTGCTTATTGATACTGCCATTAAGAAAAAAGAAGAAGCAGAAAAAGCAGAAGCGGAGGCTAAAGCTGAGGCAGAAGCAAAAGCCAAAGCAGAAGCGGAAGCAGCTGCAAAGAAACAAGAAGAAGAACGTATCGCTAAGGAAAAAGCAGAAGCAGAGGCAAAAGCTAAAGCGGAAGCAGAAGCAAAAGCTAAAGCAGAAGCGGAAGCAGCTGCAAAGAAACAAGAAGAAGAACGTATCGCTAAGGAAAAAGCAGAAGCAGAGGCAAAAGCTAAAGCGGAAGCAGAAGCAAAAGCCAAAGCAGAAGCGGAAGCAGCTGCAAAGAAACAAGAAGAAGAACGTATCGCTAAGGAAAAAGCAGAAACAGAGGCAAAAGCTAAAGCGGAAGCAGAAGCAAAAGCAGAAGCGGAAGCAGCTGCAAAGAAACAAGAAGAAGAACGTATCGCTAAGGAAAAAGCAGAAGCAGAGGCAAAAGCTAAAGCGGAAGCAGAAGCAAAAGCTAAAGCAGAAGCGGAAGCAGCTGCAAAGAAACAAGAAGAAGAACGTATCGCTAAGGAAAAAGCAGAAGCAGAGGCAAAAGCTAAAGCGGAAGCGGAAGCAGCTGCAAAGAAACAAGAAGAAGAACGTATCGCTAAGGAAAAAGCAGAAGCAGAGGCAAAAGCTAAAGCGGAAGCAGAAGCAAAAGCTAAAGTAGAAGAGCAAAAACAAAAGGAAGAGGAAGAACGCATCGCTAAAGAAAAAGCAGAAGCAGAAGCTAAGAAACAAGCAGAATTGGAAGCTAAATCTAAGGCAGAAGCGGAAGCGGCAGCCAAACGTCAAGAAGAAGAAAAACTGGCCAAAGAAAAAGCAGAAGCAGAAGCTAAGAAACAAGCAGAATTGGAAGCTAAATCTAAGGCAGAAGCAGAAGCGGCAGCCAAACGTCAAGAAGAAGAAAAACTGGCCAAAGAAAAAGCAGAAGCAGAAGCTAAGAAACAAGCAGAATTGGAAGCTAAATCTAAGGCAGAAGCGGAAGCGGCAGCTAAGTTACAAGAGCAAGAACGTTTAGCCAAAGAAAAAGCAGAAGCAGAAGCTAAGAAAGCTAGAGAAGAGCAGTTGGCAAGAGAAAAAGAAATGGAAGAAATCAATGCAAAAATGGCCGAAGCTCAGTCCAAACGAGAAGCAGAACTAAAAGCATTTGAAGAAGCTCAGGCACAAGCAAGAGCACTAGCCGAACAAGAACGTATAGCAAGAGAAAAAGAGGAGCAAGAAAAAGCTAAAGAAATTAAAGAAAATGCAAAAGCTTCTGGTTTTAAAGTTAAATCATCTGCAAAAGTTGAAACTAACAAAAAAGGAAAATTATCAGATGCCGCCAAACAATTTTCTAAAGGCTCAAAACGTATTAAGTTTTAATAAAATTGCATAAAACTAACAATGAGAACATTCGATATTCCAAATTACTACAAGAGTTCTTTTATTTCTACTATAAAAAATTCACGAAAGGATAGTGATCCCAGAAAAAAGGACTTCACTCCTACTCTGTTGGATTTTGGTTCTGTTCAATTTATTATTGCTCGTCATTTTGGTTTTTGTTACGGTGTAGAAAATGCCATCGAAATTGCCTATAAAGCTGTTGATGAAAACCCAAACAAAAACATTTATTTGTTGAGTCAGATGATTCATAATCCCATTGTAAATGAAGATTTAGAAAAAAAAGGAATTAAATTCATTATGGATACCGAGGGAAATCAGTTTATTCCTTGGGAAAATATTACTAAAAATGATATCGTTATTATTCCAGCTTTTGGAACAACTCTTGAGATAGAAAACCTATTGCTGGAAAAAGGAATCGAGATTCAAACATACAACACCACTTGCCCTTTTGTTGAACGAGTATGGAAACAATCAGAAAAGCTTGGAATTAAAGATTACACTATTGTCATCCACGGAAAACACAATCACGAAGAAACTCGGGCAACATTTTCTCATAGCAACAAAAATGCTTACTCTATTGTTATTAAAGATCTTGATGAAGCAAAAAAGATAGAAGATTACATTTTTGATAGAATTACTGACAAGGAATTTCACCAGTTATTTGACGAACGACTATCTGAAGGTTTTAATCCGAAAATTCATTTAAATAAAATTGGTGTGGTTAACCAGACCACCATGTTGGCAACCGAAACACAAGAAATTGCTGATTATTTAAAAAATAGTATGATAAAAAAATTCGGTGCCAATCAAATAAAAGAACACTTTGCCGATTCAAGAGATACCTTGTGTTATGCAACAAACGACAACCAGCAAGCAACTATAGAACTCCTAAAAGAAGAGGCAGATTTAGCCATTGTTGTTGGAGGTTACAACAGCTCAAATACTTCTCATATTGTGGAATTATGTGAAGAAAAACTACCTACTTATTTTATCAACAACTCTAATGAAATAGAAGATAAAAACACCATCAATCATTTTATCTATCACGATAAAAGAAGAATTAAAACCTCTCATTACTTACCCGGTAAAGAATCGCTAAAAATAATTCTAACAAGTGGCGCATCATGTCCGGATACTATTGTAGATGCTGTTCTTGATAAAATCCTGAGTTTTTATCCTAACTCTAAAACAAAAGAAGAAGTTTTAGCATCATCAAAAAATTAGTTGAAGAGCAATAATCAAGGCTTAAAACTGTTTTAACGTTACTTTTTGCTACTTTTGAAATCCTTCAACTTTTAACGGTTTTTTTAAGTGAATCTTAAACTTTTTATAAATACTCTCCTACTCCTGCTAACCTTTTCGGTAATGTCTCAAAACATGGCTACCATCAAAGGTACCATAGTAAATCAGGATGGAGACCCAGTAGAAGGAGCTACTATTGCAATTATTGGCAATACCAAAGGAACTGTTTCAAAAAAAGATGGTTCATTTAGCCTTAGCATACCTGCAAACAAAGAAGTGGAAATTGGAATAACATTTATAGGTTATTTTCCTGTTATTGAAAACTTCAAACTATCTGATGGAGAAGTGTTTGAATACAATCCGAAGATAAACAAATCAACCACCAACATCTCTGAATTTGAGATTAAAGAAGAAAAAGACAGGATCAGCACCATGGTTAAAATTCAACCCAATTTAGCTAGTGGTTTTACCAGTTCTTCGGGTAGTTTCGAGGCTATATTAAAAACCTTACCCGGTGTTTCTTCCAACAATGAGTTGAGTTCTCAATATTCAGTTAGAGGTGGAAATTATGACGAAAATCTTATCTATGTAAATGATATTGAGATATTTAGACCATTTTTGATTAGAAGTGGCCAACAGGAAGGTTTGAGTTTTATTAACTCCGAAATGGTATCAGATATTTCTTTTTCTGCTGGTGGTTTTGATGCCAAATATGGCGATAAAATGTCCTCTGTTTTAGACATCACCTACAAAGAACCTGAAGATTTTTCAGGTTCTGCCACGGTGAGTTTACAAGGTGCTCAGGTAAATGTGGGGGGAGCTAGTAAAAATCATCGTTTCACTTATTTAAATGGTGTACGATATAAAACAAATCGTTATGTATTACAAAGCTTGGATACTGACGGTGACTACCAACCTTCATTTTATGACATTCAAACCTATTTAACTTATGATATTTCTGAAAAATGGGAAATTGGTTTCTTAGGAAACTTTGCTCAAAACAAGTATAAATTTATACCTACAACTCGTAAAACTGAATTTGGAACAATTAATGAAGCTCTTCAATTAACAGTGTTTTTTGAGGGTCAGGAGGTTGATCAATACACCACATATTTTGGAGCTCTTAGTAACACCTATAAACCCAAAGAAAATATAGAATTAAAACTTATCAGTTCATTTTACACCTCTTTGGAGGATGAAAAATATGACATTGAAGGTGCGTACCGAATTGATGAACTGGAACGTGATTTGAGCAAAGAAACATTTGGTGATGTTAAATTTAACAGAGGTGTTGGCTCATTTTTAGACCACGCTCGAAACAGGTTAGATGCTACCGTTTTTAATATCGAACACAAAGGAAAAAAGATAGAAAAAAAACACATTACTTATTGGGGAATCAAGTATCAACGGGAAATGATTATTGATAAAATAAGTGAATGGGGAACCATTGATTCTACTGGCTACTCTACTCCCCACCCAATTGATTCTGTTGGATATACCGACCCAACTGTGCAATCGAATCAATTACTTGAACTTAACGAAGTATTAAAATCAAGAGTTGATTTACAGAGTAACAGATACAGCACTTATTTGCAACGTACATGGAAATGGGAGACTGATTCTATAAAATTTTCAACTTCTTTAGGTGCTAGAGCTAATTATTGGGATTATAACGATGAGTTAATTGTTAGTCCAAGAGGATCGTTTTCGATGAAACCTAATTGGAAACACGATTATTTGTTTAGACTTTCCGGAGGTGTTTACTATCAACCACCTTTTTACCGAGAGATGAGAAGTTTTGATGGAAAAATTAATCCAGACATCAAATCACAAGTATCTTATCAGGGGGTTTTTGGTATCGATCACAACTTTAAAGCTTGGGGAAGACCATTTAAATTTGTAACAGAATTGTATTATAAATATTTACAAAATGTTATTCCTTACGAATTAGAAAATGTACGTATAAGGTATTATGCAAAAAATAATGCCAACGCCTATGCTTATGGTAGTGATTTTAAGGTGAATGGTGAATTTGTAAAAGGAGTCGAATCGTGGTTTAGTTTGTCAGTAATGAAAACACAAGAAGATTTAGTAGATGATTTTTACTATGATTACTACAACAGCGATGGCGAAAAAATAATACCTGGTTATACCATAAACAATAAAGCTATAGACAGTGTAAGAATTGAGCCGGGGTTTATTCCTCGCCCAACCGATCAACGAATAAATGCCTCCATCTTTTTCCAGGATTACATCCCTAAATTACCTAGTTTTAAAATGCATGTTGCATTGTATTATGGAATGGGTCTTCCTTTTGGACCCACTAATACGCACGACAGGTATAAGTCAACTTTTAGAATGCCTGATTACAGACGTGTTGACATTGGTTTTTCTTATCATTTAAAAAGTGATAAAAAAGAACATAAATCCAATACTTTTAAATACTTAAAAAATGTTTGGATAAGTGCTGAAGTGTTTAATTTACTTCAAATAAACAATGTTATTTCTTATCTGTGGATAGAAGACGTTTCAGGAAGAAATTATGCTGTACCTAACTACCTTACTTCTCGTCAAATAAATGTAAAACTTCATATAGATTTTTAAAACAAACCGTTATAAAAAAAGAAAGAGACCTTTTATCAGATAAAAGGTCTCTTTCTTTTTTTATATGTTTTTATTTTCTAATTAATTTGGTTTGATAATGATGAGACTCTCCTTTAATACTTAACAAGTATATGCCAGAATTAATATCAATATGATTCAAGTTTATTTTGTTATTACCTTGAGCTAATTGATAATCAGATTCCAGTATTAATCTACCTTGTAAATCATATAAATAAATTACAATGTCCTCTCTCTCAAAACTATTCACAATTAAACCTAAATCGTTATTGGTCAACTGATGATTAACAACTTCAAATTCAGTTTTATAACAATTGGAAGCTACAACTCTATGATAGGTATGTTCTCCATTAAAATCAACTTGTTTTATACGATAATACGTTGTTTTATTGTTAAAAGTGGGGTCTGTAAATAAATAAGTATTAGATACATTTGAATTACCAGACCCGGGAACTCTTCCAATCTCATAGAATTGAAATTTTTCATCGCTCTTTTCTATAGCAAAATAATCGTTATTCACCTCACTTACTGTTGTCCATTCCAATAAAGTTAAACCATTTTTACAGGTATTATTATAACTTGACATTGTTACCGGTAACGCTGGCGTACAATCTAAAGTTGCTCCATTAGTCAAGGTCCAGTTTAATGCAAAATTAGTAGTATTCGCTGACCAATTGTCTAACATCATTACATATACCTGTCCTGCTAAAACATCTAAAGGTTTTAATTTTCCATTCTCATTCGAACCACCGCCATATTCTCCATTTTGTTCAATAACATCTGTAGCTGGAGCTATTAATCCAGTTGTTCCTCCACCTCCAGTATTTGCAAGACTAGTAGATGAACAACGAATTGGAGCATCATTCGTATAAGCAGGACATGCAAGTTCCGTATATGGTCCCCAAATTGCCCAATCATAATCACAAGCAGATGTTGGTGTTATTGCAAATCCAATAGTTCCACTAGTTGCTGGTGAAAAAACTGCCCATGTGGATTCATATTCCCCAGGATCATAATCATATCCCAAACACGAATTCCATTGGTAAGGTAATTCTTGTAATCCATAATTACTAGTTCCTCCACTAAAAGTACCATTAGAGCAAATAGTATAAGCTCCTTGACAATCTTCTGGATTACTTGAAGGAACTGTTGCTGATGGTGTGGAATTACAGGTAACAGTTGCCTGCCAACCAGAAGTTACAGTTCCTCCATCAGAAGCAAAACGGAACGACAAACAACCAGAGGTATTTGAAGCAGTAGCTCTAACGTTACCACTTAAACCTCCGTTACCAGAATAAATACCTAAAAGTGGCGCCCCAGCCCAATCACCATCAAATACATACACGTAATCAAAACCACTTTCGGTATCAAACGAAGTAAAATTTACGTTTACATACCTTCCCGCTATTGAAGGGCAAATAGTAATTAAACCATTCTGATTATTACTATAATTTCCTGTATTACCAGGATCTCTATAGGTATAACTTCCTCCACACTGAATAGTTGTTGAACTGAATCCAGAAGCAGGATGAATAATATCTGGACAAGATGCAGTAAAAGATGATGTTGTTGAATATGAAGTGCAACCATTGGTTACTGCTGCTCTAAATAATCTTGTTACCGATGTGGTATAAACATAAGGATCTGTAGTTGCTCCAGCAATATTATTCCAGGTAGTTCCTCCATCAGTAGATTGTTGCCATTGTATTGTTCCAGCACCTTCCCCCGCTAATGATAAAGTAGTACTTGTACTACCACAACCTGTAGTTACAGAAGCCGAAGATGTTCCGGCAACTGTTGCACAGGGGCTAAAACATGTTACATTAGCTACCCATCCAGAACCCACGGTAGCACCATCAGAATCAAAAACTATCGTCAAAGGTCCTGTAGTGGACGTTATCACACCCGGAACATTTGAATTACAGTAAGTTCCTAATAGTGTAGAACCTGTAGTTGGACCATCATAAATTCTTATCCAATCATAACAACCACCTCCATTCGGTTCTATATTGAATGCTCCTGCACCAAAATTTATTTGTACCATTTGACCAGCAGTATTTGGATAAATAGTATAAGTCCCTAATTGATTATTACCATAATTACCAGTACCTCCTGGGTCATAATAGGTGTATGTTGCTCCACAACCTATATAAGTAGAACTAGTTCCAGATGCTGGGTGTGTTATAGGTCTGGGGGTACCTTGGGTTGATGTGCACGTTACACTTCCTACCCAGCCCGAAGCTACCGTATTACCATCAGAATCAAAAACAATAGTTAAACTACCAGAAGAAGAAGTAATTACACCTGGAACATTTGAAGAACAATATGTTCCAATTAAGGGCGACCCTGTTGAAGGCCCATCATATATTTGAATCCAATCATAACAACCACCTCCATTCGGTTCTATACTAAACGCTCCAGCCCCGAAATTAATACTAACATATTGACCTGAGGTAGAAGGATTTAATACTAATGTTCCTAATTGATTATTACCATAATTACCCGTACCTCCTGGATCATAATAAGTATATGTTGTACCACAAGTTATTGTTGAAGAACTTGACCCAGAAGCTGGATGTGTAATCGTTTGACCAAAATAAAGCCCTGGTAACAAGATGAGAATGAAACCAAATTTAATCCTGTAAAAAAAGGGATTCATACGTAAAAAATTAATACTCATGGTTAATTTCTGTTTTTACGAAGATAATTAAAAAAGAGACGCTAAATACCTACCCCCTATACAAATCAATCTATAAAAATTATTGACGTAAACACAAAAAATAATGATTCAATATATTGATTTACAATATTTTATTATCAAATAAATTTATTAGTCTAACTAAATATATTGCAAAAAAATTAAACTACAAAATTGTAATTTGTTAAGAATTAAACTATTTTTTTATCCAAAGTAGTTTTTTCCCAAACCCTAAAGTGTTGTCAGTCATTTTAATAGCTGATAATTCTATGCCCCAAATTGGCGATGGTTTTGCTCGTGCAAAAGGAAATTTTTCATAATAAATTTTGTAAAAACCATCTGCCTGTTCTTTTGATGGATTTACAAAAACGCCATTAAATTGTATTCCTTGAATTTTAGCAACTGAAGTAACCTCTGTAGTTATAGTTCCAGCAACAAAACCATTTTTTAAAGCATCACCAATGTGCCTGGTAGTATAGTCCGACAAAAAAATCAAGGTATTATGTTCTTTATCAAACACATAAAAACAAATAGCACAGTAAGGTTTTTCATTAACAGAAGTAGCTATAGTTAATACCTTATTTGATGTAATGTAATCGACAATTTTTTTATCCATATTGCTATTTTGAACCACAAAGTACCGATTTTAATTTTTTCTCTGATACTGTTTTAAAATGATATTTATCATATTATAAACAAGCATAAATTAACAACTTTGTTGCATGACAACAGTAATTTTAAATCAAATGTTGTATCGAGTTAAATCTAACTCTTATCTACGCAATATTAAACGTAGAGACTCTTTTGCGTAAGTCTTGAATTGAAAAAATCCAATTCAAACCCTGCCATTTTCAAAACATCCAATTAGTAATTTTTCAACTTAAAAAAAATGAAACACAAAACGATTATAGAACCGTTTAAAATTAAATCGGTTGAACCAATTTTTATGAGCACTGAAGCTCAACGTATTGAATTTTTAAAAAAAGCGCACAACAATCCGTTTCTTTTACTATCCGATCAGGTAATTATTGATTTTTTAACCGATAGTGGCACATCTGCCATGAGCGCTGAACAATGGGCTGGTGTTATGCGTGGTGATGAATCTTATGCAGGATCAAAATCATGGCAACGTATGGAAGAATCCATCAAACACTTAACCGGAATGAAATATATTTTACCTACACATCAAGGTCGGGCTGCCGAACGCATTATTTACGGTCATTTAGGTGGTCCTGGTAAAACATTCATCAGCAACACGCATTTTGATACTACCCGTGCAAATATCGAATTTTCAGGTGCAGAGGCACTTGATATTGCTATTGACGAATCTAACGATCCGGCTTTAATTCATCCATTTAAAGGAAACATTAATGTTGACCGTTTGGAAAAAATTATTCAGGAAAAAGGTGCTAAAAACATTGGTGCCGTAATTTTGACAGTAACCAACAACAGCGGTGGTGGACAACCTGTTAGCATGAAAAATGCTAAAGAGGTAAGTTCTATTTGTAAAAAACACGGTATTTTATTACTACTAGACTGTTGTAGAGTTGCTGAAAATGCTTATTTCATTAAACACCGAGAAGAAGGTTACGAAAACAAAACATACGAGGAAATTGCTCAAGAAATGTTTGCTTTAACCGATGGTGCTGCCATGAGCTCTAAAAAAGATGCTCTGGTAAACATGGGTGGATTTTTAGCTTTAAGAAGTAAAGAAATTGCCGAAGCATGTACCATGTTGCTAATTATTACCGAAGGTTTTAGTACTTACGGAGGTTTGTCAGGAAGAGATATGGAAGCTCTTGCCATTGGTTTAAAAGAAGTTTTTGAACCTGCTTATTTGGAATACCGTATTAAAAGCACTGCCTATTTAGGCGAACATTTACACAAAATGGGCGTTCCGGTAATGATGCCTATTGGTGGTCACGCAGTGTACATTGACGCTAAAAAATTGTATTCGCATATACCAGTCAATCAATACCCAGGGCAGGCACTAGCATGTGAACTCTATAAAAAAGCAGGCATCAGAACAGTTGAAATTGGCTCTGTTATGTTTGGAAAATATGATGATAAAGGCAAACTTGTTCCTGCCCCAATGGAGTTGGTACGTTTAGCCATTCCTCGTAGAGTTTACACACAAAGCCATATCGAATACGTGATTGAAACTTTTGATGAAATTTTGAAAGAAAAAGATTCGGTAAAAGGTTATAAAATAACGAAAGAGCCCAAATTTTTACGTCACTTTACAGCACATTTTGAGGAGATGAAGTAGAAGTGGGAAGGCGGAAGTCCGAAGACCGAAGATGGAAGTTACTCCCGTCTTCGATCTTCGGTCTTCCAACTAATTAACCTCAAACCTCCAACTAATAACACTTTTTTCATTAACTTTGCAGCCTTCTAAAATTTAAAAGAAACATGATAAAAGTAACTTTACCTGATGGAGCCATAAAAGAGCTACCAAAAGGAAGCAGTCCGATGGACGTTGCACTGAGTATAAGCGAAGGTTTAGCTAGAAATGTAATTTCTGCAAAAGTAAACGACACAACCGTTGAAGTAACCACGCCTATTACCACAGATGCAAAAGTTACCTTATTTACTTTCGATAGTGAGGATGGAAAAAAAGCGTTTTGGCATTCGTCAGCTCACATTTTAGCTCAGGCTTTAGAAAAATTATACCCGGGTATTAAATTAACTATTGGTCCTGCTATCGAGAACGGTTTTTATTACGATGTAGACTCTCCTACTCCAATTAGAGAAGAAGATTTTAAAAAAATTGAAGACAAATTTTTGGAATTGGCTCGCGAAAAAGCCGATTTTAAAATGCGACCAGTAAGCAAAGCTGATGCTTTAGCAAAATATAAAAAAGAAGGCAACGAGTACAAAATTGAACTGATTGAAAATTTAAACGATGGCGAAATAACTTTTTGCGACCACGCTGATTTTACCGATCTATGTAGAGGTGGGCACATTCCAAACACTGGAATTGTAAAAGCGTTTAAAGTGATGAATGTTGCTGGTGCTTACTGGAGAGCCGACCAAACTAAAAACCAACTGACTCGTGTTTATGGAATATCGTTCCCAAAACAAAAAATGTTGGAAGAATATTTAGAATTGCTTGAACAAGCTAAACAACGCGACCACAGAAAATTGGGTAAAGAATTGGAACTGTTCACGTTTTCTGATAACGTTGGGCAAGGTTTACCATTGTGGTTGCCAAAAGGAGCTATGTTACGAGAACGTTTGGAAAACTTCTTGAAAAAAGCACAACTAAAAGCTGGTTATTTACCTGTAATTACTCCTCATATTGGGCATAAAAACCTGTATGTAACTTCTGGTCATTATGAGAAATATGGTGAGGATTCGTTTCAACCCATTTTAACACCACATGAAGGGGAAGTATTTTTATTGAAACCCATGAATTGCCCTCACCACTGTGAAATTTATAAAACTTCACCACGTTCATACAAAGATTTACCAGTAAGATATGCCGAATTCGGAACAGTTTACCGTTACGAACAAAGTGGTGAGTTACATGGTTTAACTCGGGTACGAAGTTTTACTCAGGACGATGCACATTTATTTTGCCGACCTGACCAGGTAGAAGATGAATTTAAAAAAGTAATTGATTTGGTGCTTTATGTATTTAAGGCATTGGGTTTTGAAAATTATACTGCACAAATATCGTTACGCGACCCGGAAAACAAAAGTAAGTATATTGGTAGCGACGAAAATTGGGAGAAAGCAGAACGTGCTATTATCAATGCAGCTAACGAAAAAGGATTAAAAACAGTTGTAGAAACCGGCGAAGCAGCATTTTATGGTCCTAAGCTTGATTTTATGGTTAAAGATGCCTTAGGTAGAAGCTGGCAATTAGGAACTATTCAGGTAGATTACAACTTGCCTGAACGTTTTGAATTGGAGTACAAAGGCAGCGACAACGAAATGCACCGACCAGTAATGATACACCGTGCACCCTTTGGTTCTATGGAACGTTTTGTGGCAGTATTAATAGAACATTGCGGTGGAAACTTTCCACTTTGGCTAACACCCGACCAGGTTGCAATTTTACCCATAAGCGAAAAATACAACGAAAACGCAGAAAATATTTTAAATCTGCTAAATAATTACGATATTCGCGGCTTCGTTGACGACAGGAACGAGAAAATTGGTCGAAAAATCAGGGATGCGGAGGTTACAAAAGTGCCGTTTATGCTGGTTTTAGGAGAAAAAGAAGTGGAGACAGGAATGCTTTCAGTTCGTAAACATGGTGCTGGTGATTTAGGTACTTTTAGTATAAAAGAATTTGCCGAAATCATCAATAATGAAATAAAAAAAGATTTAGTAGTTAATAATTAATTTAAACTTGGCAGAACTAAGACAAACTGGAAATAAAGGTCGTTTCGATAGAGGCGCAAAACAAGATGCACATAAAGTTAATGATCGAATTTTTGCAAAAGAAGTTCGTGTAATTGCCGATGGAGTTGAACCAGCAGTTTATCCTATTGCAAAAGCATTGGAAATGGCTCGAGAACTGGAACTGGATTTAGTAGAAATTTCTCCAAATGCTGTACCCCCGGTTTGTAAAATTATTGATTATAAAAAGTTTTTATACGATCAGAAAAAGAAACAAAAGGAAATTAAAGCAAATGCTCAGAAGATGGTGGTTAAAGAAATTCGTTTCGGACCAAATACTGATGAGCACGATTTTGAGTTTAAATGTAAACATGCTGAAAAATTTATCAAAGAAGGTTCAAAAGTAAAAGCTTTTGTGTTTTTTAAAGGTAGATCAATTGTGTTTAAAGACCGTGGAGAAATTCTATTGTTAAGAATGGCTCAAGCTCTTGAAGAAATTGCAATTGTTGAAAGTATGCCAAAATTAGAAGGTAAAAAAATGTTTATGTTTTTAGCTCCTAAAAAGAAAAAGTAAATAATAAACCATAAAATAAAGTAGTATGCCTAAAATGAAAACTGGGTCCAGTGCTAAGAAAAGATTCCGATTGACTGGAACGGGAAAAATTAAAAGAAAACATGCTTTTAAAAGTCACATTTTAACTAAAAAAACGACTAAACAAAAGCGTAATTTAACTAAGTTCGGTGTAGTTGATTCTACTGACGAAAAAAACATTAAATTACAATTGTGTATCTGATAAACTCAGCAACACAACAAATGTTAACTAAAATCGGTTATCGTAAATTAAAAAAAGTTTAAAACCAGGTAATTAGTTTAAAGCACCAATAAAACGGACACTAACTACCAAAAAACGTAAGAAATTATGCCAAGATCAGTAAACGCAGTAGCTTCAAGAGCTAGAAGAAAAAAGATTTTAAAAAGAGCCAAAGGTTATTTTGGAAGAAGAAAAAATGTATGGACAGTAGCAAAAAACGCAGTAGAAAAAGCTGGTGTTTATGCTTATTCAGGTAGAAAACAAAAGAAAAGAAATTACAGAGCATTGTGGATTCAAAGAATTAATGCCGGAGCAAGATTACATGGTTTGTCTTACTCTAAATTAATGGGACAATTAGCTAAAAAAGACATCGAATTAAATCGTAAAGTTTTAGCTGATTTAGCGATGAACCACCCGGAAGCTTTTAAAGCAGTGGTCGATTCTGTAAAATAAATTTCTATTTTATACAATACTCAAAAAGCCCGACCATTGGTCGGGCTTTTTATTTATATTCTATTTGTTACATTTGAATAAGATTCAAAAAAATGAAATATAGCTTCTCTTCCGTCCTACTCCTTCTTTTAATTATTATTAGTTGTACAACTAATAATAACTCCGAATTACGTCCCAACCAACAAGACACTAACAAGAATAACGAAACAGCAATAAATGTTTTAAAAGCAGATTCGGTAGAAGAGATTATTTTAGCCGATACTTTTTGTTACCCTATAAGTGATTTAACTATTACACCATTGAAGTTGAGCTTTAAAAAGATTGACTCCACCGAATTTTATCGTTATAAGAATATCTACGACACTAAAATTACTATAGACACCACAAAAAATGTTGCACCAAACGGAGGTACATTTTCAATTTACACCAATGTTGGTAATTTACAATTTGGTTGTGGAACAAATTACGAGCGACCTTGCTACAATTACTCTGGCTTTTTAGTACCTATAAACGCTTATTTAATTGGACAATGGGGCGAAAGTATTTACGACCTCTTTTTAGTGGACAAACGTAATGCTTCCAGATTAAGTTTGATTTCAGCATTTGATGGCGGAAGTGGTCTGCCATTAATTTCACCAGCAAACACCAAACTAATTACCTGTTCTTCAGTCGATTTAGTTGCTTTTAAAAACTATTACGACATCCGTTCAAACATTATTATGTACGATTTAACCAATCTCAACTATTTAAATGAAATCAACGCTTGTTTTGAATTTAATACAAAAAATTGGGAACTTATAGACCTAGCTTGGGTTAATGAAGAAACCTTCGTTTTAAGAGTTTGTGATGAACAAAAAGGAGTGAAAAACAGTAAACCAACATACATGAACGAACGGTTTTTAAAAGCAACGATTAATTGAATATTAATTATATTTGGTGTAACTAATGTGTAATGATAACTACATATACCTATCCAATTTAGGCGTTTATCACACATATAAACAAGTCAGCGGTCATGTAGGGACGACATAACAAACATAAGAATTAAATATATTAACATTGTAAATCCAATTAACTCAGCTTGACGATGAAACTTACTATCATCACTAAAGTGTCCATCCTAAACGGGCTAATCTTATTGTGTTTAACTCTATCCGAATTTTTAGGACTGGTAAAATTTGACTTAGTGTTTTCCTATCAATGGCATAAACTACTTCATATATTGGGAGTAATTTTATTTATGGGAAATATGATTGTTGGACCTGTTTGGTTTTTGTTTGCATATTATTCAAATGACAAGACACTTCTCAAATTTGCCAACCGACTTTTACAATTGACAGACCTTTATCTTACTATTCCTGGGGTAGCACTTACTATAATAAATGGATTATTCCTTGCATCTGTTTTTGGAGGGACTAAAAATGTGCCTTGGCTTTTCTATTCAATAATTTTACTTTTTGTAATGTGGGTTTTGTCAATACCCCTTATATATTTTCAAGAAAAAATGTATAGCACCATAGAAAATGAGCCAGACAATAATGCGAAAATTAATAAGTTGTTAATTCGTTGGGGTATTTTAGGCACTATTGTAATGATACCACCAACGATAGTTTTCTATCTGATGGTGGTTAAAGGCATCTAATGCTTCAATAAATTGTGACAGCAACAAACAGTCAGGAAAAATTACAACGAACCGCTAACAGCATCTGCAAGAAATTGACGGTTTAATGATTAAATCAAGCTTTGTGCTTCGTGTCAAATTTAGGAGCGCAGACCGTTTTGTGATCCTAAATCACCAACCTCCTGTAGCTACAAACCGTTATCCCTTCAAGTGAATTTCTTTTAAGCTTTCCATACGGTTACGCGCTAAGAAGTCATCAATGGTTTCAAAATGTTCAATTACGCGTTGGTCTTTAAACTCAAATACTTTTTGCGCCAGACCTTGTAAAAAATCGCGGTCGTGAGATACCAAAATTAACGTTCCATCAAAAGCCAGCAAGGCTTCTTTTAACACATCTTTCGATTTTAAATCCAGGTGATTGGTAGGTTCATCAAGTATCAACACATTTACAGGTTCTAACAACAGTTTAACCATTGCCAACCGGGTACGTTCGCCTCCCGAAAGCACACTCACTTTTTTATCAATATCGTCGCCACTAAACATAAAACGCCCCAAAATATTTTTAATTTGAGTACGTATATCGCCTTCAGCCACATTATCTACCGTTTGGAAAACGGTTAAATCGCCATCTAACAAAGCGGCCTGGTTTTGAGCAAAGTAACCCACTTTGGCATTGTGTCCCAATTCGCATTTTCCTTCAAAATCAATTTCACCCATTATGGCTTTTATCATGGTAGATTTACCTTCGCCATTACGTCCAACAAAACATACCTTCTGCCCCCTTTCTATGCTCATGTTGGCATTTTTAAACACCACCTTATCACCATAGTTTTTACACAAATCCCTGGCAACCACAGGGTAATCTCCCGAACGGATAGACGGAGGAAAGCGTAATTTTAAAGCCGAAGTATCTATTTCGTCAATTTCAATAATTTGTAGTTTTTCCAACATTCGTTCACGCGAGGTTACTTGGTTGGTTTTAGAGTAGGTTCCTTTAAAACGCTCAATAAATGCCATGTTTTCAGCAATCATTTTTTGTTGTTCGTTGTAGGCTTTTATTTGGTGCGAGCGTCTGTCTGCACGCAATTGTAAATATTGGGTATAGTTGGCCTTGTAATCGTAAATCCTCCCCATCGTTACCTCAATGGTTCGGTTGGTTACGTTATCAATAAAGGCTTTATCATGCGAAATAACAATAACTGCTTTGGCTTTGTTAATTAAAAAATCCTCCAGCCAAATTACCGACTCAATATCTACGTGATTGGTAGGCTCATCGAGTAATATTAAATCGGGCTTTTGCAACAATATTTTGGCTAATTCAATACGCATACGCCATCCACCACTAAACTCGCTGGTTGGTCGGGTAAAATCTGATCGTTTAAAACCCAATCCCATCAAGGCTTTTTCTACCTCGGCATCGTAATTGATTTCTTCTATGGCGTAAAATTTCTCACCCAGCTCCGTAACTTTTTCAATAATTTTCATGTATTCATCCGATTCATAATCGGTACGCGTTTCCAACTGCTTATTCAAAAAATCAATTTCATCACGCATGGCAAAAATCTGACGGAAAGCTTTGGCTGTTTCGTCAAAGACGGTACAGTTATCGTCGGTTAACAAATGTTGCGGCAAATAAGCAATCACAGCTTCTTTCGGACAACGAACATTACCACGTGTAGGTTTTTGTTCTCCTGCAATAATCTTCATCATGGTAGATTTACCGGCACCATTTTTACCCATGAGGGCAATTTTGTCGTTTTCGTTAATGGCAAACGAAACATCGGCAAACAAGGTTTCTCCACTAAATTCAACAGCTAAAGCATCTACAGAAATCATAATGTTGGTTTTGAAAAGTGCGAAATTATTAAAAAAGCGAGTTACAATAAATATTATTGCTAAAACATGCCAACAGAATAACCAAAATTATTTAATGGTTTCAAATAAATCTTCCATCAAAATACCTTGAGAATTAGGTAATTCAATATTTAGTAAAAAAGCAGTAGTTTGAGCGATATCAATCAATTCGTAACGAGTATTGATGATTACATTGTTTTTAAAATCAGGACCATAACCAAAAAACATAATATGACGACACCCGTTGCAATTATCACCATGACTCTGAAAACCACCATTTAAATCATCGTGTCTTCCATGATCATTGGTTATAAAAATGGTTGTTTTATCCTTATAATGTGAGCTTGTCTCCACCAAATCAATAATTTGATTGATATAATTATCCGTTTTTCTAATACTAAAAAGGTAATTAGTCCAATCGTTAGCATGTCCAAATGAATCCGGATCTTTAAAATTAATCAATACCAAGCTCGGTTTATCATTGTTAAGTATGTTCTTTGCATTATACAATGTTACACTATCTTCACGGTAACCAGTACCCAAACCTGCAATACCACAATCGGTATTAGCCAGATACATATCCTTATAATTGGGTTGAGATGTATTGGTTAGCACTTCTAATTTGTCTTTACTCGCTATTATCCAGCTTAATTTATTTGGATAAGTTTGGTTAAAATATTGAAAAATGGATGGAAAAGGTGGCAATTCTGCTCCTCCATTATTTAAGTTATAATATTGCCCGCTTATCATAGCTAAATGTCCTGGAGACGTAACTGTGAAGCCATTATTGTAGAAATTTGAGTTAACAACACCTTTTGATTTTATGTTACCAGCCAAATAAGGAATATTTAGATGAGTATTGTCGCCCCAAGTTTCAGAATACCTGGCTCCATCCATAACTATAATAATGACATTTTCAGTTTTATACCCTTCCTCTACTGGATCAATCTCGTCTACATCTTTTTTACAGGAATAAAATAAAAACAATGCAGGTAGAACCAAACATATTGTAACTATACCAATGTATTTAATTAAATGATGTTTCATAATTTCTTTTGTTCAAGATATGATTGTAAAATAATGGTAGCACTAATTTCGTCAATCAATGCTTTATTTTGACGGTCTTTTTTCTTTAAACCACTATCAATCATGGTTTGAAAAGCCATTTTTGAAGTAAAACGTTCATCTACCCGTTCAATTTTAATATTCGGAAATTTTCTGGAAAGGTGTTTCACAAAGGGTTCTATAAATCGAGCGGACTCGGCAGGATTGTTTTTCAAATCTTTTGGATCACCCACCACAATACACTCTACATTGTTTTTGGTCAAATAATCTTCTAAAAAAGCAATCACATCTTTAGAATGAACCGTAGTTAATCCACTTGCAATAATCTGCAAATCGTCGGTAGCAGCAATCCCTACTCTTTTTTGACCGTAATCTATGGCTAATACTTTTGGCATATCAAGTTATTAGTATTTTTTTAAGTGGTGAGTTAACAAAAATCTGCATTAAAATTACTGACAACATATTACTAACACCTTATTACTATTCATTAAATTTGTAAAAAAATAATGATGGAAACAAAGTTAAACAAAATTGAGGAAGCCATAGCAGATATTAAAGCGGGCAAAGTGGTTATTGTTGTTGATGATGAAGACAGAGAAAATGAGGGTGACTTTGTTGCTGCTGCTCGTTCGGTAACACCCGAAATGATCAATTTTATGGCTACGCATGGCAGAGGATTAATTTGTGCACCTTTGGTTGAAAGCCGATGTGAAGAATTAGGGTTGGATTTAATGGTGCAATCAAATAATGCTGTTTATGAAACTCCTTTTACTGTTTCTGTTGATTTAATTGGACATGGTTGTACTACAGGTATTTCGGCAAGTGATAGAGCAAAAACGATTAAAGCTTTAATTGATCCGAAAACCAGAAAAGAAGAATTGGGAAAACCTGGTCATATTTTTCCATTGAAAGCAAAAGCAGGTGGTGTTTTACGTAGAGCAGGACACACCGAAGCGTCTATTGATTTAGCACGTTTGGCAGGCTTTGAACCGGCAGGAGTTATTGTTGAAATAATGAACGAAGATGGAACCATGGCTCGCCTACCCGATTTGTTCATTATTGCAAAAAAATTAGATTTAAAAATTGTTTCTATAAAAGATTTAATTGCTTACCGGTTACAACAAGAAACTTTAATTACCAGAATAGTACAGGTTGATTTACCTACTGAATTTGGTGATTTTGAAATGATAGCTTACAGGCAAACTACTAATGACATGGATCATTTAGCCTTAGTAAAAGGCACGTGGAAAAAAGACGAACCCGTTTTGGTACGTGTACACTCATCGTGTATGACAGGTGATATTTTTGGATCGTGTCGTTGCGATTGTGGCCCACAACTACATCAATCGATGCAAATGATCGAGAAAGCGGGTAAAGGTGTTATCGTTTATATGAACCAAGAAGGAAGAGGAATTGGTTTAATCAATAAACTAAAAGCTTATAAATTACAGGAACAAGGCAGAGATACTGTTGAAGCTAATTTGGAGTTGGGTTTTCAACCCGACCAACGTGACTATGGTGTTGGTGCACAAATTTTAAGAGATTTGGGCGTTTCAAAAATCAAATTAATGAGCAACAACCCAAAAAAACGTACTGGTTTAATCAGTTTCGGGCTGGAGATTGTTGAGAATGTAGCTATTGAAATAAAATCTAACAAACACAATAAAAATTATTTGCAAACTAAGAAAGACAAATTAGGTCATTCTTTAAAAATGGATAAGTAAAAAATGGGAAGAGCATTTGAATTTAGAAAAGCCCGTAAGTTTAAACGTTGGGGGCAAATGGCAAAAACCTTTACCAGGATTGGTAAAGATATTGTAATGGCTATTAAAGAAGGTGGACCAGACCCTGAATCGAATTCAAGGTTGCGTGCAGTAATGCAAAATGCCAAAGCTGCAAACATGCCAAAAGAAAATGTTGAACGTGCTATAAAACGTGCAACAGACAAAGATACCAGCAACTACAAAGAAGTATTGTTTGAAGGATATGCTCCTCATGGAATTGCCATTTTAGTAGAAACTGCAACTGACAACAACAACAGAACAGTAGCTAACCTTAGAAGTTATTTTAACAAATGTGATGGTACATTAGGTACATCTGGTTCGGTAGTATTTATGTTCGACCACACGTGTAACTTTAGAATAAAAAATGATGGCACTGATGTAGAAGAATTAGAATTGGAATTGATTGATTTTGGTGCTGAAGAAGTTTTTGTTGACGAAGATGGTATTATCATTTATGCTCCTTTCGAAAGCTTTGGTTCTATCCAAAAATATTTAGAGGAAAATAAAAAGGAAATTCTTTCGTCAGGTTTCGAACGTATTGCTCAAATCACCAAGAAACTTACGCCAGAACAAGAAGCTGATGTAAACAAATTACTGGAAAAAATTGAGGAAGATGATGATGTGCAAAATGTATATCATACCATGGAAGCTACTTTAGAAGATTAATCTTTACCATTGTCATTCCGACTGAAATGGAGGAATCTTCTAAATAAGTAAGAAGATTTTTCGACTGCACTTCGTTTCGCTCAAAATGACAAGCAAATTCAAAGAATTTTTTCAATTACATAATGAGTACCATTTAAAGAGAAGGAATCCTTCTCTTTTTTTGTAAGTAAAATTTTCCCGATTGGAGAAACAGGTGATATAATATAACAAGCTTTTCCTTCAACTTCTATTTTACCTAAACTTATGGCTACATAAAAATTTCCTTTATTAGTGGTAACCAAACTACCCAGTAACACTTGTTCTGTTTGTTGTTTAGGATTAAGTTGATTTATTGCTTGCCCCATTTTTAAAGCTTCATTTAATTGGGCGCTTAACTTTTCTGTTTCGAGTTGAGCCATTGCCCTACCTGTCTCGTGCTTATCACCTGCCGTACTTTTAGTCTCATTATTAGCTGCATCCTGTGCTTCTTTTAAAGCCAATTTTATAGCAGAAATATTACTTTCTACCACAGCTAAACATTGCTGAAACACCTTTAATTTATCCATGATATCAAAAACCTATTGTAGTGATTAAACCTTTTAATAAAAAGCACATCTGAGTTGTTATCTGTAATTTTGTAATCATTAACATGAAAGCAACACTAATTATACTTCTTACCATTTTACTATGCTTTGAGGCTTTTTCCCAAACAGGAAAACCACATGTGTTGTCGGGCAAAGTTATAGATAATAAAGGCGAATTGTTGCCTTATGTAGCTATTGGGATTTTTAACAGCAACGATTCTAGCTATGTTAATGGTACCGCAACCGATATGGATGGTAATTTTAGTATTAAACTAGTCAACGGAAAATACTATGCGAAAGTTTCCTTTTTAAGTTTTGAAACCAAAACCATTTCTGGCATTGTCATCAATAATACTGATGTTAGTTTACCAGCCATAAAGCTTGCTCCATCTTCATTAAAATTAGATGAATTTGAATTTGTAGATGAAAAAAAATTGATGGAAATTGACCTCGACAAAAAAGTATTTAATGTGGATAAAGACATTACCTCACAAGGAAGTAATGCCGCAGAAGTACTTAATAATGTTCCTTCTGTTTCGGTTGATGTGGAGGGAAATGTAAACTTACGAGGAAGTGGAAATGTTCGGGTTTTAATCAATGGAAAGCCTTCGGGTTTAACCGGAACAAGTACTGCCGATGCATTGCGTCAGCTACAAGGTAGTCAAATAGAAAAAATAGAGGTAATAACCAATCCATCAGCACGTTACGATGCGGAAGGTGAAGTAGGAATTATCAACATTGTATTAAAAAAAGACAAACGTCAAGGCATTAATGGTACCGTTAATATGGATTTAGGCTATCCAAACAGTTATGGCGGTGGTTTTGGTTTATCGTACAAAAAAAATGCGGTAACAATTTTTTCCGGTTATAATGCAAGCTATCGCGAATCGCCAGGTTTTAGTAATTCGTACCAAACTTTTACGTATAGCGACACCAGTTTTAGTTATTCAAACAATGCAGTAAGAGGAAGAGAAAACATTAATCACAGCTTTAATTTAGGTACCGAATTTTATTTAAATGAACTCAACTCGATTACCCTTTCTGCAAGCGGAAATGTTGGAACAGCATACAATATTGTTGATGTTGAGTACACCGATTACGACAATCAAAAAAATCCTGTACAAGTAATTACCAGAAATGAAGATGAAGATAAAATATTATCATCGTTTGATTTGGCTTTTAACTATCGGAAAACATTTACGAAACCTGAACAGCTGCTAACTTTCGACGCCCAATACTCTACAAACAGAGACGATGAGGAATCGATAATTGTACAAAACAATAGCGTTAATAGTACTGACAATACATACACCAGTGTTTACAATTACGAAGGTTCTAAAAACATTTTGTTACAATCTGATTATATTCATCCTCTACCAAATAAAGCCAAGTTTGAAATGGGTTTTAGAGGTAATTACAAAACTGTTGATGATGATTATCAGGTAAGTTTAATGAATAAAAGCACCAATCAATTTGAAGTCGATCCAAGTTTAAAAAACCTATTGCTGTACACTGAAAATATTTCTGCTGGTTATGCCATGTTTGGACAAAAGCTAGACAAATTTTCTTACCAGTTGGGCTTAAGAACAGAGTTTTCTGATGTTACTACTGAGTATGTTGCCACCAACGAAGTAAACAAACGAACGTATTTAAACCTGTTTCCAAGCTCACATATTTCGTACATTATTAAAAATGAAAACTCCGTTCAATTAAGTTACAGCCGCAGATTAAAACGACCACAACATTGGTGGTTGTTGCCTTTTTACAGCATTAGTGACTCAAGAAATAATTTTTACGGAAACCCTAATCTTAACCCGGAATATACTGACGCTTTTGAGTTAGGATATTTAAATTATTTCAAAAAAGGTTCATTGTTATCAAGTGTTTATTACCGATATAGTACTGGTGTTACTGAGCGTATTTTGGTATCGGATATTACTGGAACAACCAAACGAATACCTGCAAACATTGGTTTTAGAAATGCTTATGGTGTAGAGTTTTCAGGTTCTTATCAAATAAAAAAGTGGTGGGATATTAGAGGTGATTTTAACTTTTTTAGAGAAATAACGGATGGGAATTATCAGGGGAAAGTATATTTCAGTGATACCTACACGTGGAATTCAAAGCTAAATTCAAAATGGACCATAAAGAAGAAATTAGGCTTTCAATCGTCGTTTGATTACAATGCACCAAAAAAAACTACACAAGGAGAGCAATTGGCTCGCTATGCACTAAATTTAGGTGCTTCTGTTGATGTCCTAAAAGGAAATGGTACGTTGAGTTTTAATGCCAGCGATGTATTTAACACACGAAAAAGAAGAAGTATTGATTATGGAACCAATTTCTATTCTGAAGGTGATTTTCAATGGCGTTCCCGTTTCTTCAGGTTGAGTTTTACTTACCGTATCAATCAAACTAAGAAGCAAGCTGACAAAAACCGTAGAAACAATGAGTTTGATGATGGCGGTGGTGGAATGTGATTAAACGAGTTGCGAAATTGCTTTAGTCACATTCTCTTCTACCCGTTTCAACACATCACTCACATCAGATTTTATAAACTTATCACCCGTAATGTTTTCGTACAATTCAATGTAACGGTTCGAGATTTCTTCTACAAACTCATCGGTCATTTCAGGAACAGTTTGCCCGTCTTTTCCTTGAAAATTATTGGCAATTAACCATTCGCGAACAAATTCTTTCGATAGCTGTTTTTGTTTCTCACCTTTTGCTTGGCGTTCGGCATAACCATCTTTATAAAAATATCGTGAAGAATCTGGCGTATGAATTTCGTCTATCAAATAAATCTGATTTCCAATTTTTCCGAATTCGTATTTGGTATCCACCAAAATCAATCCCATTTTAGCAGCTATTTCGGTACCACGTTGAAAAATTTTGCGGGTATAATCTTCCAATTTCACATAATCTGCTTCACTAACTATTCCTTTTTTAATAATATCCTCACGAGAAATATCCTCATCGTGTCCAACACTAGCTTTAGTACTAGGTGTAATAATGGGTTCTGGAAACCTGTCGTTTTCTTTCATTCCCTCAGGCATGGTTACTCCACACAACACTCTTCTACCAGCACTGTATTCTCTCCATGCATGGCCTGACAAGTATCCTCGAATAACCATTTCCACTTTAAAAGGTTCACATTTTCTTCCAATGGTTACACATGGATCAGGCACATCAATTACCCAGTTTGGCAAAATATCTTCAGTAGCTTTTAAGAATTTTGCTGCAATTTGGTTCAGCACTTGTCCTTTAAAAGGAATAGCTTTAGGTAACACCACATCAAAAGCAGAAATTCGGTCGGAGACCACCATTACCATTAACTCATCGTTAATATTGTAAACATCTCTTACTTTTCCTTTATACAAACTTTTTTGCCCTGGAAAATTGAATTTAGTCTCTTTTATCGCGTTAGCTTGCATAATATCTATTTTTTGAGGTTGTTACAAAATTAAACACCGAAACCCGTTAACAAAAATGGTTAACGAAAAAGTATTGACAACTTTTCAACAAAATTGTAAAGCCTCACAATTGTTCGGCTTACGAAGATTGGTGAGATGATTAAAACATTTAATTTTTAATAACCTTAAACGACTGTTTATCTTCTCCAATACTTAACAAATAAATACCACTCGTTAAATTACCCAACTCAATTACCATTTGTGCTGTGTTAATTTGCCCCGATATTACCGATTTACCCATGTTATCATAAATGGTGTAAAAAGCACCTATTAATTGAGGTTTGCTTTTAGCGTTATTTGGTTGCTTGTTGGGTTGGGGTAAACACTAAACTCGTTTAGTTCAGTCATTTCGTTTACACCAACAGTAAGAGATAGTTTAACCACCCAATAATCATAACCGAAATGATTACCTGTTACATCTCCATCAGTTGAGTTGGAAAATCCAGCAATTACATAACTTCCATCTGTTGTTTGTTGAATAGATTTGGCATAATCTCCTCCAGTTCCTCCTAAACATTTTTGCCATTCGATAGTTCCCATACTATTTAGTTTAACTACCCAGTATTCCTTACCACCATGATAACTAGTAACATCTCCATCATGTGAATCAGATTCTCCTGCAACCACATACCCACCATCAGTTGTTTGTTGAATAAAACTGGCCAAATCTCTTCCAGTTCCTCCTAAAGATTTTTGCCAAGCAATAGTACCTATACTATCTAGTTTAACCACCCAGTAATCATAATAGCCATGATTACCTGTTACATCTCCGTCACTATAATCAGAACCTCCTGCAACTATATATCCTCCATCCGTTGTTTGTTGGATTGAAGATGCATAATCATTGTATGAACTACCTAAACATTTTTGCCAAACGATAGTACTTGTACTATCTAGTTTTACCACCCAGTAATCACTAATACCATGATTACCTGTTACATCTCCATTTGTTGAACTTGATCTTCCTGCAACAATGTAACCACCATCTGTTGTTTGTTGTATGGAAAAGGCTTGATCATTTCCAGTTCCACCCAACGATTTTTGCCAATCCATAGCACCTGTGCTTGTTAGTTTTACCACCCAATAATCAAAGTCACCATGATTGCCTGTTACATCTCCATTAGTTGATTGAGAACTTCCAGCAACTACATATCCGCCATCTGTGGTTTGTTGAATGGAATTTGCAAAATCATCATAATTTCCACCTAAAGATTTTTGCCATTCTATTATACCCAAACTATCTAATTTTACCACCCAATAATCACTCCAGTAATAATGACCTGTCACATCACCATTATCTGAACGAGAGTCTCCAGCAACAATATATCCTCCATCTAAAGTTTGTTGTATGGAAAAGGCATAATCATCCTGAGCACCCCCTAAAGATTTTTGCCATTCAATTGATGGGGCTTGTGCTGTAAGGTATAATGTGGTTATAAATAACGATAAGGTAATGATTAGGTTTTTCATAATGATTTATATTTAAACCGAAAATTAAAGAAAATGATGGTTATTTATTAAATATCTCATAAATTAGTTAACCCAAAATTATTGTTTACTGTAGAGACGCACGATTGTGCGTCTCAAAATTTACATTCAGACGGACAATCGTCCGTCTCTACAAAGATTGACACATAATTTACCTACCTTTGCAGCCAATTAACAAACTACAATTTTGGAAAACTTCAAAGATTTAGGTATCAAACCAGACTTTATTAAAGGATTAAACGAACTAGGAATTACTAAACCTACTCAAATTCAGCAAGAAGCTATTCCTTTATTATTAACTACTACCACGGATTTGGTTGCTCAAGCACAAACGGGTACCGGTAAAACTGCGGCTTATGGCTTGCCTTTGTTGCACAACATTGATCCAAAACAAAAAGTAGTTCAAGGTTTAATCCTTTGTCCTACACGTGAATTGGGGCAACAAGTTGCCAAACAACTATTTAAGTTTACCAAATACACCGACAAAATATTTGCTGAAGCTGTTTATGGCGGGCAACCCATAGACATTCAAATAGGCGCTCTAAAACGACCTACACACATTGTTGTAGCCACTCCAGGAAGATTAATTGATTTGATTAATAGAAAAGCTGTAGACATTAGAAATGTAAAAACCATTATTTTAGATGAGGCCGATGAAATGCTGAGTATGGGTTTTAAAAAAGAGTTGGACGAAATTTTAGGAATCATAAAAAATGCTGAACAAAAATGGTTGTTTTCTGCTACCATGCCTACTGGTATAAAACAAATCATTAACGAACACATGTCGGAAAATGCCCACCGTATTGAAGTGAGTAGTAAAAATGTGGTCAACAAAAGTATTGAACATCAATATGTAATTTGTGATGAAGCCGAGAAACTACAAATGTTACTTCAATTTTTAAAAACTCAACACAAAAACAGGGGTATAGTATTTTGTAAAACCAAAGCTGCGGTGCAAAAATTAGTTAAACAATTACAAGCAAAAAACATTGCTGCCGATGCCATTCATGGTGATTTATTACAAAAAGAACGTGATAAAGCCATGAGGGCTTTTAAAAATGAAACTGTACAATTACTAGTTGCAACTGATATTGCTGCACGAGGCATTGATGTAGAAGGATTGGCTTATGTGGTGCATTATCAATTACCCGACCAAGAAGAGTATTATACACACCGAAGTGGTAGAACTGCCAGGGCTGGGAAACAAGGGATTTCGTTAAGTATTGTTACTACTTTCGAAATGAAACAAATTCGGCTTTTTGAAAAAAATTTGAATATAAGTTTTAATCAGGTTAGGTAATAGGTTATCAATAACCACCCAGATTACTTCGTTTATTAATATAACGTTGTAGCCCGTAACCTTTTTTAGCTAAATCTTTCATAATTTCAATTCGGTCAATACCTACAGATTCAGCTGTAAAATCCATCGGTTCATCTTCCTCCTTCATCCAAACCTTAATATAATCAGATCCTAATTCATAACCAATTATTTTAGATCCTTTTTTTAAATTAGAATATTTCTCCATAACATTAGAAGTTTGAACAAAACTATAAATTAATACAACTCAGTTCAACAGTATATTTACCTAAATTTCAACAATAGAATGTTAGGTGATAACACTTAATCTTAAAAAGAAAATAAACAATGAGATAAATTAATTCCTATTTAAATGGATTCCAAAGTGGCTTCTAGAATGGCTTTTACCTCTTTTGCAAAAGGCTCTACAGTTTTGTTTTTAACTACTTCAAATGCTGCAACAGGATCTATTATAGAGACATCAACAGTACCATTTTTGTTTTCAATAATAGTAACATTACAAGGCAACATAACACCTATTTTTTCTTCTTGCTGTAAGGCTTGATATGCAAAATTAGGATTACATGCTCCCAATATTTTATACTGCTGGATATCTTTATCCAACTTTGTTTTTAAAGTGGCTTTTAAATCTATTTCGGTTAAAATACCAAAACCTTTTTCTTTTAATGCCTCTCTAATTTTTTGTTCTGCTTCGGCAAAACTATGCGTGGTGGTTTTGTTTATATAATACATGTTTAATAACTACTGGTTAATTTCCCTTTAAAATCTAGATACACATTGCTTTTATTAACTCCTTTATATAACACTTTATAATATAAACTATCCTTAACATTATAACCATTTATAATACCATTATTAAATATGCCCGTTCCAGGTATATTTGTCGAAAAATAATTACTAGGTATTGCAACTTGAATCACATTATTTGTAAGTCCCTTAAGTAAAGAGGCGTCAAAGTTAGTTGATAAAGTATAATTTGAAGTGTTCTTAACTAAAATAGATAATTCTGTTGGGGCATAATAATTATTTATAAAAACCCAGTTTGAATCATATTTATTAATAGCAAAACTGCCTGAGTAATTAAAAGTAGTATGCGGACTAGAACCGCTACTAGATGAGTCTGTTACAGTTTCTGAAATTGATTTATCTTCTTTCGAACATGAAAAACTTATCAATAAAATCAAACCAAGCGGGAATAAAAGCAATTTTCTCATAAATCAAATTTTAAACTAAAGATAATCATTTTATTTGCATTACCAACTACCACCTGCTCCACCTCCACCAAAACTACCACCTCCAAAACCACTAAAACCACCTCCACCAGAATTGAAATTACCCCAGGATCCACCATGATTTCTTCCTGAATTATTCATCAACATAAAAGCTGTCCAAAAAGGAATGTTATGACCAATAGAATAATCTTTTGCCTTTTTTGCAGTAATAAAAAACACCATTAAGAATAACAAAATAATGAATGCAATTGGAATAATAAACTTGCTTAAATCCGTTTTTGAATATTCGTCAGCTGTAAACTCTCCTGAGGTTAAACTCATTAATACATTTACTGCCTGATGAATTCCATAATAATACTCTTTCGATTTAAAATAAGGAATCATTTCGTTATCGACAATACGTTTAGCAATTGCATCCGGTACAACCCCCTCTAATCCATATCCTGGAGCAATAAAAGTTTCTCCCCGTCCATCAATTTCTTTAGGCTTAACCATAATAACAATACCATTGTTTTTTCCTTGCTGTCCTACTCCCCACTTTTCCCCTAACGAATAAGTAAATTCAGCCTTATCATAGCCACATAAATCGGTAACAGTTACTACCAATATTTGTGTTGACGTGGTATCATTAAATGCCTGTAACTTTTGACGCAAAAAAGATTCTTCATCGTCATTAATTATATTAGCATAATCTTGTACTAAATCTTGTTTTGGTTTTTGGTCTAGCAGACAATCTTGAGCCTTTAAATGATTAAATGCTAAAGCTAAAACTGATAGTATTATAATGATGATTTGTTTCATGTTATAAAAGTTGTAATAAAATCTTTCGTACGAAAGACATAAATGTTATTGTTTTCCAAACGAAATATCGTCAGACAATTCATTTTTATCGTTGGATTGATACGGAAAGTGTTTTTTCAACTGTTCTCCAGCTAATTTTATTCCTTCAGACAAACCTTCAGTAAATTTACCTTGTTTAAAATTAGAAATCATTAGGTCTTTCACTTCATCCCAAAAACCTACTGGAACTTTCTGATTGATACCAGCATCTCCTAAAATGGCAAACTGACGATCTTCGGTAGCAAGATATATTAATACCCCATTTCGAAGAACTGTCCTTTGCATGTTTAATGCATCAAACATATAAGCAGCTCTATCCAATACATCTTCTTTACATTTTTTATCAATATGAACTCTAATTTCACCAGATGTGTTTTTTTCTGCCTCACGAATTGCTGCAACGATTTGTTGTTTTTGTTCTGCTGTAAATAAGTCTTTTGACATAAGTCTTAGTTAAAAAGATAAAAGCTGAGAGTAGAAAGTTCTTACACTAACTACCCCCAACTTTTAATACGATTATATTATTAAAATTTTACTTCTGGAGCAACTTCAGATCCAGCAGATTCTTTGAATGGTTCTTTTGTTGGAAATTTTCCTCCAATTAACATTGATGGAATAAGGCTTCTTACATGACTGTTATACAATTTAACAGATTCATTGTATTTTTTTCTAGAAACATTTATTCTATTTTCTGTTCCTTCCAATTGTGCTTGAAAAACACCAAAATTCTCTGTTGATCTAATTTGAGGATAGGCTTCAAATGCAAGATTAATTGCTGCATTAATTTTCTTTCCTGCAAGTTCCATTTCTTCCGGAGTTTTTGCTCCAACTATTCCAGCTCTTGCATTGGTAACAGCAGTTAAAATGTCTTTTTCGTTTTCAGCTGCGCCTTTTACAGTTTCAATTAAACCAGGAATAAGATCGGCTCTTCTTTGATAATCAGCACCTACATCACTCCAGGCAGTCATTACACCCTCATCCAATTTAACTGCTTTATCATAAGTGCTTTTGTAATACATAAACACCACAAGTATAAGAAGTACAATACTTCCTACTATTATTAACGTTTTTTTCATTTTTCTTTTTTCTATTTTAGTTAAATATTCAATAAAGTTATACTTTTTAAGTAATTGACTTATTAATAGTTTAAAACTTTAAATAAGTTCGATACTTCGTTTGATAAAGTTAGTTAATTCTTCACCCTTTAACATGTTTTGTGATAACAATGCTAAATCGGCTGTTTGTTTAGCTATTTCTTTTTGTTTAGTACCATCTTTTTCTTTTAGCATTTTAGAAATTACCGGATGATTTACATTAACCACCAAATTGTACATTTCAGGGAAATTACCCATTCCCATCATTCCGCCACCGCCCATTTTGCTCATTTCTTTCATTCTACGCATAAATTCTGGCTGAACAATAGTCATTGGTTGGTCAGTTTCATTCATACTCTCGAATTGAATAGTAAACTTCTCTTTCGAAATTACTTCTTCCAAAACAGGTTTTAACGCATCTTTATCAGCATCGGTTAATTTAGAAGGAATTTCTTCATTTTTATTAATGATTTTATCAATGGTATCTGCATCAATTCTGGTAAATGTAGATTTCTCTATAATTTGCTCCAATTTACCAACCAAGTGAGGTGTTAAAGGTGAATCTAACACAATAACTTCATAACCTTTATCTTTTGCCGATTGAATATACGTGTATTGAGTATCAACATCACTTGCATAAAGCACTACTAATTTATCATCTTTATCAGTTTGTAGTGGCTTAATTTTTTCAATCAACTCATCCTGTGTATAATACTTACCTTCTGTAGTTTTATATAAAGCAAATTTCTGAGCTCTTTCAAAAAACTTATCGTCCGATAACATTCCATACTCAATGAATATTTTGATATCGTTCCATTTTTTTTCAAAATCCTCACGGTCTTTTTTAAACAACTCTTCTAACTTATCTGCAACTTTTTTAGTGATGTGGTTAGAAATTTTCTTCACATTACCATCACTTTGTAAGTACGAACGAGATACGTTTAAAGGAATGTCTGGAGAATCGATTACACCATGTAATAATGTTAAAAAATCAGGCACAATACCTTCAACCGAATCAGTAATAAATACTTGACGAGAATACAGTTGAATTTTGTCTTTTTGTACTTCCATATTGGGTTTAATTTTAGGGAAGTATAAAATACCTGTTAGATTAAATGGATAATCTACATTTAAATGAATATGAAACAAGGATTCTTCAAAATTATACGGATACAATTCTCTGTAAAAACCTGTATAATCTTCGTCTGTTAATGTCGATGGCGTTTTTGTCCATGCTGGATTAGGATTGTTGATAATGTTATCAACCTGAACAGCTTCTTTTTCTACATTTCCGTCTTTATCCTTTTTACCTTTTTTATTGTCAACGTATTCCGTTTTAGAGCCAAACTTAATAGCTACTGGCATAAACTTACAATATTTATCCAACAAGGTTTTAATTCTAGTTTCTTCTAAAAATTCTGTTGAATCTTCAGCAATATGTAAAATTATATCTGTTCCTCTCTCTTCTTTTTTGCCTTCTTTCAAAGAATATTCAGGGCTTCCATCACACTCCCAATGTGCAGCAGGTTCGTCTTTGTAATTTTTCGATAAAATTTCCACTCGTTCAGCCACCATAAATGATGAGTAAAAACCTAAACCAAACTTACCAATGATGTTACCGGTTTCGGTTTTGTCTTTAAACTTGTTTACAAACTCTTCGGCACCAGAAAAAGCGATTTGGTTAATGTACTTTTTAATTTCTTCCTCACTCATACCAATACCTCTATCTCTAACGATAAGGGTTTTTGCTTTTTTATCTAAAAGTATTTCTATAGTATCATTGCCCACATCACCTTTAAACTCTCCCATAGAAGCCAAAGCATGAAGCTTTTTGGTTGCATCAGTAGCATTAGCAATAAGTTCTCTCAGGAAAATCTCGTGATCAGAGTATAAAAATTTCTTAATGATTGGGAAAATGTTCTCGGTTTGTACTTTAATCTTTCCTTTTGCCATTTTTTAATCTATTTTAAAGGTTAATATTTTTTAATTTGTGATTTCTGAATAGTCAAAGCATATACCATTTACCATAAAATGACATTTTGACTGAAAACAAC